>NZ_JAMBLS010000011.1 GCF_023336905.1 Bacteroides sp. ET71
TATATCATATAAATGTGTAACTTTGTCGGCGTGAAAATCAGAAACGGATGCCGCCATCCATTCATCGTTAACTAAACTGCAGACCCATGATAAAGAAAATCATACTGACCCTCTGGGGGCTTCTGGCCCTGTGCGTCCTGGCTTGCGTGGCGCTCTTCTACTCCATCTCCCGTGGCTGGATAGGCTATATGCCCCCGGTGGAGGACTTGGAAAACCCCAACTATAAGTTTGCCACCGAGGTCCTCTCGGCCGACGGCAAGGTACTGGGCACCTACTCGTACAGCAAGGAAAACCGCGTCTACGTCGGCTACAACGACCTTTCGCCCAACCTCATCAACGCCCTCATCGCCACAGAAGACGTCCGCTTCGCCAGCCACTCCGGCATCGACGCCAAAGCCCTCTTCCGCGCCATCCTCAAGCGAGGCATCCTCATGCAGAAGAACGCCGGCGGAGGCAGCACCATCACCCAGCAACTCTCCAAGCAGCTATATTCGCCCGGTGCCGACAACGTCATGGAACGACTCTTCCAGAAACCCATCGAATGGGTCATCGCCGTCAAACTCGAACGCTACTACACCAAGGAAGAAATCCTCACCATGTACCTCAACAAGTTCGACTTCCTCAACAACGCCGTCGGCATCAAAACCGCCGCCCACACCTACTTCGGCTGCCAGCCCCGCGACCTCTCGGTAGAAGAAGCCGCCACCCTCGTGGGCATGTGCAAAAACCCCTCCCTCTACAACCCCCTCCGCCGCAAGGAACAAACCCGCGGGCGCCGCAACGTCGTCCTCGACCAAATGCGCAAGGCTGGCTACCTCACCCCCGCCCAGTGCGACTCCCTCCAAGCCCTCCCCCTCACGCTGCACTACAACCGCGTCGACCACAAAGAAGGCCTGGCCACCTACTTCCGCGAATACCTGCGCGGCCTGCTCACCGCCAAGAAGCCCGACCCAGCCCGTTACCGCGGCTGGCAGCGGCAGCAATTCTACGAAGATTCCATCGACTGGGAGACCAACCCCCTCTACGGCTGGTGCAACAAAAACTTCAAGAAAGACGGCAAACCCTACAACCTCTACACCGACGGACTGAAGATACACACCACCATCGACTCACGCATGCAGCAGTATGCCGAAGAAGCCGTCACCGAGCACCTCCGCGACATGCAACCCTACTTCTTCAAAGAGAAGAAAGGCGCCAAGAAAGCACCCTACACCTTCCGCCTCACACAACAGCAGGTAGACGACATCCTCGACCGCGCCATGCGCCAGTCCGACCGCTACCGCATCATGAAGAAACAGGGCAAGACCGAAGACGAAATCCGCCAAGCCTTCAACACACCCCAAGAGATGTCCGTCTTCACCTGGGAGAACGACCAGCAAGTGAAAGACACCGTCCTCACCCCGATGGACTCCATCCGCTACTACAAATACTTCCTCCGAGCCGGATTCATGTCCATGGACCCCCACAACGGACACGTCAAAGCCTACGTCGGAGGTCCCAACTACCACTACTTCCAGTACGACATGGCCATGGTCGGACGCCGACAGATAGGCTCCACCGTCAAACCCTACGTCTACACCCTCGCCATGGAGAACGGCTTCTCCCCCTGCGACGAGGCACGCCACGTGCAATACACCCTCATGGACGAAAACGGCAAACCCTGGACACCCCGCAACGCCAATAAGAAACGCCTCGGCGAGATGGTCACCCTCAAGTGGGGCCTGGCCAATTCCGACAACTGGATTACCGCCTACCTGATGAGCAAGCTCAACCCCTACGAACTGAAACGCCTGCTCCACAACTTCGGCCTCCGCAACCAAGACATCTTCCCCTCCGTCTCCCTCTGCCTCGGTCCCTGCGAGGTGTCCGTGGGCGAGATGGTCAGCGCCTACACCGCCTTCCCCAACAAAGGCATCCGGGTGGCACCCCTTTTCGTCACCCACATCGAAGACAGCGAGGGCAACATCGTAGCCACTTTCTCGCCCGACATGCAAGAGGTCATCAGCGCCTCCAGCGCCTACAAGATGCTCGTCATGCTCCGCGCCGTCATCAACGAAGGCACCGGCGGCCGCGTCCGCTTCCGCTACGGTGTCAAGGCAGACATGGGCGGCAAGACCGGCACCACCAACAACAACTCCGACGGTTGGTTCATGGGATTCACCCCCTCGCTCGTATCCGGATGCTGGTTCGGAGGCGAAGACCGCGACATCCATTTCGACACCATGCTCCACGGTCAGGGAGCCTCGACCGCCCTGCCCATCTGGGCGAAGTTCATGAACAAAGTCTTTGCCGACAAGAGCCTGGGATACGACGAGACAGAAACCTTCCAGCTCCCGCCCGACTACGACCCCTGCGCCGATGACGTAGCGACTGAAAACCTTTTCGAGAACGATGAACCCGTCGAAGGGCTGGACGAGTTTTTCGAGTAAATCCACGAGGAGAGGGATATGGTCTATACGGTTTGTATCGGGAGCAACGAACATCCTCAAGCCAACCTGGCGTTTGCCCGCAGGCGGCTGTCGGAGTGTTTCCCGGGCATCCGTTTCTCAAAAGAAGAAGAGACGGAGCCATTGTTCTTCCGGCGTCGTGTGCTGTTCTCCAATCAGTTGGCCCGCTTCTCATCCGAATTGACCCGCCAGGAGGTCTGCCTCTGTTTGAAAGGTATCGAGCGGGAGGCGGGACGCAAAGCAGAGGAAAAACAACGGGAAATCGTAAGGCTCGATATCGACCTGCTGGCTTGCGACGGCCAAGTGTGCAGGCCCGACGACTGGGCACGCGATTATGTGAGGCGCGGTCTCAGCGAACTTGACAGATTATGAATACACAGAAGTACATATAGAAGAAACAGCATGAAATACATAGGAATAATCCCTGCCCGTTACGCTTCCACGCGTTTTCCGGCCAAACCCTTGGCCATGTTGGGCGGAAAAACAGTCATTGAACGGGTGTATGAACAAGTCTCAGGCGTGTTGGACGATGCTTGGGTAGCCACGGACGACGAACGCATAGCCGATGCCGTGCGTGCCTTTGGCGGCCGGGTGGTGATGACCTCAGTGCATCACAAGAGTGGTACCGACCGTTGCCGCGAAGCATTTGAAAACATCGGGCAACATTTCGACGTGGTCGTGAACATCCAGGGAGACGAACCTTTCATACAGCCTTCTCAGTTGGAAACAGTGAAAGCCTGCTTCGAAGATCCCGCCACAGAGATTGCTACCCTGGTGAAGCCTTTCGCCCCCGCAGACGGGTTGGAGGCGTTGGAGAATCCCAATTCACCCAAGGTCGTGGTTGATGCGCAGATGAATGCCCTCTATTTCAGCCGCTCGGTCATCCCTTATTTGCGCAACGTACAGCGTTCGGAGTGGCTCGCGCACCATACTTTTTATAAGCACATCGGGCTTTATGCCTATCGCTCGGAGGTGCTGAAAGCTATTACCTCTTTGCCCCAGTCGCCTCTCGAACTGGCCGAGTCGCTTGAGCAACTCCGCTGGCTGGAGAACGGGTACACCATCAAAGTGGGCATTACCCAAGTGGAAACCATCGGTATCGATACGCCCCAGGACTTGGAGCGGGCGGAACGTTTTTTGAAAGAGCGTGCGCAATGTTAGACCGGACTACTCCTCCCAATATACGCAAGCCGGAAACCTTTTCCGTGCGCGAGCCAGTCTGTACCCATCTTTCTAATGGGATACCCGTTTATACATTCAATGCAGATGAGAGCGATGTCATACGTATCGACCTCTTGTTCGGGGGGGGGCGTTGGCATCAGGAGCAACCGTTGCAGGCCTTGTTTGCCAACCGTATGCTGCGCGAAGGCACACGACGTTTCTCTTCCGAACAGGTGGCCGAACGCTTAGACTATTACGGTGCATGGCTGGAGTTGGCTTGTGCGGCCGAATATACCTACCTCACGCTTTATTCCTTGAGCAAATACCTGCCTCAGACGTTGGAAGTGTTGGAGTCTGTTGTCAAAGAGCCGCTTTTTCC
Organism: Bacteroides sp. ET71; assembly: GCF_023336905.1. Taxonomy (GTDB): domain Bacteria; phylum Bacteroidota; class Bacteroidia; order Bacteroidales; family Bacteroidaceae; genus Bacteroides. The sequence goes on from NZ_JAMBLS010000011.1 coordinate 3,988, forward strand.
ACAGAAAGAACTGGACATTGTCTTAGAAACAAATGTCCGCCAGTTTCTGGTCAATTCATCAAAGACTGATTACCTGGCTCTTCGCCGTTTGATGAATCTTCTTTATGGAGACGGGCATCCAGCCGGTCATTTATTGAAGGAAGAGGATTACCGGCGGATATCGCCTGACGTGTTGCGGAGTTTTTATGAGCGTTATTACCATTCAGCCAATTGCTCCATCTATTTGGCCGGACGTGTGGACGAACGCTGTCTTCGCCTGGTTGAAGAACGTTTCGGGCGGACTGCTTTCGGCACTGGTGATGCTCCTGCGGAACGGTTTCATTACCAACCTATCGTTAGTCCGGAGAAGTCTTTCTTCATAGAGCGGAAAGGAGCTGTGCAGAGTGCGGTGCGTATGGGGATGCTTTCCCTGAACCAAAATCATCCGGATTACCTGAAACTGCGTGTGCTTATCACTCTGTTCGGAGGCTATTTTGGCAGTCGTCTCATGTCCAATATCCGTGAGGAGAAAGGACTTACTTACGGCATATCAGCCGGTTTGCTCCCCTATCCGGGAGAAGGCGTATTGACCATTGCAGCCGATACAGCTTGCGAAAATGTTCATGCTTTGGTAGAAGAGGTTTATGCCGAGATAGACCGTTTGCACACTGAAGTTGTGTTGGCCGACGAGTTGGAGCGGGTGCGTAATTATATGTTGGGCGAGATGTGCCGGAGTTACGAGTCTGTCTTTTCCTTGTCTGATGCGTGGATATTCATCCATGTCTCAGGGCTGGAGAAGTCTTATTTGTCAGCCATTCCTGAAGCCATTAATACGGTTACTGCCGGGGAACTGGGTGAATTGGCGCGGAAATATTTGTGCAAAGAGAACTTAAAGGTTGTGGTCTGTGGGGAAAAAATATCCTAAAAAGAGAGGTAGAAGCCCTGTTTTGAGAGATAAATTGTAACTTTGTCCACACGATTCTTGTTTACTTACCGATGTCTGGGGGGATACCCGGAGCATGGAAAGAAGCATAACATAATAATATTGAAACAGATTATGAGAAGAACTAATATATGGCAGGCATTTGTATTGATATGCTTGTGTGCGGTTACCCCTGTGCAGGCTCAGCAGACAGGAGGTTTCTTTGGGAAGGTGAAGGGATTGTTTTCCTCTGAAATACATATAGGTACATATACGTTCAAGGACGGTTCGGTATATACCGGCGAGATAAAAGGCAGGAAGCCCAATGGCAAGGGGAAAACGGTTTTTCAGAACGGTGATGTCTACGAAGGCGAGTATGTGAAGGGAAAGCGCGAGGGGCACGGAGTCTATACCTTTGCTGACGGAGAGCGTTATGATGGCAACTGGTATCAAGACCAGCAACACGGTAAGGGCATTTTCTACTTTATGAACAACAACCGCTACGATGGCACTTGGTACCAGGATTACCAGCACGGCGAAGGTACGATGTATTATTATAACGGTGATGTCTATCACGGTAACTGGGTGAATGACAAGCGTGAAGGCCAGGGGACATACACGTGGAAGAACGGTTCTGAATACGTGGGTACCTGGAAAGGAGACAAGAAAGAAGGCCAGGGCGTGTTGACATGGAACGACTCGAGCAAGTATAATGGAGAATGGAAAGAAGATGTGCGCGAAGGCCAGGGAACGTTTGAGTATGCCAACGGTGACAAATACGTGGGGCAGTGGTCTCGGGACATGCAGGACGGTAAGGGCATTTATTTCTTTCATACCGGCGACCGCTATGAGGGCGACTATGTGCAGGGAGAGCGTACAGGTGAAGGTATTTATTATTATGCCAATGGCGACAAGTACGTGGGGCATTTCGAGAACGGTTTGAAGGAAGGGCAGGGTACTTTTACCTGGGCCAACGGGGCTGTATATGAAGGTGAATGGAAGAATAATCTGCGCGAGGGGCAAGGCACGTATAAATGGAGTGCGGGAGACTCGTATGCGGGTGAATGGAAGAATGACAAGTTCAACGGGCAAGGTACGCTGATTATGACCGACGGCTCGCAATACAAAGGCGGGTTTGTGGACGGACTGGAAGAAGGAAACGGTGTGCAGACCGACAAGAATGGCGGACGCTACGAGGGCTCTTTCAAGCAGGGAAAGAAAGACGGGTCTTTTGTGGAGACTGACAAATATGGCCGCATCGTCCGTAGGGGAACGTACAAGATGGGGCGTATTTCCTCCATCGAAGGTCAGTAAGCTGATTGGCACGCAGGTGCCGGGATTTAAAGCCAAGGGGGCATGCCGGAAAGGCATGCCCCCTTGATTCTTTGGTGCGTATGGAGCTCTCAGATGATGTATTGCGAGCTGATGGACTCGTTGTTCATCACACGGCGGATGGTTTCGGCAAACATGGCTGCGATGCTCAGTTGCTTTACCTTGTCGCATTTCTTCGAGTAGGGGATACTGTCGGTGAAGACCATTTCCGTCAGGGCCGATTCCTGGATGCGGAACGAGGCCGGGTCGGACATGACGCAGTGGCTGGCAATGGCGCGCACCGAACGGGCTCCTGCTTCCTTCATGATGTTGGCAGCTTTGGTGATGGTGCCGGCCGTGTCTACAATGTCATCGATGAGCACGACGTTCTTGTCTTGCACGTTGCCGATGATTTGCATGCTGGCCACCACGTTGGCTTTCTCGCGTGTCTTGTTGCAGAGCACCAGGGGCACGTCCAGGTACTTAGAGAATGTGCTGGCACGTTTTGAGCCGCCCACGTCGGGGGTAGCGATGACCAGGTTCTCCAGGTTCAGTGACTGGATGTAGGGCAGGAACACGGCCGAAGCGTAGAGGTGGTCTACGGGGATGTTGAAGAAACCCTGAATCTGGTCGGCGTGCAGGTCCATCGTGATGAGGCGGTCGATGCCGGCCACAGACAGCAGGTCGGCTACCAGCTTGGCGCCGATGGACACACGGGGTTTGTCCTTGCGGTCCTGGCGGGCCCAGCCGAAGTAGGGGATAACGGCTACGATGCTCTTGGCCGACGCGCGCTTGGCAGCGTCAATCATCAGGAGCAGTTCCATGAGGTTGTCCGAGTTGGGGAAGGTAGACTGTACCAGGAACACGTGGCGTCCGCGGATAGACTCTTCGTAGGACACGGCAAACTCGCCGTCGGCGAAATGGGTGATGTTCATCTTACCCAGCGGGCAGTTGAGGTGGTTGCAGATTTTCTCTGCCAGGTATCTCGAATTTGTACCCGAGAAGACCATGAAAGGTGCTTTTTCGCTCATTGTGTAGTAGATAGTATATAACCTAAGTTGTTAATATGGCGCAAAGGTATGAAATTCCTGTTACATGGAGCAGGCTTCTTGTATAAAAAATGCGGCCCTCTCCGCATTTTCTGGCAGGAGAGGGCCGCAGGTTGCTGGCACAGGTTGCTGGCACAGGTTGCCTTATTGGATGTCCATGTCGGCACCGCCGTTGATGGTGTCGGTTGTGCCCCACTGGCTGATGGTCAGCCCGGTGCTGGTCAGCTCTATCTCGCCCTTGTTCAGTCTGAGGGTCAGGGCATAGATGGTGTTGCTTTCAGCGGTGATGGCCTTGTCCAAGGTGTAGGTGTAGGCCGTGCCGTCTGTGGTGGTGATGCGCACGAACTCGGTGCCTTGGCTTATTGTCTGTCCCGGCACGAGGATGGCGCGGTAGGTGTCGTTGTCGTTATAGGCAGTCAGGGTGGTGGCAGTGGTGGTGGCAGCGGCGGGTGCGATGTCGCCGTCGGCTAGGGTCAGCGTGCCGCCCAGGATGAAGCCAGCCGGGCACTTCAGCTCTACTTTAGCGATTGTCGGCAGGGGGGCTCCCGATGTGTAGCCGTCGCCGCCTTGCAGCTTCACGGTCACTTGGCTCATCGTGTGTCCCATGGCGATGGATACGTTGTTTTGTGCCTGGCCGCTGAAGGTGCCGTAGAGCACGTCGGCGTTCTCGAAGCCGGCGATGCCTGCCGCCTGTTGGTCAGCCTGGATAGTGACGGGCACGTTGTATGCGCCTGCTGTCAAGTCTGTGTGAGGGTAGTAGGCGTAGATGGTGTGTACGTCGGCCGTGTTCTGCCAGTAGAGCTGTTCGCCTTTTATGATGCTCCCGTTCTGCCACGTGCTGTTCTGCACGATGGAGTTGGCGATGGGCACTTGTGCGCTGGCACCTTCCGTCCAGGCCAGGAAGAGGCCCACGTTGTCGTTGGCGTCGAAGGAGGTGGCACCGATGGCAGCCTTGGTGTCTGCCGTGGCGGCGGGTGCCGGCATCAGTTGCAGGTCGATGGGCTTGTTGATGTCCACACCGCCCAGGTTCTCGTCGTTGTTGCTACATGCTGTGGCCAGCAGTGCGATACTTGCTGTGTAGAGCAGCCCTTTCATTTCTCTTTTCATTGTCTTTAGTTGTTGATTGATTGTTAGTAATATATGTTCTGTTATTCTTTGTCTGTCCTTCCCTTTATCTCCATGTCTGCCCCGCCTTCGGTGCTGTCCACCTGTCCCCATCCGCTGATGCTGAACAGGGCGTCGACGGGCGAGGTGACAATCAGGTCGATGTCTCCGCCCAGGTCGAAGGGGTCGTCCGGGTCATCGGCTCCGGGGTTGTCGAAGTCGTCGAAGTCCTCCAGTTCGTCTGTCAGGTCATAATCCTGCGTGTCGTCGCGTCCGTCGTCGGTGGTCAGGGTCAGGGTGAGTGTGATGCCCTGTGTGGGGTCCAGCCCCAGCAGGCGGTGTTCGGCGGCGAAGGCCGTGCCGTCGTCGGTGGGGGTGAAGTGCAGGCGTATGCTGCCCGTGGCTGTGGTTGCAGCCGTGGCGGGGACTTGTCCGGCCAGCCAGGGGTCGATGACGCGGCTGGTGCGCACGCCGGTCAGCAGGCCGGTGAGCGACTGCACTTGGGTGGGGTCGCCTTGTCCGGCGTTCAGGACGATGCGCAGCAGCCGGGTGCAGGGTTGCAGGCCGATGGCGGCGCGGGTGTCGGTGCCGGACTCGATGGTCAGGTGGGTGCTGCCTGCCCACAGGTCGCCTACCGAGGGCAGGCTGCCGTCGTCTTCCGTGTCCGTCACGGCGGCGGTCCCGTTGCTGACGGACAGGCGTTCGGCTTCGGTGCAGGCCAGGGCGTGGTAGCGTCCCGGTGCCAGCCTGTCCAGGGTGGTGCCGTCGGCGGGTGTGTGGGTGTCGATGGCGGGTGTGGCCAGCGGGTCGTCATAGGGCAGCACCTCCAGTTGCACGTCGCGGGGAGTGGCGGTGCCCCAGTCGTAGGTCAGGACGGCGCGGCCGGGGTGCGGGTGGGGCAGGTCGCACATCTGTTTGTCGTTGCAGGCGGCCAAGGCTCCGAGCAGGAGCAGGCTGCCGATGGTTGCGTGTAGGGGATATAGCTTGTTCATCGTTCTTCGTTCCTCATTCCTTATTCTTCATTCCTCATTCTTCATTAAAACCGGTAGCTGATGCTGACGTGCAGGTCGGTCAGGCCGAAGGTGTTCTTCACGCGGCCGGCGGCCAGGCGCTCGTAGCAGCGGGTGTCGGGGTGCCACTGGTATTTGTCGTACTTGGCGCGGACGTAGCCCAGGCCCAGCCCGGCGTCCACCGTCCAGCGGCGGCGCAGCACCCAGGTGTGGCCGTAGTTGATGCCGGCCAGGGTGAACTGTCCGCGGCGGCCGGGGTCGTTCCAGGCGACGTCGTACTGTCCGGAGCGTATGCCCAGGCCGAGGTGGTGGCCCAGGTAGCGGCCGTCGGGGCGGAGCCAGTAGCGGGCCTCGCCGCCGATGCTCCAGTTTTCGATGATGGTGTTGCCGTCGGGGTAGCCCCACCAGCCGTAGACGCCGTCGAGGGCGAGGGAGAGGCGAGGGCTGACGAAGACTTCCACGCCGAGGTTGGGCGCCAGGAGGGCGTAGGGCAGGGTGTTGGTGGTGAGGGCCACGCGCACGGGGCGGCGGTCGTCTTGTGCCTGCACGCGGGGGGCGAGGCAGAGCAGGGCGGCCAGGGCCGCGGTGATGAGTATCTGTTTCTTCTTCATATGCGTATATGGGGGCTTAGGGGTTGGTGGTGGTGTCGGGCCAGTGGCCGGTGTAGCTGGCGGGGGCGAGGTAGTCGCCCGTGCCGCGGTAGCCGTAGTAGATGTGCTGCCAGGTGTGTTCGCCGTAGTTGTGGTATGTTGTCGCATCGAACTCTTCCTCCGGACAGTTGAGGTAGAGGGTGGTGAGGGAGGTGCAGCCGTCGAAAGGTGAGATAAGAAATAGTACACCGGTCGGCAGGCAGATGCTGGTTAAGGCCTCGCAGCCACCGAATACGAATTCTTGAAGCTCGTTGGCTTGTGGTAGGCTGACGCTGGTTAAGGATGTACAGTCTGTGAACGCATTGGGGCCGATGCTTTTGGCTTGTGGTAGGCTGACGCTGGTTAAGGATGTGCAAGCATAGAACGCACCGAAGTCGATGCTTTTGGCTTGTGGCAGGCTGACGTTGGTTAAGAATGTGCAGCCCCAGAACGCACTGAAGCCGATGTCGGTGGCTTGTGGCAGGTTGACGCTGGTTAAGGATTCGCAATTAGAGAACGCACTAGAGCCGATGTTGGTGGCTTGGGCAAGTAAATCTCAGTAATATTGCTGTCGCTAAAGCCTAATTCCTCCCAGTCTGTATAGTCCTCGGCATTGGCCGTGACGTAGAGGTGGGTAATCTCATTCTTGTGGCTGTTTAGGGTGGACATGTCGTCGCCATTGAGCGTGCCGGTTATCAGCACCTTGTCGGGGGTGGCCTCAGGCCATACGCTGGCCAGGCTGCCGGGCGTGGTGCATGAGATGATGGTAACGTCGGTCGCGCTGGTGGTGGTCAGCGATGTCCCTGCCTGCAATCCTCCGGCGGGGAGGGTGAGGGTGAGGAGCTTGTCGGAGAGGATGCCGAAGGTGCTGGCGGTGGTGGGGTCGGCGGTGGGGTTGCCGTCCAGGGTGACGGTGCCCGTGGCGGGGGCGTCGGTCAGGTAGACGGGGGCGGAGGAGGTGGAGATGACCTGTATCTTCGCCAGGGGGTGGTGGAGGTTGAGGGTGACGCCGTCGGTGGTGGGTGCGGTCTGGGTGGCATCGGAGGTGGTGCGCAACTGTGCGTAGGTGGCGAGGTCGGCGGCGGTCCACTCGGTGGGGAGGGTGAGGGGGAGGGTGGTGCCGTCGGTGCAGGCGTCGGCCATCGCGGCGGGGCTGATGGCGGTGAAGCGGTAGGTGCCGGTGGAGGCGGGCCAGCGCAAGGGGGCGGTGGAGGTCCAGCCGGTGGTGGTGGAGTAGGTGTAGTCGGCCTGCTGGATGAGGGTGCCGTCGTCCGCCAGGAGGTAGACGGTCATGGTGGTGCCCTGGGCGGGGATAAAATCAGACAAAAGAAAAGGTTTCTGCTTAGCTGCTCAGCATCATAATATTTTAGTCGATTTAGACATCCCTTTGCCGAAGCAAACATACACTTATCGTCTCGGTAAAAATCTCACAATGATTACGCTAGGAGTTTTTCCATTACAAACGCCATTCCCCTTCGAAAAGCACCTATATTTATAAACAAATATTACCTCCAGAATCACGCCCCTTCGAACTCTGACCAAAGTCCTACCAAAGTCGTTCCAAAGTCGTACCAAGTTCGAGTGCTTAGAAACGAACAAAAGACGAATTTGGAACGAGTTTGAAAGCAATAATTATGCAGATATTTTACTTACAAGCACATTATTTTTTTATGAACAGGCAATCTTATGCCACCTCATTCTTTTGAGATACTGGGGAAGAGGTTAAAAAGAATAAAAAGAAAAACCGGATGCTGCCCGGAAAAGCTACGGCAAGCGTAAAATCAGCTAGAATGAAAAATAACAGTTTCGTTATCGGCAATTTCTCTAATTTAGGTTGATAGTCTAAGAACTAATCCAGATTTCTTTTGTTCAAGCACTTTGATTGGTAGCTTAAATTCTTTCATTTCCTATTCATCCCAGTTTCTGCATACTCTGTTCAAATACGGGCAAAAGGCATTTCAAGGTCTTGTGCAGAAGCTGTTGATGGAAGTTCTCGGCGGCGAGGTACGTATCGTTAAAGTGCATGTATTACTCAAGATTCATTTTCCCTCTTCTTCTTCATGTTTTACCACCAGCAGTTTGTCTACCCGTCCGCGATCCATGTCGACAACCTCAAATTCCAGGTTCTTATAAGTGAACAGGTCTCCGGCCTTGGGTACACGGCCGATAAGGAACATGGCCAATCCGCTCAATGTGGTAAAATCTTCTTCTTTCAGGTCATCGTAATTCAGAATTCCCATGGCATCCATGAAGTCGTCTATATTCATGGAGGCTTCTACCAAAAGCGAACCATCCTGACGGCGTACAATTTCTTCTTCTTCTGTTTCGTTTTCTTCCAATATGTCACCGAAGATGCTTTCAGTCAGGTCGTGCAGCGTGATAATGCCTTCTGTATTTCCATATTCATCTACTACTACTCCAAACTTATTTTTGTTCTTCTTGAACAGTTCAAGTACTTTTTTTGCATACAAGCTTTCCGGAATGAAGAGAGGGGGGCGTGCTATGCTGCGTAAGTTGAACGGCTGATTACTGCCCAGCATAATAATGATATCTTTTACCGATACGACGCCAATGACTTCATCTTTTCCACTTTCTACCAGTAGGTATTTGCTGAAATGCTGCTCACTGATGATGCGTAATACGTCTTCGCGGGTATCATTAGGATGCATTACCACAATATCTCTTCGATAAGTCATTAAATCGTTGGCCCGTTTGTCTGAAAAGCGGAATACATCACGCAGCATTTCTGTTTCTTCCTTATCTATCACACCTTGTTCCGAACTCTGGTGTAAAATCATCTTCAATTCTTCCTGTGTCATTTGCCGTTCTTCATTTTCTCCTAAACCAATCAGTCGGTTTACCAATTTAGTAGAAGCGCTGAGGAGGTAAACGAAAGGATACGACACATTTTTGACAGCTATCATGAACGGACTGAGCCGTGTTGCCCATTTTTCAGGATCACTTAATGCGATGGATTTAGGAACCAGCTCTCCTATGATAAGCGATAAATAAGTGATAATTACTACTACGGTAGCTACAGCCAGTGTATGTGCATAAGGTTCGATTCCAGGAATCAGTCTGAACAAAGGTTCTACTTCATCAGAAAGTGTGGCACCTCCATATGCACCAGATACAATACCTATGAGTGTGATGCCGATTTGAATGGTCGAAAGAAATTTTTCGGGTTCTTCCAGTTGCTGCAGCACGCCTTTGGCTCTTTTGTTGCCTTTTCCAATCATTGTTTCCAGGCGTGCTTTGCTGGCCGATACCAGCGCTAATTCGTACATGGCAAAAATGCCGTTAAGAAGTAATAAAAATAGAATAATTAAAAATTCCATAAAGGTTTTAAATGGTTTCCGGCACAAACATACAAATTTTTTATTGATTATGAAAATACTATGCGTATGAGTGTGTTTAAAAAACATTTATCCTATCTTTCTGTAACTGTTAAGTAGATGCTGAAATTTAGCTTATACTATCATGAAAGAAAACAATGGTAACTGAATTCTCCTCCTCCCCGGAGGAGGGAAAGTCAGCTACTGCTTGTGTCCTACCTAAATTTTCATTCATAGTATAACTAAATGTGAACAATTACTTATATATGAATTTTGAGTTTTTGTCTATTTGCAAAAAGGCATATCTAAATGGCTTAAATAGCCTGTTCATAAGGTGAAATGTATTAAAAGGCATGGAGATGAAGAAGAAAATACCTACTTTTGTTCAATAATAAACTAAATGACTAAAAATATGGAAAGAAAAATCTTTTTGTTTGCTTTGTTCTTATGGGCTGGCTGTTTTTCGTTGAATGCAGCTCGGGTTGATACTCTGATGGTTAAAAGCCCTTCAATGAAGAACAGTGTAAAAGTTGTTTTTATTTTGCCGGATAAAGCTTTGGGGGATAAAGCACAGTCTTGCCCTGTTGTTTACCTGTTGCATGGATATGGGGGGAATGCAAAAAGCTGGATTGAATTGAAGCCGGAATTACCTGCCATTGCCGATGCAAAAGGTTGGATATTTGTATGTCCCGATGGTAAAAACAGTTGGTATTGGGATAGTCCTCTTCATGCCGATTTTCGATATGAAACATTCGTCTCTTCTGAACTGGTAGACTATACAGATGGGCATTATGCTACAAAAGCAGATCGTCGTTTTCGGGCTATTTCGGGTTTGAGTATGGGAGGACATGGTGCCTTGTGGCTTTCCATCCGTCATAAAGACACATTTGGAGCAGCAGGTAGTATGAGTGGTGGAGTAGACATACGTCCTTTCCCGGACAATTGGAATATGAAAGACCAGCTAGGGGAATATGCAGACAACAAAGAAGTGTGGGACAATCATACTGTAATGACACAGTTGGATAAGATTGCCAATGGAGAACTGGCTCTGTTAATTGATTGTGGAGAAGATGACTTTTTTCTAAATGTCAATCAAGAACTGCATAAGCAGCTCTTACAGCGGAAGATTGATCATGACTTTATTACCCGTCCCGGAGGTCATACTTCCGAATATTGGAATAACTCTATCGATTATCATTTGCTGTTCTTCGAGAAATTCTTCGCTAAAAGCAACTGATTGGTTTACGCGCACAAATGATGTTTAAGGAAAAGAATGTTATCATTTGTGCGCGTATTTTTTCTCATTCTACTTTAAATGCACCGATTGTGCCTCTCTTCGTTTCACGGAATTGTGCAATACCGTAGTCCGCAAACCACTGGCGGTTGATGTGGTAGCCGAAGTTCCGCCTATTAGTCCTAATGCTGTGTTCAGCATCAATTCATCAGGATTGCCAAAAGGTAAAAAGCGGGCAAGGTCACTGTTTTCATTTGCGGCAACATCGGCTTGAAAACCATTTTCATAATCAGAACTACCTGCTGAATTATATATCTTGCACACAATAGGGTTCATGACTATCATCAGTTCTTCATTCGTAAATTCCATAGACCCTACATTCTTTCCTTCGGTGGTAGAACCTATCAGCACCACATTCATATAAGGTTTTAAGCAGTTGATGAGCATCTCTGAGGCGGAAGCTGTTTCTCCGCTTGTCAAGACATAAAGAGTGGATAAGTTTAGGTTAGCCCCTTTTCCAATCAGTGCCTCATCCAGATAAAGCGTGCTTTCTCGTTCTTGAAAATTCGTGTTAAATTCCAAGTAACCCAAAGTTTGCCCCAAAGCTGTAGATGGGGCCAACATAGTGCACAATAATGCTGCGCACGACAATAATCCTCCGTTATTATAGCGTAAGTCCAATATAAATTCATTGACTTGTTGGGCAGCAAAATATTGGAAGGCTTCCCGTAAGTTTTCATCATATTCATTGCTGTTGTCTGTGATGCCGGAACTGAAATGATTGTACACCAGATAGCCTACCCGTTTCCCTCCTGTCAAATAGACATTCTGGTAATGCACCGGATTGTCGTTTATGGTGCGTGCCGATGCGATGTCTTGTGGTTCGGCATATGCCAATATGGTATCTTGCGCAGCGTCGTAATAACCGACTGTCAGTCTCATACTTCCACTGCCGTACAGCAGACTATAATTATCTTCAGTGATTGCTTTTCCGTCCATTTCCATAATCCAATCTCCTCGTTGCAGGCCAATTTCGCCAGCCGGACTGTCTGGAGCCACGTAAAGAATATGGGCATATAACGCCGTATCGTTTCCTTCCACTCGATTGGTCGTGAATTGAAGACCATAGCTGTAGTCTGTATAAGGAATGCTCCGTGTACTATATTTCAGGCTGTCTATGGTAGAATAGTGGCTTCCTCCCTTCCCGTCTTTATCAGAAAGCAAAGAAGAGAAAAATGAAAATGGATCGGTGAAATAGTTCAAGTCATTGGTATTAGGGATTTCCTGGTTCCAGTAATACCATACACGCATAGTGTCGTCTATCCAACGGTCAGTCTTAGTCTGCTCGGCATAGGCAGCCCATCGGTCTACGCCGCATGAGCCGAAATATATAGGAGTAAGTAATACTCCTGCCAGTACAATGAATATATATCTTGTTTTCATGACCGCAAAATTAGAAAATACTTTGCTATCATCGATCTTTTCGGGGAAATAAATAGGGATTTTAGTACATTAAATGCGTACTAACTCCCTATTTTTCATGCTTCTTAATATTTTGCCATTTCCTACATGGGATGATTTTTGCAATAGAATAAAGGGGCTGTCGTTTTAAAAAACGTTTTCTCCCATGTTGAGTGTTGTCCTTTTACCATGACCTTCCTTTGAAGATATTCGATTGTTCCAAAGAAATGATTTTTCCTCTCAATGTCAAGGTTTGCGAGTTGAAGTTTGGGCTGATGCTTACAGTCGCCTCGTTGTCTCCATTGACAAGGGTCATGAATACTTGTGCGGAAATGCCTGTTCCCATGATGCTGAAACTGTAAGTCACGTTGCCTCTTTTGTCTGTTTTCATTTTGACTCCCGATACCGTACCGTCTACTGTTACACCGCCTATGCCGTTAGGACCGGCAAAATGCGTATTGAAAGCCACTTGTACGGTTCCACGATTTTGGTTTACCAGTACAAAGTTGGTGTTGGTATTTACATAAGCAGTTTCACCTCTTTTAAAAATGACCTGATCGGCTTCCAGTACGAACTGCTTTTCTTCCAAAGCTTTTACCGCTTCAGCATATGCAGCAGATTCTTCAATTTCTTGGGCGGCTTTTTGCCGTGCGCGTTCTGCATCTCGCAAAGCTTTGGGATTTGTCAGGCTGTCCACTGTCTCTGTTTGGGCAAATACTTCATTTGAAATGGTGGCCATTAAAGCCACAGCCATTAATACAATAAACTTTTTCATACTTCTCATTTTTGTTTAGGTTTATAATTTTGTTGTCTTCTTTACTTCTTACAATAACAGTGCCTTTTTTATATTGTTCGTTTCATCTTTCTGATATTTAGTAATTTTTATGAGAATCTTCAAGGGATGTGCTGGAAAGGTTGCGGAAAGCAGAAAAATACGGGCTATACGGGAGTGCAGCCTTTCTTTGAAGTGCATGCATTCCCGTGTAGCCCGTTTCTATAATGTCTCAGACAGTTGCTTAATTGATTGTTATCTCGTCAAGGAACAAGAACGTCTTTCTGCCTGCACCTGGGTGCCATTGTGGCAGAACCGGCGTATTCTTACCTACGATGCGTACGTAACGTGCTTTTGTCTTGTCAAATGTAATATCATTTCTTGTCAGTACATTGTTTTTGCTTCCTTTCTCCAGGGTTGGGATAGCCTTGGAAGCTATTTTGCGGAATTTCTGTCCGTCTTCCGAACCATATACTTCAATGCCGGTAAGTCCGAAAATATAGTCACCGGGTACCAGATAAGTGCCGATGGAGACAGATGAAAATTCTCTTTCCTCCTGCAAATCAATAACTGCGTCGAAATTCTGTCCATAGAAGCCTATATAACGGCCCGAGCGATAATTGTCGTCGCCGGTCAATCCATCCACTAATGTTTGTGCTCCTTTGTAAGTATATCCAGCGTCTGGAGTAGACTTCAGGGTAATGGGACGCATAGTAGCCAGGTTATACTCTATTGTTGATTCCGTTATATGGCTTTCACGTCCGTTTCTGATAGCCTTGGCTTTGATGGTGGTAGTTTTGCCTTCTATGGTGAAAGGCTGTGTGTAGGTCAATGACGTTTCTGTCGGTTCCGTGCCATCCAGCGTATAATAAACCGGTGCGTTGTCAAAGGTCTTCAAGGCAATGACAGCTTCTCCTTCTTTCCCGGTAGGAGTGGCTTCTATCACTACATCTTCGATGTCTTCTTTATAATGGAATCCATATAGTGTATACAAGTCCAATTGATGGCGCAGCCGTTTCAAGAATCCGTCCAGATTCTTGTTGGCCGGATTGCTCCATTGCAATTCACTCAAGGCGGCGATGCGCGGCATCATTTGCCACTCCATTTTCAGGCTGTCTTTGGTCCATTCTGTCCAAATGCATCCTTGTACGCCGATGATGTTTTTCTTTTCTTCCGGAGTCAGCTTGTCAGAAGCCGGTTCAAAATTATACACTCGTTCCACACTGCTTACGCCTTTCAGGCGATTGTAACCCGGATTGCTGAAATACAAATGGCTGATGGGGCAGACAATGGTCTGATGCCCCAATTGGGCAGCCTTGATAGAAGCCGAGACGCCGGTCCAGGCAGCGATGGTTGTGGTCTTGGGATCAGGATTCCCTTCCAATATTTCGTCCCAGGCCAGCATTTTCTTGCCCCGTTTGGCTATTTCCTTTTCCACTTCTCCCATGAAGTACACTTGCAATTGGTTTTCTTTGCTGTGCTCCTTGGTGTCTCGCAATCCCAATTCACGGATTTTCGCCTGGCATTTCGGGCATTTTTTCCATTCCGCTTTGGGACATTCGTCCCCGCCTATATGTATGTAGGGAGCATCCGGGAAGATGTCCATCAGTTCGTTGACCACATCTTTGGCAAATTGCAAAGTCTTCTCGTTGCCTCCGCAAAGTACCTCTTTAAACACACCGAATTTGGTGGCCACTTCATATGGGCCTCCTGTGCATCCCAGTTCCGGATACGAAGCCAGTGCAGCTAGCATGTGTCCCGGCATGTCTATCTCTGGAATAACGGTAATGAAGCGTTCGGCTGCGTATGCCACGATTTCCTTGGCTTCTTCCTGAGTATAGAAACCACTGACAGGAGTCCCGTCAAATTTGCCAGATCCGGGTGCAGTGATTGTTTCCTTGCGCACTGAACCTATTTCGGTCAGTTTGGGATATTTCTTGATTTCGATGCGCCAGCCCTGGTCTTCCGTCAGATGCCAATGGAAATAGTTGATGTTGTGCAATGCCATGACATCAATCAGTTCTTTCAGGTAAGCCACCGGGAAGTAATGGCGGCCCACGTCAATCATGAAGCCTCGATAGCCATATTGCGGGAAATCCTTCACAGTCCCGGCAGGCAGCGAACCTAAAGCCTTTCCGCCCGTGATGGGCAGGGCTTTATGGATGGTTTGGGTGCCATAGAATACGCCGGCTTCTGTCGAGCCGTTTATCGTTACTTGGTCGGCAGTAATGTTCAGTTCATAGCCGTCTTTTTGTGCGATGGCCGGATTCAGTCCTAAAACGATGCAGTTATTTCCGGCTTTTGTGCCGATTTTCACTTCAGTCCCTGTTACCTCTTTAATATAAGAAGCCAGCAGATGGGCTGTACGTTCCAGCTTGGCGTTACCTTCCGGATAGCAAATGCTGGTGGAAGAACGGATAACAAAAGGTGCAGCTTCGGCCGTGGTAATCACCTCTTGAGGCTGGGGGATGACGTTCAGGTCTCCAGTTTGTACTTCTGAAGGCGCACATGCCGCCAGACCTCCTCCTGCTAATAGGCAAATGGCCCATGTTTTCAAACGATTTTTTGTCATAGCAATAAATACTTTAAATATTAATCTCCGCAAAGTTAAATATTTTTTCCTCTTCACCGCTTTAATTCTAAAAAAATATTGGTTTGTGATGCCTGTTTTTTTGTTTTGCAACAACTTTTTTCTTCTTGATTGGCCCCTATTGACATCCTACCAAAGTCGTTCCTGCTCCCTACCTCGTCCCTGTGTTAGACAAGGACGAGGTAGGGAGCAGAAGCAAAGGAGGTCTGAAGAGGAGCCTTCCGAGGTCGGAGAAATAAGCTGTTTCATCCATTGAGAAGGAGCTTTTTTAAAAGAGAAGGAAATATATTTGGTGAAAAACAAATATTTTTTCTTGAATCCTTGTATCTTTAATATTTCTTTGTACATTTGTAGCAGAATTAATTAACCAGAGCTTAAATTTAGTACTAAAATCGAGAATTTATGGATCTGCAATTTTTTAGTAAGGGCTTTATTAAGCAAATGTCGCTGTTGGGGGCCGTCGCCTTGTTGGCTTGTCCCCAAATGGTGAGCGCAGAGGGCTTATCATTGAAAAGCGATGCCGTGAATGTTGTTCAACAAGCAACAGAGGTAAAAGGTGTAGTGTATGATGCTACGGGTTTGACTGTAATTGGTGCGTCGGTTATCGAAAAAGATAATCCGAGTAACGGTACGATTACAGACATTGATGGTAACTTTACTTTGCAGGTTGCCGAAAATGCCACGTTGGTTATTAGCTACATCGGGTATGTAACGCAAGAGGTGAAAGTGACTCCGGGAAAGATTCTGAATGTCACTTTGCAGGAAGACAACCAGATGCTGGAAGAAGTGGTTGTCGTAGGTTATGGCGTGCAGAAGAAAGTAAACTTGACGGGTTCTGTGGCCATGGTAGAAGGGGAAACTTTGGAACAACGTCCGTTGGCCAATGCTACCCAGAGCCTGCAAGGTATGGTGCCGGGCTTGTATATCGACAACAGCAATGCCGGTCGTCCGGGTGCCACTTCTACTTTGCAGTTGCGTGGTCAGGGTAACTTGTCTGGTTCAGGCGCTCCCTATGTATTGGTAGACGGTGTGGAAATGGACTTGGCTGATGTTAACCCCAACGACATCGAAAGCATCTCTGTGCTGAAAGACGCTGCCGCATCTTCTATCTACGGTGCACGTGCTGCCTATGGTGTCATCTTGGTAACGACCAAGAAAGGTAAGGAAGGTAAGACGCGTGTCAGCTATCAGGCTACGTTGGGCTGGACGCAGCCGACCTCTCTGCCGAATATGGTGAACTCTGTGGATTTCGCAAACTTCTTCAATGCCGGTACGTATAACTTTAATGGTACGTATGAGTATAGCGAGGAAAAAATACAGGCATTGCGAGACTATATTAGTACGGGTGCCGGTAATCCTTGGGCTGAATTGACTCCCGGACAGTCAATGGTAGCTGCTTTCGAGAACACTGCTAATGGTTTGGGTAATACAAACTATTTTGATTTGCATTATAAGGATGCTGCTTTCAAACAAAATCACAATGTCAGCATCAGCGGCGGTGGTGAGAAGGCACAATATTATATATCGGGAGGCATGTATAAAGAAGAAGGCCTTTTGCGTTATGCCGATATAGATTATCGCCGTTTCAATTTCAATGCTAATATTACTTCTAAAGTGACAGACTGGTTGAAATTGAAGGTGAATACCAAATATATGAATTCGAATAGTGATACTCCGTTCGGTACGGGGGCTTTGTCGGAAACATTCTATCATAATTTGGCTCGTTTCCGTCCAACGGTTAGTGTTGTAGATCCCAATGGCTATTATACCGAACTCTCCATGATTCCCTATTTGCAGAGCGGTACGTTTACCAATACTCAAAATAACAACCTGACCATGACTGGTGGTTTGGAACTGGAGCCTATCAAGAATTGGCGTATTTTCTTTGATTATACTTATCGGTACAATACTCGTGATTATGAGGCAAAAAAAGTATTGCCTGAAATTCCCAATGCCGATGATTCAGGCACTAACACTGGTACGCGTACAGAAATATATGATGGTGGTGCAGTGAGTGGCTACACTCGTAGTAACAGAAACAATCAGTACCAGTCTCTTAACTTGTACACCAACTATATGATGACGCTGAATGACAAGCATAATTTTACATTCTTGCTGGGTTATCAGGAAGAGTATTATAAATACAAATTGTTGTCGGCTTCTGTGACAGATCTGCAATATCCTTCTAACCCGAGCTTGGAAATGGCAGACGGTGATGTTACATTGGGCGATACACGTTATGGTTGGGCAACCCGCGGCTATTTTGCTCGTATCAATTATGATTACATGGGACGTTATCTGGTGGAACTCAATGGCCGTTACGATGGTTCTTCCCGTTTCTCGAAGGGCAATCGTTGGGGATTCTTCCCTTCCGTTTCTTTGGGCTGGCGTATCAGTGAAGAATCTTTTATGGAAAAAACCAGAAATTGGCTTTCTAATTTGAAACTTCGTGTTTCATGGGGTTTATTGGGTAACCAAGCAGGCGCAGACTATTATACGTTTGCTTCTTCCATGAATCCTACGGGAATTGGTAACTGGTATTTCAACGGTGTCCGTTCCGGCTATTATACTCCGGGTGCAGTAGTGGATTCTAATACTACGTGGGAAAAAGTGGACCATAAGAATATTGGTATCGACTTCGGGTTCTTCAACAATGCTTTGACCGGTACGTTTGACATCTTCCAGCGTGACACGCGCGACATGCTTGGTCCATCGGTTGATTTGGCTGATTTCTTCGGTGCTGCTGCTCCGGAAACCAATAATGCTGAGATGCGTAACCGTGGTTGGGAATTAACCCTGCAATGGCGTGGTAAAATTGGCAAGGATATAGATTATTCTATTGGTGGTTCGGTATCAGATGCTACGGCCGAAGTCACAGCCTATGACGGTGGCTATACAGACCCGGCCAATAACTGGTATAAGGGTAAGAAGGTTGGTGAAATCTGGGGTTACAGAGCTTCTGGATTGATTCAGGATCGAGCTGAAGCCGATGCTTATAATAGTGCATACGATTTATCTTATCTTTCGACACGTGAATGGACGCCGGGTGATGTGAAGTATATTGATTTGAATGGTGATGAGAAGATTGATAATGGAGATAATGTAGTTGGTCGTATGGGTGACATGACTATCATAGGTAATACCACTCCGCGTTATCAATATACAATTAACGGCTCTATCTCTTGGAAAGGTCTTTCTCTGAGTCTGATGTTCCAAGGTGTGGGTAAACGTGACTGGTGTCCGGAGACAGGGACAGCTTATTTCTGGGGTGCAGGTGCTAAGGCGCAAGTGACAGTATTCGAGGAGCACATGGATTATTGGAGAGAGGACAACAAAGGTGCTTACTATCCCAAACCATATATTGGAGGAGCTGGAGCAGTCGCTTCATATCGTGCCAAAACGTCTCAAAAGGCTGATCGCTATGTGCAAAATGCTGCTTATTGTCGCTTGAAGAATTTGACTATCAGTTATGATTTGCCTGAAAAGTGGATTAGTAAAGCGCATTTGACTAAAGCCCAAGTGTTCTTCTCTGGCGAGAATTTGTTGACCTTTACCAAACTGAAGATTTTTGATCCGGAAGGTTTGTTTACGACTAATCTGGCTGGCTCTGATGCTGGTAAGAACTACCCGATGACAAGAGTCTTCTCTGTGGGAGTTATTTTAAATATGTAATCACACAATTAGGAATAAAGATTATGAAAAAGATACATATACTGCTAAGTTCGGTCTTGTGTTTGGGTCTTGCTTCTTGTTTCGACATGGATCAAGAGCCTCAGGGAGAGCTTTCTTCGTCAGAAGCTTTCTCTACGACCAGTGAGATAACGATGTACCTGAACATGTTTTATCAGGGAAGTGTGCCGTATAGTGGGGGTGGAAGTGTGAGTAATTCGGCTATTAAAATGCAGTCCAGTAGTATGACCAATGGCATTGCATTTGGTGATGTCGCAAGCGATAATTTACTGCCTTCCACGCTTAATACCCGTTTGAATGGTGCACTGACCTTGGGAGATGCTGTTGAAATGAATGATTACAAGCCTATTCGCAATGTGAACTTCTTGTTGCAAAACATTGATCGTTGCCAAGACCAAGAGTCTGATGCGTTCAAACAATGTTTGGGCGAAGCTTATTATTTCCGTGCTGCCTATTATTATAATTTGTTGAAAGATTATGGCGGTGTGACATGGATAGACACGCCTTTGGATCCGGATGCAGGTTTGATGCAGCGTCCACGCAATACGCGCACGGAGTTGGCCAACTATATATTGGCAGACTTGGATTTGGCCATTACGAATCTGAATGAACAGAGCAGCAATGCAACGGGGCGTGTGCATCGCGATGTGGCACGAGCTTTAAAAAGTGAGGTTGCATTGTTTGCCGCTACGTGGGAAAAATATCATCGGGCAGAAAATGATGATTTTTATGATAAAACATTAACCAATGCAGAAGAACAGATAACAGATTGGCTGAATCAGGCTGTGGAAGCGGCTGAAGCAGTCATAAATCGGAATGTTTGGAGTATTAGTCGGCAAAATGATAATCCTTTGACAGATTATCGTGATTTGTTTGTTACAGTTGACTTAACAGGAAATCAGGAAGTACTATGGTGGAGACGTTATGATGTTTCGAGCGTTGGAGGAAATAATGTTACATATTATTCTTGGCATGGTGGGGGTGATAAAGGTGTGTCGGCTTCATTGGTAGATGATTATTTGACAAGAGATGGATATCCGTTTGTCGGCCAGGAGAAGTTGGATGCTAAGCTCAATTATGGGGAAGAGTTGGATCCTGAATTGCGCGATCCTCGTTTGTCGCAGACTGTGTTTATGCCGGGACAGCCTCAGACTGCTAATACTAATTTTACATGGCCTCCTATTGATATGACTGATTACCGTCGTAATACAACAGGGTATTCGTTGTTAAAACATTCGCAGTTCGAATATGATGAAAATTCTGGCAGATATGGAGAAGCGCAAGGGGAAACTCCTGCTATCCAAGTTCGTTATGCGGATGTTTTGTTAAACTATGCCGAGGCTTTGGCTGAACTGGATGGTGCAGCAAATGCTTCGCGTATCCAATCTGCTTTGCAACCTTTGCGTGATAGAGTTGGTATGCCAGGTGTAGATTTCGATCGTGAATATAATACAGATGCGGATTATCCTTTCCGCAATTTGGATAAATATGTTCAAGCAGTGCGTCGTGAACGTCGTGTGGAAAAGGCTGCTGAAAATTGTCGTTTAACTGACATCTTGCGTTGGGCTGCTGCTGATGAGTTGATAGTAGGCAAACTGCCGATAGGTGCGCTTTATACAGGAACTACGTTGGAGCAACATTTCTCTGGTACTTTGTCTGATGGTAATGGTATTTGGTTGACTTCAGATGGTTATATGCTTTCTACTAATGTTACTACTGGTTGGCAGTTTAGGGTAGATCGTGATTATCTGTTGCCTATTCGTGATGCGATGGTTGGTTCGGATGGTTTGGCTGGTGGCATGTGGGAACCAAATCCAGGTTGGTAATTTAAGTTAAAGTTCGATATGTAGAAGTCCGGGGATTCGGGAGTCCTGAATCTCCGGATTTTTTATGGTAATTTGGTTTGGTGAGGTAGCGGTAATTTGGGGCAAATGTTGTTTAAAATTCACTTTCTGTTATGTTGAGTGTTGTGCTCCCTTGGCAGAAGGGGAAGATATTAGGGGGATATTTTGATTACGCTATATAACTTCAATAATGTGGTTTCGGTGGCTACCTCTTCAAAGATTTGCTATTTCCAGGAAAATCATTAACTTTGCATAGAAATAGAAAGAGTATGTACGGGCACGCTTGCATTAAAATAACATAGATATGAAGGAAAACTTGATACGTTTCGACTGGGCGATGAAGCGTCTGCTTCGTGACAAAAGCAATTATGTGGTTCTGGAAGGTTTTCTTTCCACTCTTTTGGGGGAGGATCTGCACATCAAACGTTTTCTGGAAAGCGAAGCCAATCAGTCGGATGCGACAGATAAGTTTAATCGCGCGGACATCTTGGTGGAAGATGCCCAAGGGCGATTACTTATCGTGGAGGTACAGAACAACCGGGAGTTGGATTATTTCCACCGCATGCTTTATGGTGTCTCTAAAACTATCTCTGAGTATATCAATTTGGGAGATGATTATGACAAGGTGCGTAAGGTCTATTCTATCAATATTGTCTATTTTGATTTGGGACAGGGCGAAGATTATATTTATCACGGGAAAACAGAATTCCGCGGTTTGCATAATCCCCATGATATCCTGAAATTGTCTGTACGTCAACGGGAGATGTTTGTGGGCAAAGAAGCCGGTGACATCTTTCCAGAGTACTATGTGCTTCGTGTGAATGATTTCGATAAGGTGGCTAAAACTCCTTTGGACGAATGGGTTCAGTTTCTTAAAACGGGTGAAATAGACAGCACTGCTACGGCCAAAGGCTTGCCCGAGGCTCGTGAACGTTTACGTGTGGATTCTTTGCCTAAAGCGGAAAAGCAGGCCTATTTTCGTGATATGGAAGCCATCCGTTATCAGCGGAGTGTCATAAAAACCGGTTGGTACGAAGGTCGTGCGGATGGTTTGGCAGAAGGTCGTGCAGAAGGCCGTGCGGAAGGCATTGCAGAAGGGAAAAAGGAGAATACTCGAGAAACAGTGCGGCGCATGAAAGCTTTGGGATTGCCCATGGAAACCATTGCCCAAGTTACCCAGTTATCATTTCAGGATATAGAAAAGATGTAGGAGTCGTTTTTGTTTCTGACATAGTTGTAGATGTGTTGTAAGTAAAAAACTCTTTTCTTTTTCGCATATATGAAAATCAATCCGTATCTTTGTAAACAATCTCATACGAGATAAACAATCGTTTTTGTTAATCTAATGCTCACAAGAACTTGCTGAATAAAAATAGAATACTATGAATGAACTGAATGGTAAATACACTTGCTTCGAGGGGGTTATTAAGTATCTGCTATTGTGACTTGGCCTTCATTCGGAGTGAGTGAACTTTTTCTTGAATGAGATAATGTCCGCTTCTTTGTTTGGACGGACAATTTGTTATTAAATCTTGCTTACATTATTAATCACGTAATATTTTTAATCTATGAAACAATTGACTCCCACTTTTTTTTATCCCTTGACAGGCATGGCAGCCTTGGCATCGTTAACTTCATGCGCTGATAACAAAAAGGAAGTAGCTAAGCAGTATAATATCGTGTATATCATGACTGATGACCATACAGCTCAGATGATGAGTTGTTATGGAAGCCGTTTTATCGAGACGCCCAATCTAGATCGAATAGCTAACGATGGGGTGATTTTTACCAATAGTTTTGTGGCTAATTCATTAAGTGGGCCGAGCCGCGCCTGTATGTTGACTGGAAAACATAGTCATGCCAACGGTTTTACGGATAATACAACTTGTATATTTGATGGGTCACAGCAGACAGTTCCGAAATTGTTGAGAAAAGCGGGTTATCAGACTGCTATCATTGGAAAGTGGCATTTGGTAAGTCTGCCTACGGGATTTGACCATTGGGAGATTGTACCGGAGCAGGGGGATTATTATAATCCGGATTTTATTAATATGAATAATGATACTATTCGTAAGGAAGGTTATATAACTAACCTGATAACGGACATGAGCATTGATTGGATGGAAAATCAGCGGGATAAGGAAAAACCATTTTGTTTGTTTATCCATCATAAAGCGATTCATAGAAATTGGTTGCCGGAGCTGAAATATTTGTCTTTATATGAAGATAAAACGTTCCCTCTTCCGGAGAACTTTTATGATGATTATGAAGGACGTCCTGCTGCTGCTGCCCAAGAGATGAGCATTGCAAAAGATATGGATTTGATTTATGATAACAAGATGAACCGGCCAGACAAAGTGACTCCTTTGAAGGAACGTTATGAAAGCTATGTAGGGCGTTTGAATCCGGAAGACAGAAAGGTTTATGATGCTTTTTATAAACCGATTATAGAGGATTTTTATAAAAGGAATCTGCAAGGAAAGGAGTTGGCAGAATGGAAATACCAACGTTATATGCGTGATTATTCCAAAGTTGTTAAATCATTGGATGACAATGTGGGACGTGTTTTAGATTATTTGAAGGAAAAAGGCTTGTTGGATAATACGTTAGTGGTTTATACTTCCGACCAGGGCTTCTGGATGGGTGAGCATGGATGGTTTGATAAACGTTTTATGTATGAGGAATCTTTCCATACTCCATTGATTATGCATTTGCCGAAAGATTTCAAGGCTAAAGGGGAAATCTCGCAGATGGTACAAAATATAGATTATGCACCGACTTTTCTTGAATTGGCTGGTGCGCCTATTCCTGACGACATTCAAGGGGTTTCTTTGGTGCCGTTGCTGAAAGGTGAAAAACCTGCTGATTGGCGTACCTCTTTATATTATCATTTTTATGAATTTCCTGCTGAGCACATGGTGAAACGTCATTATGGAGTGCGCACAGAGCGTTATAAATTAATTCATTTTTATAATGATATTGATGAATGGGAGTTGTATGACTTGCAGGAGGATCCTTCTGAAATGCATAATCTCTACGGAAAGCCTGGTTATGAGAATATTACTGCAGATCTGAGGAAGGAGTTGTTGCGGCTTCAAACGCAATACCAGGATCCGATAGAAGAAAAATTGAAAGCTCAAAAAGCACAGAAGTGATATTTTTTTCGCATCTTTTCTGCGAGGAAAGTTGGGTAGTTCGTAAAGCTTTTCTTGCAGAAAAGGTGCATGGATTTGTAAATTTGAATATCAATTTTCATGAAATGCATTATTTCCCTTATGTTGCTGTGTTATTCTGCTTTATTATCAAGTCAATGCAGATTCTTGCCGGAAATAGTAGATTTGGACAGTTGTTGGACTTTCTCAAATGTAGCGAGTAATGATTGGCTACCAGCCGTTGTGCCTGGTACGGTACATCAGGATCTTCTAAGACATGAACTTTTGCCTGATCCGTTTTTTGGTACTAATGAGCAGAAAATCCAATGGGTGGAGAATGAAGATTGGGCTTATCGGACTACGTTTACATTGAATGAAGTGCAAATGGCTAGGCAAGCTGCCCGTTTGGTTTTTGAAGGATTGGATACGTATGCGGATGTCTATCTGAATGGTTCTCTGATTTTATCTACCGACAATATGTTTAGAGGGTATGAAGTGGACGTGAAACATTTGTTGCATATAGGAGAGAACCGTTTATATGTTGTATTTCATTCTCCTATTCGCAAAGCTTTGCCTCAATGGGAGACTAATGGCTTTGAATATCCGGCAGATAATGACCATGCAGAGAAAAAAGTGAGTATCTTTACTCGGAAGGCACCTTATAGTTATGGTTGGGATTGGGGTATCCGGATGGTTACCTGCGGCATTTGGCGACCGGTCTCTTTGAGGTTATATGATGTGGCTCGTATAGATGATTATCTGGTGAAACAGTTGTCCCTGAACGAGAAGGAAGCTTGTTTAGATAATCAAGTGGAAATTTGGAATGTTTCTGATACAATCGTTGCTGCCGAAGTAGAGGTTGATTGTTCTTTGTCGGGTGAGAATGTAGGGAAAGAGATTAAAAAAGTCTCTTTGCAACCGGGAAAAAATCTAATAAGTTTGCCTCAGATTGTTGAGGAGCCCCAAAGATGGATGCCTAATGGTTGGGGAAAACCTGTGCTTTATGATTTTTCGGCTAAGGTTAGATTTAATGGGGAAGTCGTGGCTGAAAAACAGCATCGCATAGGTTTCCGTACGTTACGGGTTGTGACAGAGAAAGATGATAAGGGTGAATCGTTTTATTTTGAAGTGAACGGTGTTCCGATGTTTGCAAAAGGTGCTAACTATATACCTTCGGATGCTATGCTCCCTAATGTAAATTCTGAGCGGTATGAGAGATTGTTCCGTGATATTAAGGAAGCTAATATGAACATGATACGTGTGTGGGGTGGAGGTGTATATGAAGATGATCGTTTTTATGACTTGGCTGATGAGAATGGCATTCTGGTTTGGCAAGATTTCATGTTTGCTTGTACTACTTATCCGGCTGATAATACCTTTTTGCAAAGGGTAACAGAAGAGGCGGAATATAATATTAAGCGTCTGCGTAACCATGCTTGTTTAGCGATGTGGTGTGGAAATAATGAAATACAGGAAGGTATAAAATTCTGGGGGTGGAAAAAACGTTTTGGAGAGGAAATTCATAGTCGATTCCAAATTGATTATGACAAATTGTTTCATGAGTGTTTGCCGGCTTTAGTAGAAAAGTATGATGGTGGACGTTTTTATATGCATACATCTCCTTATTTTGCAAACTGGGGGAGGCCTGATACTTGGAAAGTGAGAGACAGTCATAATTGGGGTATCTGGTATGGGAAGAAGCCTTTTGAGTCGGCTGACGAGGAATGGTGCCGTTTTGCCAGTGAATACGGTTTCCAATCATTTCCAGAAATGAAAACCATCGAAACATTTGCTTCGCCAGAAGATTATGATATTGCATCGGAGGTGATGACTGCTCATCAGAAGAGCACGGTAGGCAATGATTTGATAGCAACTAGTATGGAACGTTATTTCAGAATGCCCAAAAGTTTTGAGGACTTTGTTTATGTGGGTTTGGTTTTGCAGGGAATGGGGGTACGTCATAGTATTGAAGCTCATCGTCGCCAGCGTCCTTATTGTATGGGCTCTTTGTATTGGCAGTTGAATGATAGTTGGCCGGTGGTATCATGGTCTAGTATTGATTACTATGGTAATTGGAAAGCGTTGCATTATCAGGCAAAGCGGGCTTTTGAACCTTTGTTTATTAATACGTTGAACAAAGAGGATAGCTTGCATGTTTACCTTATCTCAGATAAATTGGAAGATTTGAATAATTTGAGGTTGAGTATGAGGTTGATGAATTTCCAAGGAAAAGAGTTGCAACGGCGCGAACAAATTGTTGAGCTTCCTGCTAATTCGGCAAATGAAGTTTATGCTTGTCCGTTAGGGCAATGGATGGTATCTGAAGAGCATAGCACAAGTTTTATGTTGCTGACGTTACGTGACAAAAAGGGGAAAATTCTGGCACAGGATGTACACTATTTTGTTCCGACCAAAGATTTGGATTTGCCGAAAACACAAATTAAGTATAAAACGAACTTTATAAAAGACCATTACGAAGTTACTCTTTCGAGTAAGGAATTGGCTAAGGATGTTTTTATACAGATACCTGTACAGGGCGCGAAATTCAGTGACAATTTCTTCGATCTTTTGCCTGGAGAACGACGGACGATTTTGATTGAAGCACCCGGATTGACAGGAGAAGAAGAAATCAGTATTAAACATATACGTGAAACTTATTAATCTTTTAGATATACAAATGGATAGGAAACCTATACTGCCAGTTTTTGTTGGGCTACTGTTCTTGGTTGGATGCCATACGGTAACAGTAGATAAGGATTATACGCAATATGTCAATCCTTTTATTGGAACAGGAGGACATGGACATACATATCCGGGAGCTGTTGTGCCTAATGGCATGATTCATCCCAGCCCGGATACGCGTATTTATGGATGGGATGCTAGTGCGGGATACTATTATGCAGACACAACAATCAATGGTTTTTCGCATACGCATCTTAGTGGAACCGGATGCAGCGATTTTGGTGATGTGCTGTTAATGCCTACTGTGGGTGAGCAACAGTGTGCGGGAAAAGTGGAAGGTAGTCAAACATTACCATATGCTTCTGCTTTTTCTCATGAGCATGAAGAAGCGTCTCCAGGTTATTATTCGGTATTTTTGGACAGGTATGGTGTTAAGGCTGAATTGACTGCTACGTCTAGAGTGGCGTTGCATCGCTATACATTTCCAGAGAGTAATGATGCCGGTTTTATTCTAGATTTGGATTATTGTATTCAGTTTTTAAATCAACGTAATCGGGAGTTGAAACTGGAGCAAGTGAATGATTCTACCTTGCGTGGATATAAGTATACCAGCGGTTGGGCCTGGAAACAGGATGTGTATTTTGAAGCAGTATTCTCCAAGCCTTTCACTTGCACATTGGTGGAAGAAAGCACTTTGTCAAAGGACGGACGTGAGGTGCCTTCTGCATGCAAGGCTTTGCTTAAATTTCAAACGCGGAAAGATGAACAGGTAATGGTTAAGGTGGCTCTTTCCGCAGTGGATGCAGATGGTGCTCATGCTAATCTGAAAGAAATTGTCGGATGGGATTTTGATGGTATACGCAGGCAAGCGCAGCAAGCATGGAACCGTTATCTTTCAAAAATTGATATTGAGACGCAAGATGAGAAGCAAAAACGCATTTTCTATACGGCTTTGTATCATACAGCCATCTCTCCGGCTTTGTTTACCGATGTAGACGGGCGTTATCGGAGTATGGATCGTAGTATTCGGCAGACTGATGCTGCACGTCCTATGTATACTATATTTTCTCTTTGGGATACTTATAGGGCTGTACATCCTTTGTTGACAATTATAAATCCGGAACAAAATTCGTTGTATATCCATACACTGCTTCGTCAATATCAGGAGGGGGGAATTTTGCCTATGTGGGAACTGGCTGGTAATTACACAGGAACGATGATTGGTTATCATGCAGTTCCGGTTATTGTGGATGCTTATATGAAAGGGGACCGTAGTTTTGATGCACAATTGGCTTTGAAAGCTTGTATGCGCAGTGCAGAATATGATACTGTGGCTCCTATCGCTACTACGGCTTATTTGATGCATAATGCTCTGATGCCTCGCTCGAAATATTATAAGAATGAACGAGGGTATGTACCTTGCGATGTGGAGGTGGAGTCGGTTGCCAAAGGATTAGAATATGCCTATGACGATTGGTGCATCAGTGTTTTGGCGGAGGCTCTGGGTGATACAGCTACGCAACGTGTATATGCAGAGCGTGCTCAGTATTATCGCAATTATTATGATTCTTCTACGGGGTATATGCGTGGCAAAGATTTGAAAGGGGAATGGCGTACGCCTTTCAATCCGAATGCAAGCAATCATAGGGCGGATGATTACTGTGAAGGTAATGCCTGGCAATGGACTTGGTCGGTGCAACATGATGTGATGGGGCTGGCCGATTTGATGGGAGGACGTAAAGCTATGTTGGCTCGACTGGATACGTTGTTTACAACAGATGCCAAGTTGGAAGGCGAACAGATATCAGCCGATATCAGTGGACTTATCGGGCAGTATGCGCATGGTAATGAACCAAGTCATCATATTATTTATATGTATAATACTTTGGGAGAACCATGGAAGGCACAAGAATTGTTGGATACAGTGTTGCATACGCAGTACCAGGATATGCCGGATGGCTTGTCTGGCAATGAGGACTGTGGGCAGATGTCTGCGTGGTATGTCATGAATGCTATGGGATTCTATCAGCCATGTCCTGGTCGTCCTGAGTATTCCATTGGCCGTCCTCTGTTTGATAATGTTACTATCCGTTTGCCGGAAGGGAAAATGTTTCATATTACAGTAGTGAATAATTCACCTCAGAACAAATATATACAGGAGGCAACGTTGAATGGGATTCCTTTGACGTCTCCTTTCTTTAGTCACAATGACTTAATGAGTGGCGGTACGTTGGAGATAACTTTGACGGATAAACCGACTCAATGGGGCACTGGGCTGTGAAGTTTTGAAATGAGTATAAATAATGTGACATAAAAAACTTATGATGCACTTTAAGAATTATTGTTTAGGTGGCTTATTGGCCGTTATGTTTCTGTTTCCCCGGGTGGGGTGGGCAGATACGGGAAAAACTCCGGTAGATTATGTGAATCCTTTTGTGGGTACAACTAATTTTGGTACCACTAACCCTGGGGCAGTATGTCCACAGGGTATGATGTCCGTAGTTCCTTTTAATGTATTGGGAGGTATAGATGGAAATAGAGATAAAGACAGCCGGTGGTGGTCTACTCCTTATGAATATAAGAATACTTATTTCACAGGCTTCGCTCATGTTAACTTGAGCGGAGTGGGATGTCCGGAGTTAGGTTCTCTGCTCCTCATGCCCACCACTGGGCAGTTGGAGGTCGATTGTCTGAAGTATGGCAGCGCATATACGGATGAAAAGGCTGTGCCTGGTTATTATTCCAATCGCTTGGTTAAGTATGATATACTGACAGAGGCAACGGCCACGCTCCGTACGGGCCGTACCCGCTTTACGTTTCCTGCGGGGCAGAGCAATATCTTATTGAATTTGGGGGAAGGATTGACCAATGAAACCGGGGCTACGGTCCGGTTTGTCAGTGATACGGAGATAGAGGGAAGCAAATTGTTGGGTACATTTTGTTATAATCCGCAAGCTGTTTTCCCTATTTATTTTGTAATGAGGGTCGATAAGAAACCTAAAGCTTCCGGATATTGGAAGCAAATGCGGCCGATGACTGCGGAAGCACAGTGGGATTCTACAGCCGGGAAGAAGAAAATCTATACCAGTTATCGGAAGGAAATAAGCGGTGACGATGTGGGTGTATGGTTTACTTATGATACTGCCGAAGGCGAACAGGTAGAAGTCAGTATGGGGGTTTCTTTTGTCAGTATTGCCAATGCCCGGCAGAATCTGGAGAAAGAGCAGACCGGACTCTCTTTTGATGACATCCGTCTGGCAGCCCGGAAGGCTTGGAACGATGACTTGAGCCGTATCTTGGTTGAGGGAGGAACGGAAGAGCAGAAACGTGTCTTTTATACGGCTTTCTATCATTTGCTTATTCATCCTAATATCTTGAATGACGTCAACGGGGAGTATCCCGCCATGGAGTCTGACGCGATACTCACTACCGATGGGCGTCGCCGATATACAGTTTTTTCTTTGTGGGATACTTATCGTAATGTCCACCAGCTTCTTACTCTTCTGTTTCCTGACAGGCAGATGGATATGGTGAATACAATGTTGGATATGTATCGTGAGCATGGCTGGTTGCCTAAGTGGGAGTTGTACGGACGTGAGACGCTTACCATGGAAGGCGATCCGTCTATTCCTGTGATTGTGGATACTTGGTCCAAGGGGTTGCGCGATTTTGATGTCGATTTGGCTTACGAGGCCATGTATAAGTCTGCCACTCTGCCGGGACCGGAAAACCTGATGCGCCCTGATGCCGATGATTATTATGCTTTGGGCTACGTTCCTATCCGTGCCAAGAATGACAATTCTGTCTCTCATGCGTTGGAGTATTATATTGCCGATTATGCACTTTCACGTTTCGCGGATGCTTTGGGTAAGAAGGATGATGCGAAACTGTTTTATCAGCGTTCGTTGGGATACAAGAATTATTATTGTCCGGATTATGGCACTTTCCGCCCGAAACTGCCGGACGGCACGTTCTATTCTCCTTTCGACCCGATGCAGGGGGCGAATTTTGAGGAAAACCCCGGCTTTCATGAGGGCAATGCGTGGAACTATACATTCTATGTCCCTCATGATGTCAAAGGGCTAGCCCGTTTGATGGGGGGACGTAAGGCTTTTGTGTCGAAATTGCAGTCTGTCTTCGATAATAACCGTTATGACCCGGCCAACGAGCCTGACATTGCTTATCCTTATCTGTTCAGTTATTTCCCCGGCGAGGAGTGGCGTACGCAGGAGTTGGTGCCCAGGTTGGTCGATACTTATTTCAAGGATGCCCCCGACGGTATTCCGGGCAATGATGACACGGGTACCATGTCTGCCTGGGCTATTTTCAGCATGATGGGTTTTTATCCGGACTGTCCGGGCGTGCCGGAATATATGCTTACCACGCCGATGTTTGACAAGGTGACCATCAAGCTGGACCCGCGTTATTATAAGAATGAGGAACTGGTCATCGTGACTCATCGTCCGGCCGATGGCAAGGATGCTCTTTATATCGGGAGGGTTGAATTGGACGGACGCAAGCACAAGGGTGTCCGCATTACGCACGACGATTTGGTACATGCCCGTGTTGTGGACTTTTATCTGACGGATAAGAGGTAAGGTATAGTTGAAGCAAAAGACAAGAGGCTGCATCGGAAACCGTCATCCCGATGCAGCCTCTTTCTTTACACTTACAGATACCCTTAGAGTATCGTATCAGGGCGGGCGTATCGAAAAAGGATATTGGCGGATAAGGGCAGATGATTCAACCATCTCTAAGCATCAGATATTCTGTATATCCATGATGCCGGTACTTATATCTGCCACCGAACTACTGTACTTCACATGGTGAACTACTGTACTTCGCATGGTGAACTACTGTACTTCGCATGGTGAACTACTGTACTTCACATATCGAACTACTGTACTTCGTGGTGCCGGGAATCCTTGCCGAAGGGCCGCGGATACCCCTTCCATTATTCCGTTAATATTTCGTTGCCTGTCTCTGTTATCAAGATTTGGCTTTCCCATTGCGCCGAGGGTAGCCCATCGTCCGTCAGTACAGTCCAGCCGTCGGCTTCGTCGATGTAGACATCGTATCGTCCCATGTTAATCATGGGCTCGATGGTGAAGGTCATGCCCGGGACAATGAGCATGCCGGTTCCCCGTTTTCCGAAATGCTCGACATCGGGTTCCTCATGGAATTTCACGCCGCAACCGTGTCCGCATAAATCACGCACCACGCTGTATCCGTTCTTCTCGGCATGTTCCTGGATGGCGGCGCCCACGTCTCCCAGGCGGGTCCAAGGCTGGGCTGTTTGTACACCTATGTCGCGACATTCTTTGGTGACTTGCACCAGCCTGCGCATCTCGGGGCTGACGTTGCCTATGAGAAACATGCGCGATGCATCAGAAAAATACCCTTTGTAAATGGTCGATACGTCCACGTTGATGATGTCACCGTCTTTCAGGACTTCATGAGTACTCGGTATCCCGTGGCACACGACTTCGTTGATGCTGGTGCAGACGCTTTTAGGGAATCCTTCGTAGAGGAAGGGAGCCGGTATGGCATCGTGGTCTGTCGTGAAGCAATACACCATGTGGTCGATGTCCGCCGTAGTCATGCCCTCTTGTATGTGGTCGGCAATGTAATCCAGCAAGGCTGTGTTGATGCGTGCGCTGGCACGTATCCCTTCTATCTGTTGGGCAGTACGTAGCAAGTGCCGTTGCGGAAGGCGGTATCCTTCCTTTTTGTAGTGTTGAATTTTGGCTTCTACTTCCTCAGAGTAACCTTTGGGGGTGAAACGCGGTTGATGAATAAACTTTTTCATGTCGTTAAACTTTTAGTGCTGCAAAGTTACGCACTTGTGTGGAAACTATCCTTGGTTCGGGCAAAAATATCCGTTTGTCGGGGAAAGAAAACTGTCATTTCCGTGCGTGTTGTTTATTAATTGTTTACCTTTGTCTGTCTTGCTTGAAACGTGAATAAACCTTTTAAAATATCTACGTTATGAATACATTGTCTAATTCAGACTTGACACTTCAAGTCTCTTCCCATGGCGCTGAGCTGTGCAGCATCCGTGGTAACAATGGCCATGAGTATCTTTGGCAGGCCGATCCGGTCTATTGGAAACGTCATTCCCCCGTTTTATTCCCCATTGTAGGCAGTGTGTGGGAGAATGAATACCGACACGAAGGACGAACTTATCAGTTGACCCAACATGGCTTTGCCCGTGATATGGACTTTGAACTGGTAGAAGAATCTTCTTCTTACTTGTTATACCGTCTGGTTGATGACGAAGAAACACGGAGGAAATATCCTTTCTCTTTCTCGTTGGAAATAGGCTACCGTCTTGAGGGGCGCCGTATTGAAGTGACCTGGCGGGTGACTAACCGGGGCACAGAAGTCATGTACTTCCAGATAGGAGCCCATCCGGCTTTCTACTTTCCCGATTATAATCCGGTTGAATCGCAACGTGGCTATCTGGGCTTTGACCGAATAACAGGCTTGCACTATAAATTGATTTCGGAAAAAGGATGTGCAGATGTTTCAACCGCTTATCCGTTGCAATTGAACGGGCAGGGCTTGTTGCCACTCGATGTACATACTTTCGATGCAGATGCACTTATCTTGGAGGATAGCCAAGTGAAGGAAGTCGTTTTGTATGATAATGCTCAAAGGCCCTGTCTGGCTCTTTATTTTGACGCTCCGGTTGTAGGGCTTTGGTCGCCTCCGGGGAAGAATGCCCCGTTCGTTTGCATTGAACCGTGGTATGGGCGTTGCGACCGTGCTCATTATGAGGGTGAGTTGAAAGATAAAGATTGGGTTCAGCATTTGGAGCCGCAATCTGTATTTGAAGGAGGATATATGATAGAAATCCTCCCCTGATTGTGTCAGAAGCATGAATGAAGAAAGGGTATGCCCCTGCCGAGTATATGAAAACTCGTCGTGTCCGGCATACCCTTCTTGTGCGATTAGCGTAAGGCGCTGAATATATTCTTTATGGCTTGTTCAAGGCTTTCTTTGCCTTCTTGGCTCAAGAGTTTTTGTATCTCTATCAGACCGTCTATGGTGAGTGGATGTTCGCACAACCGATTGTATTTCAGGAAATTCTCTTTGTCCCTCAACAATAGATACGTCGTGGCTAATTTCTCATTGATTTGGAAGAAATCCGGCTCCATTTCTTTGGCTTTCTCGAAGGCTTCTTTCCCTTCCTCAAGATATAAGTTCTCTATGCAAGCCATGCCTATTTCGTTCCAAGTAAGGGCATAAGGTGCATACTGCAATGCTTTCTCCCAGCATAAGTGCCCCTTGTCATAACGCCTTTCTTCCAGCCACATTCTTCCTTCCAACAAGTGTACATCTGCATCTTCCGGATCTGTCTCATGGGCCTTTTTCCAGTATTGGTCAGATAGCTGTGTTTGATTCATTCTCCGATAGCATACTGCTATGTTTGCATATAACATGGCACGGCTGATTATGATGTCATCTTCATATTCGTCAAGAGCCAGTTGCAGGTAGCTGAGGGCCTCTTCCCATTTCTTTTCCGCACTTTTGGCCAGCCCGTTCAGTGTGTCGATGAAGCATTGGGAGACGATGCCCAAATCACCTGCTTTCTTGAAACATTCCAGTGCTTTTTCATCGTTTTGCAAATAGAAGAAGGCGTATCCTTTCATTAAATAGGCGTCGGGGAAATCTTCGTCTGAAATGGTGGCATAGTCGCAAGCTTCGATTGCTTTGTTATACATCTGTTGGTCGAAGTAGCACCTGGCCAGTCCAAACCAATAGAAAGCGGAATAGGGATTCTTGTCTATCAGTTTATTGTAGACTTCGATGGCTTTATCGTATTGTTTGGTGCCATAGTAGACATCTCCCAATACACTTAGGAAGGGTTCATCGTCACTGTACCGTTCGATCCCGGATTTGAGCCATGTCAGGGCTTCTTGCGGCAATCCTACGTTAATATACATATAAGCAACGTTGATCATTGTGTCCACATCATCTTGCTCGTCGATAGTGTCTAGCAGTGATATGGCTTTGGGCCTTTCGTTGTTGAGTATGTATATTTGTGCTTGCAGTATCTTGGTGTCGGTCTGTGTGCTGTCCAGTTGGTTGGCGATTTGCTGGGCTGCTTCCAGGTTGTTGTCATCCAAGTATAGGTATGCCTGTTCTATCAGCAATGATATGTTTTCGGGATGCAGTGTTAGCCCGTAGCTTGCGACTTCGTGGGCCATGTCTCGTTTTTGCCGGACGCTGTACCAATCGGCTAAGTCGGCTAAATCTTCTGCATCGAGGTAAATGCTTTGCTGATTTAGTTTGGCTTTTTCGTATCGTTCTGCCATCTCTTGCAATTCTCTTTCTCTGCCGGATAACAGGTTCTTTTTGTTCATATATAGAGGTTAAGTGTGTGGTGGTAATGGAGAATTATTTATTGATTTTGCTCCAGGTGTCTTTGAGTCCTACGGTGCGGTTGAAGACCATCTTTTCTTGCGTCGAGTCTTTGTCAACGTTGAAGTAACCGATGCGCTGGAACTGGAGGTAGGTCAGCGGCTTCATGCCTTGGACGAACTTTTCGACGTAGCAATGGGGCAAGATGTTTAGTGAGTCGGGATTGATGATTTCCTTCATGGCCGTCAGGGCGTCGCATTGTTTTTCTTCGCGGATAGCGGCCAGGGCGTCGCGCGGGTTTTCTACTTTCCACAGGCGGTCGTAGAGGCGTACTTCGGCTTCGAGGCAGTGGCCGCAGCTTACCCAGTGGAGGGTGCCTTTTACTTTGCGGTTGGCGCCGGGCAGGCCGCTTTTGCTGTCGGGGTCGTATTCGGCGTAGACTTCTGTCACTTCTCCGGCGTCGTTTTTCTTGCATCCGGTGCATTTGACGATGTAGGCGTTCTTCAGCCGTACTTCTTGGCCGGGGGTCATGCGGAAGTATTTCTTGGGGGCTATTTCCATGAAGTCGTCGCGTTCCATCCACAGTTCGCGGCTGAATTCGATGAGGTGTGTGCCGTCTTCGGGGCGTTCGGGGTTGTTGATGGCTTCCAGTTCTTCGACTTGTCCTTCGGGATAGTTGGTGATGATGAGTTTCACGGGGTTGAGGACGGCGGAGACGCGGGTGGCTCGTTCGTTGAGGTCTTCGCGTACGGCGCTTTCCAGCAGGGCGAACTCGTTGAGGGCGTCGTAGGTGGTGTAGCCTATCTTGTCGATGAATTTGTGGATGGATTCGGGCGAGTAGCCGCGGCGGCGGAAGCCGCAGAGGGTGGGCATGCGGGGGTCGTCCCAGCCGCTGACGAGGCCTTCTTTGACGAGTGTGAGCAGGTTGCGTTTGCTCATGAGGGTGTAGCTCAGGTTCAGCTTGTTGAACTCGTACTGACGGGGGCGGTTGTCGTCCAGGTCTTTGCCTTCTTTGAGCCAGTCGACGAAGAGGTCGTAGAGCGGGCGGTGTACGACGAACTCCAGCGTGCAGAGTGAGTGGGTGACGCCTTCGAAGAAGTCGCTCTGTCCGTGGGCGAAGTCATACATGGGGTAGGCTTTCCACGTGGTGCCCGTGCGGTGGTGCGGGTGTTTGACGACGCGGTAGATGATGGGGTCGCGGAAGTGCATGTTGGGGTTGGCCATGTCGATTTTGGCGCGGAGCACCATGGCGCCTTCTTCTACCTCGCCGCTGTTCATCCGTTGGAACAGTTCGAGGTTTTCTTCGATGGGGCGGTTGCGGTAGGGGCTTTCCGTGCCGGGTTGGGTGGGGGTGCCTTTTTGGGCGGCAATCTGTTCCGAAGTCTGTTCGTCGATGTAGGCTTTGCCTTCTTTAATCAAGCGGATGGCGAAGTCCCACAGTTGCTGGAAGTAGTCGGAAGCGTAGTATTCGTGTCCCCACTGGTAGCCCAGCCAGCGGATGTCTTCTTTGATGGCTTCTACGTATTCCGTGTCTTCCTTCGTGGGGTTGGTGTCGTCGAAGCGCAGGTTGCACACGCCTCCGTGGGCGGCGGCGATGCCGAAGTCCAGACAGATGGCCTTGGCGTGGCCGATGTGCAGGTAGCCGTTCGGCTCGGGCGGGAAGCGTGTCTGCACCCGTCCTCCGTTTTTCCCTTCCTTCAGGTCATTCTCTACTATTTGTTCGATGAAGTTTAAGCTCTTCTTTTCGCTTGCGTCTTCGGTCTTGATTTCTGCCATGATGTTGTTGTATTGATAGATTTGGCTACAAAAGTACGACTATTTTTCGGGATAATGCCATCCGGGGGAAGTTTTTAGCGCTTCGGGGGCGATTTTTGGGGCGGTTGGGAGGGGGTTGGAAATGCGCAGTAGCGCCGTTGAAAATGCGATATAGGGCGTTTCAAACTCCGCTACTGCGCAGTTATAAACGCGCTACTGCGCATTTTTAACTCCGTTACTGCGCATTTTTAACGGCGCTACTGCGCATTTTCAGCGGCATCGCGCAGCCCCT
Source organism: Bacteroides sp. ET71 (assembly GCF_023336905.1). Taxonomy (GTDB): domain Bacteria; phylum Bacteroidota; class Bacteroidia; order Bacteroidales; family Bacteroidaceae; genus Bacteroides. Next base: position 41,166 of record NZ_JAMBLS010000011.1, read on the forward strand.
CCGGAGGGTTTACCGGACGGGGATGTAGCCGCTCCGGCGGATGATTTCCTGTCCCTGGTCGGAGAGGATGAAGTCCATTAGCGGGGCGACTGCGGCCGAGTCTTTGGCGTTGTAATAATAATAGAGGGGCCGGACGATGGGGTAGGTCTTGTTGACCGCATTCTCCAGGCTTGGTTCGGCGAAGTGCTGCCCGTCGTACGACACGGCCAGCGTCTTGATGCGGTGCGACACATAGGCCAGTCCGACGTAGCCAATGGCGCCTCGGGTCTGGCTGACCGACTGGATGATGGCTCCCGTGGCCGGCATCGAGAGGCTGCTGCTCATGTAGTTCTTGTTCTTCAGCACGCTTTCCTTGAAGAACTCGTAGGTGCCCGAAGACGTCTCGCGCGAGTAGACCACAATCTTGCGGTCCTCGCCTCCTACCTCCTTCCAGTTCGTGATTTTCCCGCGGAAGATGCCTTCCAACTGCTCACGCGTCAGCCTCCCCACCGGGTTCGACGGGTGTACCACCACGGCCAGGGCGTCGTAGGCTATGACAGCCTCTTTCAAGTCTTCGCCCGCCGCCTTCGCCTTCATCTGCTCGCCGAACTTGATGGCGCGCGAAGCCATGGCAATGTCCGTCGTCTTGTCCAGCAATGCCGAGATGCCCACGCCGCTGCCGCCGCCGGTGACGGTGACCCGTGCATCGGGGTTGAGTGCCATGAACCGTTCGGCAGTCTGTTGGGCGATAGGCAACACCGTGTCGCTGCCTTTGATGCGTTGTGCATTCATCGGAGTGGACATTCCTGCCAGTAACCAACCAAGCAGTAGGAGAGTAGTCGTTTTCATTTTCTATTCCAACTTTAAATTTGCGCTTGCAAAGTAAGCGAACAGATGTTACAAACTCTTTACAAACGCCCCTCCCGCAGTGAATGTAATAGAATTGTAACACGTATGTAACACTTCTTTCAACAGACAGACACACATCCTTAACATCTATCCCGTTTCTTTGCACGCGGAAAATTCAATAACCTATAAAGTAATGAGGAACGTATTGGAAAAGATTGTTGCAGGAGTGCTGACATGCAGCGGCTTTGTGACGAGTTTGACGATAGTGCTCATCGTCCTGTTCCTTTTCTCGGAAGCTTTGGGCCTGTTCGGCAGCAAAGTCATAGAGGAAGGATATGTACTGGCACTGAATCAGGAGAATGTGGTAGATGAACTCTCTCCGCGTGAGATTAAGGACATCTTCGACGAAGAAATCACTAACTGGCGAGAAGTCGGCGGTGCCGACTGTCCCATTCACCTTTTCCGTTTGGAAGATGTGAAATCCTATTTTACGGAAGAAGAACTGGGCGCCGCTTACGAGAACGCCGGTGCCTGCATCACCTCGCTGGTGGAGCGCACGCCGGGCATCATAGCCTTCATACCCGAACAATTCGTCGTACATCCGGACTCGGTCCATTTGATTAAAGACAACACCATCTCCGTGGCCGACGTCTTTGCCGGAGCCGAATGGTTCCCGACCGCCACTCCTGCCCCCCAGTTCGGTTTCCTCCCTCTGATAACAGGCACGCTCTGGGTCAGCTTCTTTGCCATACTTTTCGCCTTGCCCTTTGGTCTGGCCGTCGCCATCTATATGTCAGAAGTTGCCCCGCACCGGGTGCGCAACATGCTGAAGCCCGTTATCGAACTGTTGAGCGGTATCCCTTCGGTGGTCTACGGCTTCTTCGGCCTCATTGTGATTGTGCCTTTCTTGCAGCAGACGTTCGACCTGCCGGTGGGCGAGAGCGGTCTGGCGGGCGCCCTGGTGTTGGCCATCATGGCGCTGCCCACTATCATCACAGTGACGGAAGACGCCATGCGCAATTGTCCGCGTGCCATGCGCGAGGCGAGCCTGGCGCTGGGCGCGTCGCAGTGGCAGACCATCTATAAGGTGGTCATACCGTATTCTATCTCGGGTATTACCTCGGGCGTCGTGCTGGGCATCGGCCGTGCCGTGGGCGAGACGATGGCCGTGCTGATGGTGACGGGCAATGCGGCGGTCATCCCGCACAGTATTCTGGAGCCTCTGCGCACCATTCCCGCTACCATTGCCGCCGAGTTGGGCGAAGCTCCTGCGGGTGGGGCGCATTACGGCGCACTGTTCATGCTGGGTGTCGTACTTTTCTTCATTAGTTTGCTAATCAACTTCACGGTAGAAGCCGTGTCTTCTAAACAGAAATAATCATGATGAACAGGAAACGTCTTTCTCAACGGCTGGCCTTCGGTTTGTTCCGCCTGCTCAGCTTCAGCGTAGTGGTGATATTGTTTGCCATTCTTGCCTTCATATTATATAAAGGTGTGGGAGTTATCAGTTGGGACTTCATTTTTACAGCCCCGTCTGACGGCATGACCTCTGGCGGCATCTGGCCGGCCATTGTCGGCACGTTCTATCTGATGGTGGGTAGTGCGCTTTTCGCCTTCCCCGTGGGCGTGATGAGCGGTATCTACATGAATGAATATGCACCGAAGGGGTGGATTGTGCGCTTCATCCGCGTGATGACCAACAACTTGAGCGGCATCCCCTCCATCGTTTTCGGTCTGTTCGGCATGGCCTTGTTTGTCAATTACCTGGGTTTTGGCGACAGCATCCTGGCCGGCTCGCTCACTTTGGGGCTGCTCAGCCTGCCGCTGGTCATCCGTACTACGGAAGAGGCGCTGAAGGCCATTCCTGACAGTATGCGCGAGGGCAGCCGGGCCTTGGGGGCGACAAAGCTCCAGACCATCTGGCATGTCATTCTGCCCATGGGTATGCCCAACATCATTACCGGGCTTATCCTGGCCCTGGGGCGCGTGTCGGGCGAGACGGCGCCCATTCTCTTCACCTGCGCCGCCTATTTCTTGCCGCAGCTCCCCGGCAGTATCCTCGACCAGTGCATGGCTTTGCCCTACCATTTGTATGTCATTTCCACGAGTGGCACCGACCTCGACGCGCAGTTGCCCATTGCTTATGGCACGGCGTTGGTTTTGATTATAATAATCCTTTTCGTAAATTTGCTGGCCAATGCCTTGCGCAAGTATTTCGAGAAGAAGATTAAGACGAACTGACTCCATTCCGTTCGGAATGTCCGAACAAAAATCGAGTGGTTTGCTCGAACCAGCCCGAGCGGTTTGCTCGAACCAACCCGAGCGGTTTGCTCGAACCAGCTCGAGCAAACTGCTTGCAAAACTTATTACGAAACATTAATTATACAGATAAGATGAACAAAATCGAAACGCACGATGTCAACTTCTGGTACGGCGACTTCCACGCCCTGAAAGGCATCAGCATGAATATTGAAGAGAAATCGGTGGTAGCCTTCATCGGTCCCTCGGGCTGTGGCAAGTCTACCTTTCTGCGCCTGCTGAACCGGATGAACGACCTGATTCCCGGTACCCGTCTGGAAGGGAAAATCCAGATAGACGGGCAGGATATCTATGCCAAAGGCGTGCAAGTGGACGAATTGCGCAAGAACGTTGGCATGGTCTTTCAACGCCCCAACCCCTTTCCCAAGAGCATCTTCGAGAATGTGGCCTATGGCCTCCGCGTCAACGGTGTGAAGGATGAAAGCTTTATTCGCCAGCGCGTCGAAGAAACCTTGAAAGGAGCTGCTCTGTGGGACGAAGTGAAGGATAAGCTGAAGGTGTCGGCCTACGCCCTCTCCGGCGGACAGCAACAACGCCTCTGCATCGCCCGCGCCATGGCCGTATCGCCCTCGGTGCTGCTGATGGACGAACCCGCCTCGGCTCTCGACCCCATCTCCACGGCCAAGGTCGAAGAACTCATCCACGAATTGAAGAACGATTACACCATCGTCATCGTTACCCATAACATGCAGCAGGCAGCGCGTGTCAGTGACCGTACCGCCTTCTTCTACATGGGCAACATGGTCGAAATTGGCGACACCAAAGATATTTTCACTAACCCGACGAAACTCGAAACCCAGAACTATATCACCGGGCGATTTGGTTAAAAAGGAGGTCTCTCCCCATCCCTTCCCCGTGGGGAGAGGGCTTAGCCGTCAGGGCTGGTTATATATAGGCACGCGTCACCTTCCCCACGGGGGAGAGGAGGGAAGGGACTTTAAATGAATTACTTACTTAAAATATCCGATTATGGTCAAATTCATCGAATCAGAACTCGTTTTATTGAAGAAAGAAATCGACGAGATGTGGACATTGGTCTACAATCAATTGGAGCGTGCGGGAGATTCTGTCCTCACTTCCGATCGCGAACTGGCTCAGCAGGTGTGTGTGTGCGAACGGCGTGTCAATGCCTTCGAACTGAAAATCGACAGCGACGTAGAAGATATTATCGCTCTTTACAATCCCGTGGCTATCGATTTGCGCTTTGTCCTTGCGATGCTTAAGATTAACAACGATTTGGAGCGTTTGGGCGACTTTGCCGAAGGTATTTCTCGCTTTACCCTCCATGCGGACGAACCCGTCATGGATGTAGAGCTGATGGAAAAACTGCGTTTGAAGGAGATGGTATCTCAGGTGCTTTCTATGTTAGAACTTGCCAAACGTGCCTTGCAGGAGGAAAGCCAGGAACTGGCCGTTTCTGTATTTGCAAAAGATAATCTTTTGGACGAAATCAATGCTGAGGCTCCTGCGATATTGGCTGAATACATTGCCCAACATCCGGAATCCGCCCATTATTGTTTGGACTTGATTAGTGTTTTCCGTAAACTTGAACGCTCGGGAGACCATATCACGAATATTGCCGAGGAAATAGTCTTCTTTATTGATGCAAAGGTCTTGAAACATAGTGGAAAGACGGATGAGGGCTACCCGGTAGAGAAATGAGAAGTAAAAGCAGGTTATAAAGATTTTCTTCAGGATAATCCGTGGATTATTTCAAAAACAAACTTATCTTTGTTTTTGAAAAACTTTGCAAATGTAGAAAAGCCCTTCGAAATGATAACGAAACCAAAAGTTTTTTCGAAAATGTGTTATAGGACATGTTTTTTTATTTGGTAAGTGGCTTTAAAAGGGGCTATATTTGCAGCGTTATCCTGAAAACAATCTTTTTACCTTAAAAAAAACTAATACCTATTGAAGACTGAAAACGGAGGCTTTGTGAAAAGCTTCCGTTTTTTGATGCATATATTCACACCCTTTTGTATCTTTGCTCCGAGTTAAAATCAACGATTATGTTTTCTGGAATAGTAGAAGAATGTGCCACGCTAGTGGCGATGGTCAAAGACCAGGAGAATGTACACTTTACGTTTACGTGTTCTTTTGTGGGCGAACTGAAAATCGACCAGAGTGTTTCACACAACGGTGTTTGTCTGACGGTGGTAAGCCTGACGGATGATACTTATACTGTAACGGCTATGAAAGAGACGCTGGAGCGCTCTAACCTCGGATTGTTGCAAGTGGGCGATGAGGTGAATGTGGAGCGCAGCATGCTAATGAATGGTCGTTTGGATGGACACATAGTGCAAGGGCATGTGGACCAAACCGCCACGTGTGTAGCCGTGGAAGATGCGGCGGGCAGTTATTATTTCACTTTCCGTTATACATTCGACAAGGAAATGGCCAAACGGGGGTATATCACGGTGGACAAGGGTTCTGTGACAGTGAACGGGGTGAGTCTGACTGTCTGCAATCCGACGGATGACACTTTTCAGGTGGCTATCATCCCTTATACGTTTGAACATACCAATTTCCATGCCATTCGTGTGGGTAGTGTGGTTAATTTGGAGTTTGATATCATTGGGAAATATATCAGTCGGATGATTCAGTACCGATGAGTAGATAATGGCCTGCCCCGTTCTGCCGTAGTATGTATTATGGAAGGCTGGGTATGCAGATTTTCCGGAGGCGGGGAGAAAGGCTTGCTGCTCTGTGGTCATCTGCTGGAGTATGGCTGGCGGAACTTTCTTGTTCGGAAAAGGAAAGTCTCTTGTTCGGAAGGAGAAGCGCTTTTGTTCGGCAGAAAAGAGTGCTTCATCCTTCCTTGTTTTCTTTATGATTTGCTTCTTCCGTTTATGCACCCTGGTGGTTGATGCAAATTCCTTTCAGGTACCATTCGTACAGCCGGTGTATGCCTTCATCAATCTCAATCTTGTGGTGCCATCCCAAACCGTGCAGCTTGCTGACGTCTGTCAGCTTACGCAATGTACCGTCAGGTTTGGTCGTGTCCCATTGCAAGGCTCCTTTGAAGTTTATTTCCTTCATAATCTTCTCAGCTACTTCTTTGATACTGATTTCTTTGCCTGTACCTACGTTGATGTGACAATTGCGTATCTCCTTGCTGTCCGGCGCGTAGGTGTCTTTGAAATCTACGTTCAGCAATACATGCACGCTGGCATCGGCCATTTCTTCACTCCATAGGAATTCTCGTAGCGGAGTGCCTGTACCCCAAAGCGTGACAGTTTCAGGCGTGATGCCGAACTTGGCAAGTTTGTCTAAGATTTCCTCTTGGCTATTGTTGCCGTTCACGCCTTCCACGGGGCGCAGGTTCAGGTCTTTGCGCACGGCTTCCCAGTCACTTTCGTTCAGGCATTTGGCCAAGTGAATTTTGCGTATCATGGCAGGCAGCACATGGCTGTTTTCCAAATGGAAGTTGTCGTTGGGCCCGTACAGATTGGTGGGCATGACGGCAATGTAGTTGGTGCCATATTGCAGGTTGAAGCTTTCGCACATCTTCAGTCCGGCGATTTTGGCGATGGCATACGGTTCGTTGGTATATTCCAGAGGGGATGTCAGCAGACTTTCCTCTTTCATGGGCTGCGGTGCTTCGCGCGGATAGATGCAGGTACTGCCTAAAAAGAGCAGTTTCTTTACACCGTGCCGATAGCTTTCGCCTATTACATTCTGTTGTATTTGCAGGTTTTGATAGATGAAGTCTGCCCTGTATTGCAGGTTGGCCATGATGCCTCCCACATGGGCGGCAGCCAGTACGACGGCTTCCGGCTGTTCTGCGTCAAAGAAATTGCGGACGGCTACACTGTCCAGCAAATCCAGTTCTTTGTGGCTTTTGCCTACAAGGTTGGTAAATCCCCGTTGCCGAAGATTGTTCCAAATAGCCGAACCTACCAGTCCGTGATGCCCGGCTACATAAATTTTTGTAGATTTGTCAAGCATATTTGTATGGTTAGCATATAGAATTTCCTTAGAAATCTTATAAAGCAGTGGCGCGCACCCGGCTGAGTGTTTCCGGCGTCATCAACAGGTAGGAGGCGATGTGGGCGAGGGGAGCCCGTTTAATGACTTCAGGTTGGCTTTCCATTAAGTGCAGATAGCGTTCGCGGGCGGTTTCAAAACGCCACGAGTCAGCCTTTGTTTGTGAAACGATAAGGCTGTATTCCAGCATCTTGCGGTAGAACATGTTGATCCCCCATGATGCTTTCGAAAGATTCAGCAATTGGTCGGCCGGCAGCATGTAGATGGTGCCGGATTCCAGTGCCTCTATCATTAGTCGTGTAGGTTCTTGTTTGAGAATACTTTCGATACATATGACGATGTCTCCTTCAAGGGAGAAATGTTCGGTAATGTCTTTCCCGTTTTTATAATAGAACTGCCTGAGCATGCCTTTGCCGACAATCACGAAGTAATGGCTGACTTGTCCTTCTTTAAGCAGAATTTCTCCTTTTCCCACCTCCTTACGTATGATGATACTGCCCAATAACTCTCGGCTTTCAGTATCCATCTCCGGGAAACGGCGGTTAATGGCTTCATTAAGGGCCTCTTTTAATAATGTATCCATTCGTTCGAATAATAGTTTCTGCAAAGATAGCCTTTTTGGCTGATTCCCACCTTATTTCCAGATAGAAAAAGAAAAGTTAGAAAAAATATGGAGAAAAGGTTTGTACATTCCAAAACTTTGTCTACCTTTGCACCGCATTTGAAAAAATGCTGGTCACTAAGGAAGTTTGGGTGAGTGGCTGAAACCAGCAGTTTGCTAAACTGCCGTACGAGTTTATCGTACCGGGGGTTCGAATCCCCCAGCTTCCGCGGATTGACAGAATGCACTCTTAGCTCAGTTGGTAGAGCAACTGACTCTTAATCAGTGGGTCCAGGGTTCGAATCCCTGAGGGTGTACAAGCTTTTCATAAAATCGGTGGATTCGTCTAACGGTTAGGACACATGCCTCTCACGCATGCAATACGAGTTCGATTCTCGTATCCACTACAACAAGTGTGAAACGGGCGGCTGCAGGAATTCTTTGCGGTCGCCTTTTTTGTTAATTTGAATAAAGTATTTGTGTTATGGACTTCATTATTGATTTCATTCTTCACATTGATCAATACATGATCAGTATTGTGCAGCAATATCATCTGTGGACGTATGCCATCTTGTTCCTGGTGATTTTCTGCGAGACGGGTTTGGTGATTACGCCTTTTTTGCCAGGCGATTCGCTGCTGTTTGTGGCGGGCGCTATCGCTGCACAGCCGGACATGCCGCTGGAGGTGAATATCCTGGCGTTGATTGTGTTTGCGGCAGCCGTGTTGGGTGACTCGAGCAACTATGCCATCGGGCACTTCTTCGGGCGTAAGCTGTTCAGCAATCCTAATTCCAAAATCTTCAAGCAGAGTTATTTGGATAAGACGCATGAGTTTTATAAGAAATATGGCGGCAAGACCATCATCATTGCCCGCTTTGTGCCTATTGTCCGTACGTTTGCGCCGTTTGTGGCCGGCATGGGCAAGATGCATTATTATTACTTCATGCTTTATAACGTGACGGGCGGCGCCTTGTGGGTGGCCCTCTTCTGTTATGCCGGTTATTTCTTCGGAGACCTGCCCTTTGTGCAGGAGAACTTGAAGCTGTTGGTGGTGGCCATCATCGTCATCTCTGTCTTGCCGGCCATTATTGAGGTGTTGCGCGAACGTCGCAAGATGAAGAAGGCCAAGGACTCCGGTGTTGAATCTTAATCGGTGTACGGCTTTGGATTGGTTGTATAGTTTGTTCGTGGAGCACACGGCTTTGCAGGCGCTGGCGGTGCTTTCGCTGATTTCGGCCGTGGGGCTGGGATTGGGCAAGGTGCGTATTCTGGGGGTGTCGCTTGGCGTGACGTTCGTCTTCTTTGCCGGCATCCTGGCCGGTCACCTGGGGTTGGAGATTGACCCGCAGATGCTTACCTATGCCGAGAGTTTCGGCTTGGTGGTGTTTGTCTATGCCTTGGGTCTTCAGGTGGGACCCGGGTTCTTCAGTTCCTTCCGGAGCGGGGGCGTGCGGCTTAATATGCTGGCTGTGGGCGTGGTGTTGACGGGTACGCTGATGGCGGTGTTGGGTTGCTTTCTGTTGGATATCTCCATGTCTGACATGATGGGCATCCTCTGTGGGGCCACTACCAATACGCCTGCCTTGGGCGCTGCCCAGCAGACGTTGAAGCAGTTCGGACTGGATGCTTCGGGTGCGGCCCTGGGGTGTGCCGTGACGTATCCGCTGGGCGTGGTGGGGGTGATATTGGCCATCCTCGTGCTGCGCAAGTTCCTTACCCGTCCGCAGGACTTGCAGGAGAAGGAGAAGGAAGATGTGAACAAACCCTACATTGCTGCCTTCCAGGTGCATAATCCGGCCATCTTCGACAAGAATATCAAGGAATTAGGCGACTTGCACTATGCCAAGTTCGTCATCTCGCGTCTGTGGCGCGACGGCAAGGTGACCATTCCGACGTCGGACACCGTGGTGCGCGAGGGTGACCGGTTGCTGGTGATTACGTCGGAAAAGAACGCCCCGACGCTGACCGTCCTCTTCGGCGAGCAGGAGCATACGGACTGGAACAAGGAGGACATCGACTGGAACGCCATCGACAGCCAGCTCATCTCGCAGCGCATCGTGGTCACCCGGCCCGAGCTGAACGGCAAGAAGCTGGGCTCGCTGCATCTGCGCAACAGCTACGGGGTGAACATCACGCGCATCTACCGCAGCGGCGTGCAACTGCTGGCCACGGCCGGACTGCGCCTCCAGTTGGGCGACCGCCTGACGGTGGTGGGCGAGGAGGCGGCGCTGCACAATGTGGAGAAGGTGCTGGGCAATGCCGTCAAGAGCCTGAAGGAGCCGAACCTGGTGGCTGTGTTCATCGGCATCGTGCTGGGCCTGATGGTGGGGGCGATACCCATCTTCCTGCCGGGCATGAGTTCGCCCATCAAGCTGGGGCTGGCCGGCGGGCCCATCATCGTGGGCATCCTTATCGGCACGTTCGGCCCGCGGCTGCACATGATAACGTACACCACGCGCAGCGCCAACCTGATGCTCCGCTCGCTGGGCTTGTCGCTCTACCTGGCTTGCCTGGGATTGGATGCGGGCGAGCACTTCTTCGAGACTGTCTTCCGTCCCGAAGGCCTGCTGTGGGTGGGCACGGGCTTCGTGCTGACCGTGGTGCCAGTGCTCGTGGTGGGCGCGGTGGCCTTTAGGTGGATGAAGACTGACTTCGGCTCGACGGTGGGGATGCTCTGCGGCAGCATGGCCAACCCCATGGCGCTGAACTATGCCAACGACACGTTGCCCGGCGACAATCCTTCGGTGGCCTATGCCACGGTTTACCCTCTGAGCATGTTCCTGCGGGTCATTATCGCGCAGGTGGTGCTGATGTTTCTGCTCTGATTTTTTGAGGGGGTGCCCCAACGCTCTATGGTAGGGGTGCCCCAACGTTCTTTGGTGGGGGTGCCCCAACGCTCTTTGGTGGGGGTGCCCCAACGCTCTATGGTAGGGGTGCCCCAACGTTCTATGTGGGGGGTGCCCCAACGTTCTATGTGGGGGGTGCCCCAACGCTCTGTGTGGGGGGTGCCCCAACGTTCTATGTGGGGGGTGCCACAACGCTCTATGTGGGGGGTGCCACAACGCTCTATGTGGGGGGTGCCACAATTCCTTGTGCATTTCCCGGGACTATGTTTGGCGGAAAAGGGACGAATGACTAACTTTGCATACAATCAGAAAAAATAGCATCATACATGGGAAACATCAGTCCTGAATCCATCGTCAACGACCTGCGCTACCTGCAACTCTTGTCGCGCAGTTTTCCGACCATCGCCGACGCGAGCACGGAAATCATCAACCTCGAAGCCATACTGAACCTGCCCAAAGGCACGGAACACTTCCTGACAGATATACACGGCGAGTACGAAGCCTTCCAGCACGTGCTGAAGAACGGCTCGGGCGCCGTCAAGCGCAAGGTGAACGAAATCTTCGGCCATACCCTGCGCGAAAGCGAGAAGAAGGAGCTGTGCACGCTCATCTACTATCCCGAGGAGAAACTCCAACTGGTCAAGGCCCAGGAGACAGAACTGGACGACTGGTATCAAATCACCCTGAACCAACTGGTCAAGGTCTGCCAGAACGTTTCGTCCAAATACACCCGTTCGAAGGTGCGCAAATCCCTGCCCCGCGACTTCTCCTACATCATCCAGGAACTGCTGCACGAATCGAGCATCGACCCCAACAAGCAGGCTTACATCAACGTCATCATCTCCACCATCATCAGCACCCGGCGGGCGGACGACTTCATCGTGGCCCTGTGCAACCTCATCCAGCGCCTCACCATCGACTCGCTGCACATCGTGGGCGACATCTACGACCGCGGCCCCGGCGCCCACATCATCATGGACACCCTCTGCGACTACCACAACTTTGACATCCAGTGGGGCAACCACGACCTGCTGTGGATGGGCGCCGCCTCGGGCAACGACGCCTGCATCGCCAACGTCATCCGCCTGTCCATGCGCTACGGTAATCTGGGCACATTGGAAGACGGCTACGGCATCAACCTCCTGCCCCTGGCCACCTTTGCCATGGATGCCTACGGCGACGACCCCTGCACGGTGTTTGCGCCCAGGATGGACTTTGCCGGCACCCAGCACAACGAGAAGACGCAGCGCCTCATCGCACAGATGCACAAGGCCATCACCATCATCCAACTGAAACTCGAGGCCGCCATCATCGACCGCCGTCCCGAGTTCGGCATGACTGGGCGTAAGCTGCTGGACAAGATAGACTACGCACGCGGCGTCTTCTGCCACGAAGGGCGGGAATACTCCCTGCGCGACGCCCATTTCCCCACTATCGACCCCGCCGACCCCTACCGCCTGACGGACGAAGAGCGCGAACTGGTGGACAAAATCCATGCCTCCTTCATGAACAGCGAAAAACTGCGCAAGCACATGCGCTGCCTCTACACCTACGGCGGCATGTACCTCGTCTGCAACAGCAACCTGCTCTATCACGCCTCCGTGCCCCTCAACGCCGACGGCAGCTTCAAGCACGTCCGCATCGGGCAGAAGGAATACTGGGGGCACAAACTCCTGCAGAAGACCGACCAACTGGTGCGCCGCGCCTACTTCGGCGAGGAGGGCACCGAGGCCAAAGCCTTTGCCGTGGACTACATGTGGTATATGTGGTGCGGTCCCGACGCCCCTTCGTTCGACAAAGACAAGATGGCCACCTTCGAGCGCTACTTCGTGGGCGACCCGGATTTGTGCAAGGAAACCAAGGGCTGGTACTACACGCTGCGCAACGAAGCCGAAACCTGCGACCGTATTCTGCAGGAGTTTGGCGTAGAGCCGGGCCCTCATTCGCACATCATCAACGGCCATGTCCCCGTCAAGACCCTCAAGGGCGAGAAACCCGTCAAGGCCGGCGGCAAGCTGCTGGTGATAGACGGCGGCTTCTCCAAAGCCTACCAACCGGAGACGGGCATCGCCGGCTATACCCTGGTCTATCACTCGCACGGCCTCCAATTGGTGCAGCACGAACCCTTCCAGAGTCGCCAGAAAGCCATCGAAGAGGGATTGGACATCAAGTCGACCACGTTCCTTGTTGAGTTCAACTCGCAGCGCATGATGGTGAAAGACACCGACAAGGGTGCCGAACTGACCACGCAGATAGCCGACCTGGAGAAGCTGTTGGCAGCCTATCGCATGGGCTTGATTAAGGAAAAGGTGTAATGGCACGCAGATGAAGCAGATAAAATGGATGACCGCAGATTCTTTATCTACTTATTAATAAGATCTGCGGTCATCTGCATAATCTGCTTCATCTGTGTGCCGTGCTTACCCTTTCGCCTCCTGGTACAAGAAACGTTTGATGCTCTTCTTCGGCGTCTTCTCGAACGCCTCCGGATAGATTTTCATCTTGGCCAGTTGGCTGTAAGCAGGCAATTCCTGGTTGAGAGCCACGCGGTTTTCTTCCATCACCCGTTCGATGTCTGCCGGAGTCAGCCCATGGGCATAGGCATCGTCAAAGTCGGGATAAACCAGTCCGACCAGGCGCTCGTTTTGCTGTACCACCAGACATTCGGCCACATAGGGCAGGTTGTTCAGCTTGTCTTCTATCTCTTCCGGGTAGATATTCTGTCCGCTGGAACCCAGCAGCATGTTCTTGCTCCGTCCCTTGATGGTGACATTCCCTTGGGCATCCATCGTGGCCAGGTCGCCGGTGTGCAGCCATCCGTCCTTATCGATGGTTTCGGCTGTAGCTTCCGGATTCTTGTAGTAGCCTAGCATGACGTTGGCTCCTCTGCAAAGGATTTCTCCGGGGATATTTTCCGGGTCGGGCGAGTCGATGCGTACCTCCATGCGGGGAGCAGCCTTGCCGCAGGAACCGGGCTTGAAGCGTTTCCAGTCTTCATAGCAGATGATGGGGCCACATTCCGTCATGCCGTAGCCCACCGTGTAGGGGAAATCTATCATCTTGAGGAATTGCTCCACTTCCTGATTGAAGGCTGCTCCGCCGATGACTATTTCAGAGAAATTACCTCCAAAAGCCTGCGTGACCTGATCCTTCACCGTGGCCTTTATCTTGTCGTTGATGAAAGGCACCTTGAGCAGCAGCTTCATGGTGGGGGTCTCCAGTTTGGGGAGTACGTTCTTCTTGATGATTTTCTCGATGATGAGGGGCACAGCGATGATGATGCTGGGTTTGACCTCGGCAAAAGCCTGGAAGATGATTTTGGGGCTGGGCATGCGTGTCAGGTAGTAGATGTGGCAGCCAACCGCAAATTCATAAAGAAACTCGAAAGCCAATCCGTACATGTGCGCCATAGGCAGCATGGATACCACGCAATCTCCTCGCTTTAAGGGCAGCACTCCGAAGGCGAAATCCGTGTTGCTCCACAGGCTGCGATAGGGCAGCATGACGCCTTTCGAATAGCTGGTAGTGCCCGAGGTATAGTTGATGACAGCCAGCTCTTCGGGTTGGTCTTTGTGGTAGTCGATATGTTCTTTACGGAAGTTCTTGGGATATTTCTGTCCGAACATCGCATTGAGATGCTCGCGGGCATAAGTCAGCTTTTCGCTGCGGGAAACGGGCAGTGAGAAGTCGGGCAGCAAGATAATGCCTTCCAGCAGGGGCATGGCCTGTTCATTGAGGTTTTCCCAAGCCTGGTCGCCCACGAAGAGCAGGCGGGCTTCCGAATGGTTGACGATGTTGTGTACATTGTCTGCCTTGAATTCGTGCAGGATAGGCACGGCCACTGCTCCATACGTCAACGTGGCCAGGAAAGCGACGCCCCAATGCGAACTGTTGCGTCCGCACAGGGCTATCTTGTCGCCTTTCCGGATGCCGCTCTCTTCAAAAAGGATGTGCAGCTTCTCGATTTTACGGGCCACATCTTTATATTGCAGGGTGGCTCCTTTATAGTCGGTCAATGCGTCCAAGTCCCAATTGGTCTGGATGCTGTTCTTTATGTAGGCTATAAAACTTTGTTCCATATTGCACGTTTTCTGGTTTTCTGTGCAAATATAGGACATTCCTTTCAGAATAGCAACTGGTCTTATTGCTTTTCCACAAACTTCAGGTCGTGCGCCACCATGATGCGCACCAGTTCTTCGAAGCTAGTTTGCCGCGGATTCCATCCCAGCAGAGTCTTGGCTTTGGTGGGATCGCCCAATAGTTGCTCTACTTCGGCAGGACGGAAATATTTGGAATCTACTTCGACAAGCGTTTGTCCGGTGCGGGTATCGATGCCTTTCTCGTCCACGCCTTTGCCTTCCCAGCGCAGTTCGATGCCGGCTTCGCGGAAGGCCAGGGTGCAGAATTCGCGTACTGTGTGCATTTCGCCCGTAGCTATGACAAAGTCTTCGGGAGTAGGGTGTTGCAGGATGAGCCACATGCACTCCACGTAGTCTTTGGCATAGCCCCAATCTCTTTGGGCATTCAGGTTGCCCAGGTATAATTTGTTTTGCAGGCCTTTGGCGATGCGGGCGGCAGCCAGCGTAATCTTTCGGGTGACAAAAGTTTCGCCCCGGCGTTCACTTTCGTGGTTGAAGAGGATGCCGTTCACGGCAAACATGCCGTAGCTTTCGCGGTAGTTTTTCGTAATCCAGAAGCCGTATTGTTTGGCCACGCCGTAGGGGCTGCGCGGATAGAAAGGGGTTGTTTCCCGCTGAGGCACTTCCTGCACTTTGCCGAAGAGCTCGGATGTGGAAGCCTGGTAGATTTTTGTCTTCTTCTCCATGCCCAGGATGCGGACGGCCTCGAGCATGCGCAGGGTGCCCACGGCGTCGGTTTCGGCTGTATATTCGGGCACCTCGAAGCTGACTTTCACGTGGCTTTGGGCTGCCAGGTTATAGATTTCGTCGGGCTGCACCTCTTGAATGATGCGGATGAGGCTACTGCTGTCCGTCATGTCGCCATAGTGCAGGTTGACCAGGCGTTTCTGCTTCATGTCGCGCACCCATTCGTCGAAATACAAGTGTTCGATACGTCCGGTGTTGAACGAGGAAGAGCGGCGCAGGATGCCGTGCACTTCATATCCTTTCTGGAGAAGGAACTCGGCCAGGAAAGAGCCGTCCTGACCCGTGATGCCTGAGATAAGGGCTGTTTTCATTGTATTGTTATCTTTTTCTGTTAGAACATTGAGAGACAAAAATACGATTTTATTCTTTAACTAAGTCTTATGGACAAGTTTTATTTCTTTAGAGCTGCCTTTGGAGGAGGTACAGCATAGGTTTTTTCTTCAACTTTGCCAACGGGGCTATTCGTGGTGGTAAGGCCCTCCGTGCAAGATGTTCATAGCCCGGTAGAGCTGTTCTACGAAAATGAGGCGTACCATTTGGTGGGAAAAGGTCATGCGCGAGAGCGACAGCTTTTCTTGGGCAGCTTCGTAGATTCGCTGGGAGAAGCCATAAGGTCCTCCGATGATGAAGACCAGACGCTTGCCGACTGTATTCATTTTGCGTTTCATGTAATCGGCAAATTCTATGGAGCGCATTTCTTTTCCACCTTCGTCCAGCAGCACGACGAAGTCTCCTGGTTGAAGTGCTTTCAGTATCAGTTCTCCTTCTTTTTCCTTCTGTACGTCGGTGCTGAGGTTCCGAGTATTCTTCAGTTCGGGGATGACTTCCATGTCGAATGTAAGATATCGTTTGGTGCGCTGCACGTAGTCGTTGATGGCTGTAATGAAGTGGGGCTCTACGGTGCGCCCCACGACGAGTAAGATGGTCTTCATTGGCGTATAAGTACATTGGGTGGAAGATGTGTGCAAAGATACGACAAATGGAAGAGAAAAGAAAGCGGGGCTTTTGTGTTTTTAGGCCTTTCATGTTGGACAAGAGGCTGCAAATAAATTGCCTGTCCTCTATCAAAGCTTTATCTCTAGGCTGGAGATGTATATCTCTAGCTTAAAGATACACATCTCTAGTCTAAAGATGTGCATCTCCAGCCTAGAGATAGACTTTTCCTGCCTTTACGGAAACTATTCCTGTGGGCAAGAAAAGTTTTCGGTTGTCGCCTGCAAGCTTTATTCAAAACTGACTTTTGACGGATTTCGTAGATATTGAGGGGGAATCTGTCGTCATTCTATCAGATTTACTACATTTCTGTTCCTTTTTGCTTGTTAAATATAATATAATATGTACCTTTGCCTATCATTAATGCTTATGCTTATGAAAAAACGAGTGGCATTATTGCTGGTAGGTCTCATCAGTGGGATGGCTGTGGCATTGGCGCAAAACGTGCCTGTGGGAGTCGTGGTGGCTCTGAAGAAAGGCAATCCGCAGGGCTTGGACAGATACCTGGGGGAAAAAGTGAACGTAATTATCCAGAAACAGAATTCGGACTTGGATAAGGCTGCTGCATACTCTACGTTGGAGACTTTTTTCAACTCAAACCCGGTGAGAGGGTTCGAAGTAAGGCATGAAGGCCAACGTGAAGGCTCCAGTTTCGTCGTAGGCATGTTGAAGACAGACAACGGAGATTTCCGGGTCAATTGTTTTTTTAAGCGGATACAGAACAAATATTTTATACATCAAATCAGAATAGAGAAAAACCCATGACCAAAGAACAAGAATTAATAGATAGACTCATAGACTTGGCTTTTGCCGAAGATATAGGTGATGGCGACCATACCACACTGTCATGCATCCCACCTACGGCACAGGGGCGTTCGAAGTTGCTCATCAAAGAACCGGGCATTTTGGCGGGCATAGAAATCGCCAAAGAAGTATTCCGTCGGTTTGATCCCGAACTGAAAGTCGAGGTTTTCATAAACGATGGAGCCGAAGTGAAACCCGGCGATGTGCCAATGATTGTTTCCGGTAAAGTGCAATCACTCTTGCAGACCGAGCGTCTGATGCTTAATATTCTGCAACGGATGAGCGGCATAGCTACCATGACTCATCGGTATGCACAGCAATTGCAAGGCACTCATACGCGCGTGCTCGATACTCGTAAGACTACTCCCGGTATGAGGATACTCGAAAAAATGGCAGTCAAAATAGGGGGCGGAGTGAACCATCGTATCGGACTCTTCGATATGATTCTTTTGAAAGATAATCACGTGGACTTTGCGGGAGGCATTGACAAGGCTATTCTCCGGGCCAAAAAGTATTGCCGGGAAAAAGGGAAGGACCTGAAGATAGAAATCGAAGTCAGAAACCTGGATGAACTTCAGCAGGTACTTGATCTGGGTGGCGTAGACAGAATCATGTTTGATAACTTCACACCCGAACTGACCCGCAAGGCTGTGCAGATGGTGGCAGGACGTTATGAAACAGAATCTTCTGGAGGAATCACCTTCGACACATTGCGTGAATACGCCGAATGTGGTGTAGACTACATTTCTGTCGGAGCGTTGACCCATTCGGTCAAAGGCCTGGACATGAGCTTTAAGGCTTGTTGAAGAAGTTTTTTGTAGGGGATTAACATATTTTCGTATTCTGGTCAGCAGCATTTCCCCTTGCCATGCGTCCAATAGATAAACAACGCGATGGAGCGTTGAAGAAAAGTAATTTGTTGACATTGGACAGTGGATTTGAAGAGTTGGTTGAAGGATGTCGGGCAGGCGATCAAACTGCCCGAAAGACGCTTTACACCCTCTATGCACAGTCGATGCTGGCCTTGTGCTACCGTTATACTGGAGATTTAGACGAGGCTCACGATGTGTTGCACGATGGTTTCATTAAGCTCTTCACGCATTTCACTTATCGGGGAGAATGTTCGCTTGCTACGTGGGTACGCCAAGTCATGATTTCACAGGCCATTGATTATTTAAGACACAAAAAGAAATTCGGCAATCTGATAGTCAATGAAGAACAGCTTCCCGATATTCCAGATGAAGCAGAAGTGGCTCAAACTGGTTCTCAGTTGTCCGAAGAACAACTGATGGCATTTGTTGCCCAGTTGCCGGAAGGGTGTCGCACAGTCTTTAACCTCTACGTTTTTGAGGAAAAGTCTCATAAAGAGATAGCGGCTCTGCTTCATATCAAAGAACACACTTCCACTTCGCAACTCCATCGCGCCAAAACTTTGTTGGCAAAACGAATCAAAGAATATTGGGCTCATGAGAGAAAAAAGTGAAATAAACGATCTTTTCCGTACCCGTCTGCAGGACATGAAGATGGAGGTGAGGAGTGAGTTTTGGGAAATGTTGGAGCAAGACTTGAAAAACAAGCCTTCGCCTATGACGGCCTTCCGCACCCGGTGCTTACGTTGGGTAGCAGCAGCGTCGGTTTTATTATTGTTGGGAGGGATCTCCTTTTGGGCACTTCTTTCGCCAGTTCCCGAGGATACCGGAAAAGTGTTGGCCCATAAAGCGCCCCAACTGGCCGATCCCGTGGCAGAGCTTCCACCCATATCTGTTCCTTCAGACAAGGTGAAGCAGCCTGTAAATATTCCTTCTTTACAACAACAAGAAGAAGATGAGCCAGTGTCTGTGCATGTTTCCATATCCATTACTCAAACACAGCAGTATGGGAAGCGCCGTCGTACAAATGCCAACCACAATTATTTGACGGACGAAAGGACATCTTCTTCAAGAACCGTTACGGCAAATTCCGGACGGGCAAAGCAAAAAAGCATGAAAGAAGCAGTCTCTTCTCTCCAATCATCTCGTTGGGCATTGAAAACACTGATTGGCACCTCTCTTCCAAGTTCCGACTATGCTGCACCTGTTACAGCCGGTGTTCTTGTGGAGCGTTCGTTAGGTAAACGCTTTTCTTTAGAAGCCGGTTTGCAATATAGCCGTCTAGAAACCGCAGAAAACGAACCTTTACATTCTTTAAGTGTGCCTCTTCGGGTGAATATGTCGTTAGCTTCAAATCGTCACCTTGATTTCTACGCGCAAACAGGCGTTTCGATGGAGAAGATTATTTCTGGAGATTCATCTCCTCTGCAGGTAGCTGTTCAGGCCGGAGTGGGGTTACGCTATAAAATGACAGACCGTTTGGCCTTCTTTGCAGAACCTTCTGTTTCTCATCATTTTAATGAAGATTCTTCTCCACGGACCTTACGTACAGAACGCCCGCTCAATTTGAATTTACTCTGTGGTCTTCGTATGACCTATTAACGAATATAACCGAATTATGAAAAAGATAATCGCATTGTTCTTCTATAAGAAAAACTGGAGTGCCTATTTGGCTTTTAGTCTTTTGTTATGCTGTTTTGTCTCTTGCTCTGAAGAAGCATTGGATTATAATCATCCGGATGTAGACCTGTTCGTGCACCAATTGAAAGAGGGAAATCTGCCTGTACCTACTGTTGATGGAGCTTCTCAAATGCCAAAGTTTACGACAAAAGATATCGCTGCATTGCTGGATTATGCAGATGATTTGAGTGTTATTCCATCTTTTTCGTTAGCACCCATTTCTTATTCTGCTGGCGGTAAGCTTCGTTTGGGTGAGTGTTTGCTTTGGACAGTGGAGACAATTCGCTTAGGACATAACGCTTCCATGGGATGCAAGATGGTACACATAGGGGCTGAGAATTATGAAGGAATTTATTTCTTGTCCGATGAAGAAGTGCTGGATGCAGTGGCTCGCTATCGTCATTGGTGGGAAAATAGGCAGTATCCGCGAACAGTATGGACCGTAGATCCGTGTTGGAATGAGCCACTTTGTGGCAGTGATTATATGTGGTGGTAGTTTCTGCCCGGTTGTTTTTATGAGACGAGTGCAACTTCTATGCTGTTTGCTGGTACTTGCATGGTCTTCGCTAGCAGCTCAAGATTGGACTTCGGAGGACTCTCTGCGTATTCGCCAATTATTGGATAGGGAAGGGGAGATTCAACTAAATCAGAAAGCTTTGAAGGAGCTGAAGCAAATTTTTCCATTGGGCCAGGGGAAGATGTCGGAAGAAAAGCCTTGGCTGGATTTTGATTCTACCTTACCCACCATTCATCAGAAAAAGAGAGGCCGGCTGACGTTATACCCTTACACGCCCACCACTCCTTACAATTGGGATCCGGTGTTGCAATGTAAAATAGATATAGATGCGCCTGATTGGAAAAAGAATCTTAAGACTTGGCTCTATGCGCAGCCCGTAGGAGCAGCTTCGCCGTCCGGACTTAGCTTTATGGCTATTTTTACCCGAGAATTTTGGAATAGGAAAATAGGGCGACGCCGGGCTCGTACGCTTGAGGTCTTAAGGGCATATGGAGATTCTGTGACCGTGCATTTGAAATGAAACTTAAACAATGGAATGAGATTGTTTGTTAATATAAAGATTGAATCAATTAATTACGGATAAGATATGAATAGAATTACTTCTTTGTTTGGCATTACTTACCCCATTGTCCAAGGGGGGATGGTTTGGTGCAGTGGTTGGCGTTTGGCTTCTGCCGTGAGCAACGCCGGCGGATTAGGGCTTTTAGGAGCAGGCTCGATGCATCCTGACACTTTGCGTGAACATATACGGAAATGCCGGGCGGCTACTTCCAAACCTTTTGGCGTGAACTTGCCTTTGATGTATCCGCAAATAGATGAGGCTATGCAACTGGTGGCAGATGAAGGTGTGAAGATTGTCTTTACGTCTGCCGGTAGTCCGAAGAAATGGACGGGCTGGTTGCATGAACGTGGCATTACGGTAGTTCATGTAGTTTCTTCTTCTCGCTTTGCGCAGAAAGCAGAAGAAGCTGGTGTAGATGCTGTCGTGGCGGAGGGATTCGAGGCTGGCGGTCATAATGGGCGTGAAGAAACAACTACGTTATGCCTTATCCCCGCCGTTCGTCGAGCTACTGCTTTGCCATTGATTGCTGCCGGTGGAATTGCAACGGGCGAGGCCATGTTGGCTGTAAGGGCTTTAGGAGCGGAAGGCGTGCAAATCGGTACCCGTTTTGCATTGACTGAAGAAAGCTCTGCCAGCGATGTTTTTAAGAACTATTGTCTGCAATTGGAAGAAGGAGATACGCGTCTTTTGTTAAAGAAACTGGCACCTACCCGTTTGGTGAAGGGCAAGTTCCTGGATGCGGTTTCTGTGGCAGAGGCTTCTGGAGCTACGGAAGAGCAGCTCCGGGAATTGCTGGGAAAAGGGCGTGCCAAACGAGGCATTTTTGAAGGCGATTTGGAAGAAGGTGAGTTGGAGATCGGGCAAATCGCTTCGCTGCTGAAAGGGAAAGGTATTCAGCCGGTGGCCGAGGTGATGGATGAATTGGTGCAAGCTTATGAAAATGGATTGAAAGCTTTGTTATGATTCAAACCTTAACTGGGTATTGGTAAATTTTGTGAGGATATATCGAAGAAGTGATTCTGAAGATATATCCTTTTTTATTTCTTTTGTATCGTTTTTTCTTTTACCTTTGCGCCTTCATGACAAAAAAACTATTTGATATTAAAAAAGGAAGAAATGAAAGCACAAACCACTTACTTGGCTTCGAAGCCTCACTATGAGATTTTGGATGGACTTCGTGGCGTAGCTGCCTTAATGGTAATTCTTTTTCATCTGTTTGAAGCTCATGCGGGGGGCAATCATCTGACTCAAATCATCAATCATGGGTATTTGGCGGTCGACTTTTTCTTTATGCTTTCCGGTTTTGTGATAGGTTATGCGTATGATGACCGCTGGGACCGCATGACACTGGGCACTTTCTTCAAACGCCGTATTATCCGTTTGCATCCAATGGTCATAATGGGGAGCATTGTGGGTGCCGTGTTCTTTTATTTTCAAGAGTCTTCGGTGTGTTTTCCGCTTATAGGAGAAACGCCTGTCTGGATGCTTCTGTTGCTGATGTTGTGGGGATGCACATTGCTTCCTCTTCCGCTTCGTTGGGATGTGCGTGGCTGGACGGAGATGCATCCGTTGAACGGTCCCTGCTGGTCTCTTTATTATGAATATATTGCCAATATCTTGTATGCTTTGTTCATTCGCCGTTTCAGCAAGAAGGCGTTGGCTGTCCTTGTATTTCTGGCTGCCTGTCTGACTGTTTATCGCGGGCAGACGGCTCCGCTGGGTGACATGGTAGGAGGCTGGGCTTTGACCTGGGAACAGCAATACGTGGGTTTTGTTCGTTTGTTGTATCCTTTCTTTGGGGGATTGCTGCTGTCCCGCTTGGGTTGGTTGATTCGTGTGAAGAAGCGTGCTTTTTGGTATTGCAGTCTGATTATTGTCTGCATGTTGTCTGTTCCCCGTTTGGGCGGTGAGGAACATTATTGGATGAACGGCCTTTATGAATCGTTCTGTATTCTGTTCCTTTTTCCGCTTATCGTGTCGATGGGAGCAGGTGGCAAGGTGACGGGAAGTCGCTCCACGGCCATTTGTAAATTCCTGGGCGACATCTCTTATCCTATCTATATTACCCACTATCCGCTGGTGTATGTCTACACGGCTTGGGTATGCAACACCGGTGCCAGTATCACCGACGGCATACCCTACATGGTCCTGGTGTTTGTTGGTGCCGTCACCCTGGCTTATGTTTCGTTGAGGCTTTATGATGAGCCGGTTCGCCGTTGGCTGACGGATCGTTTTTTGAAACGGGTGAAGAAGTCTTGAGTTTATTTCCCGCTTACTTTAAAGCGCATTCTCCAGACTTTACGCTCTTCGTCCCAATCGTGGCTGATGATGCGGAACGTTCCGATTTCAGCCGTGTTCTCGACGTGCGCACCGATGCACAGGCATTCGTCGTAATCGCCCACGTGCACGATGCGCACTGTTTGTGAGGCTCCTTCCGGCAGTCGTTGCATATCAAAACGGTCTCGGGCTTCTTCTTGCGTGATAAATTCTGTGGTGACTGGCAAGTGTCGGCCGATAACTTCGTTCACCGCCTCTTCCAGCCGCCGCACTTCTTCTTCCGTCGGGCAACGTTCTAAGGCATAATCCAGTTTACTTTTCTTCCTTTCAATGTGTGCCGATACCGAGCGCCCGCATCCGAACAGCCGTATCATGGTTTGATTTACAATGTGTTCGCATGTGTGTGACGGCCGATGTTCTTCTTTATTATGTGCGTTCAGCACTACATTTCCGCTTTCCAGATTCTCAGTATTCATGTCTTCCTATTTTTAGAATGATGTAGGCAAAGGTACAAAAGCCTCTACTTTTCGTCGGCACGGTTTATGCATATTTCACAAAAAAAGCATTTTTCCAATAAACAGTTATCCGATAATTCTGCGGATTGACTCTGCCAATTTCAGAAAAAGAATCTTATATCCCGAAATATAATAGCTCAATGTTAGATAAAAACTCTATCTTTAGGCTGGGGATGCACATCTTTAGCCTAGAGATGTATATCTTTAGCCTGAAGATGTACATCTCCAACCTGGAGATGAAGTTTGTCTTTCACTTCGGGAGTTTTAAGTAGCTTTTTCTGCTACTTTCCGTCTGCCTGCTCCAACTTTTCCAGCCCCTTTCCCAAGGGCTTTGTGGCGGGGGTGGGGAAAATTTCTTTTATGCCCTGAATCAGTTTTTTGTATTAAAAGACTATTTTTCAAAGAATAATGCCTACCTTTGCGCCACATTTTTAAATGAGTTTTATAACATATATGATAGAAGGATTTCAGACTCCCGATTATGTTTTTGCAGCCAGTTGGGAGGTGTGTAACAAAGTTGGCGGTATATATACCGTGTTGTCTACACAAGCCAATACATTGCAAAGTAAGTTTCATGACCGCTTATTTTATATCGGTCCGGATATTTGGAAAGGAAAAGATAATCCTTTGTTTGAGGAGTCTGACAACTTGTGCGCCGCATGGCGTGAATATGCAACCGAGAAAGACGGCCTTCTTGTGCGAGTAGGACGTTGGAATGTCCCCGGGCGTCCTATTGTGATTTTGGTGGACTATCAGCCTTACTTCCCATACAAGAACGAAATCTATACAGACATGTGGAACCGTTTTCAGGTGGATTCATTGCATGCCTATGGTGATTATGATGATTCATCCATGTTTGCGTATGCCACAGGAAAGGTCGTGGAAAGCTTTTACCGTTTCAACTTGACGGAGACGGACAAGGTCGTCTTTCAGGCTCATGAATGGATGACAGGCATGGCTGCCCTTTACCTGCAAGCCACAGTGCCTGAGATAGCTACGGTATTCACTACACATGCCACTTCTATCGGGCGTTCCATCGCAGGCAACAACAAGCCTCTTTATGATTACCTCTTCGCATACAATGGCGACCAAATGGCTCAGGAACTGAATATGCAATCCAAACATTCCATAGAGAAGCAAACGGCACACTATGTGGATTGCTTTACTACGGTGAGCCAGATTACCAATAATGAATGTAAAGAACTGTTGGATAAGCCGGCTGATGCCATTCTGATGAATGGCTTCGAAGACGATTTCGTACCCAAAGGAGCCACGTATGCCGGGAAACGTAAGCGTGCACGTGTCTTGATGTTGCGGATTGCCAATTGTTTGCTGGGCGAAGAGCTAGATGACGACGTGCTGATAATCGGTACCAGTGGCCGTTATGAATTCAAGAATAAAGGAATTGACGTATTCCTGGAGGCATTGAACCGTTTGAATCGGGACAAAAACCTGCAAAAGAAAGTGCTGGCGCTTGTCAGCGTTCCTGGATGGGTAGGAGACCCTCGTGAGGATTTGCAACAGAGATTGAAAAGCAAAGAGAAGTTTACTACTCCTCTGCAATGTCCGCTTATTACGCACTGGCTACATGATATGACGCATGACCAAGTGCTTGACATGCTGAAATATTTGGACTTGAATAACCGACCGACCGACCGGGTGAAAGTTATTTTCGTGCCTTGCTATTTGGATGGTAAAGACGGCATTGTCAATAAAAACTATTACGATGTCGTACCAGGCCTTGACCTGAGTGTCTATCCTTCTTATTATGAGCCCTGGGGCTATACTCCTTTGGAAAGCGTGGCATTTCATGTGCCGACCGTCACCACCGATTTGGCCGGATTTGGCCTTTGGGTAAACAGCTTGCGTAATCAGCATGGCATAGAAGACGGTGTACAGGTGCTTCACCGCTCAGACTATAATTATTCGGAAGTAGCTGATGGCGTGAAAGACACTATTTCGTTATTTTCAACTAAAACTAAAGAAGAAGTAAAAGAAATCCGCCGTCGTGCAGGACAAGTGGCAGAACAGGCTCTCTGGAAATATTTTATCCAGAATTATTATGATGCCTATGATATCGCCCTGCGTCATGCCATGAAACGGCTGTTAGGTTAACAAAATCATATTAATCACTCAAGTTATCATACAATGAAGATTAAAGTTAGTAATGTAAACACTCCCAATTGGAAAGATGTGAATGTGAAATCTCACATTCCCGCTGAATTGGAGAAACTGTCAGAACTGGCTCGCAACATTTGGTGGGCATGGAATTACGAGGCTACCGAGTTGTTTAGAGACCTTGACCCTGCCCTGTGGAAAGAAGTGGGCCAAAACCCAGTTCTTCTATTGGAGCGTATGAGCTATGCCAAGCTTGAGGCATTGGCCAATGATAAAGTTATTTTGCGTCGCTTGGATGCTGTGTATTCTAAGTTCCGCAACTATATGGATGTAGAACCCGACAAAAAGCGTCCTTCCGTGGCATACTTCAGCATGGAGTATGGTTTGACTCATGTACTTAAGATATATTCAGGTGGTTTGGGCGTATTGGCCGGTGACTATCTTAAAGAGGCTTCCGACAGCAATGTAGATATGTGTGGCGTGGGCTTCTTGTATCGTTATGGCTATTTTACGCAGACCCTTTCGATGGATGGTCAGCAGATTGCCAATTACGAGGCTCAGAATTTCGGTCAGTTGCCTATCGACCGCGTGTTAGATGAGAATGGGCAGCAGGTCATTGTCGACGTTCCCTACTTGGATTATTACGTGCATGCTTATGTATGGCGTGTGAATGTGGGCCGTATCTCTCTTTATTTGTTGGATACGGATAATGAACTGAATAGCGAGTTCGACCGTCGCATTACTCACCAGCTTTATGGTGGCGATTGGGAGAACCGTTTGAAACAGGAAATCCTGTTGGGCATTGGCGGTATCTTGACATTGAAGAAATTGGGCATAAAGAAGGATATCTATCATTGCAACGAAGGCCATGCTGCATTGATTAACGTTCAGCGTATATGTGACTATGTGGCTGAAGGTTTGAGCTATGATCAAGCCATTGAATTGGTACGTGCCTCTTCTCTTTATACCGTCCATACACCTGTTCCTGCCGGTCATGACTATTTCGACGAAGGTTTGTTTGGCAAATACATGGGTGGTTATCCACAACGTATGGGCATCAGTTGGGACGATCTGATGGATTTGGGCCGTAACAATCCGGGCGACAAGGGCGAGCGCTTCTGCATGTCTATTTTCGCTTGTAATACATCCCAGGAAGTTAACGGCGTAAGCTGGTTGCATGGAAAGGTTTCTCAGGAGATGTTTGCTCCCATCTGGAAAGGTTACTTCCCTGAAGAAATGCATGTGGGTTATGTGACAAATGGCGTACACTTCCCCACTTGGAGTGCTACTGAATGGAAACAGCTTTATGCAGCTCATTTTGATGAGAACTTCTGGTTCGATCAGTCTAATCCTGAGTTCTGGAAGGCCATTTATGAAGTGTCTGACGAGGAAATTTGGAAGACACGTATGCAGATGAAGAACAAACTGATAGACTACGTGCGCAAGTCTTATCGTGAAACTTGGTTGAAGAATCAAGGCGATCCCTCACGCATTGTATCTTTGCTGGATAAGATTAATCCGAATGCGTTGTTGATAGGTTTTGGCCGCCGTTTTGCTACTTACAAGCGTGCCCATCTGTTGTTTACCGACTTAGACCGTCTGGCTAAGATTGTGAACAATCCTGACTATCCCGTACAGTTCCTCTATACCGGTAAGGCTCATCCGCATGATGGTGCCGGACAGGGCTTGATTAAGAAGATTATCGAAATCTCCCGTCGTCCTGAGTTCTTGGGTAAGATTATCTTCCTGGAGAATTACGACATGAAGTTGGCTCGCCGTCTTATTTCGGGTGTAGATATTTGGTTGAACACACCGACTCGTCCGTTGGAAGCTTCCGGTACGTCTGGCGAAAAGGCTTTGATGAATGGTGTTGTAAACTTCTCCGTTTTGGATGGCTGGTGGCTGGAGGGCTATCGTGAAGGTGCCGGCTGGGCATTGACCGAAAAGCGTACTTATCAGAACCAGGAATATCAAGACCAGTTGGACGCTGCTACTATTTATAGTATTCTTGAACAAGAAATCCTGCCGCTGTACTACGCCCGCAACAAGAAGGGCTATTCCGAGGGCTGGGTTCGTACCATCAAGAACTCTATCGCGCAGATTGCACCGCATTACACGATGAAGCGTCAGTTGGACGATTACTACAAGAAGTTCTATACGAAGGAGGCTGAACGTTTCAAGATGTTGGCTGCCAATGGTTATGCCAAGGCGAAGGAAATAGCAGCTTGGAAGGAGCAGGTAGTCGAAAAATGGGATAGCATCGAGGTCGTTTCAAGCGAAAAGACTGAAGAGCTGCTGAAAGGTTCCATCGAAAGCGGTAAGGAGTACACCATTACTTACGTCATCGACGAGAAGGGACTGGATGATGCCATCGGCCTGGAGTTGGTGACCACGCATACCGGTGAAGACGGCAAGCAGCATGTCTATTCCGTAGAGCCGTTCCATGTGATTAAGAAAGAAGGCACTCTCTACACATTCCAGGTAAAACATAAGCTGGAAAATGCAGGCAGCTTCAAGGTGGCTTACCGGATGTTCCCGAAGAACAAAGATTTGCCCCATCGCCAAGATTTCTGCTACGTGCGCTGGTTCTATTAAATGAGCCTTGCCCACACAGGGCGGAGACATACTGAAAAGAGGTTTCGTGCATCGCCACGAAACCTCTTCTTTTTTGTCTCCATCGGGAGGATATTAGCATTTGTTTGTAATTAGGTCATCCTGTTAACATCTGTTCACTCTTGCACTAACAGTTAGTGTAGGGTGGACGATGGTTTAGTCTAGGGCAGACTAGGTTTTAGTCCGGGGCCAGACGATGGCTTAGTCCGGGGCGGACCGGACAGGCGTTTGGGAGGGAGGATGTCATGCGGCGCCTCGCCTTATGGGTTCAACAATCCGTGCAGCAAGGTGATGCTCAATGCCACGCCGATGACAGCACATATCACGATGAGGAAGCCGTTCATGAAGCGTGCGCTGGGTTTGGTCTCTTTGTGCAAGTTCTGGTCGAAATAGTTCTTGAAGAACAAGTAGATGGCCGGCACGGTAGAGGCGGCTAGCAAGGTGTCTTCCGGAATCTGGTAGACATAAATCTTGGAAAAAGAAATCAGCGCCCAGTGGCATAGGAAGAGGATGATGAGCAGGTTTACCTTACGTGAAAAGCCTAACAGCAAGCCGATGGTGAATACGGCCACTGAACAAGGCATGACCGTGGTAGTCATCATGGGAAACTCCATGCCACGTGCCCATGACAGCAACGGATACAGGAAAGGCATGGCATAGAGCAAAGCCACGAGGTAACGATGCTTCAGATTGCGTTCAAAGGTAGTATATCCCGTTACAAGATCCCACAGCCAGATAAGCGCCAGAATCCCCCAGAAGATAGCTAAAATGTAGTGATAACTGCGCATTCCGCCGTAAACCATGTAATATACGCCTGCTATCCATCCGTTTAAGAAAACCATATAAGCTTTCATCACACATTTAGTGGCTTTAGTCGGCCGTATGTAGAGTAATGTGGTCAGGGCTATGCCCGCTAATGTAATGGCGAGCTGTACCACCCATGTGTTCTCGTTGTATCGTGCAATTGTTTCCCAAAATATTTCCATTGTTATTTTCTTTTTGTTGTTGATTCTTTCTTATGTCGCAATGCCTGCCTCTCCTATTTCTGTCTGCGTGTCATCGAGAAAGCACGCTTGATGAAGAGGAACAGCGGGAAAGTGGCGCCCACCGCCAGCATGAAGATAACACTGCATGTCACCAGTCCATTCGTAAAAATGTCCTGTATGTAGCCTTGCAGTGCTTCCGGTTTATTCAGATTCTGCATAAACATGATAAGCGCAAACACTGTCTTATAGGCATACATGCCTGGAATCATGGGCAGCAGGGCGGGGATGTAAAGCACTGTCATGGGGCAGAGAATACGTTTGCCCAGCAGCAGGCTGCCCATTCCGATGGTGAACGAGGCGCAGAGCGAAGCGGTCGAAATGTCTATTCCCAGATAAGTCATCAGGCAAAACCGCAGGGCATGGCCCACGGCAGCCAGTAAAGCAATGGAAGGGAAGGCACGCAAGGGTGGGTCTGATATAGCTCCGAACCCGATAGCAGCTATGGCAGCAAAGATACCGTCAGTAAGAATGTCTGTAATCATATTTTGATTCCTGTTTGTTTAGAGTAAACTGTTTCGTACCAGCATGAGTGTGCAGGACAGCCCCACGGCTATGCACAATACCAGCAACAGCGCATGTATCAGACGACTGCAGCCGGTGTTGATGTATCCTTCTACAATGTCGATGACACCATTCAGCAGAGGAACCCCCGGCACCAGGAAAAGCACGCTGGTGGCAATGGCTATTTCGGATGTCGTGTCCAGCGCCAAGGCCGATGAGGCAACCAATGAAGCAATCAATGCCGAAACGACGAAAACGATGTAATGGTTGATGTGCTTCCGCTGCATCAGTTGCCGCATGTAGAACCCGATGAGTGTGGCCGAGAATACGATGCCGCGCGACGTCCAGTCTCCGCCGAACAATGCGCAAAACGAAGCATTGGCAAAGGCTGCCAGAAAGAGCGTGCAAAAAGGGTCCATTTTAGGATGTGCGATGATTTCCGCATATCTTTCGCGCAAGGTGGGCAAGGAGAGGTGTTGGTCGTGCGCATCCCAACTGAGGGCGCTTAACTCTGCGTTCAATTCGAAACTGATGGGAAAGGCCGGGATAGAGGCCATTTCGTTATACACTTCGCGGCTGTCCGTATCCCGTACGTTGACCAGAAGATTGTTCTGCATGACGCATACGTTGGTTTCTACGTTCAGCGAGTGGCCTATGCGGCAGGTATTTCGCACTACGCGGGAGGTGTGTACACCCGAACCCATCAGCCGGTTGGCATATTCCAACAAGAAGTGGGTGATGTCTTTTAATTCGTCGGTTGAATACATGTCAAAGCTCGTTTTTATGAGTTGTCCTGGAAAACGGGCGCAAAGGTAAGCTTTTTTAGGCAAATACGGGGATAGGAAGCAGAGATTTTCTAATCGCTCATGGCTTTGAAGACGGGCTGTGCTACCTGCATTTCCGATTCATAGCCATACCAGTATCCTTGCGTGCCTTCGTCGTCCGTGGGTAGGAAACAGAGGCGCAGGCTGGGTTTGTATGTTCCTTTCAATACTTTCCAATGTTCTGGGGGGACGATATGTTTCGTCCTGACGCGTTCGGCTGGGCTTTTTTTCAGAGAGAGACCGGCTTCTATCCAGGCCTGGGTGACCGAGCCGACGAAAGCAGGGTAGTGTTTTTGACAGAATCCGTACAGCAAGATACCTCGGTGTTCCAGGCTGAGCGGTTGGTCGATGACGTTCCGCTGCGTCAAGTCGTCAAGGAAGCATGGCAGGAAATCGCTGTCATGCAGGATAAGCTGTCGGGTCACTTCCTGCCAGGCGGCGGTGTTGTAGTATCCGTCCAGCAAGCGTGACAGCAGGCGGGCTGTTTGCAGTTCGGCGGGCGACAGGTCGTGCGTCTTCAGTACTTCATAAGGGGGGAGTGGCGAATAGCAGATGCCCAGTTCGGTGGCTTGGTTACGCATGGCGGTGCCGGGCAGTACTTTCAGTGATTCCAGTTGTATTTCTCCGGCGCGGTAGCCGGCCAGTGTGCGCACGTCGTCGAAAATTTGCGAAAGGCGGTAGTGGGGTAGTCCGGCGATGAGGTCGGCGTGCGTCACTAGGTGGGGCAGCGAGCAGAGAAAATGCAGTCCGTCGAGCGAAGTCTGCAAATCTCCTTTTCGTCGGCAGGCGCGTAGAACATCGTCGTGCAGACTTTGGATGCCGGCTTCCAGGTGGAGCAACCCGGCGGGTATTTCTTCCTTCAGTAAGGCTTTCAGTTCATCGTTCAGCAGAGCCGGGTGTATTTCTAAGTGAAAGCGCAGGTCGGGGTGGAATGTACGGAACAGGCGTAGCAGTTCGCGGGCGCGGGTAGCGTTGTAGTTGAAAGTGCGGTCCAGCACCCGCACGTCGCGGATGCCGTGTCGGCGGATGTTTTCCAGCCTTTCACGGATGTCTGCCAGCGGCAGGGTGCGTACGGGTTTTTCACCTCCGCTCACACAGAAGGCGCACGTGTTGAAACAGCCGCGCGTAGTCTCCAGTTGCACAAAAGGCTTGTCCCAGTTGAAGAAGGGGCTGGCTTCGGGCGGGACAAGTTGTTCGAAACGGGCGACACGGGCCGTACCGTTGTCTATGTATGCCCCACCGGGCGATTCCAAGTAGCACAGTCCGTCGACATTTCGCCATGCCTCTTTCTGTGTTCGACAGGCCATCCATTGTGGGAAACTTTCTTCTCCTTCCCCGCGGAAGATGGCGTCCACGTAAGGATGCTGCCGCAGGTAGGCTTCGTTGTCGCCCAGAAATTCCGGTCCGCCCAGCACCAATTGGCAGTGGGGGAGCAGCGCCTTGGCCCGTGACGCGATGTGCAGCAAGGCCTCGTGGTTGAAGAGCCAGGCCGTGGCGGCGAGGATGTCGGGGCGGTGGCGGAAGATTTTTTCCACCGTGGAACCCGGATTTTCGTTGACAGTGGCCGACACCACTTGCCATTCCACATCTGCCCGGTCCATCATCTGGGCATGCAGGGCCGGCAAGGCCAGTGAAGCGTGGGCATACGAGCAGTTCAAATCTATCCAGAGAATCTTTGTCTTCATTCCAATGTTTTTTGTTGTCCGGTTTTCATTCGTTTCTTCCGTAGTTTCAGTCTTTATGAGGGGCGTAAACGGCGTATTCTACCTCAGCAGGAAACGAAAGTACGAAAAAACATCGGATTTTACCTTGCCTGTAAAAGAAAAATGGCTAGAAACGTTGAATCTTGCTTCAAATCGTTCGACGAGAAGCTGGAGACATTGATTCTTATTCCAAATCGTCCGACAGGAAGGTGCTGATGAGGTATTTTCGGTGCCCGGACAAGTTTTTCTTCCTGCCGATGCCGGGCGATAAGAAAAAAGTTGTAGTTTTGAAGCCCTATTCCAATGAATCGAACATGAAACAAAAAAAATTCCTATTCTTGTTATTCCTCTCCTTTTTAGCCGGAGGACGATTGATGGCTGCCGGCGATGCAGACGTGCCGTCCGAAGTGCGGCAACTGACCGATAGTTTGAAGCAGGTCTACGCTTCGGACGGGCGGGTGGCGTTGTTCGACGTAGACTGTGCCGTTGCGGACAAGAACGTGATGCTGCGTGGCGTCACCACTTCGGCTCAAGCCCGAGATGCTCTGTTGCATGAGTTGTCTGCCCTCGGCTACCGTTGCATGGACTGCCTGCGGGTGTTGCCCGACACGCTGGAACTGGGGGAAGAGACGTTCGGCATCCTCGACCTGTCGGTGGCCAACCTGCACCGTTCGCCCGACTTCGCCTCCGAGATGGTCACGCAGGGACTTCTGGGGATGCCGGTGCGTGTGTTGCAGCATGACGGCTGGTATCGCATCCAGACGCCCGACCGCTACATAGCTTGGGTGCATCCCGCCGCCGTGCATCGTGTGACGCGCAGCGGCTTGGAGGATTGGAACCGCGCTGAAAAGATAGTTGTCACCGCACACTATGGCTTTGTCTACACCCGGCCGGACGAGGGTGCGCAGACCGTGTCGGATGTCGTGGCCGGCAACCGTCTGAAGTGGGAAGGTACGAAAGGCGCGTTCTACCACGTGTCTTATCCGGACGGCCGCACGGGCTACATCCGCAAGTCCATCGCCCGGCCCGAAACCGAATGGCGTCGTTCTCTGAAAACAGATGCCGCCAGTCTCATCGCCACGGCCTACACTCTGATGGGCGTCCCCTACTTGTGGGCGGGCACTTCGTCCAAGGGTGTAGATTGCAGCGGTTTCGTGCGCACGGTTCTGTTCATGCACGACATGATTATCCCGCGCGATGCTTCGCAACAGGCCCGCGTGGGGCAGCGTATCGACATAGCCCCTGAATTCGCCAACCTGCAACCCGGTGACCTCGTCTTTTTCGGTCGGAAAGGTACCGCAGACCGACCGGACCGTGTGGTGCACGTTGCTATATATATAGGTAATAAGCGTTTCATCCATTCGCAGGGCGATGTGCACGTCAGCAGCTTCAACCCTGCCGACCCGGCTTTCGATGAATTTAACTTGAATCGCCTGTTGTTTGCCACGCGGATACTGCCTTATATCGGCCGACAACCTGCGCTGGACACAACGGCCTCCAACGATTTTTATCAATAAACCACACTGTCATGCAAAACCGAAGAGATTTTCTGAAGACCGCCTCGTTGGCCGCTTTGGGACTGGGTCTGGGTACAAGTCCTGCCGCTGCCCTACCTTTAGTACATATAAACAGGCAGGCTGGGAGCGTAGCTCGGATGCACCTCCGCTTCTTTCCCTACGAACTGAAATTGCGCCATGTCTTCACCGTGGCTACCCATTCGCGTTCCACCACTCCCGACGTGCAGGTGGAAATAGAATATGACGGCATCATCGGATACGGCGAAGCTTCCATGCCCCCTTACTTGCAAAAAGAACTGGGTACACTGGAAAGTGTCACCGCCTTTCTGAAACAAGTGCAAGCCAAGATAGGTGACTTTTCCGACCCTTTCCGTCTGGAAGAAATCTTGGCCTATGTCGACGGCTTGTCCGAAGGAAATGCTGCCGCAAAGGCAGCTGTCGATATCGCTTTGCACGATTTGGTAGGGAAACTTCTCGGAGCCCCTTGGTTCCGGATATGGGGCCTGGATAAAGACAAAGCGCCTTCTACCACTTACACGATAGGTATCGACACACCTCAGGTGGTGAGGCAGAAAACCGAAGAATGTGCCGACCGCTTCAATATATTAAAGGTAAAACTGGGAGGCGGCAATGACCGTCAGATGATAGAAACCATCCGCTCGGTGACCGCTTTGCCCATAGCCGTCGATGCTAACCAAGGTTGGACCGACCGCCGGCAGGCATTGGACGAAATCTTTTGGCTGAAGGAGCAAGGCATCGTCATGGTGGAACAACCCATGTCTAAAGAACGTTTGGACGATATCGCTTGGATTACCCAGCACAGCCCTCTCCCTGTCTTTGCCGATGAGTCCATTCAACGCTTGCCGGATGTTCTGAAAGTGAAAGGAGCGTTTAGCGGCATCAATATCAAGCTGATGAAATGCACCGGCATGCGCGAGGCGTGGAAAATGCTTACCCTGGCACGTGCCTTGAACATGAAAGTCATGCTGGGATGCATGACCGAAACTTCGTGTGCCATTTCTGCCGCCGCCCAACTTTCGCCGGCTGTCGACTTTGCCGACCTGGACGGTAGCCTGCTGATTGCCAATGACCGCTTCCGGGGTATGACGGTGGTGGCAGGGAAAATTACCTTGCCTGACAGAAATGGCATAGGGGTAGAGTTGCTTTAACATTTCGTCTGTGTGCATAAATGCAAATTTGTCAGCTTTAGCCGTTAACCGCTGTTAAGCCCTAAATATCCATTGTTAAAGGAGAACAAAAAAGCATGACAGGGGGAATAACAGAATGATTTTTGTCGTTATTTTAACGTCGAAATCTTAAAAGAAACCCGAATATTAACATTTAAAGGTATAATAGATTATGAAACAGACAGTGAAAAAAGTTGTAGGAGTGGCCGCCATTGTACTGCTTAGCTCTGGAGTAGGTGGTTATACAGCCTATAAACTGCTTAGCAATGAAAGAGAATCTTCGGCTACTTTCAGTGAGCTTTTTCAGCAGAATCCTGATAATTTACGCTTGGCCGGACTGACAGCCACCGCCGCACAGCCGGTTGATTTGACACAGGCTGCCGAGACATCTGTACATGCCGTGGTACACATTCGCTCCACGCAATTGGGACGTACAGAAACCGTGCGCACGATGCCCGATATTTTTGATTTCTTCTTCGGCGATCCACGCGGACAAGAACGTCAAGTTAAGACGCAGCCTCGAGTGGGTTTCGGTTCCGGTGTCATCATCTCGAAAGATGGTTACATTGTTACCAATAACCACGTGGTGGAAGATGCCGATGAAATCACCGTCAAACTCAACGACGAACGTGAATTCAAAGGACGCGTCATCGGTACGGACCCTGACACCGACCTGGCTCTGTTGAAAATCGAAGGTGATGATTTTCCCACGCTTCCTGTAGGCGATTCGGATGCTCTGAAAGTGGGTGAATGGGTGCTGGCTGTAGGCAATCCCTTCAGCCTCAGTTCTACGGTGACGGCCGGTATTGTCAGTGCTAAGGCACGTAACATAGGCTCATCCGCTTCCAACGGGCAAGCAGCTACCATTCAATCGTTCATACAAACCGATGCGGCCATCAACCAAGGTAACAGTGGTGGTGCCCTAGTCAATGCTCGAGGAGAATTGGTCGGCATCAATGCCATGCTTTATTCTCCCACGGGTACTTATTCAGGTTACGGTTTCGCCATTCCTACCAGCATCATGAAGAAGGTTGTAGCCGACTTGAAACAATATGGTGCGGTGCAGCGTGCTTTGTTGGGTATTAAAGGAAGAGATTTCTCGACTGAATTGCAAATGTCTGATGAGCTGGTGGATGAGATTAAGAAACAAGCCGAAGAATTGGGTGTGAAGGAAGGCGTTTATGTGGCAGAAGTCATAGATGGTGGTTCGGCAGCCGGTATCTTGCAAGAGAAGGATGTTATCATTGAGTTGGATGGCAAGAAGATACATAAGTTTACGGACTTGCAAGAAATCTTGTCCAAACACCGTCCAGGCGATAAGGTAAAGGCTACTATCATCCGCGATAAGAAGGAAAAAGAAGTGACCATCACGCTGAAGAACTCGCAAGGTAACACGAAGGTGGTGAAAGACCGCGGCATGGAAATCTTGGGTGCTGCCTTCAAGCCTATCAGTGATGAATTGAAACGTCAACTGAACTTGGGTTATGGTTTGGAAGTAACAGGTGTCAGCACAGGTAAAATGAAAGATGCTGGCATTCGTAAAGGCTTCATCATTTTGAAAGCCAATGGTGAGAGCATGAAGTCTGTGGATGATTTGGAAGCTGTATTGAAAGCTGCTACCCAGTCTCCTGAACAAGTGCTGTTCATCACCGGTATGTTCCCTTCTGGTAAGCGTGCCAATTATGCGGTGGATTTGCAACAAGAATAAGAACGTGATGAATAAGTATAGGTAAAAAGATTGTTTGTAGTTTTCTTTAACAGATAAAGTATAAAAAGGTGCTGGCATGAACAATGTCGGCACTTTTTTTGTATAAAAAGAACGTGAAAAAAGTTACTTCAAATTGCTTGTAATCCGTCAATTTGTCGTATCTTTGTACCCTAATATGTTTTGAAGGATGAGACAACTAAAAATTACCAAAAGTATCACTAACAGGGAGAGTGCTTCACTTGACAAGTATCTGCAAGAAATTGGTCGTGAGGATCTGATTACTGTCGAGGAGGAAGTTGAACTCGCTCAACGCATCCGCAAGGGTGACCGTGCTGCATTGGAGAAATTGACCCGTGCTAATCTTCGATTTGTCGTATCTGTGGCCAAGCAGTATCAGAATCAGGGTTTAAGCCTGCCCGACTTGATTAATGAGGGCAATCTGGGACTGATTAAGGCAGCCGAGAAGTTCGATGAAACGCGTGGTTTCAAGTTCATCAGTTATGCCGTATGGTGGATACGTCAGTCCATTCTGCAAGCCTTGGCCGAACAGTCGCGTATCGTACGTCTGCCGTTGAACCAGGTAGGATCTCTGAACAAAATCAGTAAGGCCTTTTCGAAGTTTGAGCAGGAAAACGAACGTCGTCCTTCGCCCGAGGAATTGGCAGATGAGCTGGATATTCCGGTGGACAAAATCTCCGATACGATGAAGGTTTCTGGACGCCATATTTCGGTGGACGCGCCTTTTGTGGAAGGAGAAGACAACAGCCTGCTTGATGTGTTGGTCAACGATGACTCTCCTATGGCTGACCGCTCGTTAGTGAACGAGTCTCTTGCGAGGGAAATTGACAGAGCACTTTCTACGCTGACCGAGCGCGAAAAAGAAATCATTCAGATGTTTTTCGGTATCGGACAACAGGAAATGACCCTGGAAGAAATTGGCGATAAATTCGGACTTACCCGTGAGCGTGTTCGCCAGATTAAAGAAAAAGCTATCAGAAGATTAAGACAAAGTAATCGTAGCAAATTGCTCAAGTCTTACTTGGGATGAGTAAGGAATATCAATTTCCGACAACTTTAGAAACATTAAAAACCGGTTCGCCTTGTGGGGCGTCCGGTTTTTTTGTTACCTTTGTGGCGATTAAAATAAATATTGTGTGAGTATGAGATACATTCGAATATGCTTGATAGCAGTAATGGCTGTGATGCTTTTTTCTGCTTTTACAATGAAAGGGAAGGAAAAGCCTGTATATATGTTTGGTGTGGGAGCTTCTTTTAAGGACTCTGTTGTTTACTTTACAGAGGTACAGGTGGTCGATAGCGTGCAGTTGGATCATGATGGTTTTTTGCCTCACCGTGAGTCGTACGCTTATCAGATGAAAAACTATCTGGAATATGAGAGAAGTCACACGGACTATACATGTGCAATTTATTTTTCAGAGAATAAAAATAAGCTGGAAAAAGAGGCTTCGAAAGTGAAGAAGCAATACGAAAAAGCAAAGACCTTTGTGATAGAAGGACTGTCTCAGTCTGACTTTTCTTTTAAGAAACCGTAATGATGAGTAAGACCAAATGTAAGTTCTGGGATATGCGGGTGTGGATGTGGGGGGTAATGCCCTTTTTCTTGTTAGCTTGCAATGAAGAGGACTTGCCTGTTGAAGAACCTGAAGGTCCCATAGAGCGTACTGTGTTGATGTATGTAGTGGCTGATAACAATCTTTCGTCTTTTGCAGAAGACGATTTGGAAGAAGTGAGATTGGGAATGGCTAATGTACCAGCAACAACGGCTTTGTTCGTGTATATGGATAAGGCATACGGGAATCCTCAACTTCTGAAGTTCAGGAATGTCAATGGAGATGTACGGGAAGAAGTCGTTAAAGGGTATGAAGACCGTAATTCGACGGGGGTGGAAGAGACACAGGAGGTGTTTCAAGATGTTTTTGAGAATCCTGCTTATCAGGCGGAGAGTTACGCTTTGATTTATTGGTCGCACTGCGACGGATGGATCCCTTATCCGTTGCCTTCCAGCCGTTGGATTGGGCAGGATGCGGGCAATGGGGATAACCGCATGAATCTTTCGGACTTCAAGGAAATTATGTCGCAAGCTCCTCATTTCGATTTTATTATGTTTGATGCGTGCTTTATGCAGTCAATAGAGGTTGCTTACGAATTGCGTGATTATGCCAATTATTACATCGCCTCGCCTACGGAGACTCCGGGACCGGGTGCACCTTATGATGCGGTGCTTCCTTACATTGCTCAAGAAGGAGCTTCGGCTGCTTTGGCAGATGCTTATTTCAATGTGTATGACGATTTGTATGCGGCGGGAGCAGGTATTAGCAATACTAATTGGACCGGTGGAGCATCTATCTGCGTTTTGAATATGGCTGAGTTGGGAGCGTTGGCTGGTTTGACTGCACAATTTTTGCCGGAAGAAGCGGATACGCAGTCTCTGTTAGAGGAGATTTTTAATTATGACCAGCGCTCGCACAGTGATAGTAATTATGTGGGTTATTATGACTGGGCACAGATGATGCAGACCCTTTTGGATGAAGAAGATTACACCGCTTGGAAGGAAGCGTTTGATAGCGCAGTGGTTTATTGGAACACTACACCGATGAATTATTCGAGCAGTGCAGGCATATTTTCGATGGAAGGGACGCATGGAGTAACTCATTATATTCCTCAGTCGGTAACTTCGGCCAGAGCAGAAGCCTATCGCTCGTTGGAGTGGTATGAGGCCGCAGGGCTTTCTAAATTAGGATGGTAAATTGACATAACGATACCGTGTTTTGTCCCGGCGCGAGATGTGATATCTTCGCGCCGGGATTTTTTTGTGCTCATCGGTGGGGCGGGATAGAATGGTTCATTGACTGAGGGCGGTGCGGAGGGCTTGGATGGCTGCGTCGGCATTGCCGGCATGTTCGTTCAGCAGGGTGACGAAGCGGCTGCCTACGATAGCACCCGCGGCGTGTGCACAGGCTGCCTCGAAGGTTTGTCGGTTGCTTACACCAAAGCCTATCATCCGCGGGTTGCGCAGGTTCATGGCGGCGATGCGTTGGAAGTAGGCCTGCTTCGTAAGGTCGAAGTCGCGTTGGGCGCCGGTAGTGGCTGCACTGGACACCATGTAGATAAATCCGTCCGTATGGGCGTCGATGTCGCGGATGCGTTGTTCATCGGTCTCGGGGGTGATGAGCATGATGACGCGCAGGCCATAGCGCTCGGCGACGGGCTTGTAGGATGCGAGGTAGTCGCGGAAGGGGAGGTCGGGTATGATGAGGCCGTCGATGCCGACCTGGACACACCGCTCGCAGAACGCCTCGAAGCCGTATTGCATGATGGGGTTCAGGTAGCCCATCAGGATAAGGGGGATGTGAACGTCACGCCGTATGTCCGCTAGCTGTTGGAACAGCAACCGCAGGGACATGCCGTTGTGTAAGGAGCGTGTGGCGGCTTCTTGTATAACCACGCCATCGGCCATAGGGTCGCTGAAGGGGATGCCTATCTCGACCATGCTGACTCCTCCCCGTTGGAGGGCGCGGATGACGTCGGCTGTGCCATCCAAAGTGGGGCAGCCAGCGCAAAAATATACGGAAAGCAAGTGTGAGGGAGCACTTTCGAAGAGTGCGTTGATTCGGTTCTTCATTGTGGTAAGTTTATGAAATGTTTAGTGAGTAGTTATTCTTCATTGAAGGCATCAAGGAATTGCCGGAGCAGTTGTATATCTTTCACGCCGGGCGATGATTCGAACCGGCTGTTCAGGTCGATGCCGGCCAGCAGGGGATGCCGGAGGGCACGCACGACAGCCGCCTGTTCGGGACGGATGCCGCCACTGAGCAGGAAGGGCGTGCGGCCGTGATAGGCTTGCAATACCGACCAGTCGAAGGATTGTCCCGAACCGCCGGGCTGTGTGCTCTTCGTGTCGAACAGATAGTAGTCGCAGCAGCCTTCGTAGGCAGTGGTGGCCAGCAGGTCGTCGGCGGTGGCTACGGGAAAGGCTTTGATGATGCGCAGTCCGCGCCCACAGAGCGAGCGGCAATAGCCGGGCGATTCGTGCCCGTGCAGTTGTACAGCCTGCAAACCGAAGCGGTCGGCATACATCAGGACTTCTTCTTTGGGTTGGTCGACGAAGACGCCCACGCGCTCTGCCCGCTGAGGAAGATAGTCGGGCAGGGCGTCCAGGAAGCGTGGCGAACGGGGATAGAAGATGAACCCTATCCAGTCTACGCCCAGTTGCTCTACCTGCCTGATATTGTCGCCGAGGGTCATACCGCAGACTTTGCAAATGAGTTTCTGTTTCATACGCATGGGCCGTTTAGGTTTTGCAAGAAAGCGGAGAGTGCTTTGCCGGGATGGGGCGATCTCATAAAGTTCTCTCCGATGAGGAAACCCCGATAGCCTGCGCGGCGTAGCTGTCTTACAGTCTGTGCGTCCGACAGGCCGCTTTCTGAGACAAGCAGCGGTGGTTCCGGCTGTGATGGAAGTGCTGCCAGTGCTTCCAGCATGTCGAAAGAAGTGCGTACATCGGTGTGAAAGCTGCCCAGGTTTCGGTTGTTTACCCCCAGCATGTCGACATGTGGGCCCAGGCAGGCCAGTTCTTCCGGCATATGCACCTCCATCAGTACTTCCAGCCCCAAGGCATGTGCTTGCCCGGCCAGTGACATGACTTCTTCGGGAGACAGGCAGGCAGCAATGAGCAACACGGCATTGGCTCCGCAGGCTCGGGCTTGCAGCAACTGGTAGCTATCTATCACAAAATCTTTGCGCAGCAGGGGCAAGTCGGTGCAGGCACGGGCGGTTTGCAGGTCGGCCAGCGTACCGCCGAAAAAGTGCCGGTCGGTGAGCACGGACAAGGCTGCCGCTCCGGCTCGTTCGTAGTCCGGGCAAACGTCTTCTGCTTTGGCTTCGGCGTGTATCCAGCCTTTGGAGGGCGAGCGGCGTTTGAACTCGGCGATGATGCCTGTGTCCGACGCTGCCAGCGATTGCTTCATGCTGACGGTGCGGGCAGGCGGAAGATTCTCTATCGTTTGCCGTAAGACGTCGGCAGGAACGGCTGCTTTCTGCTGTTCTACTTCCATGCGTTTGTAGGCGATGATGTCTGATAATATGTCCTTCATAATGTCAGCTATTGATTTCTATAAATTTTCGGAACATCTTCAGTGCGCGTCCGCTTTCCAGTGACTCGCGTGCCAGGCTTATGCACTCGGCAATCTCTTTTTCAGGTTTCAGCACTTGTATGGCGAAGGCTGCGTTGACTATGACGCATTGCTGCTGCGCGGGTGTGGCTTGGTCTTGCAATACTTGGTCGAAGATTCGTGCCGCGCTCTCCCGGCTGCCTTCGCCGGACAATTCGTCCGGACAGGCAGGCATAAAGCCGAGGTCTTGCGGGCGATAGATGCGTTCATAACGGCGCGTTATGACTTTGAACTCGTCTGTGAGAGAGATTTCGTCATAACTGTCAAGGCTGTTCACTACGGCGAAGTCTATGCCCATCCGGCAGAACAACTGTGTGTACAACCGCATCTGCGACAAGTCGGCCACGCCCAGCAGTTGATGTTTGGGGCGGCAAGGGTTCACGAGCGGGCCCAGCAGGTTGAACAATGTCCGCACGCCCAGCGCACGGCGCACGCCCGCCACCGATTTCATGGCCGGGCTGAACAGGGGAGCGTGCAGATAGGCCACGTTGCATTGCTCTATCGAACGGCGCAGGCGGTCGGCATCGGCGCTGAAGTGCACGCCGTGTTCTTCCATCACGTTGCTCGCACCGCTCACCGACGAGGCGCCATAGTTGCCGTGCTTCGCCACCCGATAGCCTGCGCCTGCCACGAGAAAACAGGCACAGGTAGAGATGTTGAACGTGTTCTTCCCGTCACCGCCCGTTCCTACAATGTCGACGGGAGAATAGTCCGCCAAGTCCGGAGCAATGCACGTTTCCATCAGCGCGCTTCTGAATCCCATCAGCTCGTCCACTGTTATGTTCCTCATGCAGAAGGCAGCCATCAAGGCAGCTATCTGTTCCTTCTCATACTTGCCCGCAGCGATGTCGAGCATCAGGCAGCGGGTCTCTTCACTGCTAAGCTCTTCGTGATGGAAGAGCCTTTGGAGTATTTCTTTCATATTTTGCTGTGATTTTTAGTTTGTTATTTTGTTAGCGAGTCGCTAAAGGGAGCTTTAGCGGTGTGCTAAGAAAAAGTGAGCGTTGCGCGTTAGCTGGCTAACGCAAGTCGCGTTAGCTGGCTATCGCAGGTCGCGTTAGCTGGCTATCGTAGGTCGCGTTAGCTGGCT
This sequence comes from Bacteroides sp. ET71, assembly GCF_023336905.1. Taxonomy (GTDB): domain Bacteria; phylum Bacteroidota; class Bacteroidia; order Bacteroidales; family Bacteroidaceae; genus Bacteroides. The sequence goes on from NZ_JAMBLS010000011.1 coordinate 84,349, forward strand.
ATCGCAAGTCGCGAAAGCTTCACTTCGCGGAGCGCGAAAGCCACGCTTCGCGGGTCGCTACGAAATTGTGAGCGCTTCGCTCTCGCTGGGGAGAGCGGTTTGTTCTCGCTGGGGAGAGCGATTTGTTCTCGCTGGGGAGAGCGACTTGCTCTCGCTGGGGAGAGCGCTCCGCTCAGCGTAGCCTACGCGAGTCGCTCAGTGTAGCCTACGCGAGTCGCTCAGTGTAGCCTACGCGAGTCGCTCAGTTTTCGGCACCATTCATCCAGTTGCTTACAATGGCCTTTCCGTCGGGCGTCAGCACCGATTCCGGGTGGAATTGTATGCCGTGGATGTCATACACCCGGTGGCGGAGTGCCATCACCTGGCCGTCGTCCAGAGACGTCACTTGCAGGCAGGGCGGAATACTGTCTGCCGACACTATCCACGAATGGTAGCGGCCTGCCAGTATCCGGCATGGCAATCCACGGAAGATATAGTCTCCGCCCGCTTCTTCCTCCAGCAAGCTGACTGTTGTCTGTACCCCATGGTACACTTCTTTCAGATTCTCCAGCCGTGCGCCAAACGCTTCGCCTATGGCCTGATGGCCTAAGCAGACGCCGAGCATCGGCTTGCGCCCGGCATACATCCGTATCACCTCCGGCAACAGTCCTGCTTCCTGCGGTATGCCCGGTCCGGGCGAAAGCAGCAGTTTGTCATACGCTTCCAGCTCCTCCAACCGGAACTGGTCGTTTCGCAACACGTCAACCTCAGCGCCCAGCTCGCGCACCAGGTGAGCCAGGTTATACGTAAACGAATCGTAGTTGTCAATAATCGCTATCTTCATATCTTTTACATCCTTTCCGCCATCTCGATGGCTTTGCGCAGGGCCCCCAACTTGTTGTTCACCTCCTGCAGTTCGTATTCTTCGTTGCTTTTCGCTACAATGCCGCCCCCTGCCTGGAACCACAGTTTGCCGTTCCTGCTGACAAAGGTACGTATGGTGATGGCCAAGTTTATCGTTCCGTCCAGACCGATAAATCCGATACACCCGCCATACGCTCCACGGTTGTGTGGCTCAAGCTCGCTAATCAGTTGCATGGCCCGTACCTTCGGTGCCCCGCTCAATGTTCCCGCGGGAAAGGTGTCGAGAAATGCCTTCACCGCATCTGCCCCTTCATTCAACGTCCCGCTGACGCGGCTCACCAGGTGAATGACGTGACTGTAATACTGCATCTCCTTAAAGAACTCTATGCGGACGTCGTGGCAGTTGCGTGCCAGGTCGTTACGCGCCAGGTCTACCAGCATCACGTGTTCCGCGTTCTCCTTCGGGTCGTCATGCAGATAGCGGGCGGCCGCCTCGTCTTCATCCTTCCTGCCCGTGCGCTTTGTCGTCCCGGCGATAGGGTCGATATACGCCCGCCGGCCTTCTATCCTGCAATGCGTTTCGGGCGATGACCCCAACAGGCGGAAACCTCCGAAATCGAAGTAGAACAAGTAGGGAGAAGGGTTAATGCTGCGCAACGCGCGATACAGCTTGAAATCATCGCCCACGTATGCCTGCTCGAACCTTCTCGACAAGACTATCTGGAAGACGTCGCCCCGCAGACAGTGGGCAATGCCGTGGCGTATGTTCGCCTTGTGCTCCTCATCGGTCAGCGTAGACGTCACCGGGCCGACAGCCTGGAAATCGTAAGCCGTGTAGTTCCGGTCCTGTATGGCTTTCACAATGCGCTCGAGGTTACTTTCCTCCTCTTCGCCCGTCATCTCGAGCAACAAGAGCTCGTGGCGGTAATCATTGAATACGATGATATACTTATATATAATGTATAGCAAGTCCGGCGCATCATTGATGTCTTCCCGGCTGTCCTTGACCGCTATCTCCTCCGTGTAGCGCACGGCATTGAACGAGGTATATCCGTACAGTCCGCAGTAATGGCTATACTCGCCCTTGATGCAGAACCGTTTCATGAAATCGTTCATGGCTTCGTTCAGGCTATGGGCGTCGCTCAGTTCCCTTTCCGACCGCTCTCCGTCAGGCAAGCGGAAGACCGCCTTCCCATGTTCCACGCTCATGCTTGCCAAAGGGCAAAGAGCGATGAACGAACGGTTGTTTTCGCTGCCATGATAGTCACTGCTTTCCATCAGCGCGCTCTGGGGAAAGAGGTCGCGCACCTTCAGGTAGACACTGACGGGCGTGTGCAGGTCGCCGAGCAGCGTGCGGCTGTGTGTGTGGTAATTGTACTGTTTCATACGTTATCTTCTTTAGGTTGATATTTCAGATAAGTCTCTATGTCTTTGTCGCCTCGTCCGGACACGGTCAATACCACGATGTCCTCCGGATGGAACTTCAGTTTATGCAATGCCCCCAAGGCATGCGCGCTCTCCAGTGCCGGGATAATGCCCTCCAGGCGTGTCAGTTCGAACGCCGCACGGATAGCCTCGTCATCATTCACCGCCAAGACGACAGCCCGCCTGCTCTGAGCCAGATTGGCGTGCATGGGCCCTATGCCCGGATAGTCCAGCCCGGCAGAGATGGAGTAAGGCTCCTCTATCTGCCCGTCCTCGTTCTGGATGACATATGTCTTCGCCCCGTGTATGATGCCCATGCGTCCCAAGGCGATAGTGGCTGCCGTTTGGCCTGTTTCAACCCCCTTTCCTCCGGCTTCCGCCAAGACGATGCGTACCCGAAGGTCGTCCACATAGTGGTAGATGGTGCCGGCGGCATTGCTTCCTCCGCCTATGCACGCCACGAGGTAGTCTGGCGTCTCTCGGCCCTCCTGTTTCAGCAATTGTTGCCTGATTTCACGGCTGATGACCGACTGCAGCCGCGCCACCAGGTCAGGGTAGGGGTGCGGCCCCACGGTCGAGCCGATGATGTAGTGTGTATCCCTCGGGTGGCAACACCAGTCGCGGATAGCCTCGTTGGTGGCATCCTTCAGCGTTCCGTTTCCCGAAGTAACGGGCACAACCTGCGCTCCCAGCATCCGCATCTTCTCTACATTGATTCGTTGGCGGGCGACGTCGGTCTGGCCCATATAGACCACACACTGCATGTTCATCAGGGCGCACACCGTGGCCGTGGCCACTCCATGTTGTCCGGCACCTGTTTCGGCAATAATGCGTTGTTTGCCCATGCGCTTTGCCAGGAGAATTTGTCCGATGGTATTGTTGATTTTGTGTGCTCCCGTATGATTTAGGTCTTCACGCTTCAGGTAGATGCGGCAGCCATGCACGGCAGACAGCCTCTGTGCCAAATATAAAGGAGAGGGACGCCCTACGTAGTCGCGTAGCAATTGTTCATATTCTCGTTGAAAGGAGGCACTGGTCAGCATATCCAGATAGGTTTCTTGCAGTTCATGCACACACCTATGCAGGATTTCGGGGATGTAAGCCCCGCCAAAGTTTCCGTAATAACCGTATTCGTCTACTAAGTAACTCATCTTTTGTATGAATTTAAAGTTTTGTATGGATTAAAAAAAGAGCCCTGCCGCAAGTGCGACAGGGCTCTTCAATGTTTATAGGCTTGATATAAGTACATACGAGCGCTGCTCCCTTACGACTGCTGGAGTTGTAACGGGCGCCACCACCAATATGTATTTACTAAATGTCTGTACATTTTTCTTTTTCTATTTTATGCGGGCAAAAGTAGTCGATTTGTTTGATATCTCCAAAGAAAACTTTCTTTTTTTTAGTGCTTGCTTGATTTTTCTTTTATGCTGTCATGCCGAATATAATCTAAGAAGTCTTTATGTGTTCTGTGAAGTGTCTCGATTATGTTTTACAGTATAGCGGAGGACGATTGTTGTAATAGATATAATTTATATGTGGATGATACAGTATTACTGAATGAAAAGTTTTATCTTCGCATTTATAAAACAAATAGATTAATTATTATGAAAGGACTGAGTTATTCTTTGTTGCGTGCAGTTTGTGCGCTTGTTCTAGGCTTGGTATTGGTACTTTTCCCCGACCAAGCGGCGCAATATCTGGTTATAACAGTGGGGTGTGTTTTTCTGGTGCCTTCACTTGTCAGTATCATTGGTTATTGGGTAGGGCGTGCGAATGGGCTCCATTTCCCATTATTAGGACTTGGCAGCTTGCTTTTTGGCTTATGGTTGATTATTATGCCTGGTTTCTTTGCTGACTTGTTAACTTATGTGCTTGGCTTTATTCTTGTCATAGGAGGAATCCAGCAAATAGCTTCATTGGCTTCGGCACGGCAGTGGATGCGTGTTCCGGTCGGTTTTTATGTGATTCCTTCCCTCATTCTTTTAGCGGGATTATTTTCACTTTTCTATCCCTTAGAGGCACGTTCGACTGTTTTTATCATTTTGGGAGCCAGTAGTTTAGTGTATGCATTGTCCGAGCTTGTTAATTGGCTGGGATTTTCTCGTCGGCGCCCTAAAATGCCAACTTCTTCAAAGGCGGATAGTAATATAGAAGATGCACAAATAGTGGATTAACCTTTATAAAGAATGCCATGGAAAGAATAGCTTTTCTTTTGTTGTTCTCTCTAATACTGATGGAAGGCAGAGGGCAGGCTGTCAGTGAAACTGCCGCTTACTATGATAGTCTGGCTGAATCTGAGTTAGGAAAAGGGAATATAGAATCTTATCTCCCGATTAAAAAAAAGGCATATATCTTATACAAAGAAGAAGGAAACCGGGATCGGGAGGCTGAATGTTGCATTTATTTGGGCAATTATTTTAATGCGGTCAGTCAATATGATTCGGCTGTTTATTACTTGACTCGTATGGATGATTATGCACGTAAACGTCCTCGTGAAACTTCTTATAACCTGATGCTTACCTGCTTGTCCGATACCTATTATCGTATGGGACAAGTTGATTCGGCTATTAGCAAAGAAAAGCTATCGGCTCATTATTCCATATTGTTGAGAGATACGGCTACTTTGTTGGGAAGTTATCGTGCTTTAGGCATGTATGAACGTTCTACTGGACATTTGGAAGAAGCTTTGGCATCTTATGAGCGCGCTTTGGCATTGTTGGCAGACGATCACCGGCCTGAGATGTCGGAAGAACGAGCTTCTCTTTATGTTAATTTAGCAGTGTTATGTGTTGATATGAAGCAAATAAGAAACTCATTGCACTATGCAGAACTGGCCCTTAAGGATTTGGAATCTGTTACGAATGAACTGTCGAATGTACAGGCTTATGCCAATCTCAGTATGGTTTTTATGGAAGGAAAAGAGCTTGAGAAAGCGGCAATGTGCATACGTCGCAGTATGATTTTGTCAGTGAAGATGAATGATAAAAATATGCAACTCCGTAATCTTGGTTATCAATTACACTTGGAGAGCTTGTTAAATGAGGAAGATTCAGTGGATTATTATATTTCTCGAGCGCGTAGTCTTTTGCCTCATGTGCAAGCTACAAATACGTTGGCAGGGTATTATCAGGCGGAGAGAGATGTTTTGCTTTCTTTTCAGCGTTTTGCTGAAGCATTAACTTCTTGTCGGCAACTTTTGCAGGTGGCAGGTGTTGAACAAAAGCCTTTTATTCTGAAAGATACATATGAGGCTATGGGCAAGTGTTATAAGGCACTTGGACAGTATGATTTGGCTTTGGACTGCATGGATAATTACGTTTCATTGAATGACAGTTTGATGAATACTGAACGTGATAAGGCTTTGCAAGAATTGAACGTAAAGTATGAAACCAAAGAAAAAGAACTGAAAATTGTTCAAATGGAAAGTGAACAGCGCATAGCGGAAGAACGTCATCGCAACCGACTTATTTTGTTTTGCCTGTTTGTTTTGCTATTATTTCAGTTAGCTGCTGTCATTGTTTGGCGGATGCGCAAGAAAAATGCTCAGATGCGTCTTTATGCCGAAAGACAAGAGAAGGCTTTGGCTTTGTTGCGTTCAGAAACAGAGTTGAATTTGACCCGTCGTTATCTGGAAGGTATGGAGATAGAACGAAATCGATTGGCGCGTGAATTGCATGATGGCATTAGCAATGAACTTTATGCCCTTGAGATAAAACTGCAGCATGAACTTTCTGATAGTTCTTTGCTGGCTGAAACCTTAACACGTATACGTGAGAGTGTGCGGGCTATTTCGCATGAATTAATGCCTCCTTCGTTTAGTGAACTGACATTGAAGGAAATTCTTGAAAATTATGTTAAACAGTTAGCTGATGGAACTCCGGATTTGTCTTTTACTTTTCGGGCAGATCCCCCGGATGCAAAATGGTATGCTATTCCACAAGAGACAGCCATAATGCTTTATCGTGTGGCACAGGAAGCTTTAGCAAATATTATAAAACATGCGGACGCTGTTAATGTTTATGTAGGCATAGAATTGACTGATACTTCTCTTATTCTTTACATTAAAGATGATGGAAAGGGTTATTGTGTTAGTGGCGAAAAGAAAACGGATGGTATTGGGCTGCAAACCATGCAAGAGAGAATTGCAGCCTTGCATGGTACATTCACCATAACTCATTCTGTTAATGGACATGGTACGTTAGTAAAATGTATTTTAAATACGAATATTTCTATTAATTCCTAAATGCGATGAGTGATGTAAGTAAACTATTATCTCCGGTTTCTATCATTATGTTAGATGATCATGAATTGGTGCTTGAGGGCTTGTCTAAAGTATTAGAAGGTATGCCAGAGGTGGGGCATACGGATAGAGCTTTTAATTCGCGTGAATTGATTCGGAAGAGTAAGGAAAATGACTATGATATTTATTTGATAGATGTAGAGTTGGCTGGTGAGAGTGGAATTGACGTGATACAAAGTATACGAGGTCTTCACCCTCAGGCTCGTTTTATTGTCTGTACCATGCATGAGGAAAGTTGGGTTTTGCATGCGTTGCTCCGTCAGGAACCTGATGCAGTTGTTTTGAAACTGTCGGGTGTAAAAGCTATTAAAGAAGCGGTGTTGGCTGTTAGGGAAGGGCGGAAATATTTTTGTCCTCGTTTCGAACAAATGTATCGTCATTTAGAGAATGTCCGTACTTCGCTTGTGAAGAAGAATTTGCCAACGCCTCGCGAACAGGAAGTTTTGCAGGCTATATCCGAGGGTCTCAGTACGTGTGAAATTGCTGTTCGCCTTTGTCTTACAGAGAATACGGTAGAGAGCTATCGGAAAAGTCTTATGACTAAACTGGAAGCTCGTAACATGGCAGACTTGGTGGTGAAGGCTATGCAGAGAGGTTTTATTAAGCCGCACAATGATTTCTGACCCCCGGGAAACCGGGATGTTTGCTTTGATGTAATGACTTATATTTGCAGAGTAACTATAGTGTGCGGGAACTATCAGTAACCTGTTAAATATAATTATTATGAGTGGATTTTCGAACGACACGGCCTTGAAGGCTGTACGATTGGCTTTCAAAGCCGTATTTTATGTATTCAAGGCTTTATGGATGGGACTCACTTATGGTTTCAGGGCTTATAAGAACCATAAAAAAGAGAAGCAATCAAGCCAAGTGAACAATTTTGTAGACAGAGGAGGAAAGCATTATGGCAGATAAGAAGAAATTTATGCAGGGTGGGATGGAAACTGCTTACGGGGATA
>NZ_JAMBLS010000012.1 GCF_023336905.1 Bacteroides sp. ET71
TGATAACCAGAAAATAAAGCTCCGGAACTGTACACATGCTAAAGAGAAACGCTGATGACTGGTTATTTTTCATTACAAAAGAAAGGAACGGTCAGCCATGCCTCCACTAAATAGTCAGGTAGTAGATTGTATCATCCAAAGATAAGGAGTAACAAGGATTTAACGGCTGTTATAGAGTGAAGTAGCAGCCTGGTATTCCCAATACTTACACTCTTGTTTTACAATCCTTTATTTATCAAATCATTAGAAATGGTTTCTAGAAGAAAACCAGTAGAAACCGCCTGATTTTCCTTTTTCATAAGTATCTGCATTGCAGCAGAGAGCAGGTAAGGACCAAGTACAACCATATGCTTAGTTATGAAGCTTTTATAAGACACCGAGTTCGGCGGGGACTCTGGTAGTTTCCTACGTGGGTATGCATCAGCAGGAAGTTGAAATCCAGCCGAATGTGACAGTCCGGATGAAGACCAACGCCGAACTGCTGGACGAGGTGATGGTGGTGGCTTATGGTACGGCCAAGAAGTCATCGTTTACGGGTTCGGCTTCGACCATCAGTAATGAGAAACTGGAGTCACGTCCTATTACGAATGTGACGAAAGGTCTGGAAGGACAGGCTACGGGTATCTTGACGACTTCGGGTTCCGGCCAGCCGGGCGAATCGGCTTCGGTCATTATCCGTGGTTATGGCTCTATCAATGCTTCGTCAAACCCGTTGTATGTAGTGGACGGTATTCCTTACGATGGTTCTTTGTCGGACATCAATCCTTCTGATATTGAATCTATGACTATCTTGAAGGATGCTTCGGCCGGTGCGTTGTATGGTGCCCGCGGTGCCAATGGTGTGATTATGATTACAACCAAGCAGGGTAAAGAGGGTAAGACCAATGTGACGTGGCGTTCTACCGTAGGTTGGTCGTCGCGTGCCATTGATGAGTATGCCATGGTAGGACAGAAGGACTTCGTGCAGTTGACGTACGAGGCTCTGCGCAATGGCTATGCCTTTACCAACGGTTATACTTGGGCGGAGGCTGAGGCTGCTGCCCGCGAGGATTTAGGCGGAACGCTGGGCGGCGAACTGTATAATCCGTTCAAGAATTATACGTGGGATAATATTATTGATCCGGCCACAGGCATGGTACGTGCCGATGCTCAGTCTGCATGGAATGAAAACTGGATGGATGCTTTGTTGCAGAAACGGGCTTTCCGTCACGAGCATCAGTTCCAGTTGAGTGGTGGTACGGAGAAGACCAAGTATATGTTCTCACTGGGTTATGTGAACGAAGATGGTATCTTGACGACAACGAACTTCCAGCGTTACAGTGGCCGTGCCAATATCACGTCCGAGGTGACGGATTGGTTCAAGGCTAACTTGAATGTGTCGTTGGCTCATTCTTATACGAACTTCAGCCAGTACGACGGTTCCAGCACTTCCAATGTGTGGTATTCGGCACAGTTTGCTTCTCCCTTGTTCCCGATGTATGTGAAAGATGCTGATGGCAACAATGTGTTGGATGCCAACGGTAATCCGCAGTTGGACTATGGTGAGGGCGGACGTCCGGGCAGTTACACCGACTACAACCCCTTGGGTGGCTTGGTGGATGACAAGTCGAACGTGAAGAATGATGTGGCTGGTCTGCGTACCGGGCTCACCTTTGGCTCGGACAGTGATAAGTTTGGTGTGTTCAAAGGCTTGAAGCTGAGTGTGAACTTTGGTATGGACTATGTCAACCAGTTGCAGATGAACTATATGAACATGCATCATGGTAACCAGGCTGCTGCCGGTGGCTTGATTCAGAAGTACAATGCCCGCACGCAGAGCTATACGTTCAACCAGTTGCTGACGTGGAATCGTTCTTTCGGTTTGCATAGTTTCGACATCTTGGCCGGTCATGAGTTTTATGCATATAAATATGAATACCTGACAGCCGGTAAGACGAACCTGGTAGACGGCATTCTGGAACTCCGTCCTGGTACGACACTGTATGCAGCCGACTCTTATACGGACAACTACCGCATCGAGTCTTGGTTGGGTCGTTTCAACTATAACTTCGACGAGAAATATTATTTCGATGCTTCGGTACGTACCGATGGTTCTTCCCGCTTCTACAAAGACAATCGTTGGGGTACATTCTGGTCGGTAGGCGCTAACTGGCGTGTGTCGAAAGAAGCTTTCATGGAAGACGTAGACTGGCTGGACAACCTGTCGCTGAAACTCAGCTACGGACAGCAGGGTAACGACAACCTCCTGAATGGTGCATACCAGAACTTCTACGCTTGGCAGAGCCTTTATGACCTGAGTTGGGCGAATGAGGACATGATTGGTGCGTTCATCTCGACATTGGAGAACAGAGAAGTGTCGTGGGAAAAGAGCGGAAACTTCAACGTGGGCATTGAGGCTACGCTGTTGGATGGCCGCTTGAGCGTGAACGCCGAGTATTATAATAAGAAGACGACGGACATGCTGTTGAATTACCCGATGGCTACATCTACCGGCTTCAACGGTTACAGTGCCAACGTGGGCGACATGCGCAACAGTGGTTTCGAGTTTGAGATAAAGGCTACCCCTATTAAGACCAACGACTTGACGTGGAACATCACGTGGATGGGTTCTACGGTGAAGAACAAGGTGCTGAAGCTGACGGGCGAGTCGCCGGAAATCATCAGCGGCATTTACAGTATCAAGGAAGGTATGCCTATCAACACGTTCTATATCTCGAAGAGCGCAGGCGTAGACCCGGCTACGGGCGCACAGCTCTACTGGGTGTATGACACCGATGCGCAGGGCAACCGCGTGGGCGAAGAGTACATCAGCAGTGACTATGAGAAGGCTACCAACAGCAAGTACTATATGGGCAGCCGTATCCCCGACCTGTACGGAAGCATCTCCACCGATTTGTCTTGGAAGGGCATTGATTTCTCTATCCTGGCTTCTTACTCCATCGGCGGTAAGATATTCGACAGCCTGTACCAAGCTTCTATGGAGAACCTGTACTATAACAACGCCTGGAACGAACACGCTCTGCGCCGTTGGCAGAAGCCGGGCGACATCACCGACGTGCCGCGCATAGAGGTGGGTGGTGCATACGCCACGAGCGACCGTTTCCTAATAGATGCTTCTTACTTTGCCATCAAGAACATCACGCTGGGCTATACGCTGCCGAAGACTTGGATGAACAAGGCCCGGTTGAACTCCGTGCGTCTTTTCGCTTCGGTAGATAATCTGGCTATGTTCTCGCACTTGCAGGGTATGGACCCGCAGTACAACTTCAGCGGTTCTACCGATTATGTGTACACGCCGAACAAGACTTGGTCACTCGGCTTTGAAATCAACTTCTAATTCATTAACCTAACTAACGGAGAAAGAACAGATATGAAAAAGATATTCAACTATATGTTTGCCGCGCTGGTGGGCTGTGCCACGCTGACGTCTTGCCTGGACAGTGCACTCGAGACATCGCCGACCGATTCTATGTCCGGTGATGCCCTGCTGGGAAGTGCCAGCACGGCCATTATCCCCTTGAACGGTATATACCGCTCGATGTATGCTACTTGGTCGCCCCAGGCCAACGAGCACCAGAGTTTCGGCATCAGTTCGTACAACCTGATGGCCGACGTGATGGGCGAGGACATGATTCAGGCTGCGCAGGGCAGCGGCTGGTTCTGGTTCGACTGCTTGTATCAGGTGAAAAGCCGCTTTGAGAGCACGGCCTGGCGTTCGTACGACGTGTGGAACTGTTACTACACGTGGATTTCCAATGCCAACTACATCATCGACCGTGAGGAGACAATGACGGGCGATGCCGACGACGTGGCCTACATCATCGGCCAGGCATACGCCATCCGCGCTTATTCGTACTTCATGCTGGCACAGACGTTTGCCCGCACCTACGACGGCCACGAGGACGAGCCTTGCTGTCCTATCTACACCGAGCCTACGCAGGCCGGCACGCAGGGTAATCCTCGTTCGACGGTGCGCCAGGTGTACGAGCAAATCGTGTCGGACATGGATGAACATGCATTGCCGCTGCTCGAGGGCAAGGCACGCCAGCACATCACGCACATCAGTTATGCCGTGGCTTGCGGTCTGCGTGCCCGTATCGCCCTGGTGATGAACGATTGGACTACGGCTCGCCAGGCAGCTATCAATGCCATCAACGCTGCGGGCCAAGAGGGTCGCGGTATCTTGCCCGTGGCCAGCTTCCGTGGTCTGCATGACGCCAGTGCTGCCAACGTCATGTGGGGGGCGAGCATCATTGCCGACCAGACGGGTGCGTATGCCAGCTTCTTCAGCCACATGGATGCCTGTGACGAACTGGGACCGACGGCCGGTGCCTACGGTGCTTCTGCCCGCAAGCAGATCAGCCGCGACTTGTACAGCCTGATGAGTCCGACAGACACGCGCCGCGAGTGGTGGGACCCGAACAACGAGGAGAACGGTGAGGATGGCGGATACCAGCAGGAGAAGTTCAAATTCTCCAACCGCCAGACTTGGACGGGCGACTACATCTGGATGCGTGTGGAAGAGATGTACCTGATGCTGGCCGAGGCCGAGTGCCGCTTGGACAACGATGCGGATGCCATCAACTACCTGACCCAACTGATGGAGACGCGTGTAGAAGGCTATACGTGCACCAAGTCTGGGACATCGTTGGGCACGACGAGCAGCCAGCGCACGGGTTCGCTGCTGGAGGAAATCATCGACCAGCGCCGCATTGAGCTGTGGGGTGAGTTCGGCCGTATCTACGACCTGCGCCGTCTGCACCAGGGCTTCCGCCGCACGGCTGCCATGGGCTGGCCGCGTGCTGCGCTGCTGGACGGACGTCCTTCGGACAATCCTGAATCGTACATGTGGGTACTGACCATCCCGCAGACGGAGTTCGACGGCAACATCAACATGAATCCTTCGACCGACCAGAACCCGGTGGGCGACTTGGCCGATTAATTACTAACCTTCAAAAAAGACAATAGCATTATGAAGATACAAAACTATTTAGCAGGAATGTGTGCCGCCCTGGGGCTGCTGCTCAGCTCGTGCGAGCAGGACAACGAGAACGCCGTCTACGGGGGCAGCACCATGGGTGTGACCTTCGGGTTTAATTCACAATCGGTGAGCTTCCCGGCCGAGGGTTACGAGGGCTTTGACGTAGAGGTGATGCGTGCGCAGGCCGACGAGGCTGTGACGATTCCGCTTTCGGCTGTGATGTTGGAGCAGGATGCCGAGGGGAACACCGTTCAGACACCGGTGCCGTCGACCATTCAAGTGCCCTCCAGCGTCAGCTTCGCGGCTGGTGAGAAGTTTACTTCGTTCCATGTCAGCGTGGGCGACATCGAGTCGGGCATCACTTTCCGCCTGTATGTCACGATGGCTAACGAGGAGTATGCGCCGATAGACAACATCTCGTCCAAGACCATCAGCATCTACCGCGACTATACTTATAGTTCGATTGGTATGGGTATGTATGTGTCTAGTTTCTTCCAAGGGTATGGAGAAGTAGAAGTACAGAAAGCCGACCAGATAACCTGGTATAAAGCTATTGCTCCGGTAGAGGAAGGATATGATATTACATTCCAAGTCGCAGATGATGGCCGTACAGTGACGGTTGCGTCACAGGAAATAGTAAGCTCTTATGGGCAATATGGTGCTGTTTCCGTGGCCGGAAGTGGCGAATTGGAGAATGGGGTAATTACGGTAGACCTTGAGTTTACGGTTGTGCTAGACGGCCAGGTTGGTACCTTCGGTGTGTTCGAAGAGCAACTTGTTCTGCCTGAGGCCATGCCCACGGAGTAAGCGTGTCTTGCTTCCGCACGGAAGCAGATGAATAGGAAAGGGAGTGCATCCGGTGCGATGCACTCCCTTTTTCATGTTTCGGTCGATTAGCCTCGGAATCGTAGTCCGAGTATTGTAGCTTCATCCTAAACAGTTCGTCCGAAAGTCTTTCGGAGGCTCGTCCGAAGGTTTTTCGGAGGTTCGTCCGAAAGTTTTTCGGAGGTTCGTCCGAAGGCTTTTCGGAGGTTCGTCCGAAGAGCTGTCGTCCAGTCTATCGGCAGCCTTCGGCCAGCACTTCGATGAGGATGGGTTTCACGCCGCTGACGAAGCACTCTACGGCAATCACCATCAGGATGAGGCCCATGAGGCGCATCATGACGTTGTTGCCCGTCTCGCCCAGCAGGTCGACCAGGCGGGTGGAGGCACGCAGGATGAAGTAGGTGAGCAGGTAGATGAAGGCGATGCTGCCGATGAGCACTCCCTTCAGCTCGACGGTCGTGGCGTCTTGCATCAGCACGATGGCGTTGGCAATGGCGCCCGGGCCGCACAGCATGGGGATGCCCAGCGGGGTGATGGAGATGTCGTTGGCGTAGGTTTTGATTTCCTCGTCCTTCAGCTTCATGGGCGTGTAGCGTGCTTGCAGCATGTCGAAGCCAATCTTGAAGATGATGAAGCCTCCGGCGATGCGGAAGCCGTTGGTCGAGATGCCGAAGAACTTGAACAGGAATTGCCCGCCGAAGGTGAAGACCATGATGATGATGAAGGCCGTCAGCGTGGCGCGTGTCACGATGAAGCGGCGCTCTTTCTCCGTCATGCCCTGTGTCATGGTCAGGAAGACGGGCATCGTGCCCAGCGGGTTGGTCAGGGTGAAGAACGACGTCAGGCAGAGCAGGGCGAAAGGTAAGAGGGTGTCCATAGTTTATAAGAAATCTGTGAGTTCCGATAGGTCATGTATGCGGTAGGTGGGCCGGAAGGGCAGGGGAGTGCCGGTGTCGCTCCCGGGATGGTAGTACACCTGGTGCATGCCCACGCCCTGCGCCCCGGCGATATCCTTGTCCCAATCGTCGCCTATCATAAGCGATTCGTTCAGTTGCGACTGTGTGGCCGACAGGGCGAAGTGGAACAGTTCGGGCCAGGGCTTCAGCACGCCGATGTCTTCGGGCAGCACCACCTGGCGGAAGTATCCGTCGATGCCTGCCGCGCACATCTTGCGGTGCTGCAGCTCGCGGAAGCCATTGGACAGGATGTACAGGCGATAGTGTCCGGCCAGGTAGTCCAGCACTTCGCGGGCATGGGGCATCAGCTTGCGCTTGGTGGGAATTACGGCCAAGAAGTCTGCGGCAAAGCGTGCGGCCAGCGCAGCGTCCTCTACGCCCACTTGCAGGAGGGGGTAGAGGAAACGCTGGCGGTTGAGTTCTGTTTTCGTGACACGCCCTTGGCCGTATTCTTCCCACAACTGGGCGTTGCGCTGCCGGTAGAGCGAGTAGAAATGGTCGAACGAGTCGAAGTAGCGCCCGTAGCCATACTTGTCGTACATCTCGCGGAAGGTGTCGAGGGCATTCTCCGAGAAGGCCCACAGCGTATCGTCCAGGTCGAAGAACAGGTTTCTGTAACGGGTGTTCGCCACGCGGGTCTTTATTTCACTTGAATGACCAGATAGCGTGACACGCTCCAGAAGTTTGCGGGGTTGGTGATTTTCAGCGTCAGCAGTCCCTTGTTGTCTTTCTCCAGGGCGTACGAGCCGGCGGGATGGGTAGTCAGCAGGTCGGCAGCCTTGGAGTAGAGTTTGATTTCCTTCGTGGTGCGGATGTCTATCTGCGTGAAGTAATCTTTGTTCATCTTGGCGTCTTGCATCACTTCTCCTTTGCGGAACAGGCCTGTGTTGCTCAAGATGTGCTGGTCTTTCAGCTCTTTTTTGGTGCCGAAGACGAACCAGGCGGCGTTCAGTGCCTTGTCCTGCTGGACCACGGTGCGTGCCTTGGCTTCGTTTTCTGCGGTCAGGGTCTCTTTCTCGGCCTTCAGCCCGCTTACGGCGGCGTCCAGCTCTTGGATGCGGATGTTCTTAGAGGCCAGTTCGGCTTGCAGTTCTTCGATGCGTTGTGTCTTTTCCACCAGTTCCTGCGTCAACGATTCGACGGCCCTCTTCAGTTGTGCCGAGTTGTTGCGGCTCGACTTCAGCATCTCTTGCAGCTTGGCTATCTGTTCTTTGTTCTCTTGCATTTGTTTCTGGATGAATTCGATGTCGGCGGCAATCTGCTGTTTGGCGCTCAGCGAGCCTTCGGACAGTGAGCCGCGCTGCAAGTCCACGCGGTTTTCTGCGGCGTTGATTTGCCGGAACCCTTCTGAGATTTCGTTGAATGTTCCCATCATTTCGTCCAGTTCTGCATCCCGTTGGTTCAATGCGGCTTGCAGTGAATCATTTTCTGCCTGCAGGCGGCTCTTTCCGCCGCCGCTCAGGCCGTCGCACGAGGCCAGTAGGGCCGCGCATGCCATGGCTGTTAATACGAGTTTTTTCATACGTTTTGTTTTTATAAAGTGGGTTAATAGAGTAATGTCATCATTCGTTCATTCCGGCCACGACGATTACTATCTCGCCTCGGGGCTCGTGGGCTGTGAAGTGTTCGGCCAGTTCGGCCAGTGTGCCCCGTACGGTTTCTTCGTGCACCTTCGAGATTTCCCTGGAGACGGAGGCCTGGCGTTCGGCGCCCAGGCAGTCGGCCAACTGCGTCAGGGTTTTCACCAGCCGGTAGGGCGACTCGTAGAAAATCATGGTACGGTGCTCGGAGGCCAGTGCCTGCAGCCGCGTCATTCTTCCTTTTTTCTGTGGCAGGAAGCCTTCGAAGCAGAACCGCTCGTCGGGCAGTCCCGAGGCCACTATGGCCGGCACGAAGGCGGTGGCGCCGGGCAGGCATTGTACTTCGATGCCGTTGCGCACACATTCGCGCACCACCAGGAAGCCGGGGTCGGAGATGCCGGGTGTTCCGGCGTCTGAGATAAGGGCGACGGTTTCCCCTGCCTTTATTCTTGTTACAACACTTTCCACCGTTTTATGTTCATTGAACTTGTGGTGCGACTGCAAGGCGTTCTTGATTTCGAAGTGTTTCAGCAGGATGCCCGACGTGCGGGTGTCTTCCGCCAGAATGAGGTCGGCCTCTTTCAAGATGCGGATGGCGCGGAAGGTCATGTCTTCCAGGTTGCCCACGGGGGTGGGGACGATGTATAGCTTCCCTTGGTTGCTCATGGCTCGAAATATTTTTTCAGCAGTTCTTCAAATTCTGGTACGGCGGGGTTGTCTTCCGGCACGTGTATCGCTTGCACGAACAAGAGGCTCGCTTCTTCCAGGCAATGGGCGTCGTCCATGCGGGCAAGAAGCGCGTTCAGTGCAGACGTGTCTCCGCCGAACAGTTCGCGGGCAAAATGGAACGAGTCGTTCAGACTGAGGGCGTGGCGCAGTCCGCCCGCCGGGCGGATTCGTTCGGCCAGTATGGGTGAGCTGCCGGCAGGGGCCGCTTCGTGCACAGGCTCCTTGGCCGGGCGGGTATCTTCGTCTTCCTGCGGCAGAGGGGCAGCCTCTGCTTCTTCAGTGGTCGGGGTGGCGGCCGTTTGTGGCCGGTCGGCCGGGGAGGCTGGTTGGTGCAGGCTTTGTTTCAGTTCGTCCAGCCGTTGCTTCAGCCGTTCGATGCTGCGTTCGGCCACGGCCGTCAGCCGCGGGTCCGTCTCTGCCGGAAAAACTTGGAGCAGGCACTTCAGTTCGGCCACATCCAGTTCTATGTCGTTCAGAATGTCTTGCATAGTCGTAGTCTTGAACTCTTATGGCCACAAAAATAGAAATAAATAATGGAATAACTTTGGAAAGGCGGCAAAAGTCTTTGTTTGATTCTGTTTTTCTTCCTAAATGTTTGTATCCGGCGGAAAAATGGTATTTTTGCACCGTAACTCTACACATCTTTATTATTATGGTAGTATTTTCTGAAGACCACATACAGGAAACGCGGCGCCGGGGGCGCATCGAAGTCATCTGCGGCTCTATGTTCTCCGGCAAGACGGAAGAACTGATACGCCGCCTGAAGCGGGCGCAGTTTGCCCATCAGCGCGTGGAAATCTACAAACCGGCCATCGACACGCGCTATTCGGAAGAGGCGGTGGTGTCGCACGACAGCCATGCCATCTCTTCTACACCCATTGACTCTTCGGCCAGCATCTTGTTGTTCACCTCCGAGGTCGATGTGGTGGGCATTGACGAGGCGCAGTTTTTCGACTCCGGGCTGGTGGACGTGTGCAACCAACTGGCCAACAACGGTGTGCGTGTCATCGTAGCCGGGCTTGACATGGACTTCCTGGGCCGCCCGTTCGGCCCGATGCCGGCTCTGTGTGCCGTTGCCGACGAGGTGACCAAAGTGCACGCCATCTGTGTGAAGTGTGGCGAACTGGCCACCTTCTCCCACCGCACCGTGAGAAACGACAAGCAAGTGATGCTGGGCGAAACGCAAGAATACGAACCCTTGTGCAGAGAGTGCTACCAACGTGCCATTTCGGCCGACCGACAACAACAGCCCGAAGAAGCATAAACGAAAGACCAGACTATGGAACGCAAAAAGATTACATTCGACAGCTTTATTCGAGGCATCATCGTGGTGCTCATCATGGTCGCCATCCTGATGCTTTTCAACCGTCTGAGCAGCGTTCTGCTGCCTTTCTTTGTGGCATGGGTGATAGCCTACCTGGTCTATCCGCTGGTAACCTTTTTCCAGTATCGGCTCCGGCTGAAGAGCCGGGCGGTTTCCATCTTCTGCGCCCTGTTTGCCATCCTGCTGGTGGGTGGACTGGCTTTCTATCTGTTGGTGCCTCCCATGATTCAGGAATTTGCCCGCTTGAAAGATTTGTTGGTAGAATATTTCTCTAACGGCAACCGGGGCAGCACTGTCCCTTTGCAACTGTCCGAATTTCTGCGTGAACATATCGACATCCAGGAGCTGACGAAAGTCTTGAACAGCAGTGACATATTGGCCGCCCTGAAAGCAGCCCTGCCACGGGTCTGGGGGCTGCTGTCCGAATCCATCAATATCCTCTTTAGCTTCTTTACCGTGTTTATGGTCCTGCTGTACGTCGTTTTCATCTTGTTGGACTATGAAAGCATTGCCAATGGGTGGGTACATCTGGTTCCCAGGCGTTACCGTCCTATTGTGGTGGGCATCTGCAACGATGTGAAAGACGGCATGAACCGTTATTTCCGCGGGCAAGCATTGGTCGCCCTTTGCGTCGGAATTCTGCATGCGGTAGGATTTCTCATCATAGACTTCCCGCTGGCAGTCGGTTTAGGCCTGCTGATAGGTCTTTTGAATATGGTGCCCTATCTGCAAATCATTGGTTACATTCCCACCGTTATCCTGGCCATGTTGAAAGCAGCCGATACTGGTGGTAACTTCTGGCTCATCCTGCTGGGAGCTGTCATTGTGTTTGTGCTGGTGCAAGCCATCCAAGACATGATACTCGTTCCCCGCATTATGGGAAAAATAACCGGGCTGAATCCCGCCATTATTCTTCTCTCTCTTTCCGTATGGGGTTCCTTGATGGGGATGCTTGGCATGATCATCGCCCTTCCCCTGACCACCCTGATGCTCTCTTATTACCAAAGGTTCATTATAAATAAAGAAGATATCAGGGCCCGTCATCCTGCTGTTAATCAGGAAATTTCATCAGAAGAGGAAAAATAAATCAAAAAAAACATGCAAAAGCTATTGCAGATTTCGCAAAAATGCCTACCTTTGCACTCGCTTAACAGCAATAAGGTTTGATTCGCTAGCTCAGCAGGTAGAGCACAACACTTTTAATGTTGGGGTCTTGGGTTCGAGCCCCAAGCGGATCACCAAAAGAAAAGCCAAAAGGCGACAACAAAAGACAGGTCCTACAAAATCAATATTTTGTGGGACTTTTTTTATTGTCCTTTGGCGGCTTTGCTCACCCAAAAGCGGACATTGACGGACAAAAAATAGTACTCAATTCGTACTCCCGACAAGATTTTCAAAAAAGGGGTACGATTTGTCGGAAGTTGGCGGAACGCTGTCGTGGGAGGCCCTTTTTGAAGCGGGGCAAGGTAAAAAAGAACGGTAATATGCCTATCATGGCACGTATTACCATTGACGGGAAACTGGCGCAGTTCAACACCAAACTTGAAGTCAATCCCAAGAACTGGCAAGTCAAGACGGGAAAGGTGTCCGGACGTGGAGCGGAGTTTACCCGCATGAATGAAACGCTGGATGGTGTCAGAGTTATCCGGCATTAACTCTTAAAGAATCGTTTAGCTGGATATATCCGCATGAACTGCCATGTGGAGGACAGCAATCTTCGGGAAATAAACGTGGTGTCCGTCGGGGGCTTTTGCCTGCTTGTCCGTGAGAAGTTTCAGACGTGCGCAATTTGAGCTGCACAGCAAAGCCGATGTGGACGGAACTTTCTATCTTTGCGGGCAGAAGGATTGCTAATTATAGGAATATGGAAAAGTTAGATTTGTTTGACTGTTCGAACGTTCTCATTGCAAGTTATTTTACGGACGATAGGGGCTGTGCGCATGAAAATCGTGAGCATACGCTCATTTACATCTGTTCCGGGCTGTTGGAGATAGAGGAACGTGGAAAGAAGGTGTTTCTCCGGGCTGGCGACTGCACTTTCATGAGGCGCGACACCAGTTACACGGGGCGTAGTCTGGCTACCTTTAAACGCGATTTTGCGAAGATAAGCGACCTTTCTCCCCGGAAATGGCTCATACGGCGCAGGCTGGAGGCGGCGCATCAGCTTATCCAATCCGGCAAAAAGAAGGTGACGGACATCTGCTATGCGGTAGGCTTCAAAAACCTATCCCACTTTTCCAAGGTTTACAAAGAGATGTATGGCGCTTCTCCGGTAAATGGCTGTTGAGCCAAGCAACAAAGCAGATTGAGCCAAGCAACAAAGCCGTTGACGGGCGTTCGTCCTATCTTTGCACCGATGAAACCAATCTTATAAAGCAAGAGTATTATGGACGAAGATTTTCAGAGAAAAGAAGGATGCAGCCGGCGTGGCTTTTTGAAGACGGCTGCGGCGATTGGAACGGCGCTGGCCATCGGTCCGGTTATAGACCAAGCTATCGCATTTGGAGGAGAATCTGTGTACGCTTGATTTTCCTCTCTCTCACCCGAAGCCTGGAAGAAGTTGGAAGATGAAGTGGCCGCCATTCCCATTGTGGGCGACCGTTATAATGCCGAGCAGCAGAGACAAGTGCAGGGATGAAGGGCGAAGCCCCATTCCGTGCAGACTGTCCGAAAAGCACCCCGTTCTCTCGTCAGGGAGAAGCGGGGCGCTCTTGTTCGCCGGAAGGACGCTTCTTGTTCGGCAGAAGGACGGCTCTTGCGGAGTAGGGCAGGAGGCGCCGGGCATCCGCCTCATTCTGTTTTTGCTTCATGGGGCATTTCCGAGGGAATCTTTCCGATTGGCCATCCGTGATTGTTTCTCATGGTTCCTTTTAGACAAAAGCGGTTGCCATTTGTTTCATCCTGGTTTGACTGAAGGCGCATCGCTCGGGCTGAGAGTCAGGACTTCTGTACAGCCTTCAGGTTGGCCGACAGTCCTTCTAAGTCTCCGCTCGTTAGAAAAGGCAGAGACTCGCGTATCTTATCCACAGGCCAGTCCCACCACCTCCATGCTTGCAGTCGTTTGATGACTTCGGGGCTGAATCGTTTCCGTATCTCTTTGGCCGGAACGCCGCCTACTATGGCATACGGGGCTACGTCTTTGGTCACAACGGCCCTCGCGCCTATAATGGCTCCGTCGCCGATGTGTACGCCTGCCATGACCACAGCCTCATAGCCTATCCACACATCGTTGCCTATCGTGATGTCTCCTTTATGGTCCCAGGCAGAAGCCACGTCTTTCTTATCCAGCTCCCAATCGTCGTAAAACAAGGGAAAGGTATAGGTGGACAGAGACCTCAGTGTGTGGTTGGCACAGTTGAAGAGGAACTTCGCTCCGCAGGCAATGGAGCAGAACTTACCGATTATCAGCCGTTCGTGGTTTATGGGGTAATGATACAATACGTTGTTTTTCTCGAACAGTCGAGGGTCGGACCGGAAGTCGTTGTAGACAGTGAAGTCGCCGACCACGATGGAAGGGTCTTTTACTACGGCGTTCAGATAGACGGTTTGAAGGTCGTTGCTGCGGGGATATGTTTTTGTCATCATAG
This sequence comes from Bacteroides sp. ET71, assembly GCF_023336905.1. Taxonomy (GTDB): domain Bacteria; phylum Bacteroidota; class Bacteroidia; order Bacteroidales; family Bacteroidaceae; genus Bacteroides. The sequence goes on from NZ_JAMBLS010000012.1 coordinate 13,983, forward strand.
CTTTCAGTTCGTTTTCAGTATCGTTTGTATTTTAGATAAATGACAGACTGCATGCCAAGCAATATCACAAACACGTATTCTACGGCCCAATAAGCAGCCAGCGGGACATCGCGGGAACTTAATAGCCACAGGCAGAACAGGTAGGCAATGGTTGTTGTCACTTGGAAAGCGAATACCGTGCGTGTCGCCCCCGTTCCGGTTACAGCGTTCAGATAGACATAGCCGGGCAGTGCAAAGAAGTAATTCAACAGCATGACGGCCAATGGCGGCCAGGCAGCTTGCACGATGGCCGGAGTGTCCGTATAAGCTCCGATAATGGCCGGGTGGAAAAGCAAGGCGGAAATGATCAAGGGGATGCCCGCCAGATAGCCTAAGCGGATAATCCGGTGGCAAAGAGTGAACACGCTCTTTTTCTCGTTTGCTCCAAGTAGATTGCTAACCAGAGAACTGGTTACGGCGGCCAGCGCATTGACAATGACAGAGAATAAGGCAGAGATGCTCCGGATGATATTAGACACTGCCAGTTCTGTTTCTCCCAAGCGCTCGATTGCTAAGAAAAAGAGAAACCAGATAACCACACTCATGAAAAACTGGAGCATGCTCCACACCGACACCCTGAAAACTTCTTTCAGAATACTCATGTCAATACTGCAACGCAAGGCGTACTGCCTTCTGTCAACATGCCTGAGTAGGTACATAGTCAATACTGCCAAAGAGCACAACTCCGCCAGAGACGAGGCAATGGCAGCCCCCGATATATTCAAGCCGAGGCCGAAAATGAAGAGCCCATTCAGCGGGATATTTACCAATACAGCCGTAAGAGCCGCAATGTTCAGGGCTTTGGTTCGTGTGATGCCTACCAAAAAAGAACGCAAGGCAAGAAACGGAAAGGAAAAGAGCAATCCCCAGATGCGCCAGTCCAGATAGCGGATGACTGCGTGATATACTTCATCCGAGCTGATTAGAAATCTCAGCAGATAGGGGGAACACAAGCGGGATAGTAAACAAAGGCTGACGGCCAGCAGAGACAAAAACAACAGGCCTTGGAAGAAGGTTTTTCCTGTTTCCGCATACCGCTGCTCTCCGTTGCGGCGTGCGATTACTACTTGTAGTCCTAAGCTGAATCCGAATCCAAGCATGTAGATGGCCAAGAACCAGATTCCGGCAAGGGCTGACGCACCCAGTTCTACGGCGCCTACATGGCCTAAGAACAGGGCATCGGTAATGTTGATTAGTTGTTCCACCAGGATACTCATCATTACAGGAAAAGCGATGAGTCCTATTTCCTTATAGGTATAGTTCATTTGTTCAGAGCAATATGATGCGGTGAGCCATGCGGCCTGGCGCTGCATGACGTTTCGCGGATTTATGAATAGGGATAATGGCACGACATTCAGAGGCAAACTTATGCCAGAAGTTTGCCTTGTGGCTGAATAGCGTTAAAGAGAGGTGCTATTCATTGCGGGTAGCTATATGCACACTTGCCATTTCATATTGTTGAACAGTTGCATGGAAGAGTTATCGTGGGCAAATATAGGAAAAATGGCAGAACGTTGTGAGTTTTCTCCTCATTTTATGTCGGAGGGCCGATGCCGGGGGGTGGCACTAGCTTGGCCTCTCCCCGGGTTTGAACGTATCGGGGTGTGTGGGGAAAAGTTTTTAAAGTTCGTCCATCTCTTCTCCGCTACGTTCCATGATGCTGGCGGCCAGCTTGTCGGCTGCCTGTACGATAGATACCAGCGGGTATAGCTTTTGAGCCGTGTCGAAGCTGCGTTGGTCTTCGAAGCTGTTCATGTTGATTCCCCACGCACCCATGTGCCAGCGGATGGCCAGCATCTCGTCGTCGGTCATTTCGAGTCCGTTGCAAAGAAGCAGGATGACCGATTTTTCGCCGTGCCCCATGGGGAAGTTCCGGTAAGACACTTTGTAGCCTTCGCTGTCCTCCCACTGTCCCAGCGCGTTTTTCTTCTTTTTGACAGAGCGGATGTAGATGTCGCTTTTGCAAACATCGTGCAGCAGGCTGGCGATGATGACACTGTCTTTTTGCACTTCTTTCTCCAGGCCGGGTTCCAAACCTTTCATGCCTTCCCATATCATCAGGGCAGCCTTGCAGGTGTTGACCGAGTGCTGTAACAGTCCGCCTTCCGTATTCAGGTGATGGTTGGCCGATGCGGGAGCGGTGAAGAAGCCCATTTCTTCCAGGCCTTGGATAAGGTCTTCCACTCCGTCGCGCCCTGTGGAGCGCAGCAGTTCTAAAAATTCTTCTTTGCTCTTTTTAATGTCCATGGTGTGAATGGTTCTGAAAACGGCGGCAAGGTAGCAAGAAATTTGTGAATAGGCAAGCCGGAGGCGCAAATAATGTCCGTTTGCGGACAGGGGAATTGTCCGATAACGGACACCTCCCCCTCTCAGAAGCCATTCTGGGCACTTGGCATGGTCTTTGCCTGACGATGGGAGAACATTGTAAAGATAGAGAACATGAGAAAGATTTTATTCCTGGCCGTTTATCTGTGCATGCCCTTGGCAGTGTGTGCCCAAGCGGACACGTTGGGATACGAACGCGACATTACGTTGGACGAAGCCATTGCTTTGGCGCGGGTGCAGTCGGTAGATGCGGCTGTGGCCTTGAACGAATTGAAGACCGCTTATTGGGAATACAGGACGTTCCGGGCTAATCAGTTGCCGGAGGTGACCTTCACGGGGACGATACCCGACTACGGTAAGTCGTACAATTCCTATCAGAACTCGGATGGTTCGTACACCTTTGTGCGCAACAGTACGCTGGGCATGTCGGGGCAACTTTCCGTCACGCAGAACATCTGGCTGACGGGAGGAACGCTGTCGCTGAACTCGTCGTTGGACTATCTGCGCCAGTTGGGCAGCGGGGGGACCAGGCAATTCATGTCCGTCCCCGTCAGTCTGCAACTGACGCAACCCATCTTCGGGGTGAACACCATCAAGTGGGATAGACGCATCGAGCCTGTGCGCTATGCCGAGGCCAAAGCTGCGTTTATCACCGCCACCGAGGAGGTGACGATGAGCACCATCACGTATTTCTTCAACCTCCTCCTGGCCAAGGAGAGCCTGGCCACGGCGCGGCAGAACAAGGAGAACGCCGACCGCCTCTACGAAGTGGCCAAGGCCAAGCGCAAGATGGGGCAGATATCGGAGAACGACTTGCTGCAGTTGAAGCTCAACGCCCTGCAAGGGAAGGCTGACGTGACGGAGGCGGAGAGCAACCTGAACGCGCAGATGTTTCAGTTGCGCTCGTTCCTGGGTGTTTCCGAGCAGGAGAACCTGAACCCCATCGTGCCCGAAGCCGTGCCCGGCATCAACATAAGCTATGACGACGTGCTGGCCAAGGCCCTCGAACGTAACTCGTTTGCGCAGAACATACGCCGCCGGCAGCTCGAGGCCGACTACCAGGTGGCCACAGCCAAGGGAAACCTGCGCAGCATCAACCTCACGGCCAGCATCGGATATACGGGGATGAACCGCAACTTCCGCTCGGCCTATGACAACCTGGTGGACAATCAGGTGGTGGAAATCGGTTTCTCCATCCCCATCCTGGACTGGGGCAAACGGCGCGGGCAGGTAAAGGTGGCCAAGAGCAACCGCGAGCTGGAACTGTCGCGCATCAAGCAGGAGCAGATGAACTTCAACCAGAACATCTTCCTGCTGGTGGCCAACTTCAACAACCAGGCTCAGCAGCTTGGCATAGCCGAAGAGGCCGACCAGATTGCCGAGAAACGCTATAAGAGCAGCGTGGAGACCTTCATGATTGGCCGCATCAGTACCCTCGACCTGAACGATGCCCGCGACTCGAAGGACGAAGCGCGCCAGCAACACATCTCCGAGCTTTACTACTATTGGTATTATTTCTACCAAATCAGAAGCCTGACGCTTTGGGATTTCGAGCGCAACACAGCTTTGGAAGCCGACTTCGAGGACGTGGTCAGACGCTGACGCCATGCCATCCGTCCCCGCCGACTCCCTACCTCTTCCCCGTCGTGTAGTATGGGAGGGACAGTCATCCTGCTTACTGGTCAGAGCATTATTGCCGATGTTACCTATCATCATTGCCGATGATGCCCTATTGGGCATCCGGCCGAACGGCGTTGAGCCAGTACAAGAACCGCGTCGAGGATGCAGAAGAACGGGGCATCGCAGCAAATTCTTCCCGGCCGGGTGCGCAGAAACGCGAACTTTCACTACTTTTGTACACACAATTTGCAGAAAGAATAAGAGATATGATACTGATTATTGACGATGACAACATCGTGCGCTCCTCGCTGCTGTTCATGCTGAAGCGGGCGGGCTACGAGGCCAAAGCCGTCACCGGTCCCCGCGAGGCCATGGACGTGGTGCGCGTCGAGGCGCCGGAACTGATACTGATGGACATGAACTTCTCCCTGTCCACCAGCGGCGAAGAAGGGCTGACGCTGCTGAAGCAAGTCAAGTTGTTCCGTCCCGACGTGCCGGTCATCCTGATGACGGCCTGGGGCAGCATCCAACTGGCCGTCCAGGGGATGCGTGCCGGAGCTTTCGACTTCATCACCAAACCCTGGAACAATGCCGCCCTGCTGCAACGCATCGAAACCGCCCTCCAGCTTTCTCCACCCTCCGCCGGGACTCCGGCCGGGCCCGCCTTGAAGCTGGACAGGGGCCACATCGTGGGCAGCTCGAAGGGACTGACAGCCGTGCTGGACACCGTGGCCCGCATTGCTCCCACCAACGCCTCCGTGCTGGTCACAGGCGAAAGCGGGACAGGCAAGGAACTCATCGCAGAAGCCATCCACCGCAACAGCCGCCGGGCCTCGCAGCCCTTCGTCAAGGTCAACCTGGGCGGCATCTCGCAAAGCCTCTTCGAAAGCGAGATGTTCGGCCACAAGAAAGGTGCCTTTACCGATGCCGTGGCCGACCGCACGGGGCGTTTCGAACTGGCAGACCAGGGCACCATCTTCTTGGACGAGATTGGCGACCTTGACCTCTCGTGCCAGGTGAAGCTGCTGCGCGTGCTGCAAGACCAGACATTCGAAGTGCTGGGCGACAGCCGGCCACGCAAGGTCAACGTGCGGGTCGTCTCGGCCACCAACGCCGACCTGCGCCGCATGGTGGGTGAGCATACCTTCCGTGAAGACCTCTTCTATCGCATCAACCTGATAACCATCCATCTGCCGGCCCTGCGTGAACGCCGCGAAGACATACCGCTTCTGGCCCGCCACTTTGCCGACCGCCAGGCCGAGGCAAACGGCTTGCGCCGGACGGACTTTTCGGCCGACGCCCTCCAATTCTTGTCCGCCTTGCCCTATCCCGGCAATATCCGCGAACTGAAGAACCTGGTGGAACGCACCATCCTGGTCAGCAACAAACCCGTGCTGGATGCAGCCGACTTCGAAGCCCAATACCAGCCCCGCGAGGCAGGTGGGAGCCCGGAGAAAACAGGCGCTTTTGCCGGCATGACATTGAACGAGATTGAACGGCAGACCATTTTGCAGACCTTGGACTCGTACAAAGGAAATCTGACCCAGGTGGCTGCGGCATTGGGCATCAGTCGGGCTGCCCTTTATCGCCGCTTGGAGAAGTATGGGATTAGTGTAAACGATTAAAAACAACGTCGCGTGCGCATCAAGTTTTTCTTTTTCATACTTGTGCTTTTGCTGTTGGGGCTGGGCATCTATTGGGGAATTATCAGCCGCGACATCCCTCGCCTCTATCTCGTTTTGGGCGAAGGAGCTGTCATCCTGATTCTTTTCTATCTGTCCGTCTTCTACCGCAAGATAGTGAAGCCGTTGAACAGCATTGGCAACGGCATGGACCTGTTGCGCGAACAAGATTTCAGCAGCCGCCTCAGTCCGGTAGGGCAGTATGAAGCCGACCGCATCGTGAACATCTTCAACCGCATGATGGACCAACTGAAGAACGAACGCCTTCGGATGCGCGAACAGAACAGCTTTCTCGAATTGCTGATTCAGGCCTCGCCCATGGGAGTCATTATCCTGAACCTGAGCGAAAAAATCTCTCAACTGAATCCGATGGCCGTGAAGATGCTGGGCGTACATGCCGATTTAGCCGTCGGCAAACAACTGAAAACGCTGGACTCGTCCTTGGCTGCCGAACTGGATACGATTGACAACGAAGAAACCAAAATCGTGCGTCTGAACGATGCAAACGTCTACAAGTGTACCCGTTCCTATTTCATTGATTGTGGCTTCAAGCACCCCTTCTTCTTGATAGAGCGGATGACGGACGAAGTGATGCGTGTCGAAAAGAAAGCCTACGAGAAGGTTATCCGCATGATAGCCCACGAGGTGAACAACACGACGGCCGGCATCACTTCAACGTTGGATACCGTGGAACAGACTCTTGCCTCGGAGCAGGGCATGGAAGACCTCTGCGAAGTCATGCGTGTCTGTGTGGAGCGCTGCTTCTCGATGAGCCGTTTCATAACCCGCTTTGCCGATGTGGTGAAGATTCCCGAACCCAACCTGGTGCCGTTGTCTTTGAATGAGATGGCGGCCACTTGCAAACGCTTCATGGAGGGCATGTGTGCCGATGCCGGAATCAGCCTGACGTTGGAGTGCGACGAGCTGGCCAGGCCAGTCAAGATGGATGCGGCACTTTTCGAGCAAGTATTGGTGAACATCATCAAAAACGCAGCCGAGAGCATATCTTCTTCTGAAAGCGCGCGGCAAAACGGGCAAATCATCGTGCGGACGCAGTCTCCTGCTTCTATCGAAGTGGTGGATAACGGGCCGGGCATCAGCAAGGAGGTAGAATCGAAGCTGTTCACCCCTTTCTTTTCCACCAAACCCGATGGACAAGGCATCGGCTTGGTTTTCATCCGCGAAGTGTTGAGCAAGCATGGTTGTACATTTTCCTTGCGCACCTATGCCGACGGATTGACACGTTTCCGCATCCTCTTCCCGTTTCCTTGAACAAAGGGCAAATACGGCTTTTTCTGTAACTGTCCGGGAAACTGTTAACCGTTTTCTGGTTTTTTATTTGTTAAACAGTCGCAAAAAAAAGAAGAAATAGGTTTCTGTTCGGGAAAGAAGATGTAATTTTGCCGAACAATTTAGAAAAAGAAGTAAATATGGGAAAAGAACTGTCGGCCAGGATTCAGACCTCAATTCTTAATGCAGCAGAAAAGAAGGCTCTCGTATGGCTTGCCGAGAGGCAACCCCGATGGGTGACATCGGACTTACTGACTTACTTGGGGGTATTGGGTGCAGTGGTTTGCGCAGTAGGATGCATACTGTCTAACATAAACGTGAATTATCTGTGGATATCCTCGTTGGGCTTGGTTATTAATTGGTATGGCGACAGTCTGGACGGAACGTTGGCTCGCGTGCGTCATACGCAGCGGCCGTTATATGGTTTCTTCATCGATCATACGTTGGATGCCATTACCATTTGCATCATGTGCATAGGGTTTGGCCTGTCTTCGGCTTTTCGCCTGGATGTCACCCTGTTGGTGCTGGCTGGCTATCTGGTACTTTCTATTTATACTTATATCTGTACGATTCTGAAGGATGAGTTCCGGTTGACGTACAGCAGTTTCGGCCCTACCGAGTTCCGCTTGGTGGTCATCATTCTCAATACGATATACATGTACGTGCCGGGATCTTCCAATCGCTATATGGTTTGGGGATGTGATTTTGGAGTGTTCGATTTCATAGGCTTGGCCATTGCCGCATTTCTTTTTATCATTCATCTCTGTCAGTTTGCAAAAGACCGCAAGACCTTGTCTATGCGTGATCCTCTCAAACCCTATCATCCCGAAGATAAAGAATGAAGGCTGCTACCTTATTTAAAACCTATCTCGAGTTTCTGGTGACTCGTTTGTTCGGAACAGGTGTCGATACATTGGTGCTCTGGATATGTTCAGACTTTCTGTTCAGCTCTTACTGGACGGTCTATGTACTTTCTCCCATCATCTCGTTCGAATTTGCAGTTCTGAGCAATTTCTTATGGTCCTATTGTTGGATATGGAAAAGCCGTGTAGGCGAACGCAGTACGCGTGACTTTTGTTATCGTTTCTTTATCTTCAATCTTTCTTCGGGAGTCGGATTCCTGGTAAAGATGCTGTTCCTGCTGTTGTTCGAAAAGATTTTCGGCTGGGATGTTATTTATTGTAATTTTGCTGCATTGCTCATCTCCGGGCTATTCAATTACTTCTTGGCAGATGCTGTGGTGTTTCGTAAACGAGCCTTGGCCTCTTCGAAAACAGAATAAGGCCTTTAATCATTTTCCAGGGTCAGCAACATTTTCTTGGCTTCCAAGCCACCTGCATATCCTGTAAGTGTATGGTTGCTGCCAATAACCCGATGGCAGGGCACAAAGATGGAAATGGCGTTTGCACCGTTAGCGTTGGCTACGGCTCTTACGGCATTGGGAATATCCAATTGGCAAGCCAGCTCTCGGTATGAGACGGTCTTTCCGTAAGGAATTTCCAATAATTTGTTCCATACTTTCTTCTGAAAAACTGTACCTGTGAACAGCAGCGGCAGGTCGAAGTTGATTCGTTGTTTCCTGAAATACTCGTCCAATTGTCTGGAAGCTTTCAGGGTAATTTCCGAGGCTTCTTCTTCATAATCTGCCTGAAGGTTCCTTTGCAGTCTTTGATATATAGCCTCCTTATGCCTTCTTGTTACCCAATCGCAAAGACAAAGTTTGTCTTCGAATGAGCCAAGCATTAAGTCGCCGCAGGGTGAATGATACAGTTGCAGATAAATTGTGTTAAGACGTTTCATGTTGTTGACAGTAGCTTCGATTGGTGTGATTTTGTAATGCAAAGGCGGTGAAGCTTTATTCTGGCATATGCTTCACCGCCTTTTTTACTTGATTTCGATTTCTTCCTTCATGTCGATCTCTTCACCGTGTTGGTCGTAGAAGACATATTGCAGGAACGCGAGTTTCTGGTTCGGAATAATCTTAATGCCTAATCCGTACTTCATCTGCCATTTGCGTTTCAGCGACATGAGCCCCTGATTTACGTAGGCGGCGATATACGGGTGGATGTGTAATGAGAATTTCTTTATCTTCAGTTTGTTTACCAGGTAGTCTATTTTGCTCTCCAGCGTGTCCGTAAAGAGGATGGATGGTTTAATGGTTCCCTTTCCGAAACAAGTGGGACAAGTCTCTGCTGTATTGACATCCATAGCTGGACGTACGCGTTGGCGCGTGATTTGCATCAGCCCGAATTTACTGAGTGGCAGAATGTTGTGCCTAGCCCGGTCTTTCTGCATGTTCTGGCACATGCGTTCGTAAAGCTTTTGCCGGTTTTCGGCCAATGCCATATCGATGAAATCTACCACGATGATGCCGCCCATGTCTCTCAGGCGCAACTGACGTGCCAGCTCATCGGCAGCTCCTAGATTTACTTCCAATGCGTTGGCTTCTTGTCCGTTGGCATTCTTGGTTCGGTTACCGCTGTTTACGTCCACCACATGGAGTGCTTCCGTGTGTTCAATAATCAGGTAAGCACCACTTTTGTATGAAACGGTTCTGCCAAATGAAGACTTGATTTGTTTGGTGATGCCGAAATTGTCAAAGATGGGAAGTTTGCCTTTATACAATTTTACGATGTTGGCACGTTCGGGTGCTATTAGTGCCACGTAATCCTTTATTTCTTGAAATACAGCCTCGTTGTTTACGTGGATGCTCTCAAAAGAAGGATTAAACAAATCGCGCAGCAGCCCTACGGCACGGCTCGTTTCTTCGTAAATAAGTGTAGGAAACTTGGTGGCCTTCTGGATTTTTGCCACAGCGTCTTCCCAATGTTTGACCAAAACTTTAAGCTCTCCATCGAGTTCAGCCACGCGTTTGCCTTCAGCCACTGTGCGTACGATGACACCGAAGTTTTTAGGCTTTATGCTCATCAGCAATTGTTTTAGGCGTGCCCGTTCTTCACTCGACTTAATTTTTTGCGATACGGAAACCTTGTCGTTGAAAGGGATGAGCACCAGATATCTTCCGGCAAAAGAAAGTTCGGAAGTCAGCCTCGGCCCTTTGGTAGAAATAGGTTCCTTGACAATCTGTACCACTACTTCTTGCCCTACCTTTAGGGTATTGGATACCGTTCCGTCTTTTTCCAGATCGGGAAGTATGGTAGCTTTAGTGATGGGGGTAAGCTTTTTTTTGTCGCTTAAAGTTTGTTTTACGTATTTTTCCAGCGAGTTGAACTGAGGACCTAAGTCCTGGTAGTGAAGAAAAGCGTCTTTCTCATAACCTACGTCCACGAAGCAGGCATTCAGGCCTGGCATCAGTTTCCTGATGCGCCCTAAATACATGTTACCCACCGAGAAGGAGATATTTCTTCCTTCGCTTTGCAGTTCCACCAAGCTCTTGTCTTCCAACAAGGCGATGGTAACCTCTTTGGGTTGTACGTCTACAACGAGTTCGTTTGTCACAATGATTTCGCTTTTAGTTTGAATGAGTTGTACCGCCTCTGGCGGTTGTTACATACTGTTATTATTATTATTTGCTTAAACAAAGAACAAACTCGCGAAATTTTGATTCACAAGTTTGTTCTTTGTTTGCCTTTTGACTTAGAAATTACTTCTTGCTTTTGTGCCTGTTCTTTCTCAGTCTTTTTTTACGCTTGTGCGTAGACATTTTATGTCTTTTTTTCTTCTTACCGCTTGGCATAGTTCTTACATTTTATGAGTTAATACTATTGTTTATTATTTTTTCACTGAAAGAGTGAAAGTCTTGGCAGGTTTAAAGGCCGGAATATTGTGTTCCGGAATAATGATAGTAGTGTTCTTAGAAATGTTGCGAGCGGTCTTTTGTGCTCTTTTCTTCACAATAAAACTGCCAAATCCGCGGAGATAAACGTTCTCATCTTTTGCTAAAGATGATTTTACTGCCTCCATGAACGCTTCTACAGTTGCAAGCACAGTGACTTTGTCAATCCCGGTGTTTTTTGTAATTTCGTTTACAATATCAGCTTTAGTCATTTTTCTTTAAAAAAAATATTATTACTAATGTGTTCCTAATTTTTTGGACTGCAAATATATAGCTTTTCGACGGCTCTTAAAAATATATTTCGGACTATTTTTTCAGAAAGTAGTTGATTTGTAAGCTATCTTGTTGATTAATAAGATATTCCTGAATTAGAAGATACGAAGGAAAAACTCCTTCTTAGGGAAAAGTGATGGCATACAACTTGTTTTCTTCTGACTGGCAAGCTGATAGGAAGAGAACCGTGCAATATCTGCATGATGTCGGGCTGTTGCTTTGTCTGTTCCAGGCGAAAACGCAAATTTTGTAGAGCTGCTCTTTTTCACCCGTCAATATGGCATAACAAGAAGAATGAGGATTTCAGGTTGCATACTTGGAACTGCTGATGATGCTATGGCTGTGTCATATTTATCATCATGCTCAAATCCCTCTTTAGAGTTCTTAAATCCCTCTTTAGCTTTGTCAAGAGCCACTTCAGGTGCTTAATCTATTTTTCCAACAGGTCCTTTAAGAATGTGTCCAGTTCCTCGTCCAATCCCTTCAGTAGTTCGTCGTTCAGCAGCAGGGTATCATCGTCCATCAGCAACAGTTCGGCAATGGTTTCTTTGTCATCGTCTACTAGAACGAAGGAGTAAGGCTTCATCAGTGCCAGCTTATCCAGGTCGCCGGCAGTCTTCATGTTGTTTAACAGCGTGGATAAGACACGTTCCACGTCGGTGTAAAAGTCGTCGCCGTCGTAGTTTGTCCATTCGTCGATGGTTATGGCGGCCAGTTGATTGTCGTCATCGTCAAAAAGCAGCAATTCGCCCGATTCGGGGTGTGCTTGCAGGTGAATGTCCGTTACGATGGTTTCCTCGCAACCATGGTACTTGCTAATGGCTTCTTCGATGGCTTTTTCTATTTGTGTTAAAGATGACTGGCTTAATTTCATATGTTTCTTTGCTAATTGATTGGTGTCAAAGGTACGGATTTTCCTTGGAATATCCTTGGAAAACGATTGATTTAAGCGGTCAAGGCAGTTCTTTTAGCTGCTTTTTTCCGGTCGCCGATGATGGCGTCTTTGTTTTCCACTGCCCATTCTATCAGAGCATTGATATGTGGAATCAGCGAATGTGCCCGGGCTGTCAGTGCATATTCCACTCGAGGAGGCACTTCTGGATAAACTGTGCGGGTGATGTAGCCGTCTTCTTCCAAAGCACGGAGGGTAACGGTCAACATTTTCTGGGAGATGTCGGGTATTTCGCGTTGCAATTCTTTGAATCGTATAGCTTGTTTGTCAGAGCGGTCTAAAGTATAGATGACCAATAGTGACCATTTATCGCTGATGCGTGCCAGGATGTTTCGTATGGGACATTCTGGGTGTTGTGAATCCTCGATGATTGTTCTGTTCATAAAAGATTGTATTTCATATCGGTCTACAAAGGTAAGCAAACTTCTTTTGAATATCAATGGGGAAAATTTTTTTTCAAAAAAGTGCAATTCTTAACCCGTTCACATACAGCAATGCTTGCCTGTTTGTAACAGCCTGACATTTAGGCTTCTACTTGCAAGAGCGAAAAATGTGTATTATGAAAATATAAGAGTATGAAGAAAGTAGCATTGATTGGAGCAAGCGGATTCGTAGGAACTGTTATTCTGAATGAGTTAATGAGGGGGACAAAGTGGCTGCTGCAGTCATTTACAGAAAGACCTCGGTTTTACCGAGGTCTTTTTTATTTGTAAGGTGGAATCAGACGATGGACGTCCGCTTCACGAAGTCGATAATTTCCGGGATATATCCGAAAGCCATGCTCACCACCGTGTCGGCTGCGCCGTAATAGACAGCCACGCGCTGTCCGTCTTGCACGGCTGCACAGGGGAATACTACGTTGGGCACGTCCCCTTGCAACTCGTAAGGGGCAGCAGGCCCAATCAGATATTCCTGGGTGCGGTACAATACTTTGGCGGGATTGTCGGTGTCGAGAATGGCTGCTCCCATAGCATAGCGGAAGCCGTTGCACGTAGTAATCACGCCGTGATAGAACAAGAGCCAGCCTTCTTCCGTTAGGAATGGCACGGAACCTGCCCCAATCTTGGTGCATTGCCAGGCACTCTGTTCGAAGGGCGTTACCTTCATCACACAGCGGTGCTCGCCCCAATATTTCATGTCCGGGCTATAACTGATGTAGATATCGCCGAAGGGTGTATGTCCATTGTCGCTCGGTCGGCTCAGCATGGCATATTTCCCGTCGATTTTCTGTGGAAACAATACGCCGTTTCGGTTGAAGGGCAGAAAGGCGTTCTCGCATTGGAAGAACTCCTTGAAATCAAATGTGTATCCGATTCCAATAGTCGGGCCGTTGTAGCCATTACACCAGGTTATCCAATAGCGGTCTTCTATCCACGTCACTCGTGGGTCGTATTTATAGTCCGAATCAATCATTTCCGTGTTTCCCGGCTTAAACTGAATCGGGTTGTGCTGTATGTCCCAATGGATGCCATCTTTGCTGAATCCTGCGAAAATGTTCATCTGCACGGCTTTGTTGTCACAGCGGAATACTCCGGCAAAGCCATCTCCAAAAGGCACTACTGCGCTGTTGAAAATGCTGTTGGACGACGGGATGTCATAGCGCCCGATGATGGGATTTTTAGAATATCTCCACATCACGTCCGTGCATCCGGCCGGGCGTTCTTCCCAAGGAATATTAATTTGTTTGCTCATAATGTTATACTATGGTTGGTTAATCATTTCATTCTCTCTCACCTTTCAATAACGAGCCGTCGGTGGCATATTTGAATGGTACGAAATAAGTCATCAGAAAAGCCGGAATGGTAGCTATCAGCACGAAGATGAAAAACGGTTCATAACCTCCGGGCTTGTCGAACCATTTGCCCAACGTTTCGCATACCCAGCCGCTCATCATGCCCGGCAACATCACTCCCAGGTTCATGATGCCCGAAGCAAATGCATAGTGTGCCATTGGGTGCTTGCCGGGTGCCACCTGCTGCATCATAAATAGTGTCAGTCCGACGAACCCGAATCCATACCCGAAATATTCGAACACAATACCTCCGGCAATCAGTACGTGGCTTTCCGGCTGGAAAGTGGCCAGCAGGGCATAGACCACGAACGGCAGGTTGAAGATGCAGCAGAGTGAAAACAGTGTCTTTTTCAATCCCCGTGCCGAGATATAATACCCCGCCAGCAGCGAACCCAGCACAAAGGCCGCTGCCCCGTATATGCCGTAATACAGCCCGATTTCTTTCTCACTCAGGCCCAATCCGCCCATTGCCCTGTCTGCTTTCAGAAACAAGGGCACAATCTTCATCACAAAACCCTCGGCAAAACGGTAAAGTATGATGAACAGCAAGTAATAGACGATATGGCTTTTGCGGAAGAAGTCCGTCAACACGCCTATCAGTTCCCGCATCACCTGCCGGGCATTCCGGCTATTTTCGCCTTTCTTTTGAGGAGTGGATGGCAGCATAAAGATGTGATAGATGCCCAGCAATACCATTGTGCCGCAAAGCATGGCCATGATAATCATCCATGCCTTTTGGTTAGCAGCCAAGACCACTGCACTCTCCTGGCTTCCTTGGCTGAAATGTTCGATGACTATCCCCGCCACATAAACCAATCCACCGGTAGCTATAACCTTGGCGATATTGTAAAAGGCGCCTTGCCAACCGATGTATTTGGCTTGCTCGGAAGAGGAAAGCTCGCTCATATACACCCCGTCACAAGCGATATCATGAGTAGCGCCGCTGAAGGCGATGATAGCCAGTAATGCTATGGATATGCTGAAAAAGTGGGGCAGGTTCAGCGAAAAGGCCACCAGCCCGAAAGTGACGCCCGTAATTAACTGCGTGGTTACCACAAAAAACTTTTTGGTCTTGAATAATTCAAGGAAAGGGCTCCACAACGGCTTCAGTGTCCAAGGCAGCAAGATGAGGGAAGTCCAGAAGGTAATCAGCTTATCATCCACTCCCAGCCCCTTGAACATCAGTACCGTCACCATGTTCAGCACGACAAAGGGAAGTCCCATTGCAAAATAAGCGGTCGGTACCCATGTAATAGGACTTCGGCGGTTGCTTGCGTTATTCTGATTGTTTTTCATGACCGTTAGTTTAGCTTACTTCTTCCTTTCTTTACTGAACGAGTAGGGAGCATCGTCCGCAGAGATTCCTCGATGCCTGTTCGGCTCATCTCCCATAGAGATTTCGATTCTTCCTCCCTGTTGCAGCATGGAATGAGTCACGTAATTTCGCGTATAGTTTTGCCCGTTTACGGTCATGGACTCGATGTACAGGTTCTTTTCGCTGTTTTCCGGTGCTTGGATAAGCAATGTATTTCCGTTTTCAAAATGCAAGGTCGCTTTTTGGAATAGCGGTGCCCCCATGACATATTGGTCGGTGCCCGGGCACACAGGATAGAAGCCCAATGCGGAAAACACATACCAGGCAGAAGTTTGTCCGTTGTCTTCATCTCCGCAATAGCCGTCGGGAGTAGGAGAGTACATCCTGTTCATCACCTGGCGCAACCAATATTGCGCTTTCCAAGGTTGTTTCGCATAGTTATACAGATAAATCATGTGTTGCACCGGTTGGTTTCCGTGCGCATAATTTCCCATATTCATCACAGTCATCTCACGGATTTCATGGATGGGGAAACCGTAATAACTGTCGTCAAATAGAGGAGGAACAGCAAATACCGAGTCCATCATCTGCACAAACATCTCGTCTCCTCCCATTAAGTCAATCAGTCCCTGTGGGTCATGGAATACTGACCATGAGTAATGCCAACTGTTCCCTTCAGTAAAAGCATCGCCCCATTTCAGGGGAGAGAACGGCGATTGGAAAGAGCCGTCGGCATTTTTGCCACGCATCAGCTTGCTTTCCGCATCAAACAGGTTCTGGTAGTTCATCGCACGCTGGGCAAACCGTTCTATTTCTTTCTGTGGACGGTTCAAGGCTTTGGCCAACTGATAGATGCACCAGTCATCGTAGGCATATTCCAACGTGCGGGCCGCATTTTCATTAATGCCTACATTGTAGGGCACATAACCCAACTTATTGTAATATTCATGGCCTAAACGTCCGGTTGAAGACACTTCCGGATGTACGTGTTCCGTGCCGTAAAGCAAACCTTTATAAAGTGTTTCCACGTCTTCTACTTTCACCCCTTTTAGATAAGCATCAACCAATACAGAAGCAGAATTGTTGCCTACCATACAGCCCCGGTGTCCCGGACTGGCCCATTCAGGAAAGAAGTTACTTTCTTTATAGGTATTTATCAATCCCTCTTGAATCTCCTTGTTGACAGAAGGATACATTAGGTTCAGCAGCGGAAACAGGCAACGGAACGTATCCCAGAATCCGGTATCTGTATACATATAGCCAGGCAATACCTGCCCGTTGTAGGGACTGTAATGAACGATTTGTCCATTTCGGTCTATTTCATAAAATTTGCGTGGAAATAATAAGGAGCGATATAGGCAGGAATAGAACGTGCGGTATTGGTCCAAGTTGCCACCTTCTACTTCGATGCGTCCCAATACTTTGTTCCAAGCTTCGCGGCCTTCTTGCACCAGCGTGTCGAAAGAATCATCGCCCAGTTCTGTCAGGTTTTGCATGGCCTGTTCATAACTGATGAAAGAAGATGCCACACGCACATGTACCGATTCACCCTTGTGGGTACTGAAGCCTATGACTGCTCCTGCGTGATGAGCCTGTTGTTCTGTTCCGTTTTCAACGAATACACTATCGTTTACAGTAGCCTGGTAAGTGAAAGGCTTGTCAAACTCCAATACGAAATAATTCTTGAAGTTGGCTGGAACTCCACCGCTGTTGCGGGTCGAATACCCTATAATCCGTCTGTTTTCTTTGTCTATCTTTACGTATGAGCCTTTGTCGAAGGCATCTATCACAATATACGATTGTTTGTTTTCAGGGAAGGTAAAGCGGAACATGGCAGCCCGTTCAGTCGGCGTCATTTCTGTTACGATGTCATAGTCTGCCAGATACACCTTGTAATAATAAGCCTTGGCTTCTTCGCCCTTGTGCGAGAACCAACTGGCTCGTTTCTCTTCATCAAATTCCGCTTTCCCCACCATCGGCATGATGGAAAACTGCCCATAATCATTAATCCAAGGGCTGGGCTGATGAGTCTGTTTGAAACCACGTATTTTGTTGGCCGTATAAGTATATTGCCAGCCGTCTCCCATCTTTCCGGTTTGGGGTGTCCAGAAGTTCATTCCCCAAGGGCGTGCAATGGCCGGATAGGTATTACCCGTAGACAATTCAAATGTAGATTGAGTTCCTACCAATGGATTCACGTAGTCTGCATAATCCTTTGCCTGGGCAAGACTGATGAATCCGGCAAGCAAAAACGTTACTAACGAATATTTTTTCATGGTCATTTTATGTTTGATGTTTTTGTTCCCCATTGAGTGGGTTTGTTGGTCATCACGATTTCAAGAGTACCTCCAGACACGATGTCCTTGTGATGGAAGAACGGTTCGTTTAAAGATTTCCCGTTCAATGTCGCCGATTCGATATATTTATTTTCACTCGAATTGTTTTGGGTGATGATTTTGAATGTTTCTTTATTGGGCAGATGAATAACAGCCTGGTCAAAAATCGGACGCCCGATTGAATAGACCGGTTTGCCGGGACATACCTGATAGAATCCCATAGCATTCAGAATATACCAGGCCGACATTTGGCCACAGTCTTCGTTGCCCGACAGTCCGTCAGGGGCGTTGCGGTATTGCTCTTTCAGCACCTGGTCTATCAGCTCCTGAGTCTTCCACGGGCGGTGGATGTAGTTATATAGGTGGATGACGTGGTGACTGGGTTCATTGCCATGTGCATATTGCCCGATTAAACCGCTAATGTCTGCAGAGACCAATTCCCCTTCGATGGTTGAATCTTCTGTGAACAGCGAATCCAGTTTGCCGGCGAAAGCTTCTTCTCCTCCCATCAGTTCTACCAGGCCTTCCACATCTTGTGGTACGAACCATGTCCATTGCCAGGCATTTCCTTCGCAATAATCGTCATTCCGGTGGTTGGATGCTTTCGGATTAAAAGGAGTGCGCCAGTTGCCTTCCGAATCAACCCCTCTCATGAATCGGACAGAAGGATCGAAATAAAGAGTATAGGCTTTGGCGAATTTGGAATATTCTTCATACTTTTTATGATCGCCGGTGGCTTTTGCCAATATCGAGATGCAGTAATCATCGTAGGCATATTCCAATGCTTTGGCTACCGATTCATTCTCTTTGTCGCAGGGAATATAGCCGATTGTATTTTTGTAATATTTGGCTTGAGGCATCAGGTGTGGCAATACGGCTGGAGGACAAACGATGCCCGTCGTATCATATTCGGCAGCCCGCAAGCAAGCATCGTAAGCTTCTTGCAGGTCGAAATCGGCATATCCTTTGGTATAAGCATCTGCAATCAGAGACACCGCATGATAACCAATCATCGTTCCTGTATAATTAGACGCCAGGTCCCACATGGGGAATATGCCTCCTTCCTGGCTTTTCAGCAGCAGCGACCGGATAAAGTCATTATTCAGTTGCGGGTCGATGATGGAAAGCAAGGGGTGCAAAGCGCGGAAAGTGTCCCACAACGAAAAGGTGGTATATACCGGCTTATTGACATCCCCCTGGTGAATCTTCTGGTTCATTCCCCAATATCTTCCGTCCACATCAGTAAAGAGGTTCGGACTGATGGCTGTGTGATACATGGCCGTATAGAAGATATTTTTATCCACTTCGTTAGGGGTTGATACGTCGATTTTAGCCAGATATTGGTTCCAAGCCTTACGGGCGTTTGCGTGTACCCGTTCGAAATCCCATTCCGGAATTTCTGCTTCCAGGTTCTTTTGGGCGCCCTCAGTGTCGACGGCCGAGAAGCCTACCTTTACCAGTACCTGTTCATCCTTTTCTGTATGGAAGTTTAGCAAGACCTTGCAACGGGGTTGTCTCTTTCCGTTCCGGTCTGTCAACGTATCCCGCACGATGGTAGAAGTAAATGGTTTGGAGAATTTGGCATAGAAATTGGCTCGTTGGTCGAAAGCCCAATATTTGGTCAGCTTATAACCTTTGATTTCCGTATCGCTCACTACCTCTACCTGCATGTCCAGGTTATCTTGGTGTTGTATGGAGTAGTCCATATCTAAAATGAAGCCGGCTTTTTCCGCTTCAGGGAAAGTATAGCGGTGCAACGCTGCCCGTTGGGTAGCGGTCAATTCTGCTTTGACCTGGTAGCGCTCCAGAAATACCGAGTAATATCCAGGTGTTGCCACCTCGTTCTCGTGCGAGAAAGGGGAAGCATAAGGAAGAGTCTGCGATGAATAATCTTGCGGATCATACTGTTGTTGCCCTACTGTCGGCATCAGTAAAAAGTCGCCGTAATCGGCACATCCTGTTCCGCTGACGTGTGTATGCGAAAAACCGTTGATGGTGGAATCCGCATAATAATATCCTGAGCAGGCATCCCAACCGTCGATACGGGTATCAGGACTGGGTTGAATCATTCCGTGAGGCACCACGGCACCTGGAAAAGTGTGTCCGTGTCCTCCTGTTCCGATTAGAGGGTTCACATACGAAGTATAGTCGGTATTCTGTTCCTCTTTCGTACACGATGACAGACAGAATATTCCTCCGCACAAACTTATCGCAATGGCAGCAACTGCATTTTTCATTTTACTTGGGCTTTAAGATTAATAATATTTTATTCCGGGGATATGAAAACGATATCCTTGTGTTTCCTGTACTTGATGTGAAGTGTATGTTTCAGGGCATCCAGCATGTCTGTGGCCGTTCCCTTCTTCTTTAATTCGCCGGAATAGGTCGATGTTTTCTCCACTCCTGGCGAAAGAATCACTTTTACGTCATATACTTCTTCCAGTAATTGGGCAATTTGAGTGATGCTTGCATTTTGCAACTTAACCATGCTGCTGTGCCATACGGCATCCAGCATGGCGTTTGTATCCATCACTTTCATCTTGCCTGTATCTTTGTTCAGTTCCACCTTTTGTCCCGGCGAGAGTGTGATGGCACCCTCTTCATGTGTTCCTGAAGCTTTTACTTCTCCTTCCAGCAAAGACACCTCCACTATTCTGTCAGTCTGTGTACTCCTGAAATTGAATTTAGTGCCGAGTACCGCCACGTTCATGTCTTTACTGCTGACAATGAAGGGCCTGTGCTTGTCTTTGGTTACTTCAAAGTACGCTTCGCCGGACAGTTTCAGTTGCCTGTGTCCTTTCTCAAATTGTTCCGGATATTGCAGGACCGAATTTTCATTCAGCCAAACCCAACTGCTGTCGGGCAGCAGAAACTCTTTAACCTCCCCATCTGCCGTAGCCAATGTTTTCCATTCTTGTTGCAGATTATGGGTGAAATACCACATTCCTAATCCGCAGGAAGTGATGAGCAGCGTAACGGCTGCCGCATACTTGGTCCATGTCCGGAGGCGGAAAACTTTCCGGCCTCTGTTTTCTTCCTGTCTTAGCTCCTCCTGTCTTATCCGGTTGAAAAGCCGTTCTTCAGCTTCCTGTGTTTTGAACTGTTCGGTTCCACTGCTCCGTTTCCCCAGGAAATACAGTTCTTCCCATTCGAAAAGTTGCCGTGCATGCTCTTCCGATTCATTGGCCCAACGGATTACATGCAATTTTTCTTCTTCGTTGCATGTACCGTTCAAATAGCGTACGATTATTTTGTAGTCAATATTACCCATCTTTTTACCTAAAACTAACTCTTATATTATCCTTTTTCTATACAAGAGAACAAGTGTGGTCAAAGAAATACTTACGTGATGTCTGTTAAAAAGACGTTTTTTCTTAAAAAAAGTCACCACCATGTTTTCCCGGGCGAGCTTCCCATCTCAATATCCAGCGTTCCGCCTTCCATGATTTGTTGGTGCGTGATGTAGCTTTTGCCTAATGGTTGTCCATTCAGTTTTACAGATTGGATGTAGGTGTTCTCCGGGTTCATGTTGTGAGCTGTTATTTTGAATGTTTTTCCGTTTGTCAGTTGCAGAACCGTTTCCGGGAACAGGGGGCTGCCTATTTCATATTCTCCGGATACGGGGTTGACCGGATAAAATCCCATGGCGCTGAACACGTACCAGGCAGACATCTGTCCGCAGTCTTCATTGCCACACAGTCCGGCCGGTGTGTTCGTATAGAGGGTTGTCATGATTTGCCGGAGGTATTTTTGTCCTTTCCACGGTTGGTTTACCTTATTATATAGGTAGGCTACGTGGTGTCCCGGCTCATTTCCGTGTGCATATTGCCCTATCATGCCTGTGCTGAAGATGGGCAACTTGCTCTTGTCCGAAGGCTGGAACGTGAACATGCTGTCCAGTTTCTGCGCAAAGCGTTCTTGTCCGCCGGACAAGGCTATCAGTCCGTTGATATCGTGTTGTACAGACCAGAAATATTGCCATCCGTTGCTTTCACAGATGTGCGGCGTATAGTCTTCCGCTTGGAAATCTTTGACGAATTGTCCGGCTTTGTCTTTGGGCTGCATGAATGTAGAGGTCGGATTGTACACGTTCCGGTAATTCTGCGAGCGGGCGTAAAACTCTTCCGCTATATCTTTTTTCCCCATTTTGTCTGCCATGACGGCAATGCAATAATCGTCGAAAGCATATTCCAAGGTTTTGGAGAGCGACCAGTCGTCCCCTCCGGAGGGATTGTCCAAATCGAAGGGAACATACCCATTCTTCTTGTAGAAGCCGATGCCCCGGTAGTTGTCCAGATTGGCCGTCGCCACACAGGCAGCCAAGGCTTTTTCTGCATCAAAATCGCCTATACCTTTCAGGTAAGCGTCGGCAATCACGGCTACGGCATGATAGCCTATCATCATGTCTGTTTCGCTTCCGTAGAAATTCCATACGGGCAATCTTCCGTTTTGCTCGGAAAAAGCCAACAGCGATTTGACCATGTCGTTCACCCGTTCCGGTTGTGTCAGTGTGAAGAGAGGGTGTGCGGCCCGGTAGGTGTCCCACAGCGAGAAGGTGCTGTAATGGGTCCAGCCGTCGGTCTGGTGGTTTTTCCCGTCGGGTCCGTAATACTGCCCGTCCACATCGTCATAAATGGTAGGTGCCAGCATGCTGTGGTATAGGGCTGTGTAGAAAACCACCTTTTCGTCGTGGTTGTCTGTTTTTATCTGTATATTTCCCAGGGCCTTGTTCCAGGCAGCTTCCGCTTTTTGCCGGTAAGTGTCGAAATCATTGTCCGGCGCTTCGGCTCTCAGGTTTCTTTCCGCTCCTTCCATGCTGACGCCTGACAGGGCGGTGACAAGGGTTATCTGTTCTCCTTGCTGCGTGGAATAGTCGAAGCGGGCTATTGTCCCTGTCCCGATGCGTTTCCCGTCTTTTTCCAAGGCTGTGGTGTCGAGCGACATTTGGGTGAAGGGGCGTGAGAAGCGTGTGCAGAAATAGATTTTCTGGTTGCGGGCCCATCCGTCAGAATAGCGGTAGCCGCGGATGGTCACCGAGTCTATCACTTCGATGTGCGAGTCTTGCGTAGCGTCCCAGTTCATCGCTTTGGCCAGATTCAGGAAGATGGCCGACTGTGCCTGCGGGAATGTATAGCGTTGGATGCCGCAGCGTTCGGTGGCAGTCAGTTCTACGTTGATGTCATAATCGGTCAGCCTGACCTGGTAATATCCGGCAGAAGCCTGCTCGTCTTGATGGGAGAAACGGGAATGAATCCCCAGGGGGGCTTCTGCTTCCTCATAAGGCAGGGTGACAGGCAGGAACGAAATGTCATACAAGTCTCCGGCTCCTGTGCCCGACAAATGGGTATGGCTGAAACCGGCTATGGTGCTGTCCGGATAAAAGTAGCCGGCAATCCTGTCCCATCCGGGCAGGCCGTTGTCCGGACTTAGTTGTACCATCCCGAAAGGCACTTGTGCCCCCGGATAGGTGTTCCCCGTAAAATCGGTGCCAATCAGGGGATTGACCAGTGAGGCATAATCTTCATTCGTGCTTTTCGGCTGGTTGGTACAAGCAGCGAATAGAAGGCCGGCCAACCACAATGCGGACGTGGAAAGTTTCATAATAAGATTTTTTTTCTTCTATTTTTTTGTAAAGAAACAGATTTCTGCTGAAAAACACTTAGCGGATTCTCTTATTTTAACAAATTAAAACGTTGCATGTTCGTATTTGATTCGTTCCTTCTTCGTTTCTAAGGACTCGGGGCAGGAACGAATTTGGTACGACTTTGGAACGAACTTGGTACGACTTTGGTCGGGACGTTTCCAGGCGATTTTTTGTCTTGTTTTATTTTTCGGGAATAATTGTATTTTCATGAAAAAATCCTAACTTTGGGGCGCGTATCTACATGTTTGTCGGCAAGACGCGTGCCTGTCGATTTTTTATCATTTTCCGGGTAAGTGTTTTTGGGGGTTGGCTTGTTATATGTCATATTGGTGAAGAATAATCATTGCATTGCCAGTTTGTTTGTTGAGAAGGAGGCAGAACCAGACCATGAAAAATAGTTTTGAAGAGGATTATAGGATGTTGTTTCGGCGTTATTATGCCGGATTGTCTTTCTATGCTTCGCGGCTTGTAGGGGAAGATGATGCGGAGGATATTGTGCAGGACGTGTTCATGGAAATCTGGAAGCGGAAGGACGATATCGAACTGGGTGAGCAGGCGCAGTCTCTTCTTTACAGGTCGGTTTATGCCCGTGCCATTAATCTTATCAATCACCGTGCCGTGGTGGAAAAATACAATGCGGAAGAGGCGGAGTTGTTGAAGAAGAAGATGGAATATTACGAGCCGGATCGTTCGGAGGTGTTGAAGCGCATTGAAAACCGTGAATTGCGCGTGGAGATTTATAAAGCCATCAACGCCTTGCCGGACAAATGCAGGGAGGTGTTCAAGCTGAGTTATCTGTATGATATGAAGAACAAGGAGATTGCCGATGCCTTGAATATCTCGGCTCGGACGGTGGAGGCGCACATGTATAAGGCTTTGAAGATTTTGCGCGGGGCGCTGGCTCATCTGCGCGGGATGCTCTTGCTTCTTTTATTTTTTCTCCAAGGATTTGTAGATTAGAAAATGAAAAATTAGATAAGCTCTTAAGAGTCCGTTTGAATTTCCATTGGCTCTGTCATTCTGAGCGAAGTGAAGAATCTCCCTATGTGCCGGGCGTATTCGGGAGATGTTTCGACTTCGCTGCGCTCCGCTCAACATGACAGAGAAAGCGGTTCTGAATGCTCCATTGGTTCTGTCATTCTGAACGCAGTGAAGAATCTTACTATGTGCCGAGTGTATTCAGGAGATGTTTCGACTCCGCTTTGCTGCGCTCAACATGACAGAGAACACGGTTGCTAAATGCCCCCATTGGCTCTGTCATTCTGAACGAAGTGAAGAATCTCCCTATGTGCTGGGCGTATTCAGGAGATATTTCGACTTCTCAATGCTCCGCTCAACATGACAGAGAAAGTAATTTCTGAACGGTCTCTGAACGGCCTCGAATATTTTTCGGAAAAAAACTTTTTGAGAGGATAAGTGTTTTCCCGAAGACGGCTGTTATAAGAGTGTTATCCAAATCGGAATAACAGCTAAAAATACTAGTAAAATGTAATGTATAACCTTAAAAAGTTCAGTATGAGAAGCAAAAACTCGTGCAGACGCTCGTTGATTCGAGCGATGGTGGTTGCGGCCATGCTGACTGCCTCGACGCAGTTCGCATCCGCCCAACTGAATGTCTCTTTATCTAATTCCACTGTCGGGACGATGATAAAGCAGATTCAATCTCAATCCCAGTATCGTTTTTTCTATGACGATGAATTAGAGTCAATCCCGGTAGCGACTTTGAAACTGACAGACGCGTCTATTGAAGAAGTGCTGGAGAAGGCTTTGGCCGGCAAGAACATTTCGTACAAGGTGGACGAGAATGTCGTATATCTGTCCAAGCCGGGTGAGCAGGCACCTCAGGAACCGAAGCAGGAAAAGCCTTCCAAAAAGGTGACCGGGACAATCGTGGACAGCAACGGCGAGCCGCTGATTGGTGTTTCTATTGTGGTGAAAGGTACTACAAGCGGTACGATTACCGACATCGACGGCAATTACACGCTGACAGTGCCCGAAGATGCTACCCTGCAATTTTCTTACGTGGGTTTCCGTAATGAGGAGATGTCCGTATCGGGACAAGATGCCCTCAACCTGACGATGGTGGAAGACACGAAGCTGCTGGATGAAGTGGTGGTGACGGCCTTGGGTATCAAACGCTCGGAGAAGGCCCTGTCTTACAACGTGCAGGAAGTGAAGTCCGACGCTGTGACGACCAACAAGGATGCTAACTTCATCAACGCCTTGAGCGGTAAGGTGGCCGGTGTGAACATCAATGCCTCTTCTTCCGGTGTGGGTGGTGTATCAAAAGTTGTGATGCGTGGTACGAAGTCCATCATGCAGTCGTCCAACGCCTTGTATGTCATCGACGGTGTGCCTGTCTTCACGGGACGTTCCAGCTCGGACGACCGGACTGAGTTCGACTCAAGGGGCAGTTCAGAGCCTATCGCCGACCTTAATCCCGAGGATATTGAGTCGATGTCTGTGTTGACGGGTGCGGCCGCTGCCGCCCTTTACGGTTCAGATGCCGCCAACGGTGCCATCATCATTACGACCAAAAAGGGACAGGCCGGCAAACTGAGCATCACGGTGAGCAGCAATACCGAGTTTTCCAGACCTTTCGTGATGCCTGAGTTCCAGAACCGCTACGGCACGGGCAACGGAGGCGTATATTCTACTACGGGTACCAGCAGTTGGGGCGCACGGCTGAATGCTGCCAACTCTTATGGCTATGACCCGAAATCCGATTATTTCCAGACGGGTATCATAGGTACGGAGAGCATCTCGCTGTCTACGGGTACGGAAAAGAACCAGACGTATGCTTCGGCTGCTGCCTTGAACTCGAAGGGTATCGTGCCCAACAACAAATACAACCGCTATAACTTTACGGTGCGCAACACGACGTCGTTTCTTAACGACAAGATGAAACTGGACATCGGTGCCAGCTATATCTTGCAGAACGACCGTAACATGACCAACCAGGGTCTGTACAACAACCCGCTGGTGGGCGCCTATCTGTTCCCGCGTGGCAATGATTGGGCCGACATCGAGATGTACGAGCGTTATGATCCGGCACGTAAAATCTACACGCAATATTGGCCGGTGGGCGATGCTGGCATGACCATGCAGAATCCTTACTGGATTAACTACCGCAACTTGCGCGAGAACAAGAAGGAACGCTACATGCTGAATGCCGGGCTGAGCTATGAAATCTTCGACTGGTTGAGTGTTTCGGGCCGTGTACGCGTGGACAACTCTATCAATGACTATACGCAGAAGTTCTATGCCACGACCAATACGCAGTTGACGGGCGACTCCAACAACGGTTATTATGGCATTACCCGTACCACGGACAAGCAGTTGTACGCCGACTTCCTGGTAAACATCAACAAGACGTTTAACGAAGACTGGTCGCTGTCGGCCAATATCGGTGCATCTATCTCCGACGTGCGTCAGGATGCCATGGCGGTCGAAGGGCCCATTGCCGACGGTTCCAGCCGTTTTGCCGACGAACCGGTGGGATTGACCAACTGGTTCAACATTCAGAACTTGAGCCGTACAAGTACCCGTATGCAGAGCGGATACCGTGAACAGACGCAGTCTATCTTCGCTTCGGCCGAACTGGGTTACAAGAACACCTATTACCTGACGCTGACGGGACGTAACGACTGGCCTTCTCAGTTGGCCGGGCCTAATTCCAGCAGCAAGTCTTTCTTCTATCCTTCGGTGGGTGTGTCTGTGCTCCTTTCCGAACTGATGCCGAACCTCAACAAAGATTACTTGTCTTACCTGAAGGTGCGTGGTTCGTGGGCATCCGTAGGTACTCCGTTCCAGCGCTATCTGGCCAATCCGCGCTATACCTGGAACGGCAGCCAGTGGAGCCAGTTGACAACGTACCCCATGTATAACCTGAAGCCGGAACGCACCGAGTCGTTCGAAGTAGGTTTGACCATGCGCTTCCTGAAGGACTTCAACCTGGACGTGACGTATTACAATGCCAAAACCAAGAACCAGACGTTTGACCCGCAGTTGTCCGTCAGTGGTTATTCGAGAATTTATGTGCAGACGGGTGCTGTGCGCAACCAGGGTCTGGAACTTTCTTTGAGCTACTCGCATACGTGGAACAAGTTCACGTGGGACAGCGGTTTTACTTATTCGATGAACCGCAATAAGATTCTGGAGCTGGCAGACAATGCAGTCAATCCTGCTACCGGCGAACTTTTCTCGGCCGGCGACTTGAATGTGGGTGGCTTGGGTGAAGCCCGTTTCCGTCTGCGTGAAGGCGGCAGCATGGGCGACCTTTATTCGCAGATTGATTTGGTCCGCGACAGCGAAGGAAAAATCTATGTGGATCCCAACGGGAATGTGGCTACGCGTACCATTGAAAATCCGGATAATTATATCAAGTTGGGCAGCGTACTCCCGAAGGGTAACCTGGCTTGGCGCAATACCTTCCGTTGGAACGGCATCGACTTGGGCTTCATGGTTTCGGCCCGCTTGGGTGGCATCGTGTTCTCGCGCACACAGGCTATTCTGGATTACTATGGCGTGTCCGAGGCTACGGCGGCTGCGCGCGACCAAGGCTATGTCAGCATCAACGGCGGCGACCAGGTTGTCCCGGAAAACTGGTACAACGTAGTGGCCGGAGGTACTTCCATTCCTCAGTATTACACGTATTCGGCAACGAATGTCCGCTTGCAGGAAGTTTCGTTGGGCTATACCATCCCGAGAAAGAAGTTGCGTGACATTTGCGACATCCGTGTGGCCATTGTAGGACGCAACCTCTGGATGATTTACAACAAGGCTCCTTTCGACCCCGAATCGGTGGCTACGACAGACAACTTCTATCAGGGAATCGATTATTTCATGATGCCGGCTCTGCGCAACGTGGGTGTAAACGTTAGTTTCAAATTTTAATCAGTAGATAGGTATGAAAAGATATATAGTAAACACATTGATGTGGGGTGTCCTGGCATTGGGAGCTTCCGGATGTACGGAGAAATACTTGGACATCAACTCCAACCCTTATGAACCGGGAGACTTGAATCCGGACGACTATGCGTTGGGTTCGGCCATGAACAACTTGGCGGGCACCGTAGTGTCGGCAGACGTCAATACGGCGCAGTTTACGGACTGTCTGTTGGGTGGGCCTTGCGGCGGTTATTTTGCCGATTCCGGCGCTTGGGCATTTTCGATATCCAATTTCAATGCTACGAATGACTGGACGCGCGTGTTCATGATGAGTGACCAGATTATCCCGGTATTGTATTCGAACTTGAACCAGGTGCAGATTGTTTCGCAGAATACGGACAATCCGGTGCCCTATGCCATAGCCATGATTATCAAGGTGGCTGCGATGAGCCGTGTTACGGACACATACGGCCCGATTCCTTATACGCAGATTGGCGTCGATGGTCGGGTGACGGTGCCTTATGATTCGCAAGAGACTGTTTACAATGCTTTCTTCGACGAACTGGATGAAGCAATCGCTACCTTGAGCGAGAACAGCTCTTCGGCTTTGGTGCCCACCGCCGACTATGTGTACAGCGGTAATGTGCAGCAGTGGATTAAGTTTGCCAATTCGCTGAAACTTCGCCTGGCCATGCGTATTTCGTATGCCAATCCGGCTAAGGCCCGGGAGATGGCGGAAAGTGCCGTCAACCAAGAGTTCGGTGTCATCGAGAGCAACGAAGACAATGCGGCCTGGCATTATTTTGGCAGCATCACCAATCCGTTGTTCACGGCTATCAACTACAACGGCGACGAAAGCCGTCCGTCGGCTGAAATCGTGTGCTACATGAACGGCTACAACGACAACCGCCGTGCCAGCTATTTTGTGAATGAAGACGGGGCGTTCGATTCCGATGTCTATGTCGGCTTGCGCCGTAGCATTGACCGTACCGATGAGGCCCGTGCTTATTTCCCGAGCTATTCGGCCATCAACATTTCCGCGAACGATGCCATCCAGTGGATGAATGCGGCCGAAGTGGCTTTCTTGCGTGCAGAAGGCGTGGCTGTGTTCGGGTTCAACCTGGGTGGGACAGCCAAGGATTTCTACGAACAGGGCATCCGTCTTTCTTTCGCGCAATGGGGTGCCAGCGGCGAAGACGACTACATCGAAGACGACCGGAGCGTGCCGCAAACTTACACCGACCCTGCGGGACTCAACTCTTATGCTTCTACCATCAGCGACATTACCATCAAATGGGATGAAAGCGCTTCTACCGAAGAGAAGCAGGAACGCATCATCACGCAGAAGTGGATTGCCAACTGGATGCTGGGCAGCGAGGCTTGGGCCGACTATCGCCGCACAGGTTATCCGCGCCTGATACCTGCCCCGGCAGCCGGCAACAAGAGCGGAGGCGTGGTGGACAGCAACCGCGGTGCGCGCCGTATGCCTTATCCGAGCGAAGAGAATGCTAACAACTACGAGAACGTGCAGTATGCCCGCGACCATTATCTGAACGGACCGGACAATATGGCTACCGACGTTTGGTGGGCTTGCAAGTAATGGAAAACCTTTAAAAACATGGATATTATGAAGAAGTATAAACAACTGATTAAGTGTTTGATGATGGCTGTGCTGGCCGTTCCGGCGCTGTCGTCGTGCTCGGACTGGACGGACACGGAATCCTTGGAGTTCGACTACGTGCTTCCTTCGGAGCAGGACCCGGATGCCTACAATGCTTACCTGGGGTTGCTGAGGGAGTATAAGCAGTCGCAGCACAAGATAATGATAGCAAAGTTTGACAACAGCGGAGACCTGGTAAGCGGACAATCTGACCGTTTGGCTGCGTTGCCCGACAGCATTGATTACGTGGTGTTGCAGGAAGCAGACAATCTGAAGTCGCTCTTGGTACAAGATATGAATGACATCCGCCAGCAGAAGGGCACCCGTACACTCTATGCCATCAGTTATGCCGATGCGTTGGCCAAGTACCAGGCCATTCTGGATGAGGAGGGGGCTGCCGCCCAAGACCCGGAAGCACAGGCGGACGGAGAGGGCGAGGAACAGCCCGAAACACCGGCCGTAGACCGCTTCCTGGAAGTGGCTGCCCAATATGTGAACGACAGGCTGGCGCTGTATGACAAGTATGGCTATGACGGTATCGTGGTGATTTATAGCGACCCCGCTTATCCGGCCGGATTGTCGGAAGAAGAGTATGCCCAGTTGCAGGCCCGCCAGGAAGCTTTTTTTGCTCCCATCCAGGCATGGGCGGAGAGTCATCAGGAGGCGGCTTTCATTTTCGAGGGTTATCCGCAGAATGTCATCGACCCCGCTGTATTCACGCAGGCTGATTACGTGGTGGTGACGATGCTTGACGCCGTTTCGTCCGATGAACTGGTGTGGGCTGCCGAAATGGCTTTGACCGAAGGCGTGCCTTCTGATCGCATTGTCTTTGGCGTAACCATTCCCGACATGACCGATGACAAAGCTACCGACGGCTATTGGGGCTCGGACTATGCCGTGGTTGGAGCAGCCTACACGGTCATTTCGGCAAACGGCTCTTTCACCAAAGCCGGGCTTTGTGTGGACAATGTAGAGGATGATTATTTCAATGTGGATTATATTTATCCGCACGTCCGTGAGGCAATACAAATTATGAACTAACTTTTCTAATGGATAAACACCATGAAACTGAAAAAACTGAATATAATGCTCTTGGCATCCGTGGCGTTGGCCATGAGCGGATGCAAGACCAATGATGAGTTGGACAAGCATCATTTCGACAACAAGCTTTTTGTAGACGTGGAAACTCCGGTGACCAACCTGGTGTTTGAGGCGGCAGGTGAGCCGGAATCGACTACGCAGGAACTTTACCTGGCTACGGCCATCGAGGCGGAAAATACCATTACGGCGCGTTTCGCCGCGGCGCCTTCCAAGGTGTCTGTGTATAATGCTTCCTATGGGACGGATGCCGTAGAGTTGCCGTCGGACATGTGTGTCATCGAATCGCCGGAGGCTACCATAGACGCCGGAGCTACAAGGTCTAATGCTGTGACGGTATCGTTTGTCAACCTGGAGACGCTGAACCGTGACCTGACCTACGTGATGCCGGTAGAGGTGACGGATGTGCAGGGCATCGGTGTGCTGGCTTCGAAAAACACGACTTACTTCGTGTTCAAGGGCGCATCGCTGATCAACGTGGTGGCCGACATCGCGCAGAACTACCTGCCGATTACCTGGACAAGCACGGATTTGGTGCGCAACATGAGCGCCATCACCGTGGAAGCTCTGATACGGGTACGCGACTTCGGTACGGTAGACGGACTGAAGGGTGAAGCCATGAGCACCATCTTCGGCATCGAAGGTACCTTCCTGGTGCGTATCGGTGACAGCGGATTCCCGCAGAACCAGGTGCAGTTGGTGAACCCGGGCGGTAACTTCCCGGACGCTAACTCTGCCTTGGGACTGCCCACCAACGAATGGGTACATGTGGCTGTGGTATATGACACGACGACGGGCGACCGCATCATCTATACGAATGGTGAGGAGGTGGCTCATGACACGGGTGCTACCAGAAGCGTGAGCCTGACAAGCAATTGCTACATAGGCTATGCGTGGAACGACCAGCGTTGGCTGGAAGGCGAGATTTCGGAAGTACGCGTATGGAACGTGCAGCGCACGCAGGAAGAAATCGCTTCCCACATCTACCAGGTAGACCCGGAGACGGCCGAAGGCTTGGTGGCTTACTGGAAGTTTGACGAAGGTGCCGGACGCAACATCCATGATTACAGTGGCAACGGCAATGACATCACGGCCAACAGTGACCTGACATGGACAGAGGTGGCTTTGCCCGAGAGTGGAAATTAACAGGTAACAGATTTAAACCGAATGACGATTATGAAACATACAATCAAACAATACTTGCTGGCGTGGCCGTTGGCCATGCTGGCCCTGGCGATGGGCACGTCGTGCGAAGACGCCATTGTGCGCTCGGACAGTGAATCGCCTTATGCGGACATGATACGCCTGGAAGGCAAGCTGGTCGACGTAGAGACGCTGCGCAACAGCGCCGTGGTGGAGATGCGTGCCGATGAATATACGGCCGATGTCATGTTCAAGTTGTCCACCCGTCCCAACAAGGGCGTGGACATCCGGGTAGCCGTGGATGAGGCGTATGCACAGACGTACAACACGCTGCACGAGACGGACTACGAGCTGTTTCCCACAGCCAACGTCAGCCTGAATAACGGTGGTGCCTATGTGTTGGCTCCCGATGACCAGAAGCTGCCGGACATCCGGGTGACGCTGACTGCCTTTGCGGACATGCAGGAAGACCAGACGTATATTGTGCCGCTGACGGTGACCACCTCTACCGAAGGGGTGACGTTGAGCGAGGAGATGCAGCACATGGTGCTCCTGGTGAAGGACTACCGCAACATGCCGAACCACGACAAGGGCCCGGATGCGGTGCAGACGGTGCTCTATTTCGAGGTGAACGACGTGAACCCGCTGAACGCCCTGGAGTTTGTGACCGAGAGCGGCAAGTACTTCTTCGACCACGTGGTGCTCTTTGCCGCCAACATCAACTGGGATGCCGAGCGTAAGCGCGTCTATGTCTACAACAACCCGAACGTGCAGTTCCTCTTGGATAACAACGAGGAATACTTGCAGCCGCTGCGCAAGGCCGGCATGAAGGTGATTGTCAGCATCCTGGGTAACCACGACCAAGCAGGTGTGGCCCAACTTTCCGACTGGGGTGCCCGTGAGTTTGCCCGTGAACTGGCTGCTTATTGCGATGCCTACAACTTGGACGGTGTGACATTTGATGATGAGTATTCCTCTTCCCCGGATTTGGACAATCCTTGGTTGACTTCTCGGAGTTATGCTGCTGCTGCCCGTTTGGTATATGAGTGCAAGCGGGCGATGCCTGATAAGATTGTATCTGTTTTTAGTTACGAACATATGAATACGAGCGGTTTCATGTCGATTGACGGCACAGAACCGGGTGATTATATTGACTATGCGGTAGGTGATTATTCTGCATGGGGTGACTATTTTACCTATTTTTATCATGAGACTTTGGATAAGAAGCAATGTTCCGGAATGTCCATTGAGTTGAACTTAGGACGTGGCGATTCAAGCGAATCTACGGCACGAAGCCGGAAGGAAGAGGGGTATGGTTATTACATGTTCTTTGCATTGAATCCTAATCAGTATTCTTCCCGAGTTTCCCGTTGTCAAAATGTTTGCCGTGGTTTGTATGACGAAGAATTAGTTTATCCGTCTTATTACTACCCCAAAAACAGCACAGTGCGTACATTTCTTAATTGATATTTGACTTTTAAAAAGAACCAAAGATGAAACAACTGAAATATTATATGATGATGTTGGCGGCGCTCTTGACTTTCGGGAGCTGCTCCGACGATGACGACCCTGCCGGTGAAGCGGGTGCGGGCACGCAGATTTCGTTGTCATCCAATACGCTTCAGGTAGGCGAAGCGGGTGGCACGGTTTCGGTAACAGTGACCAGTGATGCCGATTGGCGGTTGGCCGGGATTTGCGATTGGGCACGTCCTTCGGCCACGGAAGGCCAAAGCGGCGATGAGGTGACCTTTACGGTAGATAAGAATACGACCGGTGAGAAACTCAGCACGACTTTCAAGTTCTTCACGGGTGCCAGCGTGGCTCCGCTGGTCATTGAGTCGGTGATGGGCAATACGTTTGCCTTGTCCAGCGAAGAGACAATGGAAGTAGAGCAGGCCGGTGGTCAAGTAGTAATCAAGTTGAAGAGTAACATTGCAAACCTGGACGTGGCTTTCGGTGAAGGCGGTGCCGAATGGTTGACATTCGACCGTCAGAGCTCGTTCGCCGATGAGCAATTGGTCATCCTGAATGTAAGTGCCAACGAAGGTTACTTGGAGCGCTTTGCCACGGTTACGGTTTCCAGTTCATTGGTGGAAGAAACAGCTCAAGTCACAATAAGCCAAGCTCCGACTGAAATGTTTGAGGTTACTCAAGAAAATTTGGAAGATGACATGATTATTGGCGATTTGTCGGCACAGACCATTCAATTCCAGGTAGTTACTAACTTGGAGTTTACTGCAAGTATTACAGAAGGAAGTGAGTGGATTTCTGAACCCCAAATTTCTGAACCGGTAACTGCAGAAAACGGCTTATCTACCTATACGGTTTCTGTTAATTTGGAGAGTAGTACAATTACGCGTGCAGGTAGTATAACATTCAATGCTAATGGAACTCAATCTTATTCTATAATTCAAAAAGATCCGAATGTAGAATTGGTGGAAATCTCAAGCGATTTCTCGGATGAACTGGTAGATATGGGTTGGATTCTTCCTATTGGAGAGCGTTTCATTGTTCTTGACGCAGGATTGAATGCTACTGTTTTTGACGTAAATGTTGGTTGGAGTGGTATTGAAGATTTGACAGGAATAGACCAATTCCCTAATCTGGAGACGATTCAAATATCTTGTAGCTATTATTTGGAAACATTCGATATTTCTGGTTTGCATAAGGTGAATACGCTTAACTTGAGTTATGCTAGCAGTGTTGAACTTTATAATCTTGGTGATAATCCGATTGTATCTATCAATTACGATGATTATGTAGGTTCTACTACACCCATCAGTGTTAAGTTTGTCAGTGAAAAGCTGGAAACTTTAAATTGTAATATATCTGATTGGGAGTGGGATGGTTCTATTGAAACCATAGATGTCTCTGAATGTCCGGCATTGAAGACCTTGGTGGCAGATCAATGTAGCTCTTATTTGGAAACCATCATCGTCAAGGAAGGCCAGAACATCGATATCACGAAGCCTGACGATGTGGCAATAGAGTATAGATAACTCGCTTAATCTATATATATCATTGCAGATCCGCCTCCCTGCTTGCGGCATAGCCGTGGGTGGGGAGGCTTTTTTGTGCCCGTCCGTGGCAGGCTGTCCCTGTCACCCCTCGATTTTGTTCAACCGACGGGGGGGGAAATGCACGGGGAAGTGCGCATTGGGGTGGGGCAGAGGTGTCCCACCTTTTGTTTCGGATGTCCCCCTTCCTCTCGGTACTATGGTATATCCCCTGTATAGGGGACAGGTATATCCTCTATATAGAGGACAGATATATCCCCTACGTAGGGGATAGGTATATCCTCTATATAGGGGATGGGGTGTGGGAAGGGAGGGATGTGCATCTGGATGTCGCAGGCGATGAGTGTCCCTTACCTTGCGGGTGGTGTGGCGGCAACCGGTTATTCTTCGGGGAGAACCTGTACGGGCTGTTCGTCGGTGCGGGGCGTCTGTGTGAGGCGATTCCGGCTTCTGTATTGCGTGCTGACCCGCAGCGTCCACAGCCCCGGCGTCACCTCGGGCGGCAGGATGAAGTAGAGCGTCTTCGGCTCGTTGGGCATGACTTCGGTGGGCGGGATGAAGACGGTGCGCCCGTCGTCGGCCGAGGTGAGGGTGATGCCCACGTCGGGGTGCGTGCCCCGCAGCTTGAGGTTAAGGCCGCCCACCATGCAGGTCTGACCGGCGCAGAGGGGGCGTCGTTGGCCGTCGGCGTCGCAGGGGGCGAGCCTACGAAGGTGATGAGAGGACCCACGGGGGCGGGTTGGCTGAAGAGGGTGAGCTGCGTGTCGTTCATGGCCTGGTGGAGCAGGGGGCCTTGCTCGATGGCGGCATAGACCGAGATGCGGTCGCGGTCGATGGGGGCGGTCAGCTCTTCGGGTTTCAGCGTGCCGCGGGCCATGGGGATGGAGCGGAAGTAGGGTGTGTTGACCACGAAGCCTTGGGCGTTGGCTTCGGCCATCACCTTCCAGGCTGTTTGCAGGACGCTGAGCGCCTGGGCGGGTTCGATGTTGAGGCGCGAGGCCACGTGGCTGGCCACTTCTTCGGTGTCGATGCGGGTGCTTTGCAAGTGGACGCGCAGGTAATAGGCGTCCGTGCCTGTGCGTCTGGACTGCAGGTAGTCGCGGTAAGCCTTCAGGCGGAGCTGGGGTTTGATGGGGCGGGACATGGGGTTGGTGGGTGCTTTAGGGTTATTCCTCAAACCGTTGCATCTGTGCCTTCAGCCGTGCCATGCCTTTCTGGCGCTCTTGCAGCTCTTGCAGGTAGCGGTAGGCCAGTACGTAGTACGACAGGTCGGAGGGGTCGATGTCGTCGGCATCCATCTTCTCGGTACGTCCTTTGGCCTGGGCGTGTGCGGCTTGCACGGCTTTCTCTGCCCATTGGATGGCGGTGTCTATGTCGTCCTGCATCTCATAGCCCAGGGCGATGTTGCAGGCGGCATATATCTTCTGCTTTCCCTTCTTCTGGTCGTACAGGCGTTTCCACAGGGTGATGGCTTCGGGCCAGTTCTGTTCGCGGACGTAGACGGCGGCATCGCGCATGTCCACCGTGCCCCCGGTGAAGAGATAGCGTGTGGCCGTCACCCAATGGGGCAGCAGGTAGCGGGCAGGCGACGCGCCGGCAAAGTCGGAGGCGGCCTCTATCAGCTCTTTCTGCGGGACTATGGGAGCCTGTGTCCTGTCTGCCGGCAGGTTGGGCTCTTCCCAATAGATGCTGTCGAGGCAGTGGATGGTGCCTGCGGGGCCTTGGCGGCCGGGCAGGTAGATGCGGCAGGTGGTGTAGGTCTTGACGTCTACCGTGCCGTAGTGCAGGGGGATTTCGGGGATGTAGTGCAGGCGGGTGGTGGAGCGCAGTTGCACGTCTTCCACGGCGATGAGGAAGTCTGCCTTTAAGTCGCGAATCAGCTCGTCAGCCTCTTCGGTCGACAGGGTGCTTTCGCGGGGCACCGTGTCGTGGGCTCGCAGGGCCGAGTCGCAGATGATGACCTGGTCGAAGTAGTTGCCTTCGGCCAGTGCCTCGGCCAGTGCTTCGGTGGCAATGGCGGCGTTGCCCGTATGTACTTCACTCTTCCGGGCTATCTCGTCGGGTGCCGGTAGCGTGTCGTTGTCTGCGGGTACCAGGCCTGTCCCGAACGCAGAAGGCATGTTGTTTACCACAGCCACACTGCGTAGCGTGGCAGGAAAACTGGCCTCGGCGGGCAGCATATAGTCGATGGAGAGCGGTTGTATGCTCTGGCAGGCGGCCAGCAGCCCGGTCAGGGCCATCAGGGGGAGGATGATGTAGTTTCTTCTCATGGTGCACACTGTATTTGCGGACAAAAATACGCTTTTGCGGGGAAAAATAAAAGAGGGTGTGCCCGGAAATAAGAAGGCACACCCTACTGTTTGGAGAATTGCGTACGGAGGCTTACAGGTTCTTTCCGTGGCAGTTCTTATACTTCTTTCCGCTTCCGCAGGGGCAGGGGTCGTTGCGTCCCACAGTTTTCTGCACGCGGATGGGCTCGCGTTTGGGCTTCTCGCGCGTGTCTTGTGCGGCGGCGGCCTGTTGGTTCGGGTCGCTCAGGTCCTGCTTCTGCTCCTGGTATTTGCTCATGTCCTGACGCTGCTCGGGAGCGGCCTGGCGCACCTCTTGCGGTTCGCGCACCGGTATCTGTCCGCGCATCAGGATGGAGATGGTCTGGTTGTTTATCTTGTCCACCATGGCGTCGAACAGGTTGACCGACTCCAGTTTGTAGATGAGCAACGGGTCTTTCTGTTCGTAGCTGGCGTTCTGTACGGAGTGCTTCAGCTCGTCCAGCTCACGCAGGTTTTCCTTCCAGGCCTCGTCGATGACGTGCAGCAGGATGGCTTTCTCGAACGACTTCACCACCTCCTTGCACTCGCTCTCGTAAGCGGCCTTCAGGTTGCACGAGATGTTGTACACGCGCTTGCCGTCGGTGATGGGAATCAGGATGTTCTGGTAGAACGCCCCCTGGTTCTCGTACACTTGCTTGATGACGGGGTAGGCAACTTGCGCCATGCGGTCGGTCTTGCGCTTGAACAGTTCCATGGCAGCGTTGAAAGTCTTGTCGAGCAAGGCTTCTTTCTTTTCGTTGCGGAACTCTTCTTCGGTGAAGGGCGGCTCCATGGCCAGGGTTTGCAGGCAGTCCATCTTGCAGTTCTCGTAATCGGGAGCCGTGACTGCGTTGGCGCAACGGTCTTCTACCATCTTGACGATGTCCATGCCGATGCGTTCGCCCATCAAGGCGTGGCGGCGTTTGGCGTAGACTACGGTACGCTGTTTGTTCATCACGTCGTCATACTCCAGCAAGCGCTTGCGGATGCCGAAGTTGTTTTCTTCTACCTTCTTCTGGGCCCGCTCAATGGACTTGGATATCATGCTGTGCTCAATCATCTCGCCCTCCTTGAAGCCCAGCTTGTCCATGACGCTGGCAATGCGTTCGGACGAGAACAGGCGCATCAGGTCGTCTTCCAGCGACACGAAGAATACAGACGAGCCCGGGTCTCCCTGACGTCCGGCACGTCCGCGCAACTGGCGGTCTACACGGCGTGACTCGTGGCGCTCCGTGCCGATGATGGCCAGACCTCCGGCGGCCTTCACCTCGGGGCTCAGCTTGATGTCGGTACCACGGCCGGCCATATTCGTGGCGATGGTCACCGTGCTACTCTGTCCGGCTTTGGCCACAATCTCAGCCTCCTTCTGGTGCAGCTTGGCGTTCAATACGTTGTGCGGAATCTTGCGCATGTCCAGCATCTTGCTCAGCATCTCGGAGATTTCCACCGACGTCGTACCTACCAGGACAGGGCGTCCGGCGGCTACCATCTTTTCAATTTCCTCGATGACGGCTTTATACTTTTCGCGCTTCGTCTTATAGACGCGGTCGTTCATGTCGATTCTTGCGATGGGGCGGTTGGTCGGGATGACCACCACGTCCAGCTTGTAGATGTCCCAGAACTCGCCGGCTTCCGTCTCGGCCGTACCGGTCATACCGGCCAGCTTGTGGTACATACGGAAGTAGTTCTGCAGGGTAATGGTGGCGAAGGTCTGTGTGGCGGCTTCCACTTTCACGCCTTCCTTGGCTTCGATGGCCTGGTGCAGACCGTCGGAATAGCGGCGGCCTTCCATGATACGGCCTGTCTGCTCGTCCACAATCTTCACCTGTCCGTCGATGACCACGTATTCATCGTCTTTCTCGAACATCGTGTAAGCCTTCAGCAGTTGGTTGATGGTGTGCACGCGTTCGGACTTGATGGCGTAGTTGGTCAGCAGCTCGTCTTTCTTGGCCAGGCGTTCTTCGTCCGACAACTGGGTCTCGTTCTCCAAAGCGGAAAGCTGGGCGGTGATGTCTGGCAGTACGAAGAACTCGGGGTCGGAGGTCTTGCCGCTGATGAGGTCTACGCCCTTGTCGGTCAGGTCTACGCTGTTCAGTTTCTCGTCAATGACGAAGTAGAGCGGGTCGGTCACCTCGTGCATGCGGCGGTTGTTCTGCTCCATGTAGATTTCCTCGGTCTTGAGCATACCGGCCTTAATGCCTTGCTCGCTCAGGAACTTGATAAGGGGCTTGTTCTTGGGCAGTGCCTTGTGGCTGCGGTAGAGGGCGAGGAAGCCTTCCTCCTGCTGCTTCTTGTCGTCCGAGGCGATGAGGCGGCGGGCATCGGCCAGGTATTGGGTAGCCAGTTTCTTCTGGGCTTCCACCAGGCGTTCTACCAAGGGCTTCAGTTGCTCGAACAGTTGGTCGTCGCCCTTGGGTACGGGGCCGGAGATAATCAACGGGGTACGGGCATCGTCAATCAGCACGGAGTCCACCTCGTCGACGATGGCGTAGTTGTGCTGGCGTTGTACCAGGTCTTTGGGGCTGATGGCCATGTTGTCGCGCAGGTAGTCGAAGCCGAACTCGTTGTTCGTACCGAAGGTGATGTCTGCCAGGTAGGCTTTGCGGCGGGCGTCAGAGTTGGGCTGGTACTTGTCAATGCAATCCACGCTCAGGCCGTGGAACATGTAGAGCGGTCCCATCCATTCGGAGTCACGCTTGGACAGGTAGTCGTTCACCGTCACCACGTGTACGCCGTTGCCGGTCAGGGCGTTGAGGAAGACGGGCAAGGTGGCGACCAGGGTCTTACCTTCACCCGTGGCCATTTCGGCAATCTTGCCTTTGTGCAATACCACGCCACCGAACAACTGCACATCGTAGTGCACCATGTTCCACGTCACCTCGTTGCCGCCTGCCTGCCAGTGGTTCACGTAGATGGCCTTGTCGTCTTCGATGCGCACGAAGTCCTTGGTGGCGGCCAACTGTCGGTCGAAGTCGGTGGCTGTCACTACGATTTCCTCGTTTTCCGAGAAGCGGCGTGCCGTGTCTTTTACAATGGCAAAGGCAGTGGGCAGCACTTCGTCCAAGGCTTTCTCGTAGATGTCGAGTATTTCTTTCTCTATTTTGTCTATTTGGTTGAAGAGTGCTTCGCGATCTTCCAGCTCGGTGCTTTCTACTTTGGCTTTCAGTTCGTCCACTTTAGCCCGCTGTTCGGCAGCCGAGTTGCGGATGTATGTTTTCAGTTCTTGTGTTTTGGCACGCAGGGCGTCGTTGTCCAGTTTTTCTATTTCCGGATAGACGGCTTTCACCTTGTTCACCCACGGCTGAATCTCTTTCATGTCGCGTGTAGACTTGTTGCCGAAAATCGAGCTTAAAAATTCGTTGAATCCCATTCTTGTTGTATATGTTTTTTGTTATTATTCTATCGGTTGGCCGCGTGATGTGAAACGGCGCGGCAAAGTTACTTAATTCGTTACAGATAACCCGCATAAACGCTTATAAAATCTGCTGGAAAGATGCAGAAAACGTGCGTCTGTCGGGATTGCCGGAAGGTGGAAAAGCCTTCTCAGAAGTCAAGGGGAAGTTCCGTGCAGGCATTGGGTGCCCGGATGCGCAAGGCACTGGCCAGGGTGGGGGCGATGCGTGCTGCGCTGACGGGGATGCGGATGGTCTCTGCCTGGATGCCGCTGCCCCATAAGATGAGGGGTGAGGGTATGTTGGCGGTGCGGACGGTGTGGTGTTCCGCGCCGTTTTCTTGCATGATGGTCCAGCCGGGCAGTACTTCTATGAGGAGGTCGCCCGAGCGGAGGCGGTGGTAGCTGTTGCGTATGCGGTCTGCCTGTGGCGACCATGAGCCTAAGAGCAGGCGGTGGGCGGAGTAGACTTCGTTGACTCCGCTGAATTGTACCAAAAACTCGGCGGCTTTCTCCTGAAGCTCTGTCAGGTTCAGTTGCTTTTCTTCGATGAGTTTATGGTTCAGGTAGATTTGCTGGTCGTAGTAGGCTTCCACGTATTTCCCTTCGCCGTAGGTGGCCATGAGGTACATGTTGAGCAGCGTGGCGCAGCGGTTCAGGTAAAACTCGCCGCCGGGTATGTGGTAGATGTCCGTGTCGGCCGGTTGTGGTTCGGTATGCCCCGTGGCAGTGAGGCAGAAGAGCACGTTGCGCAGTCCCACTTGGCGGTCCAGCAGGTCCAGCAGGTCGGCGATGCTGCGGTCTATGCGGACGTAGGTATCTTGTATCTCGGCCGATTGCGACAGGGTTGGGGCGGGGTGAAAGATGCCTGCGTAGTAGGTGAGCGATAAGAGGTCGGGGATGCTGTCGCGCCCCACTTGGCTTTGTTTCAGCAGTTCGGCTGCCAGGCGGTTGACTTCATCGTTGATGAAGGGTGTGCGTGTCAGCCGGCGGTATTTGTTGATTCCTTCGCCGGTCAGTCCGTAGCGGAAGGATTCGGTCGTCTCGCCCGGCAGGCAGTTGTAGCGTTCGGGTGAATAGAGCGGTGTCCACATCATGGCGCGGGTGTGGATGTCCGGCGCGTTGTTTTCGTTGAAGCCGTCTACCCACCACGGCAGGTTTTCGTAATAAGTGGTGCTGCACCATTTGCCCGTCTGCGTATTGAGCCAGAAAGCTCCGTTGCCCGCGTGGCCGGCTGCCAGGACGGCTGCTTCGCGGAAGGGGGCGATGGCATAGACCAGGCTGCGGTTGCGGGTGGCGATGCGCAGTTCGTCGGCTACGGTCGAGGTCAGCAGCCGGGCGGGTGAGGTGTTTTCTTTTGTATAGTTGCCCATGAAGGCGGGATCGTCCACGCAATTGATGGGGCGTAGGGTCTGCGCATCCATCCAGTTTTCGCCGATGATGCCGTGGACGGACGGGGTGCTGCCCGTGTAGAGCGTGGCCAGGGCCGAGGCACGGTCGGCGTTGGCAAAGGGCATTTCGGTCTGGCAAAAGACTTTTCCTTCGCGCATCAGCCGGCGGAAGCCTTTGTCGCCGTACAAGGGGGCGAAGTGCTCCAGGTAGTCGGTGCGCAATTGGTCTACCGTCAGCATCACCACCAGTTTGGGGATAACCGGTTGTGGCTGGGCCTGGAGGCTGCTGAAGGTCAAAGCCAAGATGGATGTAATCAGTCCTTTTTTCATTGTTGTTTTCTTTTTGCAAGAAGAAGGTTGCCTATGCTGCGGATGTACAAACTTAGTGCCAAAGGTACGACCGTTAGGGGAAATTCTTGCGGAATAAGCGCCCAAAATGCCATAAATAAAGTTAAAACAAGTACATTCGCCCCTAAATAGAGGTTGCACCGCTGCTTTCGTTCGTCGTAGATGACCCACGGCAGGCAAAGGAGGTGCAGGGGGTGGAAGACGAAAAGCAGGTAATTGGGACTCATGCAAGGGTGTTGGGACAGGAAGACGAGGAAGGCCAGTATGCAGCCCGCCAGGCCGGCCGTGGTGAACAGTACGGCGTCAAACACCCAGAAGGATTTCCGGCGGCGGAGGCCATAGTACGTCAGAAGCGCGGTCATTCCGAACACGAGCCACGCCCAAAGTTCGGGAGAGGGAAGGCTGTCGTGCGCGGGAGATTTTTCGAGTGCTTTCAGCATCAGTCCTTCGTTCGCGACCAGCGGGCGCGTATGCCCTGCAGAATCGGTGATTTGTGCGTGGGAGAAGTAGTCTTTCAGGCAGAAAGGCACGAACATCTGTGTTCGCCGGTTGATGGGCTTGTCTGCTTCGCTGCCCAGGCAGAGGTTCATGGCCAGGCGCGACCACGGGTGTCCCTGGCTGTACTGGTCGATGAGGTCGCGGAAGGTGGTGTCCGTGGCGGCGTCCATGTCTGCCCCGTAGTCCACGCTGCCTTGCACGGCCTCTTCCACCTTGTCGCGCGGGCGGGTGGAGCAGTTGTCGTAGAAGAAGTTGTAGCGGTAGACGCGGTTTTCGGGTCGGAAGTTCTCTTCCAGCAGACCGATGAGGCGCAGCTTCTCTTCCTGCGTCAAGTTGAGGGTTTGCTTCCACACGTCGCGCCCGTGGTAGTAGTAGGCATAGTTGAAATAGTCGGTCGGCTCCCGGTCTAAGCGGTAGTCCGTCTCGCCCAAGGCGAAACGCAGGACGAACCCGCCCGAGCTGAAATCGAAGATGCCGTAGTTGTACACCACGTCCGTCCCCCGTGTCAAATTCTCGCACCGGATGGCCGTGTGTCCGAAGAGGCTATATATCTCGTCGCCCGCCGCGCAGGTCAGCAGACTGATGCGCAACGAGTCGCCCGGCTCAGCGCTTACTTCCGTCGCCCGTCCGGGGGCTGCGGAAAACCACAGGACCAACAGGGCGATGAGGCATTTTATGGAAAGATAGCGGCGTTTCTGTTTCATGGGCGCAAAGATAGGCTTTTGCTTGCTTTTTTCAAATAATATTCCTTATATTTGCCCAATCAAAACGTATGTCATGAATATCTATAAGCCTGAAATAGCTGAACTTCTGCGGTTGGTGGAGCTGCGTTATCCCAAATCGTTGAACACGTCGACCGATTTTGACGAGTTCTCCTTGTACCTGCGCAAAACCTTGGAAGAGAGCGTTTCCACCTCAACCTTGAAACGCCTGTGGGGGTACGTTGGCGACAGCCATTTGCCCCGCCTGCAAACGCTGGATATCCTGGCACGCTACGTGGGACACGAGGACTTCAAGCAGTTCTGCCTTTGGCTGAAGACCAGCACGGCCTACAATTCGTCTTTCTTCTCCACCGAACAGATATTGACCAGCGACCTGCAACCCGGGTGCGAACTCGAGATAGGCTGGTCGCCCAACCGCTACCTGCGTTTGCGCTATCAGGGGCTGGGGATTTTTGAAGTCGAGGAAGCACGCCAGTCCAAGCTGCTGGCAGGCGACCGCTTCGAGGCCGTCTCTTTCCTGATGGGTCAGCCTTTGTTCCTGCCCTATGTGCTGCGCGACGGCATGCGCCTTTCTCCTTTCATCGCAGGCCGTAACGGCGGCTTGACGTTCTTAAACAGTCTGCTTCATGGGTGACGCTGACATTTCATCG
Organism: Bacteroides sp. ET71; assembly: GCF_023336905.1. Lineage (GTDB taxonomy): Bacteria > Bacteroidota > Bacteroidia > Bacteroidales > Bacteroidaceae > Bacteroides. Next base: position 58,164 of record NZ_JAMBLS010000012.1, read on the forward strand.
GGATTCATAGACGTCGCACAGCAGACCGGTGAACAACTCTTCACGGAGCTTCGCGAAGTGTATGTCTCGTCTGCAGGTTACGAACGCCTGTTCTACGGCCGCCGCTACGGCCGGCTGCACATCCTGAAAACGCTCAAGCCCGCCTATGCGGGCAATCCGTTTTACGAAGAGGCACTGCACAAAGAGTTCAGCATAGGTTACCGGTTGGAGCATCCGCATATTGTCCGGGTCTTGGGCTGGGAGACGTTGCCGGATTTGGGGCATTGCATCGTCATGGAATATATAGACGGAATGACGTTGAGGCAATTCATGGAACAAGGAAAGCTGACTCCCGAACTGGCGCGTAAGTTTGTCTGCGAGCTGTGTGACGCATTGGGCTATCTGCATAACAAACAGATTGTGCACCGCGACCTGAAGCCGGAAAACATCCTGATAACGCACAATGGCTGCAACGTGAAGCTGATAGACTTTGGCTTGTCTGACAGCGATGACTACGATATCTTGAAACTGCCGGCCGGAACACGCTACTACCTGGCACCGGAAGCCTTGACGCCGGGGCAACCGCTCGATTGCCGGGCTGACATCTTTTCGTTGGGCGTCATCATGGGCGAGATGGCGGAACTGCTGAAAGACAAGCAACTGGCCGTCGTTTCACGCAAGTGTACCCGGCAAAAGCCTGCCCAACGTTACGTCTCGGCAAGAGCAGTGGCGCAAGCCCTGTGTGCGAAGGCATCCTATCGCGGCAGAACTTGGCTGCTGGCGGCCGCCGTCTTGTTACTGTTTGTCCTCTACATCTTCTATCGCTATGGGGTGACAGACGAGCGCGCGGTCTCGTTTCCCGTCTACGGCAACCGCTCGATGCCCATCGAACAGTGGGGAGATTCTGCGGCTCTTACAGGTCAGCCACAATCGTTTTGAACAGTCCCCATATCCGATGATTCCGATAGCGCGTTGCACTTCCCGCAGGCACGTGCAGTGTGCCGTCTTGCAGCAGTTGTTCGGCTCCGGCAAAAGTCTCGTCTGTGCAATAAGGCGGAAAATCGGCGTCTTGGACATACAGCTCGCCAAGGGCGGGACAGTCTTTGAAACAGTATTCAGACAAGTAGGACGTGCCTTTGCCAAGAACTACTGATTCCAGGCGGGTACAAGACTGGAAACATCCGTATGGCACGGTGGAGATGCCGTCCGGCAGGTTTATGTGCACGAGGCAGGCTCCGCTGAAGCTTGCCTGTCCTAATTGTGTGACAGACTGGGGCAGGAAGATTTCGCTGGCAGGGGCGTTGCGGAAAGCATAATCGCCTATGACCTGCACACCGGAAGGAACGGTGAACTGTTCGTCGGCTTTCCCTTCCGGAAACCAAAGCAATGTGGAAGCATCGGCGTTATAGAGCACACCGTCGGTGGTGCTGAAATGTGTGCAGGAAGCGGGCACCTCTATCTGCGCAAGGTTGACACATCCGGCCGAAGGACTGAAATGAGCCAAGGCCGAAGACAAGCGGAGCCGCTGAAGATTGGAACAACCGTCGAAAGCGTTGACTTCTACCGTTTCTGTATTGTCTGGCAAAATCAATTCCTTCAGTGCGGTGCATTGGGCAAACAAGCCGTTGCCTGCACAGCGGTCGGTCGTGTAATGGTGTCCGTCGTAGCTACTGCCTCCCGCTTCGATGGAAGCGTCGCTCAGGTTCAGCGTTTGCAGTTGGCCGGGAGTGTCCTTTCCGTCCATTCCCCGTCCCATCATGTCGCGCAGAAAAAAGAAATCCGTTCCGTTCAGCGGGCCTGCAATGCTGAGTGTGGTGAAGCTGTATTTCCCGTCTTCGCCTACGGCTTCCGGCAAATCCCCTGCTTCGGTCAGGATGACTGCCTGCGAAGTGTGGAAATGATAGGGTTCGCTGCGCGTTTCGCCGATGCTGTTGGCGGCAAACGCCTGCACGACGTAATCCGTCTCCATCTGTAACCCGCTGATGCGTGCGCGCAGCAGTCCTTCCGCATCTGTTTCCAATAAGAGGCATTGTTCTTCCGAACTTCCTTCTATGTAATAGTACAGTCCGGTGGATGTAATTGTTTCTCCGCCATTGTCAGTGATTTCATAAGACACGGTGATGCTGAGCGGGCTTTGGTTGATTCGGGTGATATGGCTGACCGTGGGTACTTTGTTAGGCAGGGTGGTGAATGTCTGTGTGTCGCTGTGGACGGCACTGTAGCCGTTGCTAGCTTCCAGGCAAAAATAATACGTTGTGCCCGGTTGCAAGTCATTTAAACGGGCCATGGCTTGCAACGTGCCTTCCGGGCAGGACGCCACTTGTTCCATGCTTTCTGTTGTTCCGTAGCGGAAATGCACATCGCTGACCGTTCCATTGCCGTGCAGGATAACCTCACCGGTCAGCAAGGCACTGGTGCGCGTCACTTCGGTTGCTTCGTTCACTTGGAAGGAAGGCAATAAGTAATCGGGACGTTCGTCTTCGCTACAAGCTGCCAGCAGACAGCTTATGAGACTTGTTGTGAATAAGAATAGGCGATAAATGTGTTTCATGTTCATATCTTTCATCCTTTGTCAGAAATGCCATCCGATGCCTATGGCTGCTTCCCAATATTTTCCTTGTATGGTCATGACACCTGCAGAGACGGCTATGCGGTAGAAACGGTATAGTCCTCCGATTTCAGCACAGATTCCCTGGTAGGTATAATACGTGTTGCGTGTCCAAAGTCCTTCGCTCTGTTCCCATGCCAAAAGACGCTGCCCGTAGCCAAGTCCTTCGTATAAACAAAAGTCACCCGCTATCCGGTGGATGCCTCCGGCCATGACCATCCATCGTCCTTCTTCCGTCTGTCCGGTGTAGTAAGGTGTTTCACCATTGCTCAACGTGCCGTAGCGGTCACACTCACCTTGTGTATGGGGAGTAGAGTGAAAATCGGTCTGTGCCAACAGGTAAGCACCGTGCCGTCGCATAAGTGCCAGCCTGATGCCGGCAGACGGCCGGTCGCTATGAATACCAGCGTTGAGCATCAGCAGACCCTGGAGCCGTTCGCGAGGGCGACTGGGGCGGAGAGGGGCAGGCTCGGGCAATGATTTCACGGCATGTAAGCAAGTGTCCAAAGGGTATGGATGGGGTGATAACGCAGGCATCTCTTGGGGGCGACGGTAGTCTAATGGAGGCGTCAGCCATAATTCGTATGTCATGCGTGATTCTAATGGAACGGAAAACCGATAGTCGCGCATCACTCCCCATTGAGGATGCTTAATGGTAATCATTACGCTTCCAGCCGGTAGATATAACCAAATTTCACCTACCTCGTTTTGGCGTTTCACGATGCCTAACGGCGATGAAAAAACAAAGTCAGGGTCTCCTACTACTTTTATTAACGCACAGGCTTCGTCGTTGAGGTCGCGCACGGGGGCAATGTAAGCCGTAATATCGTTGGGTAGTGCACGGAATGAACGTACACTGAAGTCTTGTGCTTTTGCGTTCTCTATTTCCAGGCTTGCGAAGATTATTAATAAGAGACAAACCCAGGCAGATGGCAGACTGATGAGGCGTTGTTTCATTGCAGGTTGAAATTACGGATGCTGAATATCTCGTTTTCGGGCAACAGCGTATGGTCTGGTTGCATACGCGGTTGCCAAGTGCGTACATGTATCTTGGGGGCTGTTTCATCCCGGAAATCCCATAATAAGAACAGGTAACCGTCGTCAGAATAAAGGTCTGAGTGATATTCTTGTCGGAGGCTGACTCCATAAATACCCTGTTGGGTAGGGTGCCGCATGATGTGGAATTTGCTGAACTTCACATCAATGTTCTGGTTCGCCTTGAAAACTTCCTTCAGACGGTCCAGGTATTGTCGCTTGCTTTTGACGTTGTATACCACTTGGGCAGAGGGCAGATAGTTGGCTTCTTTTTGCGGCGTGGTGTGTACGACTGTACCTACCACTATCAGTGCGTTTTCACTGAAAAGTTGTTCCAAGAAGTCTATGTCTTTGGTTGTGTATGAGGTGCGCAAATGCTCTACGTAATTCAATATCATCCGTCGGTTTTTGCTGTCTTGCTCTTCCAGTTTACCTGATACTACTTTGGCTGCTTCTTGGTAGAATGGGTGTCGGCGTGTTATTTTTTTCCAGTCTTTATTCTCAATCTGAGTGTGTGAAGATGCGCGCAGAGGGGTATGTCCCGTAGTCGTTTCTGGCTGTTTTTCTTGTTTTTCTTCGGTAGCCTTGGACATGAGATGCGAGCTGAGTGAGGTGCTGCCTTCACTTTCTTGTGTGATGGTGAATAGCTGAGGCTTGAGACGTTGGGCTATACTGTCTTCTGCAATAAAGGCAAAGCTGCTGTCTGTCAGTTTACCTTTGCGGTTGATGAAGCGATAGTGTGTTTTGTCTTTGACTATGGCGTATCCATCTGCATAGAAGTGGCTGATGGTATCGAAGCAAAAGGAGGTTATGGCTTTCCCTGAAACATTCAACAATCCCCATTGGTTTCCGTGACGGGCAGCCACTCGGCTTTCATCCGCCATAAAAGCATCTTGGTAGATGGACGGGATGCAGATTTGCCCTTTGTCATCCATGCAACCGGTTCCCTTGTTGGTACGTATCGTTATCGTTTGGTGACAGAAACGTGAAGCTTGCAGGACAGAGGTCGGAAGATAGAGCACGGCATCGCCCTGTTTGTTTAGAAAACCAAGATGCCCGTTGTGCAGTTCCTTGAATAGAAGCTTGTTGCCGGAAAAACGAGTGTCGAGCAGGCAACCGGACAGACGGACATTGCCGGTCACTTGACCGTCAGGATCTATCAGTTGGTAACCGGTTTCTCCTTGACTGTTGTTCATACCTACTAACGCTACCTCTTCACAAAAATCGTATGCTATGTCGTAAATGGGTGGAATGGTGACATTGCCCTCCGTGTCCATATAGCCGTACTTGCCTTCACGTGTGACGAAAAGTGCTCTCTCATTGCTGAAATTGTGCATTTGTACGATGTCGTATTGGGGATATTGTGCGGTAGAAGAGATGTCATGCCCTTCTTTGTCAATAATCAATATCGGGCCGTTGGGCGTTTCTTGGGCAAGTGTGACTTTATCGAAAAAGTAGCCGATGCGGGTGAATGTACGCAAGGTGACCGGAGTTGCCGGTTGGCCGATTGTATAGAGTTGTAGCAATCCTTGGCTGGAAGGCAAGGTAAACATGTCCCCTACTACTGCCGATGGTTGCACATTAAAGCTGCCGGCTGGTATGCAAACACTGCCATCGGTGTTAACCAATCCCCATGCATTTTCCTGCCCATTGTGAAAAGGCAATGCTTTCACAATTCCCTTGTCTGGCTGTTGGCAGGCTACTAACAGGTAGCACAAGCTGGCGGCAAGTGTGAGGAGGCTGAGGTAATAACTTGTCTTGCGTATCATGGGGACAAAGATAGCTGAAAAATGGGATGCTTTCTCTTTTCTATTCACTAAAAGAAGAAAGAAAATATAGAAAACATCCCCATGTGAAGTGAAGTTTGCGTGGGAGTATCTTTAGTTGTTCCAGTCTTCCAGTTCCCCACCTATTTCTATCTTTATCTGTTCTGGGTTCTTGGATACGACTAATTGGACGTTATGCTGAATACCTTGTTTGAATATAAACTTGCTTTCATATAAATAAGATACCCCTTGCATGATAACTTCTACTAATGGCTGACGGTTATCCAGACGTTGAGGTACAACGATGGCTGTATATCGGTGGTTGCCTAAACTCTGAGCTCGTATGCTCTGCGTTGTGGCATAGGGATCGCGTGTCACGATTCCCACACTTAAATCGATTGTAGCTTGAGGCACGGTATTGTGTATATACACTTCTGCGTCTTCTGGCAGTTCACCTTCATAATCTTCGCCTTTGACAAGCTGGATGAGCATACGGCTCATACGGTGGCTGAACTGTAGGCTTACCGGAGTGTTACCGGCCACGGCACCCAGGTTAGATGCCCACAGGAAGTCGCTTTTCTCGTAGCCTCCTTCTGCCTGTTGGTCTGTGGCTACACTGACAGGCAGGTTATCTACGGATGATACGCTTTCTATCTGTGGATAATAGGCATAGATGTTATAGGTCCCTCCGTCCCAATAGATAGGGTTTTCGGGTTCCCATTGTGCGCCGTTGAAGCTGAGGGAAGCGTTGTTCACATAGTTGCCTGACACTTCCAGTGGCAGGTCTTGTTGTGTGATGAAGAGGCCCACGCGGTCACCGCTTTCAAAAGCATTGCCTGTAACGCGGGTCTGTTGGCCGGGATAGGCGATGTCGAAGGTCATGATATTGGGGTTGACTTGCTCTTCGGCAGCCGTTACCTTATCCTGGCAAGAGGTAAGGGCAAGCAGCATGGCTGCTGCCCCGGTTGATAGAACATTATATAGTTTCATATCGACTTGTTTTTTTGATTGATAATTTTAAGCAAATGTTGAAAATAGGGTTATACTATAAATCAAGGGTATCTGTGACCCTTGTTAAAGGGTATCTGTGACCCTTGGCAAAGGGTATCTGTGACCCTTGGCAAAGGGTATCTGTGACCCTTGGCAAAGGGTATTCGTGACCCTTGATAAAGGGTATTCGTGGCCTTGTGTATAGCATAAATTAATTCTAATGACTTACTTATTGTTTCCTTTTTTGCAGGGGGCTTCCTTTGTGTATCTGCGGCGGCAGTTGGAAGCCGTGTACGCTGCGTTCTGTCTGTGCAGCATCCAGTCCGCGTGTGGCAGCACCGGCATCTGCCTTGTCATTGGCTTTGAAGTCTTCGAAAGAGTATGCTTCGCCGGCATAGGCTTTGATACGTTTCACAATGCTTTCGCGGCTGATGGCGCTGTAATAAGGAATGTCATTGTTCATACAACTGTTTTGTTCCGAGCGGAATACGCCCCGGTTGTGCATGAAGCCGCCTTCGAAGATGTCTACGTAGTCGCTGTATTGCGGGTCGAAGATGAGGTGGCTCCAGGGCACTTCGTTCATCTTGCCGGTGAGCGAGAGGTTGTCGTACCAGCCCAAGCCTTTGGCCCAGTTGAACTCGAATACGTGTCCACAGCAGGTGCACGTGCAGAAGTCGATGAACTCGTTGTGGTAGATGTACTCGTCGCCCAGCTTGCCGAAGCCGTGGCCTCCGGCTTCATGCTGGATGACGCCGCGCGTGTCCAGCGGATAGCCGTAGGTGCTCAGGGGGCAGAAGGCGATGGCCGAACCGTCTTCCCACATCTGACAGATGCCGCCGTAGTCGGTGCTGTTGGGCACCATGATGATGAGCGACTGGTGGAGGTTGTCTTTGGTCACGGTCGTCCCCATGTCAAGTGCATATTGGAAGGCTGCGTCGTAGTCGCACTTCAGGCCCACGCCCCCCGTGTAGGTAGTCTCGAACTTGGCGTAGCGGATGGTGTTCACCGTACCGATGCCGCTTTCGGGCGATACGGCAATAGCGGTGTAGACGTTGAAATAGTCACGATAAGTAGTGTATGGCTCGATGCCGAAGAAGTTCTCCACCTGTTCCTGCATGTTCTCCATATACTTGCCTTCCGAGATATCTTTGGCATCATAACCGTCTCCCAAGAATACAAGGTTGATACCGCCGTTGTTGCCGCGCGAGGCTTTCTGTAAGGTGATGACCTCATCCTCTCCGTATTGATAATCGTATTGGCTGACGGTACACTTATGGCGATAGTCCTGGTCTTTCAGCTTGAAGACGATTTCGCCGGTGCGTGTGGCCGAGCCTTCCGGCATTTCGTGGATGGTAAGGGTTACTTCCGTCTTCTTGCTGCCTTCGTTGACAGAGAGACTGCACCAGTCGGGCATGCTTTCTACCATCCAGTCGCCTTCCGCATCAATCACGAGGTTGCGTGTACACTCGGTGTTGATGGCATTGGCAATGCTGGGGCGGCATACCAGTTCGCGGTGAGCAGCAATGCGCTTGAAGTCGCTCCAACCTGCTGCGGCTTGGTATTGCTGGATGGCACTTTCGGGCACTTCGAGGGTGAAGTTGTCTTTGGCGACACCGTTGAATGCTCCTGTCTGAACGTATGGGGGCATGGTACCTTTGCAGACGATGCTGCCGATACCGTAACAGTTGGAGAAAGCATTGTCTAATATGCTTTCCAATGATTCAGGGAATATTAAACCTTCGATAGAACGACACTCGGCAAATGCACCAGAACCTATGGTTTGTACATTTTCGGGAATGTCAAGTGTACCCATCAATCGCCAGTTGTAAGCAAAACTTTCGTTACCTATGGTTATAAGGCTTTGAGGTAATACCAACACACCAGAGAAGTCGCAGCTATAGAATGCTTTCTGACCGATAACACTTAGATTCTTGGGCAATGTCAATTCTCCTTTAAGAGGCGCGTAGTTGAATACGTCATTTTGTATGCTGGTAATTCCATCGTGCATAGTGAGTGTACCATCGAATCCTGTGTTTTGGAAAACTCCTTGGTTAAGTTGCGTTAAGCCTTGTGGTATTTCTAGATTTCCAGTTAGGTTTTTGCAGTTTTGGAATGCAAAATCACCAAGATACTCTAGATTTGAAGGCAGAATAAGGTTACCGTACAATCCGGTATTGTTTGCAAATACACGATGTCCTATGTATCTTAATTTGTTTGGAAGTTTTAGTTCACAGGTAAACTGACACTCATCAAATGCTCCTCCTATATCAACAGCCCCACCACCGCCGATATATTCTAATGTGCTGGGTAAAGTCAGTGAACCGGTGAGTGATTTGTCCCACATAAATGCGCTTGCACCTATGTGTGTCACACCTTCTGGTATATTGATGCTTCCGGTCAAATTGATGCAACTGCGGAACGCACAATCGCCAATCTTTTTCAGTTTGTCTGGCAATACAATTCGGAGCAGAGATTCTTTTTCATTTAATGCACTTTCCGGGATAATATCATCTTCATATTCCCAACTTCCATTTGGAAATTCTCCTCCTCGTCCTCCGAATTGTCCTTGCAGGCATCTGACTTCTTTTAAGTTCAGCGATTGCAAAACATCCATCGAGTCGCGCATGAAGTAGAAGTCCTGTGCGTTGATTTCCCCCGTAATCTTCAAGTTCTGCAACTTCCGGTAGTCCTTGCCTGCCGCCATGATAGAGTCTTTCAGGTGTCCAGCGCTGGACTCAATGACGATGTATTCTTTCATGGTGGCGTCGTGCGACACGTCATCGTTCTCCCATGCCGTGATGCTTTCGCTAATCAAGGTGAAGGTGTATTCACCGGTAGCTTCTTTCTTGTCTACTTTGATGGAGAAGTTGTGCATCCGGCCACTTTCGTAGGTGAAGTCTTCTTCCTTGCTGAAAGTGTAGGCAGTGCCGTCTACGGTGATGCTGAAAAGAACGGTGCCTGCGGAGATGGTTTGTGGAACGACGATGGCGCGGAAGGCGTCTTCTTTCACGTAGGGGATAGTGCCTGTCTCGCTGGCTTCTCCCGTAGCAGTTACGGTTCCGTCAGCCAAGTTGATGAGGGCGTTGCGCTTAGTATTCTTTATCAATACTTGTTTTTCCAGTCCAGCCCATTGGCCTTCGGCAAAGCCTTCGCCTTCGACGAGGGTGATGCGCGGGCTACTCATGCGGTGGCGCATGGGTAGCATGATGACGCGGTCGGTGGGGGCAATGTTGGTGGCTTTCCCCCAAAGGAAGTCGCTGGCTTCGTAGCCGCCCATGCTTGTGGTAGTGGTTTCGGTGCTTTGGTCTTTCTGCACTTCGAAAGTGTAGGCGTTGACGTCGTCGGGCGAGGCGAAGGGGTAGTATCCATAGACGTCGATGGGGGTATGTTCGTCTTTCCAGTAGACGTCGTAGGCTGAGTTCCAGCGGTTGGTGGCTTCGTCGTAGGTGTGTTTCACGTTGTCGCCCCGGTTGCCGCTGTTTTGCAGGGTGCCTGGTGTGTTTCCTTGGTAGTCTACGATGTAGACGCCTATTTCGTCGCCGTTGCAGAAGCCGTTGTCGTTGACGCGGGTGGTGGCTGTTTGGTCGATTTCGCCTGAGAGGGTGATGGGGCGTTTGTTGCCGTTGTTGCCGTAAGAATCGAACGTGTCGTCGTTGCAGGCCCAGAGGAGTGCCAGCAGCGGGAGCAGGGTCAGGCTTTTTGTGATGGTGATTCTCATGTCAGTCATATTTCAATGTTTTTAATTTCTTGTTTGCTTGGTTGCCGAGGGGAAGAGGGATTATTGTGCCACGCCGCCGTTGTCTATGCCGTCGTCTTCCCAGCCGCTGATGTCGATGTTGATGCCGGTGCTGAGTTTGCGCACGGTGACGGTGAAGGTATGGCGTTTGCCGCTGACGAAGGTGAAGCCTTTGGGCATGTGGAATGTTTCGCCGTCGATGGTGACGGTGAGGAAGTCGTCGGCTTCGGGCACGGTCTGGGGGATGATGAGTGCTTTGAAGTTATTGCCTGTGCCTCGCAGCAGGGTGACGTTGGTCGTGTGGCTGCCGGCTGTCACTGTGCCGTTGTTGAGGTCGACGGTGGCTTGGCAGGTCAGTCCGTTCAGTTGCACTTGGATGTCGGCTGTTTTCAGTTCTTCTTCGGTGAATCCGTTGCCGGGGACAATCTGTATGACGGCGCAGCTCAGAAGGTGGCGCATAGTGATGTTGACGGCATTGGCTGTGGGTTTCACGTTGTTTGCCTTGCCCCACAAGAGGTCGCTGGCCTTGTAGGCTGTCTCGCTGCTTTGGTCGGCTTTTGTTTCGAAGGGCCAGTCGGCGGGATTGTGTGGCGTGCTGTCGTAGGGGTAGTAGGCGTAGAAGTCGGCGGGGGTAGTTTCGTCTTGCCAGTAGATAGGGGTGGCAGGTGTCCACTGTCCGTTGTAGGTGAAGGCGATGTTATCGGCATGGTTGCCCGAGGGGAGCAAGGTGCCTGGTGCCGTGCCTTCGTAGTTGACGACGTAGAGGCCGATGCGGTCGCCTGTTTCGAAACTGGTATCTGTGGCTCGGCTGGCGGCGGTGATGCCGCAGCTCAGGGTGATGGGCAGCCGGTCTGGCTGTGGTTGTTCTTCGTTGCTGTCGGACGAGCATCCGGTGGCCAGGGCGGCCAGCAGCAGTGTCCAGGTCAATGTGTGAATGGTCTTCATAGAATGAATGTTTTTTATTTATTGTGCAAATTTAACCAATGCGCCAATGCCTGTCAAGTTCATAATGGTTCATTGTCTTTTTTTCTTATTTAGCCTGCCGTCTTTGGGGATGAGGCCGGTATGAAAAAGGCTGCCCTTGTGTGTGAGGGGCAGCCTTGTCGATTTCTCTAAACCGCATGTTGGCCGTTATCCTACAATGTAGATGGCCTTTCGTCCGAATATCTTCCGCAGCAGCGCCGTAATGGCCCACGAGGTGGCGAAGATGCAGACGGCCATCACCGGCACTTGCAGGGGGATGGGCAGTGAGGGGGGGGCGATGAGCAGGAAGAACGGACCTACCACGAAGTAGTGGATGATGTAGATGCCGAAACCGCAGCGAGTCATGTTCTCCAGGGCACGGACCAACCAAGCTCGGCGTACGGTGACTTGGCGAAGCAGCAGGAAGACGGCTATCGTCATGATGGCTACGTTGGGGCTGCAGAAGGTGAAGAACAGCTCCATGTCTTCTTCCGTCGAGGCGGGGTTGGCTGCGGCGGAAGAGAAACCACTGAAGGTGACGGCATAACCCAGGGCGAAGAGTACGAGGCAGATGGTGCAGGTCTTCAGTGTGCTCCATTGCAGGGCGGCGTTCTTCAGGTAGTGACCCAGAATCAGGTAGCCGTTGAAGCCGGCGAAGTAGTAGAACAGGCCGTAGGCGTTCCACGTGGCTTCGCCCAGCAGGAAGCGTACGCCAAACAGCGGGGCTACGTAGGCCTGGAGGTAGGGCAGAAAGAGAGACACGCCCCACAGGCTGAGGAAGATGCGCTTCTCTTTCTCTCCGGCTTTCTCCACCCAGGCGGAGAAGAACGGCATGTACAGGTAGAGGCCCAGCAACAGGTACATGCACCACATGTGGTTTTCCTTGAAGCTGAATTGGAACGGTATCATGGCGACATCCTTCAGTGACGCGGCGAGTGCCTGCGACTCGCTGCCTTGCACGTAGCAGAAGAAGTCGCCGATAATCTCCTTGGGCAGTCCCAGCACGCCGGTGAACCACGGGAAGAGGTTGTAGAGCACGGACCAGATGAGCATGGGAAACAGAATGCGCAGGATGCGTTTCTTGTAGAACACGCCTGCCGTCTGACGGACAGGGAGTAGCAACAGGCCGGTCATCATGGTGAACAACGGCACGGAGGGGCGGAACAGCGAACCGTAGATGGCTGCCCAGCGGGTGTATTCGGGATTGTCGCGCATGGCGGGCGAGATGTAGAACGGGTCGATGCAGTGCACGCCAATCACCATGAGCATGGCTATGAGACGGATGACGTCCAGCCATATGATGCGTTTGGTTTCGGTCATGTTTTCTTTGTTTTTGTTGAATGTGTGGAGGAAAATCTTCCTGTGTATCAGACGAGTTCTATCTCCAGCCTAAAGATGTGTATCTTTAACCTGGAGATGTGCATCTTTAGGCTGCGGATACATGTCTTCAGGCTGGAGACAGACTTTGTCTTTCGTATAAGAAGTTTTTCTGTGGAAATGAGTGTTTTTATTTTCCGGCTTGCGACAGTTCATTGGAGAAGGAGTAGGGCGCATCTTCCTTCGCAGTGCCCCGTAGGGTGTTGGGTGTGTTGCCCATCTCGAACTCCAGCGCGGCGCCGTCGGTCAGCTCTTCGTGCGTCAGGTAGTTGCGCTCGACGCTGCGTCCGTTCAGCTTCAGCGACTGGATGTAACGGTTGCTGTCGCTGTTGTCCGGGGCGCTGATGGTTACGTCCTTGCCATTCTCCAGATGCACGTCGACGTGTTTGAAGTAGGGCGTGCCCAGCACGTACTGTCCGCTGCCCGGGCAGACGGGGTAGAAGCCCAGGGCGGAGAATACGTACCATGCCGAAGTCTGGCCGTTGTCCTCGTCCCCGCAATAACCGTCGGGCGTGGGCGTGTAGAGCTTGTCCATTGTCTCACGGATGTGCTGCTGTGCCTTCCAGGGCTGGCCGGCGTAGTTGTAGAGGTAAATCATGTGTTGTACGGGCTGGTTGCCGTGAGCGTAGTTGCCCATGTTCATGATTTGCATCTCGCGTATCTCGTGTATGACGCCGCCGTAGTAGCTGTCGTCGAAGACGGGCGGCAGGGCGAACACGGAGTCGAGCATGGCTGTGAACTCGGCGTCGCCTCCCATCAGGTCAATCAGCCCCTGCGGGTCGTGGAACACCGACCAGGTGTAATGCCAACTGTTTCCCTCGGTGAAGGCGTCGCCCCACTTCAGCGGGTTGAACGGCGACTGGAATGTGCCGTCGACATTCCGTCCGCGCATCAGCTTGTGTTCGGGGTCGTACAGGTTGCGGTAGTTCAGCGCACGTTGGGCGAAGACGTCTGTCTCGCTCTCAGGCTTTCCCAAGGCTTTCCCGAACTGGTAGATGCACCAGTCGTCGTAGGCATACTCCAGCGTGCGGGCGGCGTTCTCGCGGATGCCCGTGTCGTAGGGCACGTAGCCCAGGCGGTTGTATTCCTCGTAGCCCAGGCGCCCGGTGGACGATACCTGCGGGTGTACGGCGTTGGCACCATGTACAACGGCCTGCCACAACGTCTCTGCGTCATACCCCCGCAACCCCTTCAGATAAGCGTCGGCCACCACCGAAGCCGAATTGTTGCCGACCATGCATCCGCGGTGTCCCGGGCTGGCCCACTCGGGCAGGAAACCGCTCTCCTTGTACGCATTTACCAATCCTTCCTGCATCTTCTGGCTCATGGACGGATAAAGCAGGTTCAGCAAGGGGAACAAGCTGCGGAACGTGTCCCAGAACCCCGTGTCGGTAAACAGGTAGCCCGGCAGTATCTGCCCGTTGTAGGGACTGTAGTGTATGGCCTCGCCTTTGTTGTTCAGCTCGTAGAAGCTGCGCGGAAACAATACGGAGCGATACAGGCAGGAGTAGAACGTACGCAGTTTGTCCACATTGCTGTCGGCCACTTCGATGCGTCTCAGCACCTCATTCCAACGTTGGCGTCCGGCGTCGGCCACTTCTTCCAGCGTCTTCCGGCCGATTTCTTTCTTCAGATTCAGTTCGGCCTGTTCCTGACTGATAAAGGAAGAGGCCACCCGTACGTTGACGGCTTCTCCCCGCCGGGTAGCGAAGCGTACCATCGCTCCTACGTGGTTGTCTGTCACTTCCAGCCGCGTACTGTCTGCCTGTCCGTTGGCTACGGTGTACATGCCGGCAAAGGGTTTGTCGAACTCCATTACGAAATAATTCCTGAAGTTGTCGGGCACGCCGCCGCTGTTCTTGGTCGTATAGCCTACTATCATGTTGACATTGGGCAGGATTTTGATGTGCGACCCTCCGTCGAAGGCATCGACCACCACGTAAGACTGTCCGCTCTCCGGGAAGGTAAAGCGGAAGACGGCGCTGCGCTCTGTGGGAGCCAGCTCGGTGGTTACGTCGTGGTCGGCCAGATATACTTTATAATAATAGGGCTTGGCCACTTCGCTCTTGTGCGAGAACCAACTGGCGCGTTCGTTCTGGTCGAACAGAGGTTTGCCCGTCACCGGCATGATGGAGAACTGTCCGTAGTCGTTTATCCACGGGCTGGGTTGGTGGGTCTGCTTGAAGCCCCGGATTTTGTCGGCGTCATAGGTATAAGTCCATCCGTCGCCCATGGTTCCCGTCTGTGGCGTCCAGAAGTTCATGCCCCACGGCAGGGCCACGGCCGGATAGGTGTTTCCGGTAGAAAGGGCGAACTTAGACTGTGTGCCCATGAGTGTGTTGACGTAGTCCACCGGCTCTTCCATTTCAAAAACCGGTTGGTCAGGAGTGGCGGCGCAGCCCGCCAGCAAAGCGCAAGCTGCCCAAGTCAGTAGTTTGTTCATGTCGTAAAGGTATTTTATGATTGGTTTAACGATTGCTTTCGGGCGGGAAGAGCAACATCAGCGCCGGTATGCCCGAAGCCGAATAGCTGTCCACTACCTCGTCCGGTTGCACGGGGCGGGCATAGTCGCCTCCGCACAGTTCGCGCGTCCGGTCGCGGTTACCCCATCCGGTGGCGATGGTGTGGTGCAAGAAGGGGAGGTACTTCGTCTGTCCGCAGTCGTAGACCAGCATGGCGATGTATTGCGCGAAGATGGCTGTGTAGATGCCTTGCTCGATTCCGCTTTCGAAGGGCAGAACGCCGTCTTTTTCAGACATGGGCCCCACCGTGTAGTCGGCAGCCAGTACGGCGTTGTCCAGGTAGTGGCGGTCGCCCGTTGCCTTGTACAGCAGCACGGAGCCTCCGATGAACGTTGCCTGGTTGTAGACGTGCGTCTTCCACGCGGGTTCGCCCTCGCCGTGTTTGCTGTCGGCAATGCGGCCTGTCTTCTTGTCAAACAGGTTCGCTTCGCCCCACCGGTAGATTTCTTTGGCTTTCTCCAGATATTGCTGCTTGGTCTGGTAGGCCGGCTTGGCTTCGTCGGACGGTTGGCGGTCGGCAGGCACGCAGTTGTAGAGCGTCATGGCCGCTACGACGGTGGGAAAATTGATGCAGGCCATCTTCCCGTCCGTGTCGCTGTTGTTGGGGTTCGGGTTGCGGATGGGCTGCCATTGCCAGAACATGCCTCCTTTGCGTTCGTCGTAGGAACCGGTGTCGCCCACGCGCTCCGAGCCATACCACACTCGGCGGAAGCTGGCTTCGGACAGGCGGAGATATTCTTCGTCGCCACACAGTTGGTAGGCGCGTGCCAGGGTGATGGTCCACCACTGGATGTCGTCGTAGATGAACCAACCGGTATTCTCGTTGTTGTCCTCAAAGTCGAAGCCTACGTACTGTGCCTTGTTTCCCTCGAATATTTTCCGGCTCAATGCCTTGTACTTCTTGGCCCGCTCCGTGTCGCGCAAGCGTTCGGCCAGTTGCCACGCATTCAGGGCCATGTCCCAGTACATGGGCTGGCACCAGATGGCGGCGGCACCGTTCCAGCGGTCCGTGGCGTGTTCGAACGAAGTGTTGGTCTTGTAGATGTATTTTTCGGCATCGAGCAGGTTGCGGTTAAATCCATCGTAGGCTGTCCAGACGTCGTCAAGAGTGTAGCTGCCTTGTGCCTGGGTGGCGCTGGGTATGCCAGCGGCCAGCAGTGTGGCCACGGTGCAGGCAGCGAGTAAGCGATGTTTGAGTTTCATTGTTTATGTGTGATTTGTGATTATGAATGTTGTTTATTCTTTGGCTCTGGGGAAGGCACTGATGCGCAGGCGGGCTGCCCCCATGGGGATGAGGGTGATGCTTTCCGCTTGTTCCATGAAGCTGTCTTCCATGGGAAGTACGCTGCACATGCCGGTTTCATCGGGTTGCCAGCCGGGTATGCGTCGTCCGGTGGCCTTTACTTCCAGGGGAACGCTTTCCGGGGTGAAGGGGAAGTCGTCTGCCGGCCAGGGCTTGTGTGTCACTTTCAGTCCGTCCAACGGATTCTTTTCCGGCAGGACGAGTGCGTAGTTCCACGGAGAGTCGGCGTATATCTCGGTAGTGGGCCATGCTTCGGCATCGACTCCTGCCTGCCACCGAGAGTCGAAGATGGCCGTCTCCCGGCTATCTCTCTGCACGTAGCGTTCTTTGATTTTCAGCGACAGGGTCAGCGGGCCGTAGTCCACGCTCACGCTGTGGCGGTTGACCTGCCAGGTGCGCATGCGCAGTGTCATGGGCAGGTGGAGCGTCACGACGTCGCCCTCCGTCCAAGTGCGTTCGATGCGGATGTATTGTCCGGCTGTGTCCGAAGTGCGCAGTTTTTTGCCGTTGAGTTTCACTTGGGCGTTGTCGGCCCAGGCGGGGATGCGCAGGTAGAGGGGGAAGGTCACTTCCTGCGGGGTGGAGAGACGGAGGGATATTTCTTCTTCAAACGGATAGTGCGTTTCCTGCGTCAGTGTCACGGTGGTGCCGCCTGCCACCTTTGCCCGGGTGGCGCTGGAGGCGTAGAGCACGGTGGCCAGGCCGCCGTCGGCAGTCGCCATCACCAGGTGCTCGGCATAATAGGGCCATCCTTGTGCATGGTTGTGCTGGCAGCAACGGCTGCTGAAGGGGTTCATGGAGAGGAAGGGGCCGCTGTTGTCGATGCTGGGGTGGTGGTTCTTCGAGTCGCTCACGGTGTGGTTGGGCGCGGTGATGTAGCGCAGTGCGCGGAAGTCGGGCATCACGGCCGCCGGGTAGGTGTTGAAGGCCACTTCCTCGCAGTGGTCTGCCCAGAAGGGGTCTCCGGTGATGCCCAGCATGATTTCGTCCGAAGCCATCTGCTCTACCATGCCGCAGGTTTCCACGCCTTGGCGCGGGTCGATGTAGCCCATGCGTGCGTTTTCGTCGGCGCCGAACATGCCGCCGGGCACTTGCCCGAAGGTGCGGCGTATGAGCTGGTGTGTGTTGTACGAGGCACGCAGTTGAGCCGAATCTTTGCTCAACAGATAGTTAGTGGCCGGTTCGCGGAAGCCTTGTGCGATGTTTACGTTGTGCCAGTTGGGCAGCGACGAAGGTTGCATCCAGTTGGCAGTGTTGCGGTGCAGCTTTTCGATGAGCTTCGGCAACGCGGGGTCGCCCGTGCGGTTGTACAGCCAGATGACGCTCCACATGTTGTCGCCTCCGCGGCTGTTCTCCCAGTAGTCTTTCAGGAAATCCTCGTCGGCCACGGTCAGTTGCCAGTGGAAGTAGCGTGTCATCAGGTCGATGACGCGCTCGTCACCCGTGTATTCATAATAAGATTGGAGACACCAGAGCATAATCATCTGTGCCCACAGCTCTCGCTTGCCGTTGCGCAGGTTCACCGGGCCGAAGTATCCGTCCGGTTGTTGGCTTTTGAAAGCACCTTCTATCCATGTCTTGGTCTCGGCTATCATTTTTTCGTCGCCCAAGATGTAAGCCAGGTCGCCGTAGCCCTTCAGCCAATAGGGCACTTCTTCCCAGCCGTGGTCTCCGCCGTTGGTCAGCCAAGCATTGTTATTCTTGTCCAGCCAGGCACTGATTTCGCCCAAGTGGCCGGTCAGTCCGTCGCGTTGCAACTCCAGGTATTTGCGTAGCCAGCCCTGAGGTTTTATGCTGCCCACAGGCAGTTTCAGCAGGCGGCAGGCTTGCAAGGGCGGGCGTCCGGTAGGGTAGAGGGCGGTTTGTGCGCCGGTTTCCGGGCGTGCTACGATTCGTACGGTCTGTTCTTGCGCCCAGTTTTTCGTGCACAAGATAAATAGAAACAGGTAAATGAATGAAAGTGTTCTCTTCATAATGGTACTTATATACAGGTTGTGTAAGTGTGTCTTAACTTCTATGATGGAAACACGCTGTATGCCAGTAGAGTTTCGTACACAGGCAAGGAACCGGCCCTGTCTCCCGCAAGAAGCGTCGTTCTTGCGGACAAAGGCCACGGCTCTTCTTCGGGATGGCCTTCTTTTGGAAGTGTCCTGCTGTTGATGTACAAAGGTGCGATTTTTTTTGTATTGGGTATGTCATTTCCTGCTTAAAAAATGAGAAATAGGGGCTGAAGCCTGTTTCTCCGTATTTTTCCGGCAGAAAAAGACCGGCATTGTGCGAATTGACGGGATTTTTGCATTATTTGACCGATGTTTGATACGCGCATACTCCTTTTTCTTCCTACTTTTGCAAGTGGTGCAGGGCGTAGGCTTTCTACGGATGCTGCGCTGTTTATTACTAATTTTTATACTTATCTTTTTAACATGAAAAGGACAAAACTCTTCACGGCTCTCATGGCCGTTGGCTTGTTGTGTCAAGCGCAAGCACAAGACGACAACCTGTTTACGCCGGTTGTACAGACAGAACTACGGGCACCTTCCGTGCCTCTTGTTACTTCCGACCCTTATTTTTCCATCTGGTCGCCTTACGACAAACTTTATGACGGTATTACGACGCACTGGACCGATGCCGAGTATCCGTTGGTGGGTGCCGTGCGTGTAGACGGCACGGTTTACCGCTTCTTGGGCAAGGTGAACCTGGAAACGTTGTTGCCCATGGCCGGCATGGATGCCTGGGAAGGGGCCTATACGTTCCAACAACCCGAAGGGCAATGGACGGAGACGGACTATGATGATGCGGGCTGGAAACGAGGAAAAGGAGCGTTCGGAACGCGCGAGCAGCAGGCTGTCGGCACGGAATGGACGACGGAAGACATCTGGGTGCGCCGCGAGTTTACTCTCGACCAGGTGCCGCAGAAGGATGTGTGGCTGAAGTATTCGCACGACGATGTGTTCGAACTCTACTTGAATGGTGAGAAGCTGGTGGCCACGGACTACAGTTGGAACAACAACGTGCGCCTGAAGCTGAGCGAGCAGGCTGTCAAGAAGTTGCGCAAGGGGAAGAACGTCATTGCCGCGCATTGTCACAATACGACGGGCGGCGCTTACGTGGACTTCGGCATCTTTGTTCCCAACAGCCAGACGGCGGCTTACGAAAGGACGGCCGAGCAGACGTCGGTCTGTGTGCTGCCTACTTCGTCCTACTATGCCTTTACGTGCGGTCCGGTAGAGTTGCGGGTGGTCTTCACGGCTCCCGTGCTGATGGATGACCTCGACCTGATGTCGACGCCTATCAATTACGTGTCGTACGAGGCACGCTCGCTGGACAAGAAGCAGCATGACGTGCAGTTGTATTTTGAAACTACGCCTCAACTGACCATCAACGAGCCGACGCAGCCGACCGAGGCCCGGACGTTGCGCCTGGGAGGACTGGAGTATGTGACGGCAGGTTCCATCGACCAGCCCTACACCGAGCGTCGTGGCGACCAGGTGTGCATCGACTGGGGGTATCTCTACCTGACGGGTGCCGGGCGCCAGTCGGACGTATGTCTAGGTGATTATAATCGTACGAAGGCGGTGTTTGCCCGCGAAGGTCGTCTGCCGCAGGGCGAGAGCAAAAGGGTGACACGCCGTGCGCAGGACTTGCCGGCCATGGCTTATGCGGACAACCTGGGCCGGGTGAGTGCCGAGGGGCGCAGTGGTTTCCTGATGCTGGGTTACGACGATGTGTATGCGTTGGAGTATATGTTCCAGCGGCGTATGGCGTATTGGAAGCACGGGGGACGCGTCAGTATCTTCGACGCTTTCGAGCGTGCGCGTGACAACTATGCTTCTGTCATGCAGCGATGCCGCGACTGGGACCGCATGATTATGGACGATGCCCGGAGGGCCGGCGGGCAGAAGTATGCTGAAATTTGCGCTGCGGCCTATCGGCATGTCATAGCTGCCCACAAGTTGTTCGAGGACGAGCAGGGCAATCTGCTCTTTTTCTCCAAGGAGAACAACAGCAATGGCTGCATCAACACGGTGGACTTGACGTATCCGTCTGCCCCGCTGTTCCTCTGCTACAACCCGGAGTTGTTGAAGGGGATGATGACAAGTATCTTCGAATACAGCGCATCGGGCCGGTGGAACAAGCCTTTTCCGGCGCACGACTTGGGCACGTATCCCGTGGCCAATGGGCAGGTGTATGGCGGCGACATGCCGATTGAGGAAGGCGGGAACATGGTCATCCTGGCGGCAGCCATCGCAAAGATGGAGGGAAATGCCGGGTATGCGAAGCGGTACTGGGACTTGTTGACGCTCTGGACTGACTACCTGGCCGAGAACGGGCAGGATCCTGCCAACCAGCTTTGCACCGACGACTTCGCCGGACACTGGGCGCATAACGCCAACCTCTCCATAAAAGCCATCATGGGCGTGGCCGGATATGCCGAGATGGCCCGCATGTTGGGCATGGATGAGGTGGCCGACAAGTATGCTGAAAAAGCCCGCCAGATGGCCGTGAAGTGGGAGCAGGACGCGCGCGACGGCGACCACTATCGCCTGGCGTTCGACCGACCGGGTACGTGGAGCCAGAAGTATAACATCGTGTGGGACAAGATGTGGGGACTGAACATCTTCCCGAACAACGTCATCGAGAAGGAGCTTGCCTATTACCTGACCCGGCAGAATACTTACGGACTGCCGCTGGACAGCCGCAAGGAATACACGAAGTCCGACTGGATTATGTGGACGGCGGCCATGAGCAGCGATCGGGAGACGTTCCAGAAGTTCATCGACCCCTTATATAAATATGTGGACGAGACTACCTCGCGCGTGCCCATCAGCGACTGGCACCACACGGACAGCGGTCAGTGGGTCAGCTTCCGCGCCCGCTCCGTCATCGGTGGTTACTGGATGCAGGTGCTGATGCAGAAGATGCAGGAGCGCTGACTTGTGCGGGGGGGTGCCTGCCGGGCTGTCCGGCGGGCATCCCCCGTGTTTCCGGCGGACATCATGCGTGTTACGGTTGTGTATCATGCCTGGTGCCCGCCGGTATCATGCCTGCTTTCCGCCTGTATCACGCATGTTACCGGTTTGCATCACGCGTACTTTCCGCCTGTATCACGCATGTTACCGGTTTGCATCACGCGTACTTTCCGTCTGCATCATGCGTGTTACTGGTTTGCATCACGCGTACTTTCCGTCTGCATCACGCGTGTTACCGATTTGCATCACGCGTGAAAGGGTTCTGACATCACGCGTGTTTTGGTTTGTTAATAGGCGTGATGTCAGATGGACTTCACGCGTGATGTCAGACAGCCGCTGGCGTGATGTCAGACACACCCCCACAGTGCCCCTGCCGGACCCCTGCTGCGGCTCCTCCCACACCGCCGTAACTTTCCGCCAGCCGGAGGGCAGGAGTGTAGCCGAATCTCATTTTTTTCCACTATCTTTGCCCCGCGAAAACGTATAGACAGAAGATGAACGAACAATTCCCATCCGTACTGCTCGAACGAGCCGTCTCCGAATTTGCCAAGCTGCCTGGCATCGGCCGCAAGACCGCCATGCGCCTGGTGCTCCACCTGCTCCGCCAGGACCTCGGCGCGGTAGAAGCCTTTGCCGGCGCCGTCACCACGCTGAAACGCGAGGCCAAGTTCTGCCGCGTGTGCCACAACATCTCGGACACGGAGACCTGCCGCATCTGTGCCGATCCCCGGCGCGACGCCTCTACCGTGTGCGTAGTCGAAAACATCCGCGATGTCATGGCCGTCGAAGCCACCCAGCAGTACCACGGCCTCTACCACGTCTTGGGCGGAGTCATCTCGCCCATCGACGGCATCGGCCCCGGCGACTTGCAGATAGAAAGCCTCGTGCAGCGCGTCAAGTCTGGAGGTGTGTCCGAGGTCATACTGGCTCTGAGCACGACGATGGAAGGCGACTCGACCAACTTCTACATCTACCGCAAACTGGCACCCACCGGCGTACGCCTCTCGGTCATCGCACGCGGCATCGCCGTGGGCGACGAGCTGGAATATGCCGACGAAGTGACCCTGGGACGCAGCATTGTCAACCGCACCCCCTTCCAAGGTAATCTCTGACATACGCGCATCTCCATCCCTGACAACCTATCAAAAAACCTTCACATCATGCAAGAACAAATCCGTAAGACCGTCATCTACCTCAAGGCCCTCCACCTCCTCTGCTGGTTGCTCCCTCTGCTGGCCGGCATTTGGGCCGAAGCCGGCGCCCCGTGGACCGGCCTCCTGGCCGCCGACACACGCCTGGAATACATCGTCGAAACCGCTCTCATCCTGCTCACCATCGCCTGTGTGCCCCTCGCCTTGAAACTCTTTGCCTGGGTGATGGTCAGGCAGATAGACACCGCCGACTTCCGTCGCGCCCTCCGTCTTTACACCCGCTGGAACACCGTTCGTGCCCTTCTTCTCCTCCTGCCCGCCCTGGGAGGCTTTGTGGCTTACGGCCTTCTGCTCAGCAACACCTGCCTGCTCTGCGGGCTGATAGCCCTCGTGGCCATGCTCTTCTGTGTACCCGGCACGCAACGCCTGCAACGCGAGTTGCACATCGACCCTTCCGACGAATGACCGCCTCCGTCCCCTTTCTTTCCGGTGCCGATGTCCGCC
This sequence comes from Bacteroides sp. ET71, assembly GCF_023336905.1. Classification (GTDB taxonomy): domain Bacteria; phylum Bacteroidota; class Bacteroidia; order Bacteroidales; family Bacteroidaceae; genus Bacteroides. The sequence goes on from NZ_JAMBLS010000012.1 coordinate 81,068, forward strand.
TCCGCGCCCTCGAACCCGAAGACCTCGACTTCATCTACCGGATGGAGAATGACCCCGCACACTGGGCGATGACCGACTTCACCGTGCCCTATTCACGCTACGCCCTCCGGCGTTACCTGGCCGACTCGCGCAACGACCTGTTTGCCGACCGCCAACTGCGCTTGGTCATCGTGCAGCAATCTACCGGTGCCTCCGTCGGCCTCATCGACCTGTTCAACTACGAACCCATGCACGCCCGGGCCGAAGTCGGCCTGCTTGTCTGCGAAGGCTATCGGGGGTTGGGCTATGCCACGCAAGCACTGCGCCTGCTGTGCGACTACGCCTTCCGTTTTCTCTCCCTGCACCAACTGGCCGCCTATGTCTCTTCTGATAACCTGCCCAGCCTCCACGTGTTTCATGCCTGCGGCTTTTCCGAGTGCGGGCTGCTGCGCCAATGGTGGCGTGTAGGCGGTGCATACCGCGATGTGCTACTGCTGCAATGCCTGGACGAATCCTGCCCAACAAGCACGGCGCCCACCCCGTAAAGGGCAGGCGCCGTCGTCTTACACAATAAGCTGAGTGATATAGAATCTGCAAATAGACCGTGCTTCTCAGCGCGGCTTTTCTTCGTTGTCTTCCGCCTGGAACTTGCGGCTTACCTTCAGCAAGTTGGTGGTGTAAGTCACCACGTTCTGGGCTTCCTGAATCATGGTCAGGTAGACCATGCTCACCTTGATGCTTCCGCTTTGGCTTTGGATGCGTTGCAGTTCGCCGCGTTTCAGGTGCGAGAGTTGCCCGTTCAGTTCGTTGGCCTTGCGTATGATGTCCGTCAGGTTGTTGTAGTCATTGTCGCTGACGGCCTGTTTGCTGGTCTGCAGCAGGTTGGTGATGTCCTCGCTCACGTCGCCGAACTCGCCTTTCTGTATGGCATCCAGGGGTTTGAAGTTGTTGTCGATGTGCTCCAGGCAGGGTTCGCACAGGCGTCCGATGCTGTACACCAGTTCGCTGGCGAAGTCATTGCCCTGGAAGTAGTAGAGTCCCTTGTCCAGCACGGTGTTGTTATCCAGGCGCGACATGGCCAGGGTGCCGGTGCGCTTCATCTGCTTGACCAGTTGCTTCTCGAACTTCACCGAGCCCATGGAGCGGCGCAGTCCGCGCAGGTTCTCGTGCAGGAAGGAGGTGACGGTGCGTTCGAAGTTCTCTTCGGTGAAGGCCAGCACCTTGCCCAGCTCTTCGCGGGTGTGTTGGCGCAGCAGGCGGAGCACTTCGTCGTTGTTCTCGCTCTGCATGATTTGCCGGACGGTGTCTTGTGCCTGTACTTTCTGCTTGCGCTTCTTGTACATCACCTGGCTGTGGACAAGCGAGTAGATGGCGATGGCGATGAGGATGATGATGGCCACGGCGCTTCCGTAGTGGATGAACAGGGTGACGAAGAAGCAGATGGTGAAGGCGGCGCCTGCCGTGATGAACCAACCGCCGATGACGCTCAGCACGCCGGTGATGCGGTAGACGGCGGAGTCACGCCCCCAGGCGCGGTCGGCCAGCGAGGTACCCATGGAGACCATGAAGGTGACGTAGGTGGTGGACAGCGGCAACTTCAGCGAGGTGCCCAAGGCGATGAGCAGGGAGGAGAGCACGAGGTTGACCGAGGCGCGTACGAGGTCGAAGGCGGCGCCATCTTCCAGTGTCAGTTCTTCCTTGCGGAAGCGGGTGTCGAGCCACGCTTTGGTGCGTTCGGGGGTTATCTTGCTGATGCCGTTGGCCAGGTTCATGCTGTAACGCACCAGGCGGCGGGCGATGGGGGTGGAGCCGAAGCCTTCTTCACCCTCGTCCTGGCGGGCCAGGGAAACTTCGGTCTGGATGACGTTGTGTGCTTTCTTCGACGTCCACAGGGCGTAGACCATGACGCAGCCGGCGGCCACGAGGAAGTACCACGGCGTCTTGGCCGAGCCGAGCAGCGAGCCCATCAGCCAGCCGTCGGTGCCGGCGGCCTGTCCGTTGGCCATGTAGTCGGTGTAGGCGTCATAGCCGGCCAGGGGCACACCGATGAAGTTCACCAGGTCGTTGCCGGCGAAGGCCAGGGCCAGGGCGAAGGTACCCATCATCACGACGATTTTGAACACATTCACCCGGCACCAGTGCAGTATCTGCATCAGGATGGTGAAGAACACGAACAGCCCGACCATGATGAGCAGCGAGTGCTGGTGTATCCAGTCGTTCACCTCGGCCGTCATGAACGAGCTGTCCTTCAGGCCCTTGATAAGCATGAAGTAGATGATGCTCGTGGCTGCCACGCCGCCGAAGAGGGCGATGCTGTACTTCAGGTGCTTCTTGTAGTTGTAGGTGAAGATGACGCGTGCGATGTACTGCACCAGCATGCCGAAGAAGAAGGCGATGGCTACGGAGACGAAGATGGCCATGATGACTTGCAGGGCCTTGTCCGTGTTGATGAGTTGTCCCATCGAATAGGCGTCGCCGCCGCCCAGGGTCTTGACCAGGGCCAGGGCAAACGTGCCGCCCAGCAGCTCGAACACCATCGAGACCGTGGTCGAAGTGGGCAGGCCCATCGTGTTGAATACGTCCAGCAGGACGACGTCGGTCAGCATCACGCCAAGCAGGATGCACATCACCTCGTCGAAGTAGAAGAACTGCGGCTGGTAGATGCCGTGTCGCGCGATGTCCATCATGCCGTTACTCAGCGAGGCGCCTATGAAGACGCCTATGCTGGCCAACACGAGCATGGTTCGGAACGATGCCGCCTTGGAGCCGACGGACGAGTTGAGGAAGTTTACCGCATCGTTGGCAACGCCCACCAGCAGGTCGAACACGGCCAGCACGGCGAGGAACAGCACGATGCACAAATACATTGTTTCCATAAGTAATATAAATAATGTGTGATTCTATGTGTCTCAGCTTTTCGCTTGCAAAGGTCGGGAACGCGTGTTACACTCTCTTG
>NZ_JAMBLS010000013.1 GCF_023336905.1 Bacteroides sp. ET71
AAGAGAAAAGACTGGAAAGGGAACGACAGACCCGATTTTTTGAAAATTATGTACGGTTCCTGCAAGCAAACGGCTTTACAACAAGAACTATACTTTATCCAGAAGATAAAGCCAACGATGACTCCGAAATAAGAGTCAGTGACTTAACGAATGAAGGGTTTGAATTTTTTAAGTATGGAATTATCAGATGGCGAAAGAAAGTAGATAGAGCAAAAGATATAGATAAGGCCATTTCTGATTATAAGTTTATTAACAAGAAATTAGACGAGTTTAATGCGGCTAAAAACAATAAGGCAGTTTAGTTCAATCCCATCACCAAACGATAGTGTTCAAATTGCCATACAATTTGATTGCTGAATCAGGCTGTTGCAATCCCATTAGCTGCCTGAAACGCAACACCGCCCGCACAATGGTGCAGGCGGTGTCCGATGCGGCCTTTTTGTCCGGTTACTCGAACCAGTCCGGGTTGCTTTCCTTCAGGACTTCAACCAGCTCCTTGTCCGGCAGCTTCAAGTTGCCCCGGTCGGTAAAGTAGAACACCTCGTCATAGAGGTATTCCGCCTCTTCACCGGCAAAGCCTTCGTTGGCATCTTCAAAACTGCCCGGCTGCAATGCGTCAAGCAGTTCGGTGGAGCCAATCAGCAATTCTTCCCCGTCGATTGATTCAACGATGCGGCAGATGTATTTCTTGCCGTCAAACTGGATTTCCTTTGTCTTCATATTGCCCTCCTTATTTTAATGGTATGTTACGTCCGTGTTCGTTGAGATATTCCATGATGCACTTCGCCTCCTCGTGCGACGCCCTGTTGCGGTCATCATAACGGCGGCTGTCGTCCGCCATGACCTTGATGCACTCCCGGATAAGCCGGTAAAGGCTCTGCTGAAGCGTGGGGTGCATGTCAGGGATAGCCGCAGCAAATCGTTTCGGATTGAAATCAAAGTCGTTTACCGCCATTTCCCACTCCTTTGCGAGCCTGTACTCTTTAGATTCCTTAATGTTGTCCATAATCTGAATTTTTAATGATTAATATTTTTTCTTCCCTCTGTTCGGCATCCTGCAACCGGAGCCGCTTCGGGTTTTTCGGTGCAGGGAGAGGCCGCCGGAGAAGCCATTCCCGATGTTTTTTCCTGCCAATTACTCTTGCCCCGGCAAGGAAGAATTTGCAGGAAATCCACTTCAAAATGGAGGGAACAGGCGCGGCAGCCTACATTCGCACCGTAGAAAACCCGTGCGGTGACGGCATGGAGGCTGAAACATGGGAATCCAAAACGGTATAAAGGGAACGAGCCTTGGGATACAAGGCTTTGAAAAAGGGATGGCAGACGGTTATAAACGGATGGCGGCGTTATGCCGCCGTTCCCTGCTATAAAAGGCATGGCCGGCACACGCCAGTATGCAGGACGGATTGCTCCGCCCTGCTTCTGAACTGAATTATGAAAGTCAAGCCGCTACATCTTCAGCTTGTGGCGTTTCATCGGGTTGCGGTTCTTCCTGCTGTTCCGTTTCCTGCTTCGCCTTATCCTGCACGGCAAGGACAGCTTTCTTTTCCTCGATGCGCTGGTGGCGTTTCTCGTACACTTCATCATAGCCCTTTCGGATTTCGGCAAGCGTCTCGGGCATGTGCTTTTCCGCAAATTGGAGCAAGAGGGTGGCTACTGCATTGCCTCCGAATGCTTCTTGGAACTTCGCAATCAGAAAATCCCTGCGGATAACGGCTTTCGCCTTGCCGTTAAGATTTTCAATGATATTGAATTTATCCTCGTCAGAAAGGTAAAACACATTTTCGCTGTCGATGCCCACCGCTGCGTAATGCTCCTTGCGGAGCGATGAAAGGAGGAAGAAATAAATCATCTTGTCCTCGTCCGCACCAAACTTGGTTTCGGTGGCGTCCACCTCCAAAATCCGCTTCTTGGTGTCTGCAACGGTCTTTTCAAGGGCGATTTCCTTGTTCCGCTTGTCCTGCTTCTCCAACTTTTCAAGCGGTGAAAGTGGCTTCTCGTCTGCCGATGCACCATTTCCAGCCGTATTCATTGCAGAAGTTTCCATGTAACCGAGAGAAATGTCATCACGCCCGACAATGACATAGAGCGATATATCCCCCTCTGTGCTTCCCCGCAGTATGTCCTCGCATTCAGCCTTGTAGTCCTCCTGCTCCTGCTCGTAATCCTTTCGGGCTTCCTCATATTCCGCCGTGGTCTCGTAATCGACCGCTTCGGGTTCTTCGGGCATTTCGGGATAATCCGTATAATATGGCAGCGTTTCCAACTCATAGCCGAGTTCAACAAGACGCTTTGCAGCCATATCGTTGGAATTGTAGGTACTACGGGCTAACATGGCAGTGGAATGTTCGCCCAACATCTGCACGGCGCGTTCCACAAGGTAGGCCGTGTTCATATCCTCAAGGCACTTCCTGTTGGCGCACTTTCCACAACCGCCCTCACAGAACAGCGTCATGTTGTTGGTGTTGTGCGGACAAGACATGCAGAGGGTCTTGTCAAAGGAATAGTATTCAAGGTCGGTCGTAAAATTCCTTTCGATGAGTCTCGCCACATCTGCGGCTTTCATGCCACGCCAACTGTTATACACGATACCCTCTTTCAGATGCCTGTCGTACACCTCGCTCTGTATCTCCTTACCGTAGCGGCAGATTTCGCTTGCCACGCTGATAGTGATTTCGTCCGTTTCCAAAAGGGCTGCGATTTCGGGGATAAGGGCAGTGAATTTCAATCGAGTGCGGATATAGTCTTCCGACTTGCCGAACTGGACTGCCAGTGAATGTACATCGTGTCGTCCGCTCTCCATCAGTTTCTGATAGGCGTTGGCTTCCTCAATGGGTGTCACATCCTTGCGTTGCAGGTTTTCAGTGACAGCCATTTCTTCAGCCACCTCGTCCGACACTTCGTAAATGACTGCAGGAATAGTTTCCAACCCTGCCATGAGCGATGCACGGTATCTGCGCTCTCCAAAGATAATCTCGAAGCGGTTTTCCGCAATGGGTCGCACACCTATGGGCTGTAGGACACCCTGCTGCCGTATGCTGTCGGCAAGTTCGGCAAGGCTCGCCTCGTCAAAGGTCTTGCGTGGGTTGTAATTACTCGGCTGAATGTCCGCCAATGCTACCGATACGATGTTCTTTTCTACTGACTTCATGTCTGTTGCTTTCATAATTCTAAAAATTTAATTTGTTAATAACTCGTTTTTTTATTTTCCCTCTTGTCGGTCCTTTTCTGCCGAACCGCCTTTGGGGTTTTATGGATGCAGGTTCCGGCTGTCGGTACAGCTTCATACGGCGGTTTTTCCTGCCAATTACTCTTTCTCCGAAAGGAAGAATTTGCAGGAAATCCACTTCAAACCGACGGATCAAGCGCGACTGCCGACCTTTGCATCTGATAAAACCAATGGCCGGTGACAGCAGGAATGACCAGGAGAGGATAAAGGCCCGGCCGTATAGAAAAGGGAAGACGGGCTTGCCGGTCATAGAAACGGTGTGGATGAACGCTATAAATGGGTATAAAAGAATGTGATATTTGGCAAATACAAAAGGTAAATTTCCCACAAATCGTATAAAAGGATTGGCGGAACAGGCAGCATATCGGGCAACTCCGATATGCCACCTGAAGAAAATCACAGCGGCGACAGTTCCGCCGGGAACACTTCCGCCTCCGAATAGTCCGAGGCTATCAAAATGATACTGTCCTCTTCGATTACCTCCGGGACATCCACCACCTGATACACACCGTCCGACAAACCGCCGTCCGGGTCATGCCAGAAAACCTTGCTTCCAGCCTTTATAAAATCGTAATTACACATATCTCTAACATTATTCTTATTTCTGTCCGGAGTGTAAACCGAAACCGGCATACACCATACCGGCAGTGATTCTGACTGCCGGATACGGCATATACCATAGTCCAGTCCATACCGCCACCGGTATGCCCTTGTCAGAACGGCAGATCGTCCTTGTCGTCCTGCGGCATATCGGCAGGGGGTACGGGTGTGCTGTCCGTTGTGGTCGCCATGTTGTCCGGGCTGCCAGCCGAGCTGTCCTTCTTGCCTGTATTGATGAATGCGATGCTCTCCGCCGTAATGGAAAGCTGAATCTGGCTCTCCCCGTTTTTGTCCGTCCACAGGGAAGATGACAGCGTGCCTTCAACAAGTACCAGCCGTCCTTTTGTGAGGTATTCAGCCAACCGGATGTGGTTCTCCTTGTTGCTTCTTACCTTTACCCATGTGGTGACGTTCTGTCCCTTTGCATAATCGTCAACGGCCATGTTCATAGCCATGAATGAGCCGTGTGCTCCTGCAATCACCTGGCAGTCTTTGCCGATGCGTCCGATAGTGTGTACATGTAACATAATAAAAAATGTTTTGTGGCAAGATGGTTGGTCCTGCCGTTACCTTTTTTTATTTTCCCTCTTCTCGGTTCCTTTCTGTCTGAACCGCTGTCGGGATTTTATGCTGCAACCAAAGGCTGTCGGCAAAGCCGCACACGTCGTTTTTTCTTGCCAATTACTCTTGGCAGCCCCGGCTGTCAAGGAAGAATTTGCAAGAAATGCACTTCAAAACGTAAGGGACAGGCGCGACGGCCTATATTTGCAGCGGTAAAACCAGACCGGTGACTGCCAGAAAGCATCCGGAGAAAGCATAAAGTCGCACCGATTATAACTGTACGGACGGCCTGCCGGATATAAAAGCAGAGGGAAAGGATGATATAAGGGGAGCAACGGCTCGGGCGGGTAGAGAACAGCGGTCTGCCGGGCAAACAGAAAGGGGACTCTTTCCGCCTTGAGATCTGCCGGAATATATGGAGGCCGGCGCAAAGCGGGATGTGTCACCGTTTGTCCATGACACTGCCGGCCCGGAAAGGAAAGATACGGATTAAAGGCAGAATGTGCCAGAGCAAGATCCGGCAGGAAGTCTTGCATAGCGGAATACCGTGTTGTTTCGACATCCGTCGAAGCTCCGGCATGGAGCGGCAAGAATCGGACTGGCGGTGCTCCGGCACAGCCTTCCGTACCTTGGATTGAAGAGTGGACAGGGGCACAGACCTCCTACCTTGCTTCATGGGCGGGAAAAGCCGGATAGAAAAGGGATGAAATGCCGGGAGAAAACACGCGCAGGTGAAGTTTTTGCGCAAAAAACAAACACAAATATGGTCGTTTCCCGAATCTTTGCCTATCTTTGCAGCACGAGAACCCCCAAGCCTCTTAACAATGCTCAAATCGGGGGTCGTTTTATTTTTATGCTCCTATGACAATCAATTTCCCGAAACGAAACAACAGTTCGGAGGAACTGGCCGACCTGCTATCCCGAAGAAGGCTTGTTCCTGATGACAAGGAAGTCAATAATTTATATGAGACAATGAATTAATATAAAAATGGAAAAATTTTACAAGAAACAAATCCAGCTTTGGAAAAAAGTATATGAGGATTGGAACAATTCAGAGTCTTGGCAAAGATGCTTAAACGCATTGCCTCAGTATGTCTATAATGGTACTGAAGAATTTACCTTTCGAGAAGAGATTTTTCCTGGCTATTTCAAAGATCTTCATCACGATAGTTTTCAACTTTATGGGCTTTGTAATCACTATTTTCAAGCAAAGGCGGTTCTTGAATTTGAAGAAAACAATGATTATTCAAAATTAGTGGAAGGTTATTATCATCACATTCTTTATATTATATTGGGAGAAAAACATAGTAAATTTGAAATGGGATGGCTTGAATATGATTTCAGTTTGCTATTGATTTTTACAATAACTTATTTCCCACAATACACCTCTATTGTAGGAAAACACTTAGTAAAATTCTTAAAATTTCGTCATGAACGTAATTCATACGGAAAAAGGTATCATAAAATGTTTGGATTCTCGAATGTTATCTGGCTATCAGTATTTATATGTAAATGGTATGGGTTTAACGATTTGGCAAAAGAAATACAGAATTATTTTGATGTCATAGCAGATCCCCCGTATCAATTAGCCACAGAGAATCTGCTCTGTACAGATGCGGAAATTGTAAATACATGGGTAGCAGGATTATCAGATTTTCATATTAAGAATAGTAAGGATAATCTGACACTACCATTTAATAACTATTATTGGCAATATTATCCGATTGAGATAATTGCCTTGCTTGAAATAAGACAGAAGGAAAATATCTCAAACGAAATCATTAAAAATGACTTTATCAAAAGATTTCTACCCCACATAGGTAAATATAGTTCGATTGAATTTGACGAACTAACTCGCGCTCTCACAACACGAATTATTGGAGATAATGATTAAGTATTGGGGGCGGGAAAAGCCGGGTAGAAAAGGAACGGCATGTCGGGACGGTATGCCATAAAAAGGGAATTGCCGGCAATGAAGGCAGCCCTCTATGACTGCCTTCCCCTGTCTGTCAACCGATGAAGTTGAAATGCCTGTCGCAAAATTCTTTCTGCCGCATGAAACGCTCGCTCCGGTAGAAGTCCACTTTGGGATACATGCAATGGCCGGAGGCGGCATATCTGCCGGTCGGTACACCCAACTCATAAAGCACGAGCCAGTCCAGCACCGCTTCTCCGTTGTTGTTCGTGTCGATGAACTGGCAGCCGGCATTACGCTCCACGCCCGGAAGATTGACGGTTATGACTGCCTCCGGCTCGAAACCGTTGCTGTCTTCTTTATATTCAAGCAATTCCAGACAGATTGGGCTGCCCAGTCCGTGCTGGTAGTAGGTAACAAACGGGAAGACCCATTTTTCATCCTTACGCAGAAGTTTTAACGTCAAACCGTCAACGACCACTTTTTTCTCACTGATTTTCTTTTCCATACTTCAAATTTTTTATTTTGTTTTTTTTCTTTTCCCTGCGTTCGGTCCTTTCAGACCTTCGCCGGAATTATTTTTCCGCATCTGAAAGTGATGACGGCAAGCGTACAAATCTGGCGACAGAAATACGCTTCTCCACGAGAAGGAAGATTTCCGTCGGACACCGCAGGCTTGCAGGATTTGTAGGGAGCAGCCGTAATCCGTTACTTTCGCGGAACAATAAGCCGGGAAGGTAGGACTGGCTGCGAAGACAAAGATAAGGAAAGATATAAAAGGATGGACAGGCAGGTATAAGGGGGAACGGTAAAAAAGGGAAAGAGGATAAAAAAGGGAGGATGCCGGCCTATAAAGGCAGGGCGGCCGCACAGGGCGTACCATACAGAAAAACCTGCCCGGCCATACGACCGGACAGGGAGTAAAGGTTAAAATATGAATTACGGTCAGGCGGCTTTGTCGATGTCCTCCTGTGCCGGATGCGGTTTCTGTTCCGCTTCCTTGAGGGCCTCGTCTATCCGCCGCTGCAAGTCCCTGCATTCCTGCCGGAGCCTTGCCAGTTCGTCCGCCTTGCTCCACCTGCGGCTGACGATTTCCTGCAAGGTGGGAAGTTCGCTTTGCAGTTTCGCGATTTTCTTGCGCTGATTGTCGATGATGCCCGGCAGTTTTTCCAGTGCATTCTTCGGGTATTGCGCCGACTCGACAAATCCCAGCGGCAACGCTCCCGACATGCCGCAACGGTATTTCAATCCGCTTCTGCCCTCGACATAGAACGTGTTGCGGTCGAATGTCCCGGAAAAGTCATATTCGCTGCGCACCAGCAGGTTCAGCCCCATATAGCTGCCTATGGTGGCGTATGCTTCGCTGCGGTATGTTTTCGCTATGCGGTGCAGTTCACGCCCGGTCTCTTCCGCCGTGGCTTGCGGCAGGTTCAGCAGCAGGGTTGTCCGCTCTCCTGCGTATGCCTCGATGTATTCCCTGTCGGACTTGACCTGTCCGATGAACCGTTCCGCCTTTTCGATGTCCTGCCTGTTGGCTGACATCTTGTGCTCGGCACGGATGCGCCCTTTCTTGAAAATGGCCTGTTCCTTTTCCAACTGCATAATCCTGTTGTCAAGTTTCGCCTTGTTCAAGAGGTCGGTATTCCCGGAGAGAATGGCTACGAACTCGGCGAAGTTCATGCCGTTGTCCTCGTCCATGCTGTCCTCGTCGATACGGCGCACGGCTATCGTGCCGTTGTTAATCTGGTTGATGAACATCTGTTTGTTACGCAAAAGGTTGAACTTGTAGGCATCCAACGTCTTCTCCGTGCCATAGATGACTATATCCACCACATTGCCGCCCCAGAGCTTGACGGTATTGCCCTTGCGCACCGCACGACCGTTGCGCTGCTCCATGTCCGCAGGCCTCCAAGGTATCTCGAGATGATGCACCGCCACCGCCCGCTGCTGGGCGTTCACCCCTGTACCGAGCATGGTAGTCGAGCCGAACAGCACACGCACCCTGCCGCTGTTCATGTCGGCAAAGAGCTTCTTTCTCGCCCTCTCCGTGGTGGCACACTGGATAAACTGGATTTCATCAGCCGGGATGCCGAGCCGCACCAGCTTGTCCTTGATGTCGGTGTAGATATTCCACACGTTAGGCTTGTAGGTGGAAAGGTCGCTGAATATGAACTGCGTACCCCGGTTGGCATTGGAGCGCACATAATAGTCATAGACCGTCCTTGCGCAGATTGAAGCCTTGTTTCCTGCGTCGTCGCTGAACCTGTCACCCAAAAGGCGCATGTCAAGCGACATCTTCCGTGCCACGTTGGTAGCGATGAGCATCTTCGCCTTGTCGAGATTGTCCGGTTCGGGAATATCGAGGCCGAGGTCTTCCCACTCTCCGCTGCGCGCAAAGGAAACCAACCGTCCAATCATTTCCTCCTGTTCGATGGTCGGGGCATGGGAAAGGAAACGCACGTTTTTCTCCGGCACATCGAGGTTTATCATGTCGGCGGTACGGTAATCGGTAATCTCACGCAGGAACATCGCCAGTTCCGGCACCTTGATATAAGAACGGAAACGCTCTTTCCGCCGGATTGAGCCTGTCACGTTCAGTTCGTAGTCGGCAGACTTCTTCGTGAATATCGCCGCCCACGCATCAAAGCAGCTGATGGACTGCCTGCGGAGTTCCCTCGGGCGCAGGTATTTGAACATCACATACAGTTCGGTAAGCGCATTGACAACCACCGTGCCGGAAAGTAGTGTCGCCCCCAAATCCCGGCCTGTGCGGTGCTGTATGTCACGGATGGCAAACAGCATGTTCATCGCCCTTTGCGAGCCTTTGGTGTTGCCGATGCCCGCCACCCTTGTATGGCGTGTCTGGAACATCAGGTTTTTTATAACCTGACATTCGTCCACAAAAATGTGGTCTATGCCCATCGAATGAAAGTCCACTGTATCGTCTTTCCGAGCCTTGATTTTCTCCTGCAATTCGGCGAGTTTCGCTTTCAGGTTCTCCTGTCGCTTCTCCAGCCCTTTCTGCATCTGTCTGCTGCGGTAGCGCATGGTGGAGTTCTCCAGCACCTCGAGGCAACGCTCCACATCGGCCAGTTCCTCCGTGAAAATCTCCATCATGGTTATTTCCGACTGCGGTATCTTCGCGAACTGGTCGTGTGTCAGGATGATGCAGTCCCAGTTGTTGTTCTGTATCTTGGCAAACACCTCTTTCCGGTTGGCAGGCGTGAAGTCCTCCTTGCCCGGATAGAGCAGTTTGGCAGACGGATAAGCCTTGCGGAACGTGTCGGCAATCTCGTGCACGTTGGCTTTCAGGCCGACAATCAGAGGTTTCTGTACCAATCCCAAGCGTTTCATCTCATAAGCCGCCACGCACATTATCATCGTCTTACCAGTACCCACCTCGTGCCAACAGATACCTCCGCCGTTCTGCTTAAGCATCCAGACGGCATCTTTCTGCGAGGGATAAAGCTCCTTGTAGGGGAAGTGCTCGAATGACAGCCCCGGAAAGGTCTGCGCCGAACCGTCATAGTGCGGCCTCACAAAACAGTTGAACCGCTCGTTATAGACCCTAACCAGTTCATCCCTGACCTCCAGCGGCTGGCTGTCGAGCCATGCGTTGAACCGCTCCCTAATCTCCTGTATCTTGGTGGATGCCTCCTGTATGGCTTCCTCGTCCGGCACACGCACCCTGTCGCCGTTGCGTTCAATCTCCTTTGTTATTTCCGGCACTGTATCATGCAGGGCATGGACGAACAGGTCTTCGCCGTTGCAGTTGCGCACCGTGTAGGTGTTGTAAGCCGCCGGAGAATAGCCGTTCAGCCGCACAAGATAGGTGTCATTCACATCAAAGTACATCACCTCGGTTTCCACACCGAACAGCTCCGCCGCAAAATCGGCGTATATCTTCGTGTCAATCCACCGTTCGCCCATGTTGATGTCGAGTTCCTCGTAAGGTATCGGTTCGGGGGTTACGCTCTCCAGTGCCCTTGCAGAGATTTCCGTCCAATCCCTTTCCCTGCCGGACAGGTCGTCAAGGCATGACATGAGTTCCTTATGCTTGGCAATGACATTGCCTGCGAGAAACTTGCCTTTATGTTCCCATTCTCCGGCTATGGGGTTGTAGAAAACCTCGCCTTTGAGGGCTTCCGTGACCTCTTCCACTTCCGTGCCTGTGGACTGCACGATGTAGTCCATCTTCACCTTGCCGTAGAAATTGAGGCTGCTTGCCAACGCCTCGAGCGGCGCCAGCGTTACATTGGTGTCTATCTTCTTGAATGCCACCGGCTCACGCATGATGTCGGACTTGAAGATGTTGTCGCCGACCTGCATTTCAATGGTATAGACCTCCATTCCCAAACTGTCCTGAATGACAAACTCCCTGTTGTCGTTCTCGTGGAAGCACCCCCACTTGGCGACAAATGCGTCATACAGGGCGTTCAGCCGTTCACGCAAGGCTGTCTGTTCCTTTTCTTCCTCCCGCTCTTTCGTTGAGAGTTCAAAATACGCCTCCCGGAGCGGCAGGTAATCGGACGCCCTCTCCAGATTGACCTTTCCCTCGTCCAGCGGCACGAAATCCACCGCCGTTCCCTCGTAGAAGCTCGACTTGCGGAAGCGGAGCGTGCCAACCTGTCCCTCGAAGAGCACCATCGCACCCTCCTTTATCCATTCGGGCATATCCCCGGTGTATGCCCTCCGGCCTTTCTCCGGCATGACGGCAGCCGTTCCCCCGAAGAGTGACATCTGCACAGGCGCATCGTCCTGTCCGATGAAAAGGCTCTTGTGGAAATACCGGGCGAGGTCATACTGCAGCAGGGCGGACAGGTATCGGGACATGGAGCATTCGTCCCCAGACCACCTGTATTTACGGACATACTTACCGTGTTGGTTCCTGACAATGCCGCTGTCGGTCGCCAGTACGGTCTTCGGCAGGGAAAACAGTTTGTTGGCGTATTCCGTCATCGTTCCGTCCGCATTTGCCTTTTCCCTTGTGACTTGCAGGAAAGCTTTCTCCCGGAGCGAGAGGGATGCCTTGTTCGTATGCTTCTGGAATATGAGCAGGTCGCTGCCCACCTCGATGCCGCTCGTCTGCATGAAAAGCGTATCGGGAAGCCTTACCGCACTGATAAGGTCGGCATGGCTCACGAGGTACTCACGCACGAACTTGTTGCCCGGCGTGTCGGCTACGCCCCTTGAAGTGACAAAGGCAAGCAAACCGCCCTCTGACAGCAACTCCATAACCTTGAAAAAAAAGTAATTGTGAATGGTCTTGGCTGCCTGTTCGTAGATGCCGCCCATTTTCCAAAATTCCGCATCGAACACACGGAAATTGCCGAACGGAATGTTGGATGCAATGACATCGAATTTCCGATGCTCCAGCTCCTGCCTGTCTATCGTTTCAAACCCACCTGTCACGGTGGTTGCTTCATCATGCAAAAGAGAAAGTATAAGTCCGGTAATGATGTCGTTCTCAATGGCATAGCTGCGTGTTTCGTCCATAGCGACAGGCAGGAAACCGCCGATGCCTGCACTCGGTTCGAGGAAGCTGCGCATCTGCAGTCCGTTCTCCCTGAATGTGGCGTGTATCTGACTTGCCACGGTATCAATGATGAATTTCGGCGTATAGAACGCTGTCAGCACGGAAGACTTAATGCTGTCCAGAAAGAGATTGTAATCCGCTTTGCTTCCTTGAACAAAGGCATTCAAAGCCTCCTGCAGACGGTTCATCTGCTCCGCCAGTTCCTCGGGTATGGGAACTTGCGTCCCGATGGCCAGCACTTCCTTGACGCCTCCGAAACCCGAATACTGTGCCAACACCTGTTTTTCCTCCTGTGTGGCTTTCCTGTGCTCTCCGTAAACAGTCACCGCTGTTTCTATGGCAGCCACATTCGCCGCCAGTGATTTCAATTTGTTGTAACTCATAGCTTAACCTTTAAATTAATTTTCTTCCCTTTGTTCGGTCCGTTTGCGACCGCAGGGATTATTTTTCTGCTTTGAAAGGTGGCGGTAGCCATACGCCAAGGCCGGTAAGGAAAAATACGCTCGACAGCCGGAGAGGAAGATTTTTCCGAGACCCTACGGGCAGAATGCCGGCATTGGCAGGAATGGAAAGCGCCGGTTACCTTTGCTGAAAAATCCAATCC
Source organism: Bacteroides sp. ET71 (assembly GCF_023336905.1). GTDB lineage: Bacteria > Bacteroidota > Bacteroidia > Bacteroidales > Bacteroidaceae > Bacteroides. The sequence continues at coordinate 12,446 of NZ_JAMBLS010000013.1, forward strand.
CCCGAGGTCGCACGGCTGAACAGGCGGAAACGCCGTGGTATAGAAAGGGAGGATGCCGGGCAGGTAGAAAAGGGAATGGAAAGGTATAAAGGTAATTGCCGTCGGCAGACCGGAAACATAAAAAGCCGTATCGGGTCATTTGCCCGACACGGCTCTGCCTTGTTCCGAAACGGATTAATCAATATCGTAGCCAATCACATATTCATCGTTGATAAGCAGGTAATAGTAACCGTTTCCACAATCTCTGTATTCCTTGCTGAACCCGGCAATCATGTCGCCGTTGTCACGCGGCTCGCACCAGAGCGTACCATCATATCCGCAAAAGTCAAAACGACTGGTAGAGTAACTCTTTCCATCTTTCAGTGCTTTTCTGAAAAGCTCCATGCGCACGCTGCCGCAATACTTCTCAATCCTTGCCAGGCTGATACACATTCCGTCAATACTTGTTCCTGTTGTTATGTTGTTTTCGTAGAGGGATTTCTCCGGGTCGGCTGCGGCAATATCCCGAAGCCAAGCGTTGGTATGCGTGGCAAGAGCGGCGAGTCTTTTGTATTTCAAGACCAATTTTCTCTCCCTGTCCGTTTCAACATTGGCGGAGGGATAATATATTTTCTCAATGGACTTCCAGTCTGAAAAGACATAGCCCATTTTGCGCTTTCCCGGTGCGACAATTCCGATGATGTTTTCGTCACGGTTGATGAACAGCCGTCTGCGTTTTCCGTTAATTCTCACATACAGTGATGGGGGATTTTCCGCGTTGCGGAGATATGCTTCCGCCGGATGAATGTTAGTCGGTTCCATATTTTTCAATTTAGAGTGTTTATACTTCAGTTCAAAGTTTGGGTATGTCGCCGCATTTCAGCAGCTGGCCGTCCCTATAAAGCTCGATACGTCCGGGTCTGAAGCCCATTTCGGGGGCAACATTTCGGATATAGTCCTGATATTCCTTGCCTGAAAAGTTCTTTCCGCAAAGGTTGTTGAAAATCATTGGGATTGTGTGTTCGCTGGTGCTTGACAGGATTGTGCTACCGTCTTGTCTGATTTCTTCCGTCATAACTTCAAATTTTTAATTGTTCGACATTGTTATTTGTTTTTATTTTCCCTCCGTTCGCCCTATGTACGAACTCCAGGATTATTTTTCTGCATTGAAAAGGCGGCAAGGAACAACCATACAAGGCTGGACGGGAAAATACGCTCGACGGCGGAGAGGAAGATTTTTCCGGCTCACCCCTGCGGCGGCCTGCCGGCATTGTCGGGATTGTGACGGCCAAGTATTTTCGCAGCAAAATAAGTGCTGGAGGTCGCAGGGCCGGATGGTAGTGGAACACAGGGTAAAAGAGGCCGAGAAGCAACGTACAGGGGATGTGCGATAATAAAAAAGGAAAAGAATATCTGATGGAAATTTTGTCGGACAGGTGGAATCTGTTACCTTTGTTAAACGGTTAAAGGTCAACGCTGAACGCTGCCGAACAACATTATCGTAAGGAAAGAATTAGGCGATATGGAAAAGAAAGAATTAGAGAAAAAAATTGATACGTTGTTCAAAGAACAATGTGCCAATATTGTTATACCTAATTATAAAGTTAAGGTCTTAAAAAGGTGGATTAAAATTATAGGTAATAATCAAGCAGTAGAAGGTGATGTCTTTTATCAATTTCTTTCCCCCAAATTTTGTCAATTGGGAGCTATAACAACATTACATTTATATGGAAGCATTGCAAATGGATTAATTGGACAAATTTTATCTAATATCGATCCTCATCCAAGATATCCACTAATAACTGGTAACTATAAATTTTCGAGAACTGCTAAATATATGGGAGGACCTGATTTTAGTTTTTATCAAACTGATAATGTTGAAGAAAGGATTCGCTTTTTAATTGAACCTATTAAGAATGATATTATACCGAGATTTGACAATTTCTTAAATTGCAAAGAAGGTTTGATTGAAGATGTCTTTTCTGAACCTGAATATTATAAATGTCCGTATGCTATCGCATTGATAATACTCTATCTTAATAATAAAAATACAGAGGATAATATCAAGGTATTGCGTGAAGAAGCTATAAAGGCTAAACTGAAAGATATGAAAATGGCAAGTATGATAGAAGAAAAAGTATTTCAATACTTCAGTAATATATAACATATTGCCTATGAACTTACGATAACAAACAGCAAACCGACTGAAGCGGAACGCTGCCAAACATTATTGACGATGATGAAAGAACAAAAAAATATTTTCGGGAATAAATCCAAGTTTGCAATAGAAGCTATCCTATCGCAAATAGATGAGGAGCCAATATTCATCAATTATTGTCTATGGATAAGGAATAATATGGTTGGCGACATCGGGCAATGTGCCTTATTGTCAGCAGAAATGGAGCCTATATTAAAAGTAGTCCAACTGAAAGGACAACGACAAATGCCATTCGAGAATTTAACAGCACCCGTATTAACGGATAAACTGATTGAAAATACTTGGGGCTATGCTTCTGATTACAGCCATAATGTACCTTTAAGCAATATCGACATACTTTCCTATCATGGAGAGTGCTTTCAGGGATATTATGTATTCCTTATTGAGCAACAGGGTTACGAATGGCTGCTGACAAAAGACAATGTTGACAATAAATATTATGATATGAAGATACCTTCAGGTATAATATATTCAACATTTAAAAAATTTTCAAAGTGGATTGAGGATTCGACGATGTTAGTTTTGCGAACAAATAAAGCGTCAATAACAAACGGATAAATCACCCTTAAAGGTTGATAGTTCGCTGAACATTATCGGTAAAGTACAGAAGAATGGAAATAAAAGATATAACAACAAGCATAGGCTTTATTGGTGGACGAGATGCCATAATAATTGAGTATATCAATATTATAAATCCTCAAACTATTGAAGTGTATGTAAATGTCTCCCATAATAGCCTATGCAATTTTGTAGATAACACTGTGAGTGATTTTAATCTGAGATTTGTATTCAATGGAGTAATGAAATTCCAGTTGTACGATTACGAAATGTTTGAAAGCAATATAAAGGGTAAAGGGCAGACCGTGTCATCTATACGAGAGATTGTCAATCCTACCTTTTCTAAGAAGGGACTACATCATATATTGATAATTGCATACGATAATGTGATGGAATTTTTATGTACTGAATTTCATGATGAATTGATTACCGCTAATAAACAGCAAACCGACTGAAGCTGAACGCTGCCAGACATTACAGATAAGAATGAACACGAAAGAATTTATTATTAGACGATTGGAGCAAATGACAGAGCTGTCGGAAAGCAGGAATGAGTATTATAAGAGACTAATACATTCCTTCCAGAGTGATGCTGATCAGCATGTTTCTGATAAGATATATTCTAATCTTTGCGGATTGTTAGCGCATGGAGATTTAAATAATAAAGAATATGACTTACTGAAAGAGGTTATACTTGAATTAGAAAAAAGGATATAAGAATTAAAAGTATGGAGATATATGATATAAATACAATTTACAGTCAGTATAAGGAATTTATCAATTCTAACTGTACAGATTTGAAAGATGAAGTAGAGGTGATAGTTAGACGGAGAGGGCTATCTTCTATAATGAATGATTCCAAGTGGCTAAAATTACAAACCGCTATTCTGTCTATTCCGAAATTTGAACCCATATATGGTGTTCAACTTTTGACTGATGAGATTGAACATTCTCCTGTATTTGAAGTACCGACGCTTCCGATTTATGGAGGTTGGGAACTTATATATGAAGATTGTGAATACGCCCCGCCACCATTCTTTAATATTGAATGGATGGCAATACAGCCTTTGGATAAAATTGACAAAGGAAGATTATTAAATCCTGAAATCATAGATAAATCAAATATATTGGTAGAAATCCTTCATAAGTATCATATACCATTTGAGAAGGAAGATGAACATACGTTTGTAATCTACGGGTATAAATGATGAATAAACCGATAGCAAGCAGCAAACCGGCTGCATAAGTGGAACGCTGCCAGACATCAGCATCGAAGAATAAAAAGAAATAGAATGAAGATATTTAGTACAGCACCAGAAGGTAATGAAATGGCAGAATTAGAAAATGCTCGATACATTAATTTGGCATTAAAGCAGATTGATGAAAATATTGAATGGCTAAAAACGACAAATAAACCAACTCAAGCGGTTTTGACTCACATAGATGTATTAGTTATGTTGGCCAAAAGATTTACAGTTAATGCTAACTTGCTAATAAAAAAAGAGAAAGTTCAGGAATGGAAGAATGTTTTCAACGACTGGTTTGAACGTTGCGGCAATAAAATTCCTGCCAAATTCAGGGATGGTATTAAAGCAAATGGAGATGAACTATTTAAAGAATTAGAACAATATGGACACTAATGATTTTGAAGTGATAATTCAACCATTCTTTTGGGTTGATCATGAATCGACAGCTTCAGTATGCCTGAATGTTGGAGAATACAAAGCAGAAATTTTCCAAGCAAGAGAAGACGAGGGCTTTGAGGGGAACGGCTATGACTGGGAGTCCTTAGCTCATGTCTTTGTGGAAGAACAAGTACCGGAGTTGTCCGAAAAGATAAGTTTTGACCCGGAAGGAAGCATGTTCTGTGCCTATTCAAAAGATAAAGATGCCTTAAAAGAATTTATATTAAAGTTCAAGGACGCCTGTGAGAATGAAACATTGATTATGGATTTATTCTCTCGTGCAGAATTGGATTAAGAAACGACGCTAACAGACACCTGTGCCTCCTAACGGCTATAAGCTGCCCAACATTGGTGTTTCGGACTATGGGGATGCCCGGCGATTGGAAGAACGAAAGATACCGATAGGCATAGCGACATGCTTGTCCTGGCTGGTCGGGTACTGTCGGGATTGTGACGGCCAAGTATTTTCGCTGCAAAATAAGTGCTGGAGGTCGCAGGGACGGATGGCGGTGGAACACAGAGTAAAAGAGGCCGAGAAGCAACATACAGGGGATTTATGAAAAAAAAGGGGGAAAGAATATCTGATGGAAATTTTGTCGGACAGGTGGAATCTGTTACCTTTGTTAAATCGGTAAAGGTCAACGCTGAACGCTACCGAACATTATATATCCACAAACTAATTAGGTTGTTGAATATCATTAAGTAGGAAAACAACAAAAAATGGGTAACCTGTAAGTGGAAAAATGAAGGCTATTTAAGATTTAGAAGTCCTACACATTAGGCCTTTGAACTGTACAATTCATTTTTATAAGTAAAATATGAATGCGAAGAAGATAAAACTATATTGTATAAAAGAAGATTATGTTCTCTTAGACAAATATTTTAAGGAAAAACAGATATCTGTATCAGCAATGCCATTGGCAGGATTTGATTTGAGACCCATACAAATTAGTGATTTCGGTGAAAATGATTGGAATAGAGTGATTGTGTACAAAGACAAGCATACGGTAGAAATTGAAGAAATAGAGTCTGCTGTGTCTTTCGAAAAGATATTTACACCTAATTTTATGATTAGTGATATATTGACTTTTGATAGAGCATATATTGACGTGGCAAATAAAAAAATCATAGGAGGAAGTATATCTGGAATTACTAAATATTTGGTAGATGGAGTATTAGTTTCTAAAAGCAATGAATTTTTAAAATGGCAAAATACTTTTTATCTTTGGATAAAGAGAAATTTTGTAGCTGTAAAAATAGACAAGACTCATAATGTTTATGTATCTGAAAGAGTACGGCAGATGATAGATGATGGATTTATTTTGGAGTAATTGGTATTATAGAGAATAATCAGTGTGATAACATACGCCTAAACCTCGCTGAAAGGTCGGTTAGTAACCAAACATTATAAGCAGAAAATAATGAAACCAAATATAATAACAGGTATTTCTGAAAATGCATCATATAATTGCCATAACAATATAGACTTGGCAGTTCTGACGGCAATCTTTCAAAGAACGGATAGTCGAAATGACCGGTTCAGATTGTCTGATAAGCAATTCAGAAATCTATTTCAAATATGCCCCAGCTTCTATTTGTTTGAATATGGGGAGAAGGTGAATACACTAATTAGTAGGTGTTACGAAGATTCAGAGTCTATGTATTGGGATTATCTGGCGATTTGGGGATTTGCACAATGCTTACAGACTTTGATATTTGACCGTGTTCATTCAAATTCATCTGATAATGAATTTACAAAGCTTTATTCGTATCTGAATATTATTAACGTGAATCGGTCAAACTTGAAAGACAAGGCGCATTATAGAAATAAACTTTTCCAATCGTTTCTTTTCTCTTCACCATATTCTTGGGAGTTTAGTCGGCACATAAAACTATCAAAAAATTGTATCACATACAATGGGGATAATATTGAGGAGCTTCTATCCAAATTCTTTAATGTAGAGAAAGAAGAAAACGAAACGGACAAGAGTGCTATGATTGACAACATAAATAGCATACTGAAAACGGCATATTCATATATGGTAGGCAAGAAATTATTTATTCCTTATCATCCTCAAAAGGATATCTATTCGTATTATTATTTTCATCCTGCCGACTTCATCGAATTGTATCAGAATAACAGGACTCTATTTTATGCGTATTTGGATAACAGTGTGGATGGTAAAGTTACTTTTATGAAAAAGGCATTTGTTTATAATTATAGCTTGTTTATAATATCAAGTCCTGATATAGTCATGTCAGAACTTGATAGTTATTGTAAGCATAAAGATAAGATTCTTGATGTCTTATTTTTATCAAATTCAACATTGCCTAATTCGGTTATTAAGAAAATCAAATTTGGCCCATATAGAAAAACAAATGAATAAGAAACAGCTTATAACAAGCGGTTTAACTTCCCCTGAAAAGGTTGGTTAGCCACCAAACATTATCCATATTATGAAATTGAAAGAGCTGGACAAATATTATACTTTCCATTTGACATCACATATTGATGTTTGCAAATTAGATAAAGACCCTTCTCTGTCTGTGTGCAGATGCACTGTATTTCCTAAATTCTTTATGACGTATGAAGAATTAGTAGAGAACGTATTCGGTGTAGATAATGCGACAAGAAAACGCTTTAGAGGTCAATTTAAGTCTTTCCTGAAGGATTTGCAATGTTCCCACTCGATATATGCAAACGACAAAAGGACGGACACAATTACCGAGGTTTCAGAAATCACAACTAATTTGGTTATAGACCTGACAGAGAAATGCGCAGTCAATTTGTTTATACCTGATTTAAGGGTTATAATGATCGGGCACGATGATTTTGGATTTATCTTCGTGACAGATATTAAAAACCCAGATGTGAGTTATATTTCAGACAAGTTAGAACAATACGTTCTTTATTTTGTGAAACCAGAAAAATTATAATGGAACCGAGACTGGTGTTTCTGATACTGATCGGCATAGCAATAGGCTTGTCCTGGCTGGCCGGTTACTGGCGGAAGAAAGCCGGGGAAGCCGCTTTTGCCGCCGCTCTGCTCGCCGACAAAGCCGAGGAGCGTGACCGCCACTGCCGTCTGGCTGTGCTGGCCGGGCACAGGGACGCCTGCCGTATGTTCTGCTTCGCCCATCCCGACTTTTACGAGGACAGGCATCCGCTCAAGCCTTTCCGTTTCCGGGGCATCAGCGTGACGTTCTACGGCCATTATTATCCGTCGCGGTACAAAAGACTGCTCAGCGAGGAACAGCGCGTGTTCTGCCGCTCCCTCTATGCCTTCAAGGAGGGAGAGAATAACGGCATCGACTTCTTCAAGGCTTGCCTGGCCGCCCTGCCGGTGGACACCGCTTCCTGTCATGTTATGTTCATGCCGTGCAGCAACTGGATAAAATACGGCCGGCGATTCAAGCGGCTTGACTGGTACATCACGACCCACCGGAAGGAACTCACCTCGGGGCTGCAGGATGTCGATGTGCACAGTGAACGCGAGAGCCTGCACGAGTGCAAGGGCAGCGAGCGCATCCTTGAAAGGAACTACAGCATCACGGGCGACATCAGGGGAAAAAGAATCATCATCGTGGACGACGTGTTCACGAGCGGCCAGAGCCTTACCGACTACAAGGAAGAGATAGAACGGTGCGGTGGCGAGGTGGTGGCCGCCATCTTTTACGGAAAGACCGTCACGGTTCCGCCGCTGTTCCTGATAAAAGCCCATGTGTGGGGCGGGCATATCGTCCGCGCCATCACGCACGAGGCATAAGTCCTACTGCATTTCCGCCAACGCCGCCACGCATTTCTCCTTCGTGGCCTTGATGTAATCGAAAATCTCCGCCGGATCCACGGTTTTTCCGTTGCGCCTGCAGGTGATGTGCAGGTGCTCTCCGGTGCTGCGTCCCGTGGAGCCGGTGATGCCGACCGCATCCCTCGGACGGACGGCTGTTCCCTTGCCGACCAGAATCCGTGAAAGGTGGCAGTAGCTGACGGTGAACTCGCCGTGCCGCAGCACCACATATTTTCCCGAAGCCCTGTCCTGTCCGACCTTGAGCACCGTGCCTTCCATCATGGCCAAGGCTTCGTCGCCCCGCGCGTGCAGGTCTATGCCGTTGTGGAACCTCCTCTTTCCGGTAATCGGGTCCGTCCTGTACCCGTATGGCGAGTTGACTTTCATCCTGCGGAGCGGGTAGGACACGCTCAGGTAGCGCCGCACCCATTTCTCCCTTGCCGCATCCGTTGAAGCCGGTGCGCTTTCTTCCGTGGTTTCTCCATCTTTCCAGACAGGCATTCCGGGGCGTTCTCCCATGCCAAGGCTGGTTATCTGCACGGCTTCCGGCACGGCGGCCGGGATGCCGGATGCGACAGTCATAAACTGTGCGAAAAGCGGTGCCGAGACAAGGACGGCACCTGTGGCAATCATTATCATTTTTTTCATGCGGCAAAGATAGCAAGCCCCGCCAACCCCGGAGAAAAATCGAACATCGTTTCTTGTCATAATATGATTATTTAACTGTTCAGAATATGATTTTTGCGGTAAAATCATATTCTAATCATAAAAAATACTATATTCTAAATCTTTATATTACCACATACTTGCCTGACACGATAAAATCAACCTATCTTTGCAGAGTATGATTTATAGTTTGATTTTAGAATATGAAACAAGTACGATTTGATTTGACCGAACTTCCGTTCGGAACGCTTGCCCGGTTCGGGCTCACGCAGGAAATGATAGAGGATCTTCCCATGTTCGTCCTGGAAGACATCTGTCAGGGCAGGCATTCGCCCGTGCTTCCTGTCCGTGTGACCGGCGAGAACGGCGAGACCTTTGAAAGCCGCACACGCATCGCCTTCATCCGCAGGGACGACGGCCAGGCGGACGTGGTGTTCTATCCGGTACTGAAAACCTCCCCGCTGGAGAAATACGGCGAGGCGCAGCAGAAACAGCTGCTTGAGGGCAAGGCCGTCATCGTGGACGTGGAGACCCCTGACGGACGCCACAGCAAGGCATTCGTGCAGATAGACCCGGAGACGAACCAGGTGCTTTCCGTGCCCACACCCATCATCGGGCGCAACCTTCAGGTGGCCGCAGAGGAGCTTCGCCTCGGCACGGCGGAAGTCAACAGCCTGCAGCACGGGGAGCCGCTGACCATCGTCGTGGATGACGAGCCTGTCACCGTGGGCATCGACCTCAATGCCCGGACAGGCATCCGCTTCTGCCACGGCGACGGGGAGAGATGGCGCGAGCAGTCCAGGCGCGAATGGGACAAATACACTTTCGGCTGCTACGGCTGCTGGGTCATGGACGATGACGGCAACCTCAATTATGTCTCCGAGGACGACTATACCGAGGAGCTGTGGAACGAGCAGAAGAAAAGCGCCGAGCGCAACCGTGCCGCTGCGCTTCATAAATAACCCTCAGAACCGGAACGGCAATGGAACGGAATACCTATTATCCGGAGGAAATCCTCATAGAGAAAATGGAGAGCGGCGAGTACGGCTGGCTCGATTATGTCAACCATCACTCTGCGGAATGGCAGGAGGAATACCTCTGCTATTGCAGGGAGAACGGCCTTCTGGTCGGAGACGCGTCCGCAGAGTCGTTCGTCCATTTCAAGGACCGGGAGCTGGAGGCGGCCCTCGAATCCGGAGACGCATAAACCAATCACAGACAATCCAAACTTTCAGACAATGGCGATACGAAAGAACACCAACCCACGGGCGATGGACCTGCAGCCGGAGATGCGCGACATCCTGATGCGCAACGGTATGCAGGCCCATATCGTGCCTGACGGCGCAGGCTACAGCCTGGTCGTGCAGGGGCATGACTCGCCCCTGCTTGCCTATCCCATCACGGAGCGGCAGATGCTGGCGCTGACCGACTGGGGAACGAACACGGCCAACAAGAAGGCCTACAACGTGTTTACCAGCATTGTCGGCAAGGACTTCTTCCTGCCCAAAGATTTCGTCCACGCGCGGAACGCCAACGGGCGTGTCGCTATGGGGCTTCACGGATACCGCATCGGCATCGGCGAATACGGGCGTACCGGCCGGATGGGTCTGCCGCCCCCGTTTCTCGGGTGGACACCCCGCCAGCAGTGGGGCTTCCACCTGCGCAGGGTCGGCGGCCAGCTGTTCTATCCCGGTCCCGTCGTCGCCGAACGCTGGGACGGACGGATGAAGCCGGGCGAACTCCAGTCCGGCGGCTACGGATTCTATTATAAAGGCGGTCAAAGGGAGATTGCGGCGCAACCTGCGGATGTCTTGCAGAACCTGCAGAGCGTCATCACCCCGCTTGTCACCCGTGAGCGGAGCAGCGAGCCGGCCAAGCCCTACAAGGAACTGGTCAGCTCCCCCGTGTACTTCTCCAACGAGAAGTGGCAGGAATGCCTGTCCTCGCACGGCCTTATCGTGGACGCGGAGCAGCGGACGCTGACCGTGCAGTCGGAGTCCGTGGCGGCCGATTTCGTCTATGACCTGACGGCGGAAGAGACGGCGGCGCTGACCTCCAACTCCATCAAAGAACACCCGGTAGAGGAACGCATCGGTCTTATCAACAACATCATCGCAGCGGACTACCGGGACAAGGTGACGATGGAAGCCCTGGACAGCGACCGGCGCATCGGCATCGGCCTGCACCCGGAGGTGGAGGAAGACCTTGCCCGGCAGCAGCAACAGGAGCAGCAGCTCTTTGAGGGTCAGCAGCAAGGCAACCCTATAGGACAGATGGCCGAAGGCGCCGTCATCGACGGCAGGGACCTCTATTATCTCAGCGAGAACCGGGGCTGGTACCGGGAAGAACGGCACGGACGCGAGGTGGAAGTAAGCGAAATCGCCGTCCATCCGGCAGAGACCGAGGGCAAGTACAGGATGACCGCCGTCATCGACGGGCAGACCGTCAGCCACGAGATCAGCCAGAAGGACTATGACAAGTTCCTCGCCGTCGATGACTTCCACCGCATGAAGCTCTTCTCGAAGATATTCAGCGAGGTGGACATGAAGATGCGTCCCGAAGCCCAGAAGAGTCTCGGCGTGAAGATATTCGCCGCCCTGACAGCCGGAGCCGTCGTCACGGCCGGCGTCGTGCACGGGATGAACCACTGCCACCATGCGCCGGAGTTCTACGGCGAACGGTTCGGCGGTCCTCCCAGACCTTATTTCAAGCCCGGAGTGGACACGCCGCGTGATGTGGCGATACGCAACTTCGAGGCCGAGATGAACCGGGAGATAAGCGACATGCGTATGGGGAGGTAGGCCTATGAACGAAAACGAACTGACATACGACGACTTTCTGCAACGCCTGACCATACAGGACGTGCTCATCGACGCGGGCTACCGGCTGAACAGGCGGGACGGCCTGCGTTATCTGTCATACGTCCGGACAGACAGCGACGGCCGGCGTGTGCGCGGCGACAAGTTCCTCGTCACACCCAAAGGCCAGTGCTGCTTCCAGCCGCCCCTCCTGAGACTGTACAACATCATCTCCTTCATCAAGGAACATCCGCAGTTCTTTGCGGAATACCGGGCGGGCATGTCCGGCGACCGGCTGGTGAACCTCGTGTGCAACCGGCTGCTGAACCATCCCATCCCAGACAGGGAGACACGCATCATACAGCCCCGACGGGACACCAGGCCCTTCAACATAGAGGACTATGACATCCACCGGTTCGACCCGCAGGACAGGGATACGCAGAAGAAATTCTACTTTTTCTTCAAGCACCGGGGCATCGACCTGTACACCCAATATGCCTTTCACCGGGATTTCTGTCTGGCGACCCGGCACCGGCCGGACGGCCTAAGCTACACCAACCTCGCGTTTCCGCTCCGCCTGCCCAAAGAACCGGAAAAGATCGTCGGATTCGAGGAACGCGGCCGTGCCCGGATGGACGGGAGCGGCAGCTACAAGGGCAAGGCCGAGGGAAGCAATTCGAGTGCGGGTCTGTGGATCGGCAGTCCTGCCGGGACAGCCCTGAGAGATGCCACCCATGTATTCTGGTTCGAAAGCGGCTATGACGCCATGTCCTACTACCAGCTGCACCAGAAGGACAACAGGGACTTGTGGAAGGCCGTATTCGTCTCCACCGGCGGGACACCGACCGTGGAGCAGATGCGAGGCGTAATCGCCTGTTCCCGTTCCGCCCGGCAGCATATCTGTTTCGACACCGATACGGCGGGCCGGGAGTTCACCGACAATCTCAAAAAAGAGATCCACCGGACGGTCAAGTCCGGCATAGAGCCCACGCCGGAGCGGAAAGCCTACCTCGGTTCCATACCCGCCGGAGGCGGCATTGACAGCGGCGATACCGACCTGCTGCCTGACGCCTTGCGGTCCAGTTATGGCAAATACGAGGCCGCATGGGAGGAAGTCATGTCCATGCGGTCGAGCGGGCTGTGCCATCCCGATGACATACGGGAACAGGAAAAACTGATGAACGGCCATTACAGGGATTTCCGGAATGGGCTGCGGGATTTTCTCGGTCTGGACGAAAAGGATGACACCCGGTTCGTGCGGGAAGAGCCGAAAGCCCCCTGCAAGGACTGGAACGACGAGCTGCTGGCAGTCATAAGAAAGGAAGCGGCCGCCCGCGAGAACCGACCCAGAGAAGAAGAAACCGAACAGGAACGAAGAACAGGCTACCACCGATGAGAACGGCATCAGACATATCGCAACCGGAAAGTCTCGTGCTGAGACCGCACAGGATGCAGTTCGTCCTTGACGAGCTGCCGGCCCTTGCCGTGTGCTGTGCCGGAGGCATCTACGGAGGCTTGGAGGACATGCCCTTTCCCATTGCGGGCGTAGCCGTCTTCCTCTGCCTGTCGCTTGTCCTGCTGTACCGCTTCCTCTACTTGTGCAGGATACGCTACCGCATCGGCAGCGAGCAGCTTGTCTGCGAACGAGGGCTGCTTGTCCGCAAGGTGGACTACATGGAGCTCTACCGTGTCGTGGACTTCCAGGAGCACCAGAGCCTGATGCAGCAGCTTTGCGGACTGAAGACGGTGCGCATCTTCTCGACGGACCGCAACACGCCCCGGCTCGACCTTACAGGCATGAGGCGGAAAGACGACATCGTGCCGCTCATCCGGAGCCGGGTGGAATACAACAAACGAAAAAAGGGAATATATGAAATCACGAACCATTAGCATCAGCCTTGCCGCCGTACTCGCATTCCTGCTGCCGCAGCTTGTGCAGGCGCAGATAGCGGCCTCCAACCCGCTGGAATGGGTGGCCCTTGCCGAAGGGAACGAGCTTATAAACGGCCAGATTGACAAACAGATAAAGGGACAGACCCAGACGGCTGCGCTGCAGAACAGCATCGCTGCGGAGTTCAACCGGATACACCAGTGGGAGAAGGAATACAACAGCTACCTCAAGACGGCCAGCGGCTACGCCTCTTCGCTGAAAGCCTGCACGCACCTGTACAACGACGGCGTGAGGATATTCCTCACCCTCGGCAAATTAGGCAAGGCCGTCAAGGACAATCCGCAGGGCATCATCGCCGGCATGAGCATGAACAACCTCTATATCGAGACGGCGACGGAGCTGGTCTCCGTGTTCTCGCTGCTGAACGACGCCGTGGCGAAAGGCGGCACGGAAAACATGCTGACAGGAGCCGAGCGCAGCAAGACCCTGTGGGCGCTGAACGACAAGCTGTCGGCCTTCAGTCGGAAGCTGCACCTGCTCTACCTGAGCATACGGTACTATACGCTGAACGATATGTGGAACAACGTGACGGCCGGGATGCTGGACCGCGACAACGGGGAGATGGCACGGATGGCCATGAACCGCTGGCGGCGTGCGGCCGCACTCGTGCATTAAGGAAAGGAGGAACGATGGACAGGCTGACGATTCTAATGACATGTATCCTGCTGCTGTGCGCCGGCACCCTGAAAGTCCGGGCGCAGAACGACCCCGTGCTGGCAGGGATGATCCTGCTCTATACCGACAAGGCGCAGAAAGAGCTGAAAAGCCAGGAGAAGGTGATGCTGCTGCAGACCACCGGCCACATCTGGACAAAGGAAGAGATAGAAGGCACCACCGACCTTCAGCGGGAGTTCAACGACTATCTGGACTCGTTCCGCTCGATTGTCTGCTATGCCGCCCAGACCTACGGCTTCTACCATGAGATAAGCCGGCTGACGGACAACCTGGGCGACTTCTCGCAGCAGCTTGCAAGGCATCCGGCCAACGCCCTTGCCGTCGCCCTCTCGACGCGCAGGAACAAGATATACCGGGAGCTGATACTCGGCAGCGTGGAAATCGTGAATGACATCCGTACCGCCTGCTTGTCGGACAACAAGATGACGGAGAAAGAGCGGATGGAAGTCGTGTTCGGCATCCGTCCGAAACTCCAGCTGATGAACAGGAAACTGCAACGCCTGACCATAGCGGTGAAATACACCACGATGGGCGACATCTGGATAGAGATTGACGGCGGCTCGGTCCCCGTGGCGGACAAGCGCGACATCGTGGAAGCCGCCCAACGCAGATGGAGGCAGAACGGAAGGAAAGTAAGACCTTAAATATATAGAACAGATATGGGATTCTGGGACGCATTATTGAAAGCAGGCGGCAAGGCCGCCAAGAACATGGGCAAGGCCGCCGCAGCCACCGGAAGGAGCGCGGGCCAGGCCGTGCTGCATCCCTCGCAGACCCTGCGCGGAGCGGGTCAGGCGATGAAGACCGCCGCCATAGGCAGTGCGGCCGGTTATGTGGCATGGGAGAAGCTGACCACGGACAAGAGCGTGGCGAGGATCGTGGGTGATACCGTCATCGGCGAGTCGGCCACGGATGCCCTTGCCGGCACGACGGAGGACATCCGTGAACTGAAAGGCAAGGCCGGGGAAGCGGCCGACGCCGTGAGCGGCGCTGCGGCAAGCATTGGCTCCAGCCTGAACGGAGTGTCGAATTTCATAGGCCAGGCCACTGGAGGCGGACTCGGGGACCTGATCGGCGGATTCTTCAGCAACCTCGGACGCGGCAACGTGTCCGGACTGAGCATAGCGGGGCTTGTCGCCGCCGCTTTCCTGGTCTTCGGGCGTACCGGCTGGCTCGGCAAGATAGCCGGGCTGTTCCTGGGCATGATGCTCATCGGCAACAACGCCGGGCTTGTCCGCACGGAAGTGCCGGAGACCGGACAGAGAAATTCCGCACAGGACCTTTCCCCGGAGGGACAGGCCCGGGGCGGAGGCATGAGAAGATAGGACATCAAACACAGAAGAAAATGAAATATACAGAAGAAATGATACTGCACTCCGAGAGCGGCTACTGTATGCCTTTCGCGGAACCTGACGGCAGGGACGTGAGCCTGTCGCTCGGGTACGGCGAGCAGACCCACCCGGAGAGCGGCGAGAAGTTTTTCCACCACGGCATCGACTTCGGCGTGCGGCGTTACCTGCTGTCCGCCGTGGCCAGCGGTGTCGTGTCGGGCGTATGCAACGACCCCACGCACGGCATCTGCCAGACCATCCGCTACGGACAATATGAAGTGACCTACGGACACCTGTCCAATGTCTTCGCCCAGTTCGGCAGGCCGGTGAAGGCCGGTCAGACCGTGGCGATGAGCGGCGACCTGCTGCATGTAGGGGTCCGGTTCAAGGGCGAGGAAATGGACCCGCTTGAGTTCCTCGCCATGCTGTACGGCAACATCAAGGCGATGCAGGAGGCGGGCGGCGACAGTGCCGGCGGCTTCTACGATGCCGCTCCGCAGACCGACTACGAGCAGGACAGGGAAGAGATAGAACGGCTGATGTTCCGTTTCCTGCCGCTCTACATGGATGACCTGCGGCTGGGAAGATACACGGTTCCCGAACATACGGAGCAGTCGCTGCGCAACATCTTCACCACAGGCGCGATGAAGGAGTATTTCTACGAGCGTATGCCGAGCATGGCGAACCCTCTCGGACTGGGACAGAAGGCGCTGCCTCTGGTGTGCAAGGTTCAGAACCTGCTGATAGCGGACTTCCTGAACTACCTTGCCCTGCGCCACGAGGTGTACCTCTCGACAACGGGCGGAGACTTAAAAAAAAACTTCGTGCCGAAGCAGTAGCCTCCAGCGGCATCATCGACCCGCTGGCGGAACTGGACATCGACATCCAGAGCTTCGACATACCGAGGGCGGTCACCGTCTATCCCGACCGTGCCGGCATCCGCTGGTGGACCAAAGCCTGGTTCAACAACCGGGAGGAAGGCGAAGCCTCCGTGGAGATCGAACGTACACAGGCCGTGGACTTCATCCAGGACCGCATCGAAAAGGACGCATGGCTCGAAGCGTTCTTCCCCAAGCAGATGGAGGTGTACCGCAACGCCATCGAACAGACAAAGGAACAGTTACTGAAACAGGTGAACTTGATATGACAACATAATGGAAGGAATAAAGCATAGCAGACAGTTTGCGGAGACGGAATCCCTCATGGACAACTATTTCGTCTGCCACATTGCCCCTGTCATGAAACAGACGCAGGCGTACCTGAACGAGAAACAGGGCGAGGAGATGATGGAATACTCCACCTCCCTCGGCGGCATACTCAGCATGATGGCGACGGCGGGCCAGCCGCTGGGCGACCCCTACCAGACCCTCAAGGTCACGGGGGAATGGAACTCGAAAACCACCGAGGACTACATCGCGATGTGCCGGGAGAGAATCGTCTCGTCCGAGGAGATGCAGCAGGACCTTGCCTGCATCGCCGGACAGTGGCGTCGTGCCGCCGTGCAGGAAATCGGCAGGGAGCGTTATGACGAGCTCTCGGAGAAACTGGGGTGCGACCTTGCCTATGCCTATGTGGACTACCGCATGGAGCAGCTGATGATAGACAGGCTGGTCAGGGAACGGATGCCCAAATCGTCCGCAGAATACATCATCCGCAAGGCGGCGGAGTCGAGCCTGCTGGGTCTGCCGCAGGTGCTGGGCCGTTCGCCGCTTGCCGAGGAGATAGAAGCCCGCGGCGAGGCCGCCTACCGTCCGGGCAAGGCGGAGAAAGGCGCTGCCTGGGCATTGGGAGCTACTGCGGATACCGTCATGCTGGGCGGCGCGGGGTCGTGGGCGACATTCGCCAAGTTCATCGGGGCGGACGCCGCCGTCTCCACCGTCGTCGGGTATCTCGAAAAGGACAAGCCGGAAGGCCCCACAGTGGAGGCGTGCATCAGCAAGGGCGTGTTCGGCATCGACGGCAATGTCTTCGACACTTTCCGGAAGGAAGCCGCCGCCATCCCTCCCAAAGAAAACGGCGCCCTTGCCGAAGCGAATAATGTACTGCACAAGAAAATACCCGTGTGCGAGTTCGACTTCACAAAGTGGATGCAGGTGGGAAACGCGCAATGGTGGCCCGATTTCGGGACGTCCGTCCATGACCGGGAAGAAAAATACAAGGACGTGCCGCTGATTGTGGCCCCCGGCCAGGAAGAAGCCTACCTGCGGGAGCTGGAAAGGCAGAAAGCGGAGGAAAAAGACGGGCAGGCTGCAGTGCAGGAGGAACAGAGGGAAGAAAACAGGACGGAGCCACAGGTCCAAAGTCGCGGCGGAGAAGAAACTGCGACTGTCGGACAGGAGAATCCATCTGCATCAGCCGGCCCAAGCAACGAAAACGGCTGGGACGGACTGCTGCGTTCGGTGGGACTGGACGGGCTGGGCGACATCACCGGCAACCTCGGCTACATCATGGCGATGCTTCCGGACATCCTGCTGGGCGCCTTCACGGGAAAGACCCAATCCCTGCGCCTGAAGGACAACCTGCTGCCGATGGCGAGCATCGTGGCGGGCCTGTTTGTCCGGAATCCGCTGCTTAAGATGCTCCTTATCGGCCTGGGCGGGGCGAACCTGCTGAACAAGGCCGGGCATGAGGCACTGGAACGCAAGCGGTCGGAAGGACTAACCGCCGGAAACCGGGAACCGGAGTACAAGCGTTATCCCGACGAACCGCTCAATCCCCGCATCGTGAACCCGACGCTGCAAGGCTGCACGCTGGTGGCCACGATAGACCGTGTGCCGTGCACCGTCCAGCTCAGTCCGGTGGTGGCCGACGCCTACAGGAAAGGCGCCCTGCCGCTGAACACGCTGGCCAACGCCGTGCTTGCCCAGAGCGACCGGCTGAACCAGATGGCTTCACAGAACTACGACAACAGCCGTCCGGAAACCGTCGTGCGCACACGGGGCATCCAATAACCGACAATAAAAAAAGCATACGGATATGAAAGAGAAATCACCCATAGAGAAAAATGCCGAGAAGAAGCAGACAGACCTGCTCTCCGAAGCCCTGAACGGAGCCTCGAACGCGAACGGGTACTGGCTGAACGCCTCCGGCAAAGGCTATCCCAAGTTCTATCCGCGCGGCGTGGCCGTCAGTCCGTTCAACGCCCTTTTCATGGGCCTGCATTCCGACAGGAACGGATGCAACTCGAACCTTTTCGTCCTCTACAACGACGCCAAGGCGATGGGCATGTCCGTCCGGGAACATGAGCGCGGCGTGCCTTTCCTTTTCTACAACTGGAACAGGTACATCAACAGGAACAATCCGGAGGAGATCATCAGCCGCACGGCCTATCTCGAACTGGACGAAAAAGAGCGGAAACAGTACAAGGGCGTGCATAACCGGGAGGTACGCACCCTTTTCAACATAGACCAGACCACCCTGCCGGATGCGGACAGGGAATCCTATGCCGCCGCACTGAGGCAGTACGGCGGCACGGCGGGAAGGGGCTATACGGAAGCGGACAACCGCAAGCTGCATATCCGGTTCAATGATTTCCTGCTGAAGATGAAGGAGAACCTCGTACCTGTGCGCTACGACGGCAGCGGAATGCCCCATTACGAGACGGACAGGGATGCCGTCTATATGCCCCGCCAGCGGGATTTCGAGCATTACCACGACTACCTGCAGGAGACCCTGCGGCAGATAGTCAGCGCCACCGGGCACCAGCAGCGCCTGGCGCGAGAAGGCATGGTGATGAAAAACGGCATTCCACCCTCGGATGACGCGCTGAAACAAGAACGGCTGGTCGTGGAAGTGGCTTCGGGCATCAAGATGCTGGAACTCGGGCTGCCTGCCAGACTGTCGGAAGAAAGCCTGAAGACGGTGGAATACTGGGACCGCGAGTTTCGTGAGAACCCGTTCATGATGGCGGCGCTCGAAAGCGACGTGAACAACGCCCTTGAGGTGATCCGCAAGGCGGAACGCGGCGAGAAGATTGAATACGCCACCATCCGCAACCGGAAACAGACCTCCGACATGAGGGCGGAGCTTCCGAAACACCATGCCATTGCGGACGAGATAGCCCGTCATCCGGACAAGGACAAAAAGACCATTGTCGTGGTCAGGGACAGGGCCGCGAAAACGGCGGACGTGATCCTGCCGGCCGGCGCATCGCTGGAAGTGGACAACGAGGTGCCCGGAATGAACAAGAACCGCATCGAGAGAGCCCTGCGCAAAGAGGGATTCGGGCAGATAAAGTTCTTCAACCCGGACGGGGCGTTGGGCTTCAGACCCGACGACAGCTATTTTTCCGGCAAGGAGGTTTCCCTGGCCCGGCTGAAGAACTGGGAGATGCAGGAACTCTCCACGCTGGATGTGGCTCCTGCGGTGAAGCGGGCCGGTGAGGTCAGCTTCGACCAGGTACAGATGATACAGGACGACAAGAACCGCTGGGCGCTCTACATCAAGCCGGAGAACGGGAGCGGCTACAGCGTCTATCCGGACAAAGAGGACGTGAACCGGTTCTTCTCCACGCTCAAGCAGGCGATGGACAACATTGGCAAAGTGCGCATGGAACTGGCGCACAAGTATCACGCCCTTGCGGAGACGAAACCCGACCTGAAGGTTGACCTGTTCAGTTGCGGGGTGAAGGACATCGACCTGAACCGCATCCAGCGGGTCAGCGTGTTCAAGACGAAGAAAGACGGCATCCTGTGCGCGGCGACCATCGACGGGCGCAAGCCGGAGCCGAGAGCCGTCACGCAGCAGCAGTGGCAGCGGATGTGGCTTGCCGAGGACAAGGACGGGTACAAACGGAACCTGGCCGCCTCGCTCTTTTCCGATGTGATGCGGCAAGGACAGAGGCAGGGCAATGCCGTGGAAACGGCGGCATCGGCCGACAGGGAGCCGGAACAGAGGGAACAGGAACAAAGGAATATTGTTGACACATTATCGGAAGAATTTCTTTCGTATTGTAAGGACATCAAATCAAAACAGTCTGAAACCATTGTCCTGCTCAAGCACGAAGGACAATATTATTCTTATATGGACGATGCTGAAACCATTGCGCTTGAACTTAATATGAAGGTGCAGAAAGAAGACCGTCCGCCTTTTAATCCGCATAAGGTAATATCCGCTTTCGGACCGTACAGCGGAGAATCCGAACGCTGCATTTCGGAACTGGGAAAATCAAGGTTTCATATTACTGTCTTAGATACGGCCCAGAAACTCCAATCCAATATATCCGCAGACTCACGAACCGAAGATTGTGACAACGGACATCAAATAACATTCAGAAGATAGAGACATGAGCAAGAACCAAGAATACGCAGAGAAGTATGCCGAATATGCGATGTTACAGATGCGGCGGTACGGCATTCCCGCCTCCGTGACACTGGCGCAGGGCATACTTGAGAGCAGTAACGGCCAGAGCCAGCTGGCACGGAACGAGAACAACCACTTCGGCATCAAGGCCACGCCGTCATGGATTGACGAAGGCGGACGGTACGCCCTGTATTCGGACGACAGGCCAAACGAGAAGTTCTGCAGCTATGATTCCGTGGGCGACTCCTACGAGCACCACTCCCGTTTCCTGAAAGAAAACAGCCGCTATGCCGCCTGCTTCAATCTCTCGCCGGACGACTACAAGGGATGGACGGAAGGCATCGCCCGTGCCGGGTATGCCACGGGAAGCGGCTATGCCGCCAACCTACAGAAAATCATCGAGCAGAACGGCCTTGACAGATACGACCGTCAGGTCATGCAGGAAATGGCGGCACAGGGACGGCATTTCGGCGTGGAGGAAAACCCTTTGGGAGAATCTGAAAGCGCGGCCTATTCCTTTCCGGTCGAAAGGAAGGATTTCCTTTTTGTCACCACCCCGTTCGGCGTGGACGGCCGCACGGCCAACGGCGGCGGGAAAGTCCACAAGGGGCTGGACATCCGGTGTGACGAGGATGCCGTCCTCGCCACGGAAAACGGGGGCAAGGTCGTCTCCGTGAAAGGAAGCGGTGGCGGACAGTCCGTGACCGTGGAATACAGCCGGAAGGACGGCAGCAAGGTGCAGTGTACCTATATGCACCTCGGCGAAGTCTCCGTCAAGGCCGGGGATACTGTCAAGTCCGGGCAGCAGCTCGGAAAGACGGGCGGCGAACATCTGCATTTCGGGGTAAAAAACATCTATGCGGACGGCACGCAGCGGGACATCGACCCGGCGGCGTATCTGGCGGAAATCGCACAGAAAGGCGGCATCCGGCAGCAGGTGCTGCACAACGGCAACGACCTGCTTGCCAGATACAGGAGTACGGAAAGCGCCAGGGACGGGAAACCGCTCACCACCGAAGGATGGATGAAAAAGCTGCTCTCCTCGGAGGACAGCGGCGTGGGCCTGTCCGGATGCAGCGATCCTGTCGTGGAGATGGCCATGACCGCCTTCACCTCCCTGATGCTGCTGGCCGTGCAGATTGACAATAAGGAGGAGGAAAGGCAGAAGGCGGAAGTGTCCGCCGCGATGGACAGCGGGAGAATCGACCTCAAGTCTCTGTTGCCGGGTATGAAAAGCTGCACCCTGACCGTCAACGAAAACGGCAAGGCCGTGCTTCATGCCGACAACGGAAACATGCAGATGTCGAGGGAGCTTTCCTCCGCCGAACTCAGCCGCCTGTCGGCCACGCTGAACAACAGTTCTCTCTCCGAAGAGACCAGGCGGATGCGCGTGAGCGGACTGCTCAACACGGTCATCCTCTCCGAGACGGCTTCCCGCAACTTCGAGATGGGAATGGAACAGCTGCAGGGACAGACAGAAGGACTGAAAAGATAGCAATGAAAATATGAAAAGCGTGATGATGCAATTATGTTTTTATGTACTCGGATTGTCCTCGTGCGTGCTGCATACCGTCATGTACCTTATGCTGTTCGGCCGGGTGGCGGCGCTTGTCATCATCGGGATACAGGTGCTGCTTGCCGCATGGATAATCTACATCCGTATCAGGGCACCCGATTAGCAAAGGGAATTTCCGGTTCAACTTCAACAAGGCCGTTTCTGCTTTCCGGTGGAAATGTCACACATCAAAAATAGACAAGCGATGATAAAATGCAATGTTACCCTATGCGGCACGATCAGCCGCGACGCCTCCGTCCGCACAGGCAAGGACGGCAAGGAGTTCGTAAGTTTTCCTCTCCAGGTCTCCATCCCCGGAAAGAACGGGAATGACGGGAACATGGAAGTCAGCGTCAGCAAAGACGGCGGACAGGACACCGTACATGAATACCGGTACGGCTCCCGTGCCAAGGTCACGGGCACCCTTTTGCTGAAACGCAGGGGCGAGAAGCTCTATTTCAACCTGTCGGCGGATTCCGTGGATCTTTCCGATGCCGGGAACACGGATTTCGTCAAAGGGCAGATGGTCTTCCGTGGGAAGACCGGCAAGCACATAGAGGAACGCAAGGACAAGACTGGCAAGCCGTACCTGATGTTCTCCGCATTCAGTACGGAAAAGGTCAATGACGGGTTCGAGTACCAATGGGTGCGCTTCTTCTGTTTCGGCAAGGAAAGGGAGGAATGGCTTCAGCCGGGTGTCAAGGTGGACGCGAAGGGAGAAATGTCCCTCTCCCTATACGACGGCAAGCCGGACATCTCCTGCCGTGTGGAAGAACTCAACCAGTATGTGCCGGAGGCCGGCAACGATAACGATAACAGATGACGGATATGGCCGGTTACAGACGACAGAACGCGGACGGGCCGAACAGCGAGGAAAAGGCTCTCGACCTGTTCGCCGAGATGATGATTGAAAAGATAGAAAGCATCAATAAGGACTGGCGCAAGCCCTGGTTCACGGAAGGCGCATTGCAGTGGCCGCGCAACCTGTCCGGACGCGAATATAACGGCATGAACGCCTTCATGTTGATGCTGCACTGCGAGAAAGAGGGGTACAAGATACCCCGCTTCTGTACCTTCGACTGCGTGCAGCGGATGAACAAGCCGGGCAAGGACGGACAGGAACTGCCGAGGGTCTCCGTGCTGCGCGGCGAGAAATCTTTCCCGGTGATGCTCACTACTTTCACCTGCATACATAAGGAGACGAAGGAGAAAATCAAGTATGATGACTACAAGAATCTCTCCGAAGATGAGAAGAAGGAGTACAATGTCTATCCGAGGATGCAGGTTTTCAGGGTGTTCAACGTGCAGCAGACCAACCTGCGGGAAGCGCGTCCGGAATTGTGGGAAAAGCTGGAAAAGGAAAACGGCCGTCCTGAAGTCAAGGCAGGCGAACAGTTCGACTTCGAGCCGGTGGACCGGATGATAAGCGAGAACCTGTGGATCTGTCCCATACGGCCCATGCATCAGGATAGTGCGTACTATTCCATTACGAAGAATGAAATCGTAGTGCCGGAAAAAGTCCAGTTCAAGGACGGGGAAGCGTTCTACGGCACCCTGTTCCACGAGATGACCCATTCCACCGGTGCGAAAGGCGTGCTTGACCGCCTCGAACCGACAGCCTTCGGTTCAAAGGAATATGCCAGGGAGGAACTGGTGGCCGAACTCGGCAGCGCACTGGTCTCACAACGTTACGGCATGACCAAACACATCAAGGAAGACAGCTGCGCCTACCTCAAGTCCTGGCTCGACTCATTGAAAGAGTCCCCGCAGTTCATCAAGACGACCCTGATGGATGTAAAAAAGGCGTCCTCTATAATCACGCAGAAGGTGGACAGGATTGCAAGGGGACTGGACGAAGACAATACGGAACGGAAAGGAAACGAGGTCTCTCCGCAGGAAAAGACATTCTATGCGTCCGTTGCCTACCTCCAGTCCACAGACGACACAAGCCGGCTGGACGAACTGAGGGACAAAGGGGACTATGAGGGGCTGCTGGCCTGCGCCAAGGAATATTATGACGGGAACGGCATGGATGAACAATACACCTACCAGACCCCCTTGCAGCACAGGGGCGATAACCTGCTTGTCGAGGACAAGGACTTTGCCGTCGTGTATAACGGGAGCGTGGGCGGCACCTATGAGGTGATGCTGAAATACTCGGAACAGGAGGTACGCGACCACATCAACCGCTACGGCATTGACCGTGCGAGCGTGGATGTGAAAGAGCTTGCCAAGGATATGGTCGTTGAACAGTTTGCCAAACTGACGCATCAGAGAATGTCGGTATTCGAAATGCCGAGCGGGGATATTCTGTATGCAACGTACAACAGGGAGAAGGATGCGCTCGATGTGGGAGGTGTATGCAATGCGGGTCTTGCCGTGCGGCATAGCTTTCCATACGACCACAACTCGACGTT
Organism: Bacteroides sp. ET71; assembly: GCF_023336905.1. Lineage (GTDB taxonomy): Bacteria > Bacteroidota > Bacteroidia > Bacteroidales > Bacteroidaceae > Bacteroides. The sequence goes on from NZ_JAMBLS010000013.1 coordinate 37,368, forward strand.
TGATGGCAACCTGATGGCCGTAAACGAGAAACTGAACGAACTCGACGAATACAGGGAGGAGCTACAAGAGGCGGAATATGGCGGCGGAATGCGGCGATAGGCAAAAAAAGGAACACGGGGCCGGCGTGGATGCCAGCCCCGTGCCTTTGTCAGCTTTGCTGAAAATACTCCTGCCAATTCTCTTCATCAACGGTCAGTCTGTCCATTTCCCAATCATATTCCACTTCAGGCATATTGGAATAAGGGAAATACACGGTATAGCCTATCTGACCGTAAGAGCTGTGCAAGGGTATAACACAAATCTCGTGGCCATAATATGGCTGTGGCGTACAGTATTTACGCCAGTTGAAACGGCCTGCCGCAATATTGCAGCAAAGTAACTTCAGAGCCATTATACCTTTCCATGCTTGAAAGTCTTTCTTGCAATTTCTTTCCATAATAATCTAATGAGCCAAGTTATAATAAATTTCGGGTTCGCCTGATACATTGTAAATCCAACTGCCGCACCGAATCAGCAGTGCATTCTTTCCGTAGTACAGCCTTTTCATGCCGGCAATGCTCCCGGACTTGTGGAAATTAGGGAAACGGCTGATGCCGATTCTCGCGCCGTCCCGCCTGTAAAGTGTCTTTGTTCTCATGTCAATGCTGTTTTTAATGAGTTATAAAAATCCGTGAAATTTTTTTTCGCCTCTTCCATCTCATCCACAATGTCCTTGATATGGTAAGGTGCGCCACATTTTCCGTGCCCGTCATAGCCAATCCACCGGTAGGCTTCATAGTCGGGGTCAAAGTCCTCGCAATTCCGCTCCACCTCCCTAAGAAACCCGTCAAATTTGTTTCCTGTCAGTTCGACACAAAATCCGTAATCCAGTCCGTGCTTTGTGTAATAGCAGAAATCGAATACTACAGTGTCTTCTTCCTCGTCTGTACTTACTATCCAGCCGAAATCGAAGGCGATGCTTTTGATTAGTTCTACTGTTGTCATTGTCCTGTTTTTTATTTTCCCTTTGTTCCGGGCCTTCCGACCCGCCGCAGGGATTGTTTTTATGTGCGGTTTCCACGGCGAAGGCAAGGATGGCAGGCAAGGAATCTGCGGTGAAATTTTATGAAATGCCGCCATCTGTGATTGCGGAAAGTTTCCGTCAAATTTTATCCTGATAGCCAGGGCGGTCCTTGACCGGGCCGTCCGTTCGCCGTACCTTTGCCGCATAAAAACATCCTGTGGGGTGTTGGCGGCACATGGAAATGAGCGTTTATCCATATATAAAAGGAGGGAGCCCATGACCTATGGGCATGTTATAACAGGCTCGGCCAGTCCCGTTGTGAGGCAGCCACCACCGGCCGGGACACCGCCTCTGCCGATGATGGCTGTCTTGTCATTCAAATCATATCTTATTTACAGTATCCTCCAGATATTCAATCCGCCTATATACGGCGGATGCTTCAGGATAGCATTCCGTCAATTCCGCCCATTCGAGGGTCTTGTGCAGTTCGTCAAAAGTCAGTCTCAATTCTGCAAGTCCGTCCCGAAGTTTCCGTTTCAAGTCAATTCTTTCCTGTTCGTTCATAATCCTTTAATTTAGAGTCAGAAATGATAATCAATGACGCCTCCAATGTAGAGCAGCGTGCCGGGTTCATACCCACAAATCTCACGCATGAACTCGTAAGACTGTTCGGCATAGGATTGCATACCATCCGCATCTGTGTAAAACCAGTAAGCTGTTTCAAGCGGGTTTTTCAAGTATTTTTCAAGCTGATAGACCGAGCCGATATAATCCAGCATCGTGTCAGGGGTAACGGCTTCCATCTTGCTGCGCAAACCTGCCACAAAATCCTCCTTCCACTTTTCCGCCCCGCCGGTGTAGCGGATTGTATCTTCATCGACAAGCTCGAACATCCCTGTGGGCAGGATATGGTTTACCAATATGTCAATGTGGTACTTGCGCTCCTTCTCGCCAATTTCGCAGCAATAGTCAAAATAACTGTTGTCGCCCTGCATAAGCGTGTCCTCGTTCAGATAGCATTCCTTGTCCACCTTTGTCGTTGTAATTTGAAAAATTTTGCTGTGCATAATCTTGAAATTTAATTTGTTGAACATTCTTTTTCTTCCCTTTTCTCGAAAGCCTTCTTCGGCTTCCTTGTCGGGAAAGATTTTACATGCAGGAAAGACAGCGTGTAAAGAACAGGAAAGGCAAGGAAACCGTCAGGGATTTAACGGAATACCCAACCCTGCGGGGAACTGAAAGTTCATCTTCGATTTGGGAAGGCTGCCGCTCAATCCGTGAACCGGTTAGCGCAGCGGTACTTGACGGCTGGACGGACGCTGTACCTTTGCATGGGAAAATCACTCCGGCGGGGAATGCCGAAACGGAGGAACGGTCGATGGCCCATGATAAAAGCGGACAGAAGTCATGGAATAAAAAGGCAGGACGGCAGGAACATACAAAAGGTTGCAGTGCCTTCCAGGGCATCCGGCTAAAACAGGGAGCAGGGACCGGAAAAAGGATTGTGATGACATGAAAAATCCCCCGAACTGACTTGCAGCCCGGGAGATATGCCCCTTTACCCGAGTTAACCTATCACTTCAAACTCATGCAGGTAGCAGAAAGCATCTTCGCTCTTCTCACTCCATTCTGCGTCAAGAGCTTCGACATCCTTTGCCGACCTTATCGGTTTCCCGGTCTCTTTCTCAATCCACTTGAACGCATCTTCCTGATTCTCGAAGTATTCGCTGATGTACTCTTCTTCGGGCGTACAGGCATCAAAAAAATACCTGTCGGGGAAATAGACGCCCGAACTGTCGTTCGTTTCATAAATTCCTATGCCCGGCTCTTCCGCCTGAAAGTAATAGTAAAGTGACGGATATTTTTCCCTCACAAGGTCAAACACCTCATTGCAGGGAGACCACGCCGTCTCGGTGTATAACCTTATCACTTCGCCGTCCATTTCGAGGCAGCTCCACTCACCACGACAACTTACATCGTTCCAATCCTTGCCCAAGGCATCCACAAGGCATCCCAGCCATGTAGTCCCGAAGCCGTTTTCCACTGAAGGGTTTTCCATGTCTTCCAGTCTTTTCATTAACTCATAGAGGCTCTTGATTTCTTTTGCGTCGCCCTCTATCACATACGCACTTGAACACCAATTAGGCATAACTCTTAAATTTAATCCGTTAAACTTTTTCTTTATCTTTCCCTTTTCTCGGAGCCTTACGGCTTCCGGTCGGGAATGATTTTCGTGCGTGAAAAGACTGCGGGTCAGGGGCAATAAGGCAAGTGGACGGCAAAGTAGCTGATGAAATACCCAAATCTGTGATTTGCGGAAAGCTGTCATCCGGTACGCAGGCCTGTCAGCATGGCGGTACTTGACATTCGCCCTCCGCAGTACCTTTGCACGGAAAAACAGGGCTGACAGGCAGCCGGAGTATGAGCAAAGAGATTATTATTGCGACAGAAAACATTAACAATAATGGCAAATCTATAAAGTATTTGCCATTATTGTTATTCTTATAAAAGACAGGTTTTTCTGAAATAAATATAACTATTTTGGCAAATTGCATTTGTATTTGCCGATTTTGTTATATATTTGTAGCGGAATACAGATAACTGAGATGACCATAGCAGATCAAATATTAGACTATGCAATGAAGACGGGCGGTCTTTTCACAAGACGTGATCTCCTGAAAGCATTGTGCTCAGGTACGAATGGCGTGTCTGACAAGTCTCTTGTTGTCATTTTAAACCGCATGGTCGCCAATCAACAGATTGCAAGAGTTTCTCATGGGACATATCATGTTCTGAATGAACAAAGAAAAGAGTTTGTTTATAGTCCCGATGAAGCAGAACGTAATCTCAACCATCATATAAGGGAACGCTATCCGTTTATAGATTACTGTATATGGAGATCATCTGCGCTTACTCCGCTGATGCAGCATGTACCTGCATCCAGGATTATGTTTGTTGATGTGGAAAGACTGGCAATGGAGGCTGTCTTTCAGTCGTTACAAGGGCTTGGCATAAACCTGCCGATTCTTCTCAATCCTACAAAACAGGAATGTGTCAGGTATATTACAAACGATGAGACAATCATTGTGAGGCCATTGATAAGGGAAGCCCCTGTAACAGAAGTTGACGGATGTCCCGTACCTATGATGGAGAAGATGCTGGTGGATGCCGTAAGCGACAAGGAACTGGTATTCATGCAAGGTAATGAGCTGCACACAATATACGCCAATGCTTTCTCCAGTTATTCCATTAATGAAAACCGTCTCTTGCGCTACGCATCCAGACGGAATAGAAAAGATAAGGTAGAAAGAATCTTGAAAAATATAAAAATAGAATATGATACATCCGGAAAGTAGAACACTGGCATGGATAGAAACCGTTGCCAATGAGAATAATATACGAGATATTGCACTTGTGGAGAAAACAATCAGGGCCTTCTCCCTGTTGGAAGCCCTTGTCCGCTCAGGATGTCCGTTCCTGTTCAAAGGCGGCTCTTCTCTCTTGCTCCATTTCGACAGCAGCCGGCGACTCTCGATAGACATTGATATAATCTGCCCTCCCGGAACCCGGATAGAGGATTATCTTGAAAAATATTCCGCTGAATACGGGTTCGGCAATGTGGAACTGGTACAACGCATATCCCGCACGGATGTCCCGAAACAACATGCCAAGTTTTTCTATGAAGTGTCTTATCCGGCAGGGGGCAAACAGGACAAAATCCTGTTGGATGTATTGTTTGAGGAAACCCATTATGTCAATGTGATAGAAGCACCTATCCAGAGCCGTTTTCTGAAACAACAGGGAGAACCGGTCATGGTAAAACTGCCCAGCAAGGAAGACTTGTTAGGTGATAAACTCACGGCCTTTGCTCCGCATACGACGGGGATTCCATTTTTCAAGGGAGACAAAAACTGTTCAATGGAAATATGCAAACAGTTGTTTGACATCGCCACATTGTTTGACAGCATATCCGATCTGACGGTTACAATAGAAACATTCCAGAGATTCGCTTCTACGGAATTACAATACAGGAAAGGCGACGCAAGTGACCTGCAAGCTGTTTTAAGCGACATCTATGATACTGCATTCTGTATTATGCAGAGAGGGCAATACAGACCGGAAGAGTTTGAATTACTACAGGATGGCATCAAAAGGGTGAGAGGATTTATACACAGCGAGGTGTATAGTATCGAAAGGGCGATAACCAATGCCGCCAAAGCAGCCTATCTGTCAAAACTTATCGAAAAAGGTATAACGGAAATCAAACACTATAATCCTGGAGAATCCAGTATGTTGGCTGATGCTGTCATTCAATCTCCTATGCCAACAAAACTCAATAAGCTGAAGAAAACGAACACTGAGGCATTTTTCTACTTGAATGAAATACAGAAATTACAGCTTCAATAGGAGGCTTCGGAGTGCTTTAAAATATCAAATTATATATGGCTTCTTTTGAATTTAATCCGATAGCAGATTTCGTAGTATTACGATTTAAATGTCCGGAATGTGGACATGATAATGAGACTGACGCATTGTATGTTCCCATGCCAGATTTTACAGCAGAGAACCATAGCGATAGTTGTAATAGCGAAGATTACGAGCATGAATGTCCTAATTGTGGACACCTGTTTGAAATAACTCTAAACAACGGAATTTATGGTGGTGATGGAGAAATTACGGATGTGGAGGATGGTCTGTCTGTAGAAGAAGAATTTCCCGACAATGAAGATGACTACGAGGAGTATAAATCGACATTCTTCGATGAACATGTCAAAGATACCATTGAAGTATTAGACAAAATTGATGTGTTGGATGAAAGGTCGCGCAAACTGTTATACCGCACTTTGTATGCGAATGTAATTAGCAGTATGGAAGCATATTTAAGTGACCGTCTAATTCAAAAAGTGATGTCATCTGAAGATACAAAACGAAAATTTGTCGAGGGGTTCAAGGATTATAAAGATGAAAAGATAGCAGTTTCGGATATTTTTAAGCATTTGGAGAATATAGATTCCAGGATAATAAAGACTTTGCGCGAGATTATATATCATAATCTTCCACGCGTTAAAAATATCTATAATTCCGTTCTTGGAATAAATCTGGGAGAAAAAATCGTAATATCAGATTTGATGAAATGTATAGGCATACGCCATGATATAGTACATCGGAATGGGAAAGATAAAGAAGGGAACCTCCAAGATATAAGCAAAGAAGATGTTCTTGAATTAGCTGAAAAAGTATCTAAATTCATAGGAAACATTGAGTATGAGTTTATGTTCCAAGATATTAACCCCGACGAATCAGAAATTGAATTACCATTTGAATAGGCGTCTCAAAATATAAATCAACTTTCATGTATTATACAGTTTGTCAAATAACACAATCACTGAAAAAGAAGCTGCGACTTTATACTTTATCTGATGTATTATTGCGGATAAAGTAGTTTCTCGTAAATTGAGGAAACGGTCCGAGTTTTGTACTTTATCTTATCAAATAATCGACATAAAGCAAAATCTTACGCCTAAAAAGTTGCCCTGTTGGAAAGGACACGTCAGATGTAGATTCCAGTAGAAAGAGTGAGAGCCGATCCGTCACGGACAGGCTCTCACCAATAGATTGACTATATTTCAATTATGAACAAAAAGACTTATCTGAAATGAAGTTCCACTTTCGTGTGCCGGTTGGCCTCGTCAGGAACATAGTCGGCGATGCCGCCTTCGTATATCCTGGTAATGCTTTCTGCCGGTAAGCCCCGCTTGATGAGTTCGCCGGCAATATAATCGGCTCTGGCTGTGCTCAGCGTGTTGTTGATGGAAGCTGTGCCTGTCGCACTGTCCGCCGCTCCAGTGACTTTCACGGACAGTCCGTATTTCATGGCCACATGAGCGATCGCATCAAGATTGACCTTTTGCAGAGAGTCCGTAAGGCGGGCTGCATTAAGGTCGAAGAAGAAATAGACCGGAGAACCTATACATTCGTCTCCATGCTGCATGAGGGCGAAATAACCGGCCGCAGAAACAGTGTCCGGGCGGTTGATTGCCGCGTTCCATTTTCCGGGCAGGCTGTCCGTTCCCGCTTTGCTGATGCTGTCCGTATTCATGCCTTGAATACTATCTGTACCCGTTTCTGTTGCAAGAGACGAATTGCCGTCCCAATGACGGTTCTTCAACCGGGCTCGGAGGGAGTTCAGTCCGCTGTAATTGTTTATGGGAAACCTCCTGTCATCGGCTTCCATGTCTTCAAACAGGTGTCCGTAAGTATCAAGCAGTCCTTCGATTTCGAGAACCTTCTTCAGCTCGTCCAAAGTCCTTCTTTCCTTGTCCAGCTTTCCGGCATATTGCCTGTTCCGTTCAGCCAAGGCGTTCGCATAGCCGGTCAGCCACTCGTTGCGCCGTTCATACGGGCGATGGTCAACAGCACGTTTCCAGCCGACCTTGCCGATGCTGAAAGAGAATCCCGCCGTCAGCGAGAGCATGTGGTCTCCGAGACGGTTCGCTTTTCCGTATCCGTCGAAGTCCTGGAATGTGGTCGTCCCGGAAAGTTCCATCAGGACGCTTACTCTCCTGGATATGCGGTACTGGCCCTGTATGCCGTATGATATGGCAAGAGGGTTGTGTCCGTTGTCCGCATTGTGCAGCAGTCCGAGACCCGCATACGGGGAAAGCCTCCAGCGAACCTCGTCCTGTTTTGCATACCTGTTTCCGAGCAGATTCCACATCAGATCCGCATGGACATAATGATATTCCTGTGTGGACAGTTGACTGTTCTTGAAATGCAGCCCGCTGTAATTGACACGGACGCCGACCGACGGTGTGAACCATTTGCCCACACCTATAGTGTACGAAGGCTTGAGTCTTCCGAAAAGGTCTTCACAGCCGAGCGGCGTGCCGAGAAACGCCGATGCCCCTCCGGACAGGCTGACAAACCAGTTGCCGCTTTTGCGTGTCGGGACTACCACTCCGTCAAGATAAGAGGGCTGCATCGGGCGTAGCATTTCAATGCCATTACTGAAACTTTCATATCGGACAGTATCGCTGTCCGACGGTGCAGCATTCGCATGGTTGTGCAGCGAACAAAGTGCCGCAAAGAACAAAATGATATGTTTCGTCATAATCTGATACTTTATTGGTTGATTCTTTTGATTTATGGGTCAGGGATGCCGGTCAACGCTTGGGCTTCCTGCCGATTGCAGGCTTCATCATGCGACTTGCCATCCTCATGCAGCGGAGAGCCCATGCACGGTTGTCCTCGTCTTCGTCCCGTCCCCATTTGAGGTCGCTCTTGCTTCCGCCTCCGCCATGTGTTTCGGCAAAGGTGGTGGCATCATCGACCATGCCCAGGAACAGCAGGGTGGCGCAGTGCATGACCTCTTTCCCTTGTTCCGCTATGGACTGTACAAGAGTGCCGTCAAACATCTGCCGTTCCGGGCCGGTCATCCGTGCCGAAAGGTCACGGAACTCATTCACCATATTCTCCAGCATCGCGTCCTTGAGCAGACTGTCCACTTTGGAATGGACATCACGGGAGTATTTGTAGGCTTCTTCCTTGAGATGTTCCGTCCTCTCCTGAATGGCATCCATGTTCTCTTTGAGGTCGGACAGCTGCCGGTCAGCCAGCTTCAGCTTATCCTGTTTGTCTGCCAGTTTAAGCTGGATATAGGCAAGCTCCTTTTTCAGCTTGTCCGTCTCGGCGGATATGACATCGGCATCGCCCTTGTGCTCTTTCAGTTCGTCTTCAAGAACAGCGAGCCTTGCTTCCTTCTCCGCCTGCTTCTTCTGGAGATTTTCCACCATAGAGGTCAATCCCTTGACCCTGCGTTCTGCCAGCCTGATGTCCGACCGGAGGTCCGAAAGGACTTCCTTATGACGGGCAATCTGCTCCTCGATGGTCGTACATTCCTCCGACAGCATACGGCGGTATTCCTCGGTCGTTCTGTGACGAGCGCCGGACTCGGCGATGCTGGTACCACGCCGAAGTTCCCACTTACGGTTTATTGCAGCCAATTCGCTGTGAAGCTCACGAAAGCGTTTGCTCCCTTCAAACTTATCCTTTCCGGAAAAGATTTCTTTGTATGCAAACTTACCGTCCTTGATTGGCAGAAGGGTGCAGTGTATATGAGGGTTCAACTCATCCAGATGTACATAGAAGCCTATAATATTCTCCTCACCGAATTTGCTGGATACAAACGCATAAATGTCCTGTGCCCATCTTTCAATTTCCGGTTTTCTTTTGACTGATGAATTGTCTGCACCTTTGTTAAAATCCACATTTTGATTCCCGAAAGCCAATTCACGCATACGAAGCTGCGAACCGCCAAAGAGAAAGTTTGCGATTGTACGATACTTTGGTTCCGCCAGTCCTTCATTCTTGTCTCGAATGCCACGACTATGCAGGTTTTCCGCCATCCGTTCAGGGATGCTCTTTGTCTTGTCCACAGGGCGCACCTTACCGCCCTTGACAATTTCAAAATTCAAGTGTTCTCTGGTCGGATCATAATTCCCTTTGCCTATGGCATGTTCCCATCCTTTCTCCGTCCACCTCCGTTGGTGCTCATCGCTTTGGGATGTGGAGATACCTGCGGATGGTTTTATATCCATTACCTGTTTCGCTTTTTCTGCCATGTTATCTGTTTATTATATCGGACAATCCGTTGTGCCCAGCTTGCTGTCCGCCTGGCACCTCTCCCAATGACGGAAGTCATTTGGGGTATTAGGCTACTGACAAACAATAACATTATGTTCTGTTGTATATTATTGTATTTCAACAATATAAATATGAATTTTAGACATTGAGAAAATAAGGTTAATTCTAAAAATGTCACTATAATGTCACACTTTTAGATGAAGCAACGACCAATAGTAATTCCAAATATTACAGAAATAGTCTGGTTTATACTCTGTCAATGGGCGAATTTCAATTAAGCTATATCAGTTGTCGGGGGAATTATTGAATATTCTTGAAAGTAAATGCCTTGAGTAGATTAGATATGAGCCAATAAGGGTACAAACTTTAATCTATAAATGAACATAAAATGTTTTGCTACAACTATAATATGTCTATACGAAAAAATGTTATGTCGCCTCAAAACAGAAAAGGACATCAACAATAAGAGTTAATTTGCTTAAACCTAACGGGGAAAGAATAGTCTAATAATTGATTAGGTTATTTCTTTTCGCTATCTTTGAAATGCCATTAAATGATAAGTTATGGAATCAAATAGCCGGATAAAAGAAGGCGAATGGTTTTGTGCCATTGAGGGCTTGGCCATTCTTGACAAAGTATATGATTTTTATTTTGAGGAATATGACCGTATCCCTCAAAATAAGAAGATAGGCGACTATAACCGTTCTATAGTTCAATACAGACTGTTCTGCGATTATGACGGGCATCCAATAAAACGGAACAGATGTAAGATTTCCGAGGCGGACTATTGCAGTCCGATGTGTGCGAAATACGAGAAGGTGTTAAAAAGGAGCATCAAGGATATTCCCAAAGAATATGCCTCGTTTGTCAGATTCTTGAAAACTCCCCAAGAAAAAAGGAGTTGGGAACTGGTTTCTTATGCCATACCGGAAGGTCTTCATAAAGAAGCAATTCAAGACTTTGAGAAAATTCAGAAGAATTTGCCTCCTAAATTTACTTTTTCGGATTTGCTAAAAATTGCCACGGACAATCAATGTATTATCAATATGACTGATTCTGTAGAATACACTTGCGGTATTCCTTTATGGATTAGCGTCACTCTCAGCTACATTTTGGGTAATTACGCCGGAAAGAGGGTCTTGTTTGACAGATTTGATTATAAGATTGGAGGAACGGAGGCAAACGATGAGATTTAACAAATGGCTTCCTATTGTTTCGGCAATAAACATTGCTCTGTTAGGGTTGGCAATATATGTTTTTGGGCTGTATCAACATAGGGCAAGCATTGTGGCATCCCAAACTCCGATTACAAATTTTTCTATATTGGAAGTAAATTATAGAAAGCTTGGTTCATCCGTTAAAATAGCATATAACGGCAAAGAATATTATACAGGCATACCTATACCCTATTCCAAACGTAAGACCGAGAACGTTGAAAAATTAGCGTATTACTACGACGCAAAGAACGATACCATATTCTGGGAAAGGGAACTTAACAAAAGGTATGTCGTGTTCTATTTCATCGTGTTTTTATTTTCATTGCTACTTTGGGCATATCCTGAAGTGCGGAAAGGAGGTAAGCGATGAAATTCATATACCTTATATTTTTCGGCATATTGTACGTGTTCAATTTTGTCATGGACTTCTTTCGTTATATAGGAGCCGCCGTGCGTTATATTTTCTTCAAGGTGATAGGGCGCAAACGCTCGTACCATGATTTGTGGATGGAAAGTGAAGTGATAAATAATATATGCGGTTTGGGTTTTCTGCTGACTTTGATTGTTGCTGTGATGTTTTTGTAAATAATATTATGGGTATTATGGAACAAGCTGATAAAAGAACAGATATAAATAATTTCTGCCCTATTTGTGGATATCCACTTGGCAATTACAATCCGTGGGGTGTTGATGGAAAGACTCCGACATACGATATCTGTCCATGTTGCGGTGTGGAATGGGATAATGAAGATTATACGCAGAAATCCCTAACAGAATACCGCAATGCATGGCTGGCAACCGATTGGCGAATGGTTCAAGGAACAGTTCAACAAATTAAGGCAGAACATTCGCTGTCCCATACAGCCGCAAAGGAAAAGCAGGGGGATGAAACTGTAATCGGATATTGCATTGAGAAACAAAAAAGTACCGTCCATAAATGACTGATAAACGGTACTTTTTTTGTAATTTTGTTATCGGATTTCAAAATAGGAAATATATAATGAAAAGGTATTCCAAAATAGCAATTATCACAGCTTCTATAATTGGCCTATATGTTTTTGCATTGTTGTCTTTTGGCTTCCCTATACCCAGAGGTCATAAAGTTAACAGTGATTATTATACCTACTATCAAAATATCAGAGGCATATACTATATCTCTGTTGAACATTCGCTAAACCTGATCAATTACGGTAATTGGGGATACCTCAAAGACGTGGACAAGGCAACATTTATGGTATTAGATGACAACTTGGCAAAGGATGCAACACATGTCTGGTTTGGAAGCAAGTTGATAGAAAACGTAGATGCCAAAACATTCCATATCAATGCCAACGGAGTTGCGTGTGATAAAAACAATGTCTATATCCGCGATTTCTCCAGCAGCAGTTCATTCATAAGACCTTCCCATAGCAGCATAGATGCTGAAACTGCCGAATATTTCGTGTATCGTCTTGGCCGCAGGTCGGATGAGTGGATACGAGACAAAAATTACGTTTACTACAATGATAAGAGAACTGATGTCGATAGAAACAGTTTTAGGATTATAGGCGAGGATTGGTTTATAGACAAGAACTATGTCTATCAGACTGTACCTAATTCTAAAACAGGACAGTGGGAACTACAGCGTATAGATTCCTTGCAACATCCTGTTGAGCCGGGGTATCAATATTTCCGCAATGGCAGAAATGTTATTTATGGTGATTCTGTAATCGTTCGGAATATAGATATTAAACGTTTTGAGGAAATCGGTGTCGGCAAATATTTAGTTAATGATATGCTCTTCTTGAATGGAGAACCTTTCCTCAAAGACTCATTAGATGTAGAAAATGCCACGTTCTATTTTTACGGGCGTATTGCAACCGACAAACAGTATGTATTCTTTGACAGGAAGCAACTAAATGACATTAACGCCGCTACTTTTCATCAAATTAGCGATGAAGTCTTTGAAGATAGAAACTACATCTATACTATAAAAGAAAATTCATGGAACGATGAATATCCGTTCGATAAAAAGAAGAAAGAGTATTAAGAAATCAATCATAAACAGATATTTCTCCAAAAAACATATGAATAGCAGCGGAATAATGAAACAAACTGATGATATTAGCAAAGTATTATCCACTTTTAAGACTTTAGCGGCTGCTCAGGTTGCCGCAACAGAGAATGGCGATTATAGAAAGGGCAATAAAGCCTTTAAACAAGTTATTAAAATTATTAAATACCTCAAGGGATTAGGACGAGTGAGTGAATTGGAGGCATTGTTGTCTGATTCCAATGTAGGGGTTAGAATGTTTGCAGCCTTTGGCTTACTGCAAACATCTCCAGATATTGCGGTTCCCATACTCAAGGAAATCGCACAAAGGGAAGACATACATTCTCTCACCGCGAGAACGACGCTTGAAGAATGGGAATCCAATACGCTAATATACCCATTCTGAGATTTCTTACTATATTATGGCAAAAGCTATGATATTGACCTATAAGCAATGTTGGATTTATGAATTAAATTAAATGGTTACAAATTGACTCCATCTCGACCTCTCTCAATTTTCCAATCATACAGACCCTCCGCCACATCGCCAACCTCCTTGAGTGTATGGCGATGTTTTATTTCGTCAAAAGGCTGTCGGCTCTCCGCATAGTCACAGAGCCATGCGCCGACCATATTCTGCTGTTCGGTCGTTTCCCCGTACTCCTGCATCACACTTTTGATGTCGGCGGCTTCGGACGGGGCGAAGAATGACTTGTGCTGTTCCGTCCCGAAATGGATAATCGCATCTATGGCTCGCCTGAAAACCTCGCTTGCCTTGTAGAGCATATCCGCAAACAGGCTTAGGATATGCCTGCTCGCTTTCAGCGCACTCTGCAACAGGCGGATGGCCTTGTCTTTCTCCGCCGTGGCTTGAATTACCGCTTGGCTGATGCGCTGCTGCTCGCTGTCCTTTTGTTCCTGAAGCCGCCGTACCACCTTGTCTCTTTCCATGCTAAGAGAGCGGCTTTGCACCAAAGCCCTGTCACGCTCCGCTTCGGTTTTCTGCTTTTCTGCTGTCAATGCCTTTGTCCGTTCCTCCGCCTTGTCCTTTACGGCTTCGGCAAAGGCTTTTCTGATGCGCTCGTTCTCGGCTTTCAGCTTGGCGTTTTCCTTTCCGACCGCAGCAGACTTGCCGACTCCCACAAGACTGCCGACGCTGTCAAGTATGCTGTCCACTTTCGCCTTGCGCTCGTCTTTGAGCTGCTGCTCCCTTTCGGCAATCTCTCTGTCGAGGGAAAGACGGTACTGCTCTTTCGCCTTGTTCTCGTTCTCTACAAAAATGAGTTCCGCTTCGGCTTCCTCCTTGGCGGCGATGGCGGCTTTCCTTGCGGCTTTCGCCTGTTCCGCTTCCTGCTTCTGTTTGGCGATGATGAAGTCCGTGCGTTCCAGATGTTCCTTGCCCGTCACCTCCTTTGAGGTGCCCCTTTCCATTTCCAGACACTCAGCCAAAACGGTCTGCATCTCGCTCATGTCCTGCTCTTTCAGCTTGCAGGACTTGCCCGTGTCGTGGTTCATCCAGTCCCACACGATGTGGGCGTGAAGGTTGGGCTTCCATGTGGCATTGTCGCCGGGTATTCCGTAATGTCCTTCGTCACGGTGGATGAACACTTGCAGTGCTGTGACACCCCAGCGCTCCCTGCACACCTCACAGAAACGCTGCAACTGCTCCATCGTGGTGTCGTCCTTGATGACAACCACGCCCTCCTTGAGCGGAGTGCTGCCACGGACGATGGTCACCTTGCCCGTCTTCTTGTTCACCCGTTCACGGTCTTTGGTCTGCATCGCCCGGCCTGTCTTTTCCTTGACCATTGCGGCTATCTGATTGTAGCGGTCGGTGAGCGTGGCTTCGCCGAAATCAGGTGATACCCATGTCTCGTTTCCTGCCATGAGGTCGGTACGGATGTAGAACTTCTCCTTGCGGATATTGGCGAGGTATTCCGCTGTCCGCCTGTTGTGCGCTTCGCTGCTGCCGATGTTGCACGGCTTGATGTTGATGGATGTCTTCTGTGCCATAGGCTTGTCTGTATTTTGGGTTTCACTTCGGGTTATTAGGGCAGAGCTTTAATCGGAGGGTGCAGGGAGAGGGTCACTTCCTGCTCTGGGTTCTTAGGGGTGGAAGCCACTAAGCGGAGTTTCCAAAGAGGGGGTCACTCTTTGGTCGGGTTGCATAGGGCTGAAAGTCCTTGCCGGGTTCTTAGGGCAGAGCCATAAGCCCCTCGGGAGAGCCCACAACTTCGGAGCACAGCGGAGAAGTTATAGTGGGCTATATCTGGGCAAGCCCAGTCAGTCACGCCACGCCAACGGAGTACCGCTGAAATCCTGCGCTGTGCGCCCGTCAGTTCCTCCCGGCTATGTCGGGGTCATCCACGCCGCCATTCGTGCCGTCCTGCGCTTCTTTCAGGCTTTCTACGGGGTTATTGCCATGCTGCCCGTTGTCTTTGACATGGGAATTGTCGGCTTCGTCCTCCGCATCCGCTCTGTCATCCGACCTGTCGGAAACTACAGGCGAACATAGGGAAGAAGAAAGGGCGGCTGCTCCGCCTGCCGTGCTGTCCGCATCCTGCCTTGGGCATTGACAACCGTCCGGCACGGTACACGGTTTATTCTCCAACGGCATATCATTAGAGTATGGTGTCCGCACTCCGTCTGTCTGTCCTTTGGAAACAGCCGCAGGCTTGACATAGTGGGGATTGGTCAGCAGGACACCATCCACATACCACCCCGTCAGGAAATGCAGGGTGTGTACGGAAGTGCGGTTGTTAGTTCGGGTGGTCAGCATACCGAGCCTGTTGAAGCTGTTGATGAGCTTCCCGATGGTCTTGCGGTTGCAGTCCATGTATTCCGCCAGTTCCACATCGGAAGCTGCGACTTCTCCCACCTCCAACTCAATCTCAACGCCCTTGATACGGAGGGCGGTCTTTGTCCGCACGGCTGCGGTCATAAGTCTGTGCAGGCACTTCTGCCTGTCGATGGCGGCTTTGCCGTCCAAAAGGAAATCCCACTGCCCGGCGGAAAGGATGGTGCAGTAATGTATGCTCTGTTCGTTCTTGCACATAGTATATGATATTTATAGGTGTTACACTGGTCAGCTACATGCCCATGCTATACCCTTGTTCCGGCATGTGATATTCCCTGTCCGCTGCGATGTGGTTCAGCACATCCTGCAAGCGGTTGAGTTGGTCATGGTCAAGCACCCGGATGGCGCTGATGGTTATCTTCTGCGTGGCAATCCTGCGGTGGGCGATGTTGTTCTCGCTCATCTTGCCGTCACCGTCCGCATGGACAGAACGGAGGTAGGCATTGACCGCTTCCGTCTGTTCCTTTGATGGGTACGGTGCTGCCCACCTGTCCTGAATGTAGCCGACCATTTTGCCGACCGCATCAGCTAAAAGAGGGTCATGCCGTGCGATGATGTCCGTCAGTTGTTCGATGTTCATTTTTTATTCCCTCCCTCTATTCGTTCGATGTCCGTCAGACGGTAGCAGTTCTTTCCGCCGACCTTGTGGCAGGTCAGGTAGCCGGACTTGTTCCACCTCCATAGTGTCGCATGGCTTTTGCCGAGCCTGTGACGGACAGCCGCCTCGTCAAGCATAGCATCCTTAGCGGCGGCACAGCGTGCCTGTTCCTCCGCCCATTGTTGAAAGGCGGACTTCAGTGTATCGACAGAAGTGATGACTATGGTCTCGGGCTGTCGTGATTCCAGTTCATTTGAAGATTTCATCATGGTAAGGGCAGGTTTTCTTGCGACCCTCACGGCAAGACATTCGCCTCGCACCTGCCCGGGCTGCACCGCCGGAGTGAGGTCTTCGGCGGATTCGCACTGCGAAATTAGAACGCTTTGAAACGATTACGGAATATTTCGGGTTGTCATTAACTGCCGGACACCGGAAAACATTTTTGTGAACGGATTTAACAGATTAGACAGGGATAAACCTATAAAAAGACCTGCCTCCGATAGTCCGGGAGCAGGCCAGTAATCTGCGAAAAGAGGGGAAATGAAATTATTCGGCCAATGATTTTATCATCCGCCATAACTGCACGAACACGCTCTTCCGGCTTGGCTTACCGGACAGGAAGACGATGCGCCCGTCATTCTCTTTGGTATAACCGATTTTAGTCCGCAGTGTTCCGATGATGTTTTTCTTTTCCTTGTCGGTAAAACGCTCGTGCAGGTAATTGTTGTAGGCGGTCTTCGTCACATGACGGAACTCGGTAACGATTTTGGCATGGGCGATGTTCCTCACAAGCCCCTCATCCCTTGCGCACACCATGACAAGTGCCGCACCTCTGCCGACCTCGCCTTGCAGCAGGAAATGCAGGGTGTCGAGAATTTTCTCCGAATGTTCCGGGTAAAGGATTTCATCCGTAAATCCGGAAGGCTTCTGCTGTCCGGCTATCTGTTTCCATGCATTCAGATATGTCCGTATCATCTGTGGCGGTACCTCCGGCAGGTATTTCCTCAGGAGGGAATCCACAAAGTTATGCACTTCATCAGGATGGTTGCGTGCCCGGATAAAAAGGTATTCCACGACATGCTTGACACGCTTCTCCCTGCAGATGGTCTCCCACGGCAATTCGGGGCGGTCTATGAGCAGTATGATGGTCTTGGCGGCCGCTTCGACCGACGGCACGGGAATCTCGTCATCCAGTTCTCCGTCCTCCTTGAGGCGGGCTTCTACAAGTGAGAGGATATAGGCGATGTTGCGCTCCATGTTCCGCTGGCCATACTGCAATTCTATATCGGCATTTATGTCTTCGATGTTCTCTTTCATATGTTCAATAGGGATATAAGGGTCAGTCATTTGTTCCGGTCTTCGATTGTTCCAGCAAGGCGGCGAGCTGTTCTGCCGACATTTGCCCCAACTGCTCCATGAGCATGGATTTCACTTCAGCCTCCTGCTTTGCCTTTGCCACTTTCTTGGCGATGCTTGTTGCCAGTTCGATACCGCTGATTTTGATGTAATCGTTGAATACGCTTTCCGTCTTATGTCCGCTTATGGACATCATTTCGTGGCTGTCGAGCAGCTTGCTCAGGTACATGAGGGTGATGCCCGTCCGCCGTGCCGTGTGCGTGGTGGCGAGCCTGTATCTTGGCACAAGGGCTTCGCCGTGTTCGTTGCGCTTGAACTGTACCTTGTTCTGTTCCTCCATTCTTTGGCTTACAAGCGTGATTTTGGTCGCCATCTCCTGCTTCAGGCTCGGTACTGATTCGGAGAGCTTTTCAAGAATGATTTTGATTATTTCATTCAAGTCATTGTTGTGGATGTATGGCAGGTTGTAATCATATTTCTCGAAGATTCGGATAAGGTTGTCGTTGAGTATGGGAATGGTGACTTCCGTCCCGGTCTTCTGCTGTGTCAGCGTGATAATACCCACCCCGTCATGGAAACTCACATTACGCTCCGTGATATGGGAATAGTCTGAAAAGCGTTGGCTTGTGTAGCAGCCGACGAGGAACACATCACGGGCCTTGTCTTCCTTTCCGCTTAGCGGCATCTCATAGAGTGCCTGCAGTTCCTCCTCTGTCAGATAGATTTCCACCACCTTGTCTTCACGGGTCACATGGAGTTTCGGAAAGTGGTCAAGTACCGATGCCTTGAAACGGTAGCCCTCCTTGAAAGCGGTGTTGAGCATGGCGGAGAATACGGCGAGGTTCTTGTTTATGGTTTTCTTCATATAGCCGTATTCCTCCATATAAAGGACAAACTCGTCTATCAGCCGCTCGTTTATGTCTTCCCACTCGAAAGGATGCAGTTTGACGAAGTTTTCAAGTATATTGGCGAAACCCGTATAAGTGTGCAGGGTCTCTTTCGTGTAGTTGTTACCCTTGCGTTTGATTGTTCCGTTCCTCATGCCCTCCAGCCTTTTGCGGACAAACTCAAGCAGTCCCGGTCTGCGCACCTCCTGTAACTGGCGGACGAGTTCGGCATTGGCTGCGGCCTGTTCCTTTTTCTTGGCGACAATAGTCGTTCGGCTGATTTCGGCAGGATTGACCGATCTCACCACCTCGTACACATCAAGGATGTCCTTGCGTGTGCGTGTTCCCTCCGGCAAGGACATGGCAATGGCCTGTAGCGAAGCGATGAACGCCTCGATGTCCGTCTTCTTTTTCAGCAGTTCGTCACGGAACGCCGCATTGAGCTTGCCGCGCATCGGTATCTTGATTTCGCCATCGGCAAAATACTCCGGCAGGACGGTAATGTTGGACTTGAACTGCGGACGGTTGGTGCGTGTGATGTCAAGTCGTACCAGTATGGGATGCTCGCCGTGTGCATTCGCTTTCTTCGAGAGTGAGAGTGTCGCCTTTGCCATAACAGATGATTGGATGATTACGCTGCAAAGATAGAAAATCCATCCAAAAAATGTCACAAAAAAATGTCACACTAATGAGATATTATGAAATTTTGACGAAATAGCTATATTTCATTAAAAGACTTATAATCAATGTATTTATCTTTCTTTTGTTTGACTTTTCTTCCTTTGTTTGGATGTTGTTTTCACTAAAATGGGGTATTAGGCTACCCATCCCTTTGTTTGGTGGCAGACGGGCAAGCCCGGATGCCTGCTATAAATGGCAGGACGGCTACGCCGGTTGCTGGACGGATTATCCGTGGTTATACAATGGGGTTCGGCAGTCCGCACCTGCGGATTTCTCCAGGGCTTTCGCCGCAGCCGACAGGAACGGGTCGTGAAGGTCGTCAAGGAGCAGCTGATGGTCGTGGTCGATGTCCTTTTCCTTCCCTAAGTTCAGAATTTGCTCTGCAAGGGTCTTTGACAGGTCAATGAATGACGGCCAGCTTGCTCCCAGATCAAAACAGAAGTATTGCATGAGCTTCATGCTTTCTTCCGGCTTCGACCGGCGCAACACTTTCCGAAGGGCGGCAAGGACGATGCACTCCACGGCGACGGTTCGGATTTCCAGCACCCGCGCGTCCATCCTCTCCGGCAACTTCTGCAAGGTGACACGGCAGTCGTCTTCCGGCAGTTCATCCTTGAGTCCGGCATCGGTGATGGCCTTGTGTACAACCTGCCCGCAGGCAATACCGGCATCATCGGAAATGATGCTGCCGTTTATCCATCCGGACAGGATTCCGTTCAACTGTCGGACAATGCCTGCGGTTCTCTGTACAATATCAGGTACGGCATGGCTGCCATCATGCAGGTGCATGGTGATGACCATGCTTTTCGGCAGTTTCGTCCTTTCCAGCTGTCCGAATGATTCCAGCGTATCCAGAAAGGAACGGACAGTGGCCCTGTGCCACCGCCATTCGGTTGCGAGGTCTGAAACGGTCACATGGCACTGACTCGGCCGGAGCTCGAAATCCTGATTTCTTAAAAAAGGGGAAACAAAGCCTGCCAGCGACTTGTCCAACAGGTCGCAATAGGCTTCCGTCCTTGTCTTGCGTTCACCGACCTTTTCCTTGAGGAAGTCGAACAGGCCGATACTTGCCGATATGGTTGCGGTCATTTCTTCTTTATTCTTCATCTTCATTCTGTTTTTTGTGATTGACTATTGTGCGGATAAGATAAGGCCGCTTCTGTCCGCATTATCATGGCAGCCTCGCGTGATGATTGCAGTGGTAGATGTCGGACATCTCATCCGGATGTTCCGACAGGTAAAGTCTCCTGTCCCGGTCCTCCCATTCGGTCAGGACTCTGCCGGAGGGATAGAACAGGGCAGCCAGAAGGATATATGAGACGGTGACGGACAGGGTGAACAACTGCGGCACGGCACATACTGCCAGTGCGAAGCCGCCGCAGGCGACAAATGCCTTCGGACGGTCGAGCAGCTTGCGGAGCCATCTGTCCGTCCTCCCGGCGGAGAACATGGCGGCACATACGATGGCAGACAATACCGTGCCGAACTGTCCGGGGTGTCCGGTCGTATAGACATAGTGGAAAAGGAGCAGCAGGACCACGAGCACCTGCGTGTAGAGCTTGCGGGCCCGGGCATTGCCTGTCATGGCGCGGTAGAATGCTGCCATGAAGGGACGGCGGCTCCTGTACAACGCCATCGGCAGAAAGACAGGCAGCGCAAGGAATACGAACTGTAATAAAAGACAAATCATAAGCGGTATGGTTTTGAAGTCATGTGTATGGGCTGTTCGAGCAGTTCCAACCGGACAATGCCGTGCGTGGCCAGTTGTATAATGGATTCCGCATCCTTGGCGGTAAGGTACATGGCGGCTTTCTTGATCCGCTGGCGGAACTGCCTGTCCTGCTTGCGCAGTGTGGCCAACGCCCTGTCCAAATCATGTTCGGGAATGTGCCATACGGTGCCCTCGGCGCACTCTCCGTGCGGCCTGAATGCCCGCAGCACCAGCGTGCGGGAAACGAGGTAGTCCGTCCTGTCGCTTCTTGCGATGACGTGTTCCCTGAAGAGGCTGTCATCGGCCACTTCAATCCATGTCCTGTGCGCATTGATCCAGTAAACCATCTGTCGGTACAGTGTGTTTCGCATAAGCCTGAATTACATAAAATCCATCAGAACTTCTTCCTTGCTCCTGCTGTACTTCAACGCCCCGCTTCTGGAATGCAGTTCGAGATCGAGGCAAAGGTCTCCGTACATCAGGTCCATCGAATCGTAGATGGTGGCGAATACGCAGCTGACCATGCCGTCGGCATCGGTCTTGGCGTTCATCTTGAACATCTGCCCGAATGCGGGATTGGAGTATGCACAGGTGCTGTGCCCGTACTGCTCCGTCGGCATCGGGATATGGTGGTACAGTGTAATCAGTTCCATGTCGTCCTCGAACATGTCCATTACCTCTTCCAGCTCGTAGGTGTCGTGCAGAGGAAATGTGAGCAGTACATAGTCGCCATAGAACTGCGGCTCCTCCATTGTCGTCACATCAAGGAGTTGCGGCAGCTGCAACGGGACGAAAGAAAGGAAATCGTTCAGGAAATGTCGTAGCATAGTCATGTCTGTTTTGTATTTCGTTTATAATGTCCGGATATATATCCCCATCAGCGTGCCGGGCAGTTCCGCCAGCCCGTCATTGTCGGACTGCAGGATTTCTCCCAGTCCGGCAAAGGCCCCAGGCATCTGTTGTGAGATGCCGCGCAGTTCCTCCTTTTCCCGGGCGGAGAGCAGAACCGTGCAGATGCCGTCCATCGAGATGTAGGGCTGCAGTATCATGCACGCATATCCGAACGCCTGCGCCCTGGATTTCACCTTGCCCTCGCGGATGTCATCGAGGCAGGCGACCGCATTCTGTATAATCCGGCGGTTGGTGCGCATGGCCATGTATATCATCGCATCCCGGTAGGAAATCTCCTTGTTCTCCGCAGCGAGGAAAACCAGCGAGCAGCACCGTTCCGTGTCTTTTGTCAGGTCCGACATATCCTCTCCGGCCAGACCGTCAAGGTGCGCAAGAAAGGTGCGGAACATGACATCCTCGTCCCTGATGAATGTTTTCAGGCCGGTAAGACTATGTATTCCGCCCTGCAATGTCCCGGCAAGCAACCGGCGGTACGCCGAACGAATGCCGTCGCCGTCAACGGCAAGGGGCGGGATACTGTCAAGAGAACCGAAGAACGGTCTTATACTGTCTGCCGCATCCGTCAGTTCCTTGTCGCCGCAATAGGGAGAAGTCCTTTCCATGAGCGTGAACACGTCCTGATAGGAACGGGTTCCTGACCGGGCCAGACGGACGAACTCCGTGCGGAGCGAATCGTGAATCTCGCCGCATTTGCCGTACAGGTCGGAATGTGGATTGCCGGAAGTGTCCTGCGCCGCATAGAAAAAGACGGAATCCTTGAGGGACTGCCAGCGGTTGACATATCCGGCCAGCTCTTCCGACGAAAGGGTGTCCATGCCTCTGATTTCACTCAGGAACCTGCCGTATGTTCCGACCGGGTCATCTTTCATTGGCGGCTCCGCACTGCCACTCCCGCCGCTGCAAGAAACGGACAGGGATATGGCTACTGAAGCGGCAACCAATCCGGCCAGAAGCGACCTTGATTTTGAATATGATTTTGTTAATTCCATATTGTATTTTCATATTAAAACGACACAAAACTATATAATATTTGCCATAAAACGCCATGTAAAACGAGAATTTGACAATTATTTTTCTTCATATTCAACAGTATGATTTACAATGAAAACAAGTGAAAGAAAAAGTAGGGTCCGGATATGATTTTTTGAATAAATACGGCAGAGTATGATTTCAAACAAATAAAAATATTACCTTTGTATCAGTTATCATTTTAAGTGCAAGAAAATGGCAAAAGTAGGATACATATTCAAGGCTAATCACTATGACTCATACGAGGCCGATAAGGAGTGGATGCTGAATTTCGGCTGTGTACAGGTGATAGAGGAAGAGACTGACCATGAACTGATGCGTCCGCAATGGAAACAGCTCATGAATGCCCTTGACCGGGGCGACGAGCTTGTGGTATCGAAGTTCAGCAACGCGGTTCGCGGGGTGCGTGAGCTTGCCGTCTGCATAGAGATGTGCAGGATCAAGGTCGTGCGCCTGATTTCCATCCATGACAGGATTGACAGCCGTAACGAGCTGTTCAAGGAGACTACGGCGGCAGAGGTTCTCGAAATGGTCGGAGCCCTCCCGGAAGAAATAGCCGCACTGCGGAAGTCTTCCAGCCATATCATGATGTTCCAGAAGAATATCAAGTCGCCGGCCAAGACGGAGAAAACTTTATCCAGGACTGAGAGGGAAAGGACCATCGTGGACATGTATAACAACGGCTATTCCATCGACGACATTGCCAGCGTAAGCGGATTCAGCAGCAGGAGCTCGATATTCCGCATACTGAACAAATACAATGTCGATTTGAACAGGGGCCGGACCAAAGGACCGAGACGAAAAAAGGGAACAGAGGAAACGGAATGACATTCATTTCATTATTTACAGACATTACCGATAATAATTAAAACAAAGAAATATGAACGAACAATATGCCAAATGTATTCCTTTTGACGCTAACGTAAAGGGAAGAATCGGAGGAAATCCTCCACAGATAGTAGAGAACAGTATTCCTGACGGATATTTGTTTTATGCAACATTGGTGCATCCGGAGAAAGAAAACAGGATGCTGTCTATTTTTATACATGGTGACTTTAACTCATTATTACAGGATAATATTTATCCATCTATAGCTGTAAAAGTCATTGAACATGAGTATTCAGAAATGGGTTCTCGTTCAGAAAAAAGCATCAAAAAATTATCTATCAATTCTATCAGCGTTTATTATTATCCACAAGACAGTGATTTTCAATTTATCAAAGTAGGTGGTGAACCACGTTTTATTCAGTGGAAAGATTACTATTATGAGGAATTGGAAAAAGACGGATATTCATTCTATTTGCAGATAGACGAAGAAGGCTATAGGGATGGTATGCACTGTGTATTTGCGTATGGTGCTTTGTATTTGTATAAGCACAATGTAACCGGTGAAATTATCGCAGGCTTCTGGCAATGTTCTTAAACTGGTCTGTAACATGTAGCTGCTCCGTTTGACAGGGCAAGATATGATCCATTATCAACATTCAAACAATAATAATATGAATCAAGAAGAGTTCCAATTATACAGAGACGAAATTGTCGAATTAACTCATCTGCTGAAAGAAGAATGGATTGATTTGAAAGTGTTGCTACAAAGTTGCAATTTGGATGTAGAGCACGGCCTTCTAATAAATTATTATGAAGATGAGTTTGATAATCAATATGGCTATTTCATTAATCCTGATGCCCAGCTTTTCTATTTTGAAATAGATAAAGACGAACATATAAAAGCTACACATAAGGAAATAGATGGCAGTATTGAAACAAGCTGTCCTCAATATGTTGTTGCTTTAGAGGAATTGAATAATCTTGCGAACAAACGGCGAACTGACTGAATAGGCGGAACGCTGCCGGACATTAGCAACCCACAAATAAAAATGGTATGACGACAAAAAAATATGCGGATTTTATAGAGAAACAGACACGAAGTATAATTAATGTCTCCGCTGAACCAATCTTTGGAGAATATATACTCCGAATCAATGGAAAGAAGATAGGTGTCTTGTATCAGAATCAGTGCTATCTCTTTCTTACCGACAAAGGGAAAGAGTTGTTGCCTGATGCAAAAGTCTGTCGTCCATATAAAAATCCGCCGGGAGAAAAGGATTTCATTTTAGTAGAAGATACGGCCAATAAGGAATTGCTTTGTTCTTTATTTAAAGCCATTTATGAGGATTTATATGCCGAGAAGGATTTAATCTATGATTTTTCTTCTATATTTTCTTTCAATAGTGGTTTCACAGACGATATTGAAAGGGCATACGACGACTTTGTTGTCTTATTATCTTATTCTTGGGAGAATGGTTTCCTAAAAGAACGTCCGACAGACACAAAAGGAAGAATTATAAAGTTTGAATTTCTTAGGAGGGATTTAACTGATGAAGGGAAAAAATACTTCTTTCCGTTCGGTCAAAAATTCATTTCATATACAGACCGGACGCAAAAGACACCTTCTGAGAAACTGATGAGTAAATGGCTGAACGAGGTAAAAAACAAATAAAATTGGTCGCTAACAAACGGCAGTACCAACTGAACAGGTAGAACGCTGGAGAACATTCAGTATGATATATATTCGTAAACAAACATCACAGGAAATTGAAGATATAACCTTGATGCAAGGTGAATCTATACAATTATTTGGCAAGCAGGGTTATACTGTGAGTCAATTGCAGTCCATTAATAAATTGCTTGAAATGAATGATTGCACGATCTGTATTGATTGTGATTTAGGGACAAGTAATGAAAATGAAGACTTGATACATAATCTCAGTGTTATTGAATTTTTGAGTAATGTACGGCATTTGCTTGTCTCCAACTTCCCGTATAAAGCAGAATTGGATTCCATCGACTTTGTTCAATATACTCCATTACTGCAAAGTCTTTCAATTTTAGGTCTGGTCAAGAGAAGCATATCATTGCAACCCCTGCAGAAATTGAAGGTCTTAGATACTCTTAATTTCGGGAACTATTTGGACATAACGAAAAAACAGCTTTCCGTCATCAATGGTTTACCAAATCTTAAAGAATTGAAAGTCAATAAAATTGATGCGTCGGGCCTGAATCCTAACCTCAATATGAGGAAGTTATCCATATTCTCCAGACTGATAAACGGCGAGTGTTTGCCTGACAAATTCCCGAATTTGGAATATCTGTATCTAAAAAGACAGACGAAATGCTCGGACTTTTCGTGGATTTCCAAGCTGGTTAATCTGAAAAAACTTTATCTGCACTGGACTTTCAGTCTTGAAACCTTGCCGGACTTGTCAAAACTGAGTAACTTGGAACTGCTGGAGTTGACAGGCTGTCCTAATCTGCGCTATGGTATTGACAGTATCAGCTCTCTTCCGAATTTGCAGCGCTTTGTTGCAACGGAGCTGACATGTCTGACAACCGAAGAACTGGAAAGATCATTATCTCATTTGAAAACCTTGAAATCCGTTTATATTTATTATAGGAATAATAATGCGGAGAACAGGGCAATGGAAAAGTTAATGGAAAAGTATAATTGGGTGAGTCATCCCAACACATAAAGGTACATAACATGCGGCTCAACCTCTTCTGAAAAAGACCGATATGAACAAAGATGCATAAAAAAAAGAATTAGACAAATAGATAGGAAATGAAAACGATAAAAGAATTGCTTGATGTGGCCATATCCATTGAAGATGAATTGAAGGATGCACAGTTTAAACCCCAATTAGGTGTGTCTATAGATTTCTCCAAAGGTGTGCCTACTCTTGAAAATGGGGTTTACCGTAAGCCTTCGCCAATGCTGAAGGAAAGATTTGAGGCATTCGGGAAATGGGTCAACGCTACTCATGGTGACTGGCTTGATACGAAAGAAATGGAAAGCCTTTGGAACGAAAGTGCAGAGGATGAACGGCTGTCTGGGATTGCTGGAAGTGTAAAAGCTTCAATGGGTAATTGGGAAGACCATGCAACCGGGCTATTTGCACTACACAGGATTTCCATTTTTGCCGCAAGCGATAACAGTTATGAAATGATTTGTCTAATCTGGTTTGACGGCACAGTTGAACCTGAATTATGGGTGTATGATTCTAATGGCGAAAGTCGATATAAAGACTTAGCTTCTTACCTGCAGGCATATATAGATGACGATGTTTCTGCTTGCTCCGTAAAATGGAAATTAGCCGAAATGTAATTCTTTTATTAATGTGATATTAACAAATGGCAGTGCGACTGGACAGGCGGAACGCTGGAGAACAATATACACTCTAAAAAGCAAAAGAAATGAACAACAATGATTTCATAAACTATTTGAAACACACTCTGCATAATGCAGGAGATGGGTTGATTCGTCAGATTAAAATTAATTTGGCAGAATGCCAAATCATTTTGGAACTATCAGTAGAAAGTCCAGATGGGTGGCTTAACCTTGAAATCATTGCAGAAAACATATCGGAATTTACTATAAGACAAAAACGAAATGAAGATTTACAGATCATCTTTAATATGGATATACAATGCATTGATGGTCTATATTGGTTCAATTTAGACTGTGTAGGCTCAGAGAACGACACAGATCAAATCCGTACATCCAGTTTCTATTTTGTATGTAAAACTTTTAATGTTAGTTTCTTGCCCTATCGAGAGAGAAGCGACGGAACAGGAACAGTTCTTACATAAATAAAAGGCTGCCCGAGGAACAGGCAGCTTGTCTTTTATAAAATGGGGTCATTTTTTATGGCCATGTTAGCAATATCCTCAAAGTCGTGCGGCTTCTTTCGGCCTTGGGATTTTTCGGCGAAGTACATATACAGGTCGCTGCCAGCGATATAACCCAGAAAAGCGTCTATTGTATAGTTCGTTTCTCCCGATTCTATCGCTTTCACCTGTTCTATCCGTATGTTCCCGTTTTGCGCGACCTTGTAGGCTGTCAGACCTCTTTCCTCTCTAAAGGCCTTAAGGCGCTCACCCAAGACCTCCCTGTATGCTTTTTTATTATCCATTGTGTTTGTTGAATTTTTTAGTCAGGTAACTAACCAATATGGGGTCATCCGTGTAGAAATTGTTTCCGCTTTCACCCGGACAGATGGCAACATAGCCTATACCGTTGCTCGCCGGACGCTGGTAAAGGTTAAAATCGTCCATACCGTCGCCTTGATACTCGTATGGTATGGTAGCAAAGTACGCAATGTATTCGCGCCGTGTCTTGTACTCGTTGCGAACATATCCGTTGGGCATACGGCTGATATGTCTTTCCTTGGCTGCATTAAAAGCGCTGCGGTCTATGTTCTTAAATTCTTTTCTGCGACCGTCATATTTGCGCCAAAACCAGTCTTTCTGTTTGTATATTCTGAAATCCCCGTCCATCTTGTTGAATTGCTTATTGTTATACCACAAATATACTACAAATATTTGTACTATCCAAATCTTGGATTCAAAATTATCTAAGAAATTATAATATTTGTTCTGAGGCTCACAGGAGGGTATAATCCTATTTTCAAGGCCGGATAAAATTTGCAATTTGCCGTTCAGATACAGAAACGAACCTGGGCATGTAACCATGTATGCTTCGGGCACGACCTCGGCTTCCATTATATAATTATATATTTATATATTTATATATTTATGCAACCATATATTTATATAACTATATATCAATAGTATCTAAAAACATAGTTCAATGCGCTTTATATTGTTAGTTTATACTGAATGTATCTCAATGATATACAAATAAATAAATCACAAATTGAATTATATAATTATATAACTATATAAAATCATAAATATATAATTATTAACTGTTTTCTCTTGGATATTAGCCGATAATTTTGCATCTTTGCAGGTGAATCATACAGTATAAATTCGCATAGACATGAAAAACAAGATTGTCATATTCAGCAACATCAAAGGAGGCGTTGGCAAGACGACCCTCTGTGCCTTGTTCGCAAATCATCTTATAGAGCATGGCTTCCCCTCATTTGTGATAGATGCGGACCTTCAGGCATCGCTGTTCCGTCACCGTCAACGTGAAAAGGACGCCGCTCCGGACGCGCAGATTCCGTGGAACGTGGATATGCTTGACACGTCCGACCATAAACGGCTCGTGCAGGTCATGGGCAAACTGAAAGAAGTGCCGGGCATCGTGCTGATAGACTGTCCGGGAAACCTGAACGACCGCAACCTGGCATACATCTACCAATCGGCGGACACGGCAATTATACCCATATCATTCGACGCGGACACTGTGGACGCCACAGGCATATTCGTCAAGGCTCTGAAGTCGGTGTCATCAGCCGGCCTGATTTTCATCCCCAACCGAATCAACGCGGCCGAGAGGAAGGCGGAAGAGATACGGCAACGGGAACAGACAATCGGGTATCTCGGGTTGGTAGGCACCGTTACACCGATGGTGAGGCAGAGCGTGGCCATAAAAAGATATTCCACGCTGTACCCGTTGGAGAAAAACCAGACGGAACTGCTTGAACCGGCTTTCAATAAAATAATAGAGGAACTTGATCTTAAAAAATAAAGGCTATGGCAAAGAACAGCAGACCGGAAATAGACAACCCGCTTGCGAACATGGGACTGGACGACATCGTGCGGGGTATAACGACACCAGGCAAGGACAAAGAACCCGTCGTGGATGCGAACGGCGGCCCTGCCGCAGAAAAGGAGACAAAGCGCCGCAAGAGAGGCAAGAAAGCCTTTGAGGAAAACCTCGCAAAATACACCGGCATAAGCGAACAGGGATTTGCCATCTGGCTTCCCAAAGAGGTAAAGAAACGGCTTGAACTAATCCGCCTCAATGCGCACCGTAATATCCCTTTGAGGTCGCTTGCAGCCGCAATAATAATGACTTACATTGAAGAAAATGAGGAGAACCTCAATGAGTTATAGAATTGATATTATTATAATATATAATTATATAAAATCATAATTATATAAGTGCATAATTATATGGTTATATAAAAAAGTAGAGTATGGAAATTCTGGTGATTATAGCCGTGTTCTGGGTGGTAGGCAAAATCCTTAAAGGGCTGTGGGGAGGATTCAAGAAGTCTGATTACCGGAGAGACCGATAGCCCGTTGGCAAGACAGACATGCAGGACACATGCAGGACATACATAGCTATTGACCTTAAGTCGTTCTACGCCTCGGTCGAATGCATGGAACGTGGGCTTGACCCGCTCACGACCAATCTCGTCGTGGCCGACAGGAGCCGAACGGAAAAGACCATCTGCCTTGCCGTCAGTCCTTCGCTGAAAGCATACGGTATTCCAGGCCGCGCCCGGCTGTTCGAGGTCGAGCAGAAATTAAGGGAAGTCAATGCCGGGCGCAGAAGGAACTCAAGCGGATACAGGCTGACAGGAAAATCTGCGTCGGACATTGATCTGAAAGCTCATCCGGACTGGGAGGTGGACTATATCGCCGCTACGCCCCGCATGGCTTATTACATCGAGCACAGCACGCGCATCTACAAGATATATCTCAACTATATTGCCCCGGAGGACATCCATGTGTATTCAATAGACGAAGTGTTCATGGACGTAACGGATTATCTGTCCACCTACGGAGTCACGGCACACGAATTGGCAAGAAGAATGATCGGCGATGTACTGCGGCAGACTGGCATCACAGCGACAGCAGGGATTGGCACCAATCTGTACCTCTGCAAAGTAGCAATGGACATCGAGGCCAAGCACATCCCGGCGGACAAGGACGGTGTACGCATAGCGGAACTGGACGAGATGACATACCGCAGGAAGCTGTGGACGCACCGACCGCTGACGGATTTCTGGCGTGTGGGGAAAGGCATAGCCAGCAAGCTGGAGCAATACGGCATCTACACGATGGGCGACATCGCAAGGCAGTCCGTCAGGAACGAGGAGCTGCTGTATCAGTTGTTCGGCGTCAATGCGGAACTGCTGATAGACCATGCCTGGGGATGGGAGCCTTGCACGATGGAATTTATAAAAGCCTATAAGCCGGCAACGAACTCGTTCAGCAGCGGGCAGGTGCTCCAGGAGCCATACACGGTACGGAAAGCCCGCGTGGTAGTCCGGGAAATGGCGGAAAGCGCCGCTCTCGACCTGCTTGACAAAAGGATGGTTACAGACCAGCTCGTGCTGACCATCGGTTATGATACAGCCAGTCTGTCCAATGGGGATGTACAAACAACCTATAAAGGTGAGATAACGACCGACTATTACGGGCGGAAAATTCCGAAGCACGCACACGGCACTGCCAATCTGGAAAGCCCGACATCATCCGCACGGCTCATATCCGAGGCTGTCATGGAACTTTTCGACCGGATTGTCAATCCCGACCTGCTGGTGAGACGCATCAACCTGACCACGAACCATGTCGTCGATGAAGAAACGGCAGCCAAGAATCCGGCTCCGGTGCAGTATGACCTGTTCACAGACTATGAAGCGTTGGAAAGGAAACAGAGGGAAGAAAAGGAAAGGCTTGCCAAGGAGCGCCAAATACAGACGGCCATTCTGAACATCAAGAAACAGTTCGGCAAGAACGCCATTCTGAAAGGACTGAATTATGAAGAGGGCGCTACCGCCAAGGAACGCAATGAACAGATAGGAGGACACAAGGCATGAAGCATCCATACGACGACATTATTGACCTACCGCACCACGTTTCCGAAAGGCATCCGCAGATGTCCATGTACAACCGTGCCGCCCAGTTTGCCCCCTTTGCCGCCCTGACCGGGCATAATGCAGCCATTATAGAGGCAGCAAGGCTGACGGAGGCGGAACAGGAACTGTCCGAAAGTGATGCTGAAGTGCTGAACAGGAAGCTGGCGTTTATCCTGCAACATATAAAGGATTACATCCTTGTAGAGATTGTATATTTTGAGCCGGACGGTAAAAAGGCTGGCGGCTCATACCGGACAAAGTCCGGTTTTATAAAAGAGTCCGACCCTCTGGCCGGAACGCTTGAAATGGATGATGGTTCACTGATACCCATCCGCCATATCAGGGATATAAAAGGAGACTGTTTTGAAGAATAAGCTTTTTAGGGAAGCCTTGTTGTACAGCAAATGCCGCAACCGTCATCGGGACGGCTGCAGCATCTTTCACATCAGGCGGCAGGCTCAAGCATTCTCTTTTGATAGTCAAGAATTTCATCCATTGTCAGCCATTGCGGTTTCTCGTCCTCCTTGAAACTGTCGTACAACAGTAGCATGTACTCGATTTGTCGCTGTTCATCGCCAGCCCACAGGCGTTTTGGATTCCTGTTGCCATAGTTCAGATAATACTCACAATCTGACTGCATTCGGGACAAAAGCATATAGCGGAATTTCTTGTCATACTGTAAAACTTCTTCTTTCGTCATATCTTTTCTATTTTGAAGTCCATTTAATCCGTTACTTCAAGGAAATAACTCAACTCGTCATCTTTCAGATTTTCGACCGCGTATAGGTCTGCCTGCTTCCATAGGTCATTGTAAAGTGCTGCGACTTCGGGACGGCTCTTGTGATGCTGCCAAATCTTGTGATTGAGGACTAAAACAAGCTCCGTCAGATATTCGTAATCCTCTTTCCACTCCTTGAAAGCACGGTTGTATGTGTCCCGGATAGCCGAAAGCCCAAACCGGTCGGCTATTGTGAAATCTTCCCAAAAGGTTGTCTGTACCTCGTAACCGTTCTCTTGCATAAATTCTTTGAATGTCATAATGCTTCAATTTTAAGTTTGATTTTTTATTTTCCCTCTGATACAATCCTGTACCGGAAGGCTGTTTATTTTTCTGCCCGAGGATTGGCGGCCAGTCCAAGAACAAGGATGCTGCGAAAAATACGCGCGCCAGCGAAGCCGGTGAGGAAGATTTTCCGCGAGCAAGCAAGGAGGTCCTTGAGCGGACTGACAGGCGGCAATCGAAATTTGCAGAAACAATAAACGGCTTACGGTCCGGATTATAGAGGTGTGGAGAGAATAATAGAAAAGGGAAAGAAGTATATATAAAAGGTTAATCCTGTCTTTGGCGATACGATACAAAACATGGTTTGTACCGTCATGGTGAATCATGCATCCACGAATGTTGTAGCCATCACCTTACCACTCGGCTTCACCACATTGGGAGTGCAATATGTCGGCAATTTTTATTTATCAATGCTTTTGCTCTTTATATATTTGGTAGAGGTATTCCGTATGTTGTTCCAAATTACGTATAGAAGTAATTATTTCCCAATTCTGATTAGCCATAGGCACTTTATAAGTATAGGTAGAATGATATTTTGCAACATCAACAAATATGAAATCATCTTTTATTTCATATTTAACCTTTAACAAACACTGATCCATATAATCGTATATAATATCCGAACCATCCTCTTTTTCATGATAGTTTCTATTCATGGCATAAGAATGTTCAAAATACATAAAAAGCAAAAGTTTATTGTATTTTATAATATCCTCTTTTAAAATGTGTTTATCGTGGTAATCAATTAAAAAATCAACAATTTCTTTCTCCGATTTAAACAAAGTATTATACACAACATAAGATCTTTCATCTTGTGTGCTATCAGCAGGGGCAAAATAAACAGACCGTTTATGTCCATCTACATCAAGTTTAAAGACTTCAATCCTTGAAAATGCCAAGTATAACATTAAAATAGGCAAGACTAACAAAAAAAATAGAACCTTTTTTCTTATATTAAAAGCTTTCATTGTTTTTAGATTAATTATGCCAACATCTTAGTAATAAAAGGCTTATATTCCTTTAAATGGCGTAAAACATACCATGTACGGAAACCGGCTCCATAATAAAAGAGTTCTTGATACATCAGATTTCTCAAAACCGGTAACAGATTTTCCCTTGAAATCAGGTATCTGATAAAAATCATAAGAGAAGCCTGAAGCATTATACTTATGACCGTTATTCCCAGTAGAATTTCTGCCGTCATATAATTCAATATTAGATTAGTAATATTGCAAATATAAGCAAAGAGTACAAATGAATATGCTGAATGACACATAAAAAAGGGATAAGGGCCAAAACGTGTTCAAGAAGTATTGACGAGCCTGCGAGTTGATGGTTGTTAACCACAAATGTAGCCGCGCCTTGACGGTTCCCGCCCGCTTAACTTTGCACAGGAAAATCAATGGAAGGCGGGACCGGCATGGATAA
This sequence comes from Bacteroides sp. ET71, assembly GCF_023336905.1. Taxonomy (GTDB): domain Bacteria; phylum Bacteroidota; class Bacteroidia; order Bacteroidales; family Bacteroidaceae; genus Bacteroides. The sequence continues at coordinate 71,404 of NZ_JAMBLS010000013.1, forward strand.
AGTATAAAGGGAACAGCTCGCAGAGGACTGTAAAGAGCATAAAAAAAGCGACCCGAAGGCCGCTTTTGACCGGATGGCAGGAGGTTATTTCTTGCCCCGTTTCGGTTTCGCTGCCGGCTCCGCAGGAGCTTCCTCCTTTTCCGCTGCCGGGTAGAACTTGACGGCTACCATCGTGATGCTGTTATGCTCGATGCCGTCTTTGTCTGTCCATCTTTCGGGCTTGAAATAGCCCTCCACGGTAAGCAGGGTGCCTTTGGCCAGGTAGTCGAAAGACCCTTTGTTCTCGTTTTTGCGCCACGCTTCAAAATTCAGGAAAGCGGATATCCGGCTGGTCTGATCACCGGACTTCTCCTGACGGCCTACGGCCAGGGAGAAACGTGCTACACTTGCGCTGGTAAAACTGCGGATTTCAGCGTCCTTTGTTACGAAACCTGTCACTGTGAATGTGTTCTCAATCTTTTTCATGACTAAATGCTTTTAGAAGTTAAACAAATCAATTTTACGATGCCCAAAAAAGTAGGTGCCGCAAAGGGATGCACCAAGGACTGCCAGCAAATACTCTTTATTTTTGGTCCCCCAAAACCGCAGGCCCGATAAAGGAAGATTTGTACAGCTGTGCATTGGTCAAGGCTTGTCAAGCCGCTCCCGACCGCACACTATCTTTGCGGCGGAAAATGATTGTGACTTCGGCCAAAAGCAGTAGTGAAAAAGTAGAACACGAAGCGACGGGCTTCGGAAGGACGTGTCCGCAAGGCGCAAGCAGGCATATTCTTCCCGTAGTGCCGGCATGAAGTCGGCAGGCCAGCCACACCCGCTTGACATTGAAGCGGCAAAAAGGAGCCAATGGCGGGCCAAAAAGCCCTGCGTGGAGGGCCATGACCGGAAGTTAGACAGCCGGCTTCGAGCAAAGCATCCGGCAGGCGTCTGTTCCGGCTGCAATGGGAAGCAGGAGGCAGGCAGGAAAGCGGGCAGAAATACCCCCTGCGGGCAAAAGCATGAGGGTCGCTCCGCAGCGAATGGAATGTGCTATAAAAGGGTGTGGTGCAGCCAAAAGAAAATAAAAAAGGAATCCCTGCCCCCGGAAAATAGCCATGATAAAAAGTATCGAAGGTACATATTCTCAATACGCCGTATTGAGAATATGACCTTGAATAATCCAGAAAATGCAATCCATCCTTACCTATACATATACAGCAAGGTCAGAAATGGGCAATCATGATGCGATGCTCGAAGACCTTGTTTTTATCGCTCGGTTTCCTCTGGCATATCCAAAGATGATGTGCCCCAAAGCCGTATGTGAAATACTCGTCAAACCTGGTCTTTTTCTTTAGACGTTCCATACTTGTGCGAAGTTCAGCTTCATTACACGAAAAGAGAATCGTGTTCATAATTATAAAATACAAGTTTATCACTTCGTCGCAATAGGGGCAGAAGATATGTTCTATCGTTATATTCATGGCTATTTATTTTCAGGAGCATTGTTTATAATAGCTTTTCCTTTAGAATTAAATACTTCGATTGTCGGACGACCGCCGTTTTCGTCCGGTAACATACTTTCCGATGTGTAGGGTAGCGCACACCATTCATCATTGCACAAACGGCTGTCAATGATATTAGAAACATCCTCACACTTCCATGAACGGACAATGGCTTCCGCATCTTTGTAGCTTGCCGCTTCCACCGTGAAATAATCACGTTCCCAACTTGTAACCTTACGGTCTTGATAAAATTGATATTTTCCCATTATTCCTGTCTTATTTTAATTCTACAATAGTTTCAATTCTGCCGTAAAGAGCTGAGCGAAAAGCTGTTTTATCGACGGCATAACATTCGAAAATATGGCCGTATTGTTTGACGAAATATCGTTTGAGCACATCAGAGAAGTCAAAGTAATAACCCCTTAATGCGATACCTCTATTGAAATAGGTTCCATTTCTTACTTCTCGTGTAATCCAATTCTTATCTTCACGGCTCAACTTGCCGCCATTATTGAGGCTCTCACGAAGTTTGTACGCACGACTGTTCTGTAATGTCTCCAGTGCAGGCACTTCCCACTGGACAAATTTTTTTGCTATCGGTGTCATAAGTATATTTTTAGGTTATTCATAAATGATTACTTCATCCCGGTACTCGGATATTTCTTTGCCGCTGGTCAGGGAGACAATGATTCTATCACCATAATCGCCGACAACAGTTCCCTCCGTATAACCCTTGTACGGGTTAAGCAAGGTACAGCTCTTACCTATGATGTCGGACTGTTCTTCATTATTCTCGTACATAAGCCTGTCTTTACTTGATTTTCCACTCACCGTTTGAAAACGTCCTAAAACTCACATACTCATTTGAGAGTTCATAAGAATGTATGCTAATGTAAATTTGCTTTGGAGCTTCCAATAAAGAAATAAGTTCATTCATCTCTTTTTCCGGGCACTCCCATTTGGAGTAAAACTCACTCTCGACACATTGTCCGTGTCTCGCAATGTAGTAATCACAGAAATTCTCTTTTATGAACTGTTCAATCGTAATAAGGTCTTTTTCGTTCTCCGTCTGTGCGAAGAAATTGTTTGTTGCGTAATTTGCCATAATCTCAATATTTTAAGTTTTTTTTCTTCCCTCTGGTAGCATCCGCTACTTTCGGGCTTGATAAAATTTTGGCGCAACAAAAGGTGTCATGGAACATTCCGGCAAGGTTTTGCAGCAAAATACAACCTCAGTGAAACCGAGGTGGAGATTTTGGTAAGAATCGGCAGACTTGACCTTGTGAACAATGTGGCATGACATATACCTTCGCGACATAATTCTTATCAGGAAGGCCGAAAGTCGGTGTGCGGAGTATCAGAAGATGCTTCCCGTATAAAAGAGGGGTGCAGCGAAAAAATAAAAAGGGATAAGAGAGTTCTTCGGTGGTTTGATTGAGGCATCGAAATCCAGTTTAGTTTGGTTTATTAGCTCTATATATAGGCTAAATTAAACTAAACTGTATTTAGGCAGGAAAATATGACTGCCTATTGATGGAAAGTTGTATCTTTGCATTATCCTGTCGCCATTGAACCATATAATGTGTTTTTTTCTTTTGGCTGCAAAAATAGATATTGGGAAAGTCAGACGATTTTGCAAGGGATGTTTGAGTCGGAAGTCTGCTTGTCGAGACACTCAAATGTTACCAAGTGCAAAGAATGAAATCAAATGAAAAGAAAAAAACACAGAATTATCAAAAAAGACAGTTTTGTTTCTAATTTGTTTCTTAAAAGCAATATGAATTTTATATAACATTGATTTTTAATATGTTACAACGGATATATAGAAATTTACCAGATTTAATCTGACTTTTCATCTGTTCCTAATACGCTGCTGCCAGTTTGAGCAAAGTACTGGGATGGACTTTAGACATTGTTGATTTGAACATATTGTGCAGATGTATTAATTCTCTTTGCCAAATAGTGATTTAGTGTCTGCCGGATTCTCAAATTGCATTTATGGCAAAGATTATCCAGTCTACGAAATCTCATCTACCAAAGCCATGATAGAAGTCTGCCATAACATAAGCCAATCTTAGTAGAAGTGGATGCAGTATACGCATTGAACATTTCTGTCTTGGTTTCGATAGAGAGTTTGACTATAGACACGGTAAACCAATTCCGAAAATAGGGGAGAAAAAAATCAACATCATATACAACAGGTAAGGCTTGGAGATGTACAATGTCCTGCAGAATAATTGCGTATGTTTTGATGATGATTTTCTGTTGAGGTAGCGAAGGGGTATCTTTGATGCTCTTTCACTCCTAAAACAACAGTTTTTTGAAAGCACAACTTGGTTAAAAGCCCTAACCGATTTTTCTGTTGAAACTATGAGCACAGTGCCGAAGTATAGTCGGCCATACCAAAGGATAGGATTTTCCGTATCTTGTCCACTACCGACAACGATTTTTACGTGCCCAGCTTGCTGCTTTAATTGGCACGTATCCCGCCGCCGAAGGGCGAGTGGGGTATTAGGCTCCCCCATAGGGTTTACTACTGGCAGACGGGCAAGCCCGGCATGGATGATAGCTTCACTTCAAATAATGCAGAGGATGTCCGGTTTCCAGTGTACATACAAAAGAGAGCATGGCAGATTGCACCTGCATGATGAAACCTGCCATAGCTTTGCTTTATTCCCATATCTACACCCCGGCATTAAAGTAAAGCCGGGAAATGTCACAGAAAAATGTCACACCGGGATTTGATGGTATAGGGGCTCAATAATGAAAATCTCGGTTGTATTTGTATTCTTTCCCTTCTTTTACGACCATCCGCTTGTTGCATAGGAACTTTGCCAATTCCACCGTCTTGTTGTACCCCAGCTTTATTCCCTGCCGTCCGTAGCCCTCTTTCAGCCGTTCAAGGTAGCCGTTATAGCCGCTGATGTTTCCGTCCTCAAAAGCGGCGTTTAATGCGGAACGGTGCGAATCCTCAGGTATTTCCTTGTACGGGTCAAACGGTTCCTTAGGAGGGCGTCCTGGCTGCCTTTTCTGAGGCTGATATGACTCCACCAGTTCGGGCAGGGAATCATCGTTTACCTGGAAGGCAAACGGTTCAAACTCACGGTCACGACTGTGTATGACTTCCACCACGCTTATGGACTTGTCGTCTTTGTCTGGCTCTATCTGCATGACGGTTTCCGCCTTGTTGTTCAGTTCCGTGCCGACATGACCGCGTGCGTGTTCGTCATTCTTGTTCTGATGCAGGACGGTATGGATGTGTATCTGCCTGTCATCGGTCCATTGCATGAATTTGGATATCACATCGGTGGATTCTCCGGGTGAATTGATATCATGGATGAAGTCCCGGATGCCATCTATGATGACCAGACCTAAATCGGGTATCATGCCGATTGCCTCTTCCGTTATAGCCAGTCGTACTTCAGGCGAATATTTCCGGAGTGCCAGCATCGTCAGATTGTCTGCATCACAATCTTTCGGCAGACCTGCCAGTCTCAGGATTCTATTCAGAACAATTTGGCAATGGTTCTTGCCTTGTTCCGTGTCAACGTAGAGAATCTTCCTTTTTCCATCCGGGAAGCAGGCACGGTAATGCAGCACTGTGCCATTCTTCAGGGCGGCCGCAGCGATGGCGGAGACATTGAAGGTCTTCTTGCTTTTGGCCTTTCCAATGGATGCACTGAAGTTTCCCAGAGTCCCGATTGTGGAATCATCCACCATAAGCACGGAAGCGGACTGTTCGTATGTCCCGGTCACACTTATGACAGATTCTTTTATGTAGTTTCTCAATTCCTCCGGAGTAGGAATATTGCAGCTCGTCTTTTCCATATTCCTACAGTTCTCTTGGTTTGGCCTTATGTCTTGTCGCAGCAAGCATCTGCTCGTGTTCCTCCTCGAAGTTCAGAGGCACCTGGCTTTTTCTTCCGGTCTCCAGCCATTTGTCCAGTTCGTCGCGATATACGAACAGATGCTTCCCCTGCTTGATGACAGGTATCCCTCCGTGTTTGGCCTTGTAATAGAAGGATGACTTGGATATTCCAAGGTAGCTGCATACTTCTTCCACAGTCATGGGGACATGAAGATTCTCTTTGGCAGACAGTTCTTTGGCGAGACTTTCCTTCAGAGCATTCTCTAAACTCTCAATCTTTTCACACAGTCTGCCTACCATTTCCGGCAAATCATTGAAAGTAAGGTTTTCTTTTAGCATGACTAAACGATTTAATTGTTTAACATGCTGCAAACCAACATAATGATATTATGCAGATTATAATCAGCAGAAACTAATTATCGCTGTCTGCTGAAGTTTGCATACAACTGAAATGATAGTCCCCGTTCTTCGGGACATCTATAGCAATTATGGCGGGAACTGAGTCACGAAGATTTTTACAAAGGTATTCGATTGTTGCATTTTCCAGTTCATGCGGGAATATTGTTTTTATGAACTTTGCCCTATCGATTAAAGGGACATCAAGTCTCTCCCCGATATTCCATGCATAATGTCTCAGCGAAGGGGATTTGATTTGATTATCGGGCTTGGAACGAACCGGTTTATATAGTTCCGCTTGTCCGTATGCCAGAGATTCTATGTTCTCATGGAGAGTTTCAAGATCATCTATGGATAAGAACTGTGACATTTCGTGTGTGGTGTATTCATGTATCGCATGCACAATAACGGTCTTCTTCTCCATTTCATTGCGCCGCAATTCTTCTATGCGTGCTTCATATTCCTTAAGATATGGACTCTCGACCTGTTTTTCACTGGTTGAATTATCAGTTTGGGACAATTCTACCTGGGTGTCAGGATTTGTCTCGGAATGGACAGTTCCTCTTGAGGATAACTCCTTGCAGCCAAAAGAAAGACAGCTTTTGGAGAGTAGAGAACAGAACATGCGTTGCAGTGCAGCGCCCGACATGATTGTAGCTACGGTTCCTAATATGACCGGAGTGGAATAGTCAATCAGGTCAATCTGATAATTGTTGTACAATATTGTTGCCACTGTTGTGTAGGCGACACATGTAAATGCAAGAACCCGGCTTGTCTTTTTGATGGATATTCGGTTGTTATCTGCCATAAACTGTTATTATTTGGAATTATGATAGGACAAAAATAGATGTCTGGTTTCAGATCGTTGTAAATAATGGCGGAAAATCAGCCGGGATTTAAGAAAAAATATGGTTAGAGTATGATTTTCAGCGAAAAATCATACTCTAACCGATAAAACAGGCATGAATCAGTCTGGTCAGCCCTTTCTTGTCAATGTGATTTTGGTGGTCGCCTTACGCTTGTTGCTGTCGACTACTTTCATGTAGCGTTGAGTGGTAGTGATGCTCTTGTGCGCCATGTTGCTTTGGATAGTACGGATATCAGTACCGGCTGCGGCTTGAAGAGTTGCGTATGTCCTGCGGTATGAGTGGAAAGTTATGTTTTTGGTAATTCCGGCAGAACGGATCCATTCCTTCATAGGCTGCTGCGTCCAGCTCCGCTTCAGGCCTTTGAACACAAGACCTTTTTTCTCGGGACTGTAACCGATCAGTTCCAAGGCTTCATCGCTTATCGGGATGATGTCCTCGGTCTTGGTCTTCTGGGTGATGGTATGGACGCATTTTCCTCCAGCTGCAAAGTCAACGATTTCCTCCCAGCAAAGGGAAAGTATATCACTGAGCCGCAAACTGGTCAGGCACGAAAAGAGGGAAGCAGTCTTTAGAACAGGTATCTTGCACGGAGTTTCAGCCAGGCAATACAGCTCTTCCACACTCAGGTATTCCTTGGCAACATCTTCTGGTTCGATTTTTTCCAGAAAGTCATTGACATTGGTCTTTATCATCCTGTTGCGGTACAGAATCTTCAGGAATCCACGGAAAGTGGACCAGTAGCCGGAAGCGGAGTTCCTTGATATCTGTCCGTCACGCCGGAGTTGCTTTGCGTTAAGCAGGTATTCCCGGAACTTGTTGCACAGGTCCACATCTATTTCTTCGAAAGTGCATTTGCCGTGAACGAAGTTGTAGAAGTGCTGATAGACAAATCCCCATTTCTGGTCGTGCTTGCGGAGCTGCTTCCGGTAATACTCCAGAAAGTCCGCTTTGAACTTGCGTTTGTCGAAGAAATCATACCGCTCATTAACGATGGCTTCAAACCTCCGGCACCGGATTGCTTCGGCCTTTTCCGACATGGCAGCGTTGAAGTCGCGTTCACGCTGATTCTTGGGATTGGCATAGATGTAAATGTTCAGTCCTTCATGGCGGATGGTCTTCATTGTTTCCTGATCCCGGTAGCCCGGATAATAATCAAGGTAGAAAGATAACATCCCTTTCTTCAATGGACGTGTTCTCAGTGTTACTGTTTTGCATTCTGACATAATGTTGAATATTAAATGGTTGTAACTGATTTTTGCTGCGAAAATCCTTAATGCTTTTATACAGACCATAATCAGCAGGAAATAATTTTCAGATAATTATAATCGGTCGCATTTGGCTACTAACGGGCTCCCATGATGTGGTCGAATTCCACTTTCAGAAAGCGCACGAATCTGCCTTTCTTCTCTCGTTTTATTTCGTGGAATTGCAGGATACCGTAAACAGAATCCCTGGTGAGATTGTATTTTTTCATAGCTTCCTGTACGGTGTAGTATTCAGACGAGTTATCTTCGGCGGTCTGTTTTGACAGGTCGAAATGAAGTTTTGAGTAGAATATCTGCCCGTGCTCCTTCTTCGAGGGGATGTTGTTGCGGTAGACCTGTGAGCGGATGGCGACACGGGTCATGCCGTACTTTTTCTCGATTTCTTCGGGAGTGTACCATTCGGTTAGGGCATCGTCAGTCCTGTACTTGGCAAATGCCGCATCAATGTGTTTCTTGCTGTAATAGTTGAACTGACGGATCTTGACCTTTGGGATATCATGCTCTCTGGTATATGCCCAAACCCATTTTTGCGAGACTTTGTACTTTTCGGCAATTTGCTCGGCAGTGTAGTATTCGGTTATATCAAGATCATCTTTTACTCTTCTTCGTTCATAGGGGCGTGTTTTGAGCATCAGTTCAATATCGGCTCTGCGAATGATTGACATCCTTGCACTGATTCTTGAAGCTCTCAACTTTTCCTCTTTGACAAGCTTGTAAATGTATTGGCGAGAAACGCCCATCAACTGTGCGGCTTGTGCAAAAGTAAAGTAGTCTTGATGGTCAAGTTTGCTTTTGACTTCTATCAAATCCTGTAACTCACGAAGTTCGAGTCTTCGTTCTCTCATACGGTGTTTGTAGCCTTGACTGGCACATTGGTGGCTGCAATAATTGGTGGTAGTTTTCTTCGCAATGAATGGCTTACCACACCATTGACAGATTCTTTTTACTTCCATGTTGTTTTCTCCATATTTTTAGTGAAACCATATAGTTTTAATTTCGCTTTTTGTCTACCTATGTAAACCATTGTCAACACATGTTGTTGACTACTTCAGTGTGACATCGGGCAAAAGCCCGAAAATGTTCCGTGGTAGAAATACGGTAGAAAAATATGGCGGACAACTACCTCCAGCTGCTATCAGTCGGATTTGGGACAAATAAAAAAGCCGCTGAAAATCAGCGGCTTCGTTATAGTTGGTTCTGATTCGTTGCAGTCAGTTGCATTCTTTCACTTCCCTATGCAAAAATGCTTGAAAATATTTTCAAGTACAGCATCTGTAGTTACTTCTCCCACAATGTCAGAAAGGTGGAAAATACATTCTCGAAGATCTTGAGAAATGAGATCGTTAGGAAGATTGATAGAAATTCCTTTTTGTACGCGATGGATTGATTTTAGGGCATGAGTGAGTGCTTCATAGTGACGAATATTGGTAACAATTATGTTTCTATGTGTGATTTCGGGTAGATTAACTATGGTGACAAGAAGTGACAGGAGTCGATCTATTGAGATTTTTTGCTTAGCAGACACTGTTACTATATTAGATTGAGGAATAAGAGTTTGAGTGATTTTTTCAGGTAGGTGGACGGGGATATTAGAAACCAAGTCACATTTATTCAGCACTAGGATAATTTGTTTGTTGGCAAGGTGGGATTGAATTTTTTGATAAAAAATATAAAAGTCATCAGAAGGACGTTGCAGGTCATACATGAGAATAACAATTTTAGCTTGTTTAAGAGCTTTAAAACTTCGCTCAATACCTAATGTCTCAATTGCATCATCCGTTTGGCGTATGCCAGCCGTATCAATGAAACGGAAAGTAATTCCTTGAATGTTTATTGTATCTTCTATAATGTCACGAGTGGTCCCATGGATATTGCTTACAATAGAGCGTTCGTCTCCTACTAGTGCATTAAGAAGGGTGGATTTCCCTGTATTTGTATCGCCTATAATAGCAACTGGAATGCCATTCTTAATAGCATTTCCTGTGCTGAATGATTCTACTAAATGGTTAATGAGACTTTCAATTTGAGCAGCTAATATTTGTAATTCAGAACGATTTGCAAATTCTAAGTCCTCATGGTCTGAAAAATCTAATTCTAGCTCCATAAGTGAAGTTAGGTGTAATAATTGATTTCTTAATTTGCCTAATTCACGGCTGAGCTCACCTCTCATCTGGTTTAGAGCAAGGTGGTGTGCTGCTTCAGATGTAGAAGCAATAAGATCGGCTACAGCTTCAGCTTGGCTCAAATCCATTTTTCCATTTAGAAAAGCTCGTTGTGTATATTCACCGGCTTTTGCGGAACGGCATCCTTGATCGATTAGTAGTTGCATTATCTTTTGGAGAATATACGGCGATCCATGACAAGAGATTTCTGTAGAATCCTCACCAGTATATGAGTGTGGGGCATGAAAAAGGCTCACAAGAACCTCATCAACTATTTCTTTTTGCTCATCTACAATTTCTCCGAATGTTAAAGTATAAGGTTTTCGTTCGGTTAATGGAACAGGTGAAGCAGTGGAAACAAAAATGCGATTAGTAATAGTAATAGCATCAGGTCCTGATACACGAATAATCCCAATAGCTCCACCAGGAGCTGTTGCAATAGCACAAATGGTATCTTGTATATACATAATCAAATAAATAATTTAACGTGAGTTCGATATAATTCAAAACAGGATAAGTTGCCCGTCTCTGACAAAATACAGGTTAATGGCGGGCTTCTTTTCAAAGAAACAGTATGCCGCTATGGCAGAAAGCGAATTGGCAATGAAGTTATTGAAGGAGCGGTGTCTGGAGTTGTTCAATCTGTGCGATATTCTTCAACTCATCATTGACCGTTTCTATCAAAGCGCGTTTTCTC
>NZ_JAMBLS010000014.1 GCF_023336905.1 Bacteroides sp. ET71
CCCCTCCCAACGGGATGCTAAATAGATGATATACCGTGATTCCGATATTTCGTGGTTTTGAAGGTTTTGGTACACTTTTCGGTATGCTTCCCAATCTGCATTACGGAATGAGTCCGGTGCATTCTTTTGATATAAATGTTTGAAATCTGGTAAGATGTCATCAAAACTAAAGCGTGAGAGTAAATATCCGAAAGTCAGATGTTCTCTATCAAGATCAGCCAAACCGTTACGTTGGGCGTATGTGATTTCCCAGAGCAAACCGGCCGCCAGTTCTTGCAGAGTGAGCGTAATACCATTGCTGATTGTTATCTCCATACCCAGAATCTCTGACAAGAAAGGATATCCGCCTATTGCTCGGTAATCGTAATTGTCTCCCTCCTCATACCCTACACAACAGTTTGAACCGGGATATGAGGCATCTTCCCAATGTTCGAATATCAGGATAGAATATTGGGACGTGTCAGCCTCGTGTGTTCGCAGGTCTTGGTATATATCTCGATAAATGTTCCAATCTATTTGTTCAAACAAATCCGGCCTTAGTTTTTGGAATATGGCCTTAAACGCTGGGAGAATGTTATCGAAACTTAACCGGGATGACAAGGACTTAAAAGTATTTTGCTCCATAATATGTGGTATTTGTTGTTCTTATTATTTTTGTTGTTCTTATTATTTTTGTTGTCCGCGAAGCCATTCCCAGAATTCCTGCTCGCAGCGTATAATTTTTTCTGTTTCTTTCCAATGTGAGTATGTCATTTCTGAAAAACAAGCACAAAACACATCTGCCCATGTAGCCAAAGGAAACATCATCCACCCTTCTTTCTCCCTCATCAGCACGGGCATGTCAAGAGTTTCGCTCCAGGGAGTGGAGTTGATTAACATATCTTCTAAATCTTGGTGTACATATTCTTTCTTTTCTGCGTGAAAACATTCACAATGGGTATAGCCGCCTTCACAAACAATGCGACTGGAGCCATCATAATGAAAATCATTCCGTGATCGCATATCGTCGAACGCAGCTTTATACTTCGTCCAAGAATGATTTATACTTATAGGATATCCTCCCTTTTTCATCTTGGCTTTTACACCGCTCCATGTCATACAACGCATATAATAAGTAAGTGGAAGACATATCAGCTGGAGCGGAGTTTCCATGATTGTATCGCACATCCCGCCTTTATTAAGCTTTAACAGTTCGGTAAGAGGAGCAAGCTGTTCAGTATAAGCGGTGTTCTTCATACAAACCATAGACAGCGCAGCATATCGCGGATGCCAATCTACATGACGTAATCCAGGATTATCGGAACAGTCTAATTGGGTAAGACGATAATTCTTCCAGATATTCAATGTTCTCAATCTGTTTCCCCGGCAAACCAGACGTTCCAGTCTCGGATTATTCGAGACATTCAAATATCGCAAACCTTGGTTTACGCAATATAGGTCAAGGAGTATCGGACATTGTGTGACATCCAATACTTTAAGTACACAGGTTTCACAGTTATAATGCAAGGCAGTAAGCGTGTGTGTTTCATTACTCTTTAAATGAATATGCCACTTCCCCGCTTTCTCATAAGAATGCGTCAGGTGGATTTCTCCACCTTTTTCATTGTTCACCTTTTTTACATAGCCATCGCCCCAATCTATCGTAAAAGCACAATCATTGTAGCTGGTGAACGAAAAGGAACAAATGGCATCTTTCTTATTTGCAACAACCGTCATGATTACCTCGTCCTTTTGCTTATAAAGCACTTTCTTTAAGCGACGGAACGAGCGACGGGCGTAGAGAATTTTTTCATTGCGTTCTTCATACTCGGAAGAGTTGATAAGTAGGCCATCTATGTAGTGGCGGTAACAATCCAATGCTTTCCACAAATCTTTTTTTGTGCCAAGACCCTGTTCATACATTCGCCCCATGTTGAAATGATCTTCCGCTTCTTCATAATATTGGAACGCTTTTTCCATATCGGGTGTGGTACCTTCGCCTCGCTCGTACATTTCACCGAGATTATATACTGCGTCTCCCGCCAAATAGCATTCCAAAGCCTTCTTGTATTCCTTGCGTTCATAATAGATGTCTCCGGCCCAGCAAGCAGACAAGCCTTTCGTTTTCATTCCGATATCCGTCAACATATTCAGTGCTTCTGAGTTGCCGTTCTTGGCCAGATCAGATAATAAACGAAGAGCATCTTTCCCAGAATACTTCTTTTCCTTCTCACATTCCGCCTCGTGGTCTAACAATAACTGGAACCAGTCTGCATGCAACAATTCATATTCGTCTATCTCTATGTCATAATAGGGTTTATGTTCAGGAAAGCGCAATTTGGTTTCTATTATTCTGAAAATCGAATCAGCTGCATGCCAGCTTCCTTTCTCTGCCCAATCATAAAATATACCCACGATTTTATCTTTTATTTCTTTAGGCACATGGCGCGAATGGAGCAGATTACTTGCTTGCAGCGTCAAAAAGCTATCATCCCCGGCATCCAATGCCTGCATGTACAAAGACAACGCCCGTTCCAAGTCGCTTTTCAGGGCGAAAGATGGCGATTGATTGATGATTCTCCCTACTTGGGAAGAATCGCAAGAAAACGGAATATACCACCCGGCAAGTTCCACTATTGCCTTTAAGTGTCCTTGCTTAGCAGCTTCCTCGTACCAATAAATCATTTGATTGGCATCAGGGTAATCTTCCGGGCACACCGCTTGTTGTTTTTCCTTGTTCATCCAGTAGGCAACGTCTTCCAACACAAAACGCGCTCCTGTATAAGTCATTTTTTTGTAAAACAGTTTTCCCATCTTATATTGCGCATCCGCATTTCCCTTACGGGCGACGGGCTCCAATAATCTTATGGCCTCGTCGTATTGCCTATTGCTTACTAGTTCGTTCAATTGCTTTTGCAGGCATTTGCTTACCACATTGTTTCTCTTTTCCATATTTTTCTGATTTTAGTTGCACATTGAGAAAAATAAGACCTCATCTTTCCATCTGTCATGATGCAAAGATGAGGTCTGGTTGCGCCAAAGTGGTTCACAAGTTATTCTTTTTTCAATAATTGGTCGATGTTTTCTTTGATGTCGGCAAGGATGGCATGATAATTATCCCAATGGGCTTTATCTGATATTGTAGAGTTGGGATGGTGGGTTTTGTAAGCCAACTCCACTTCCTTGATTGGCAATTTGGTCACATCGTGTACAGATAGGGAGGCTAACGGTAACGGTTCGCCATCCATGGTAAAGTTTTCCTGAATATATCTATAATACGTATTCTCACCTGGTCCTGTGAAGAAGATTAGAATGTTTGGTTTAAGAATCTCGATTTCTTTAGGAATGACATGAAAATATTCATGTTCAATCTCATGTACTGAAGCATCGACTGGTCCACCGCCCGACTTTGTAATGGCTGACATTTTGGAGATATTGTTCCAAATCATTGAGATGGTTTTACCTGGATAAGATTTTCCCATCTCTTCCATTAGACATGAAAGAATTCCATTTATGGAGAATTTAAATAACCGGCTTCTTAGCTTGTCTTGGTCAAAGTATCCACCGTTCTTGTGCGTTACATAATTATCATCCAAGAATTTTTCATATGTATACATCAGGTCACCCACATCTGGAGTTTTCATGTCCTCATCCCATTTCTCCCACATATAAGGTTCCTGACCGAAAAACATTATTCTAATGTCTGCGTCAGTATACCAAGCTTCATTTTCAGGATTTTCTTCTACATCCAATTTATTTTCTTCACGCTTTTTTTCAATGTCAGCTATTCGTAATGCAGAAATCAAGAAGGGGCATTGCAGTTGGTCTCTCAATCCGTTGGTTTTCAATTGTTCTATTAAGCCGCCCCACTTACGTTTGTAGAGTTCGGTTAATTGTTCTGATAGTGTTTCCATACTCAATAAGTTTTATAAAGTTCCTACAAATATACCTTTTAGTTGTTAGTTTACCAATATTACTCTGTTTTATTGTTACTCCCACCACTCCCTCATCTTGTAAAGACGTATCCGGTAATACAGCCGCTCCATTTTGCGGACATATATTTTCTTGCCATAATAGAGCTTGTCGGGAAGACCGTCTTTTTCATCACTTGGTGTAGGCGCTTCTTCATAAGCGTCCACTAGGGCGGAAGAAACTATATCCCCTACATTTCTGATATTCATCCGATCAATTTGCTGTCGGGAGATGTGCAAATCATCATCCTTGATATATTTCAATAGACTGATACAAGTGTCTATCCAACGATTGAAGCCGAAGTTGCCGTTCTCGTCCGCTATCAGGGAATGTGAGAAATAAGCCCTCATGCAACGTAGTTTGGCATACTCCAAGGCATACAGATATTGCCAGTCATATTGCGGGTCATGAGCAGCGTGTTCCACCAATTCGTCAATGAGAGGTTGCAGGTGTTCTTTCTTCCACTCGTTGAAACACTTGCGGTGATACCACAATCCACGTTCATAACTTGCGGTAAGCATTTTTTCGAAGCTTCTTTCTCCTTCTTCCGTAGGCTTATGCCCGTTGCTGTAGCTGTACGTGTTCCATTCAGCAAATAGTGTTACCCATTGTTCAAACTCCTCGTCGGAATGCAGTTCCTTCGGTATGCGCATTCCTCGTCTTAGCAAGTCCTTTTTCTCTTTTTCAGAAAGATGGGAAACGTCGGCCAGCGGATAGTCATAATTGCCAGGATCCAGTCCTGTCAGTTCTTTGGGGTTATCCATATCATTCTGCAGCTTTAAAGTTATACACAGGCTTTATCACATTCACAATGCTCACCGTTTCGCGGATGTTTCCGATGATTTCATCCTTCGGCTTGTACACCATGGGCGACTCATCTTTGGTCTCTTCCGACAGGCTTTCGCTGTATATGCCCTGCATGGAAGCCCGGTAGTCATCCATGGATATACTCTTGAAGGCCTGGCTCCGGCTCATGATGCGTCCGGCACCGTGTGGGGCGGAACAGTTCCACCCCGCATTACCTTTACCGATGCAAATAAGCGATCCGTCTCGCATGTTTAGCGGGATGATGCACTTTTCCCCCTCATAAGCGGCAATCGCCCCCTTACGGATGATGTTGTCGTCGCCGATGTAGTTATGCACGCTCTCAAATGCCAGTTCATTTTGTTTCAATTCGACATAGCCTTGGGAGATGAAGTAATCCATGATAAGATTGGCAATCAGACTGCGATTCATCTTGGCCCAATGCTGGCAGAGGCGCATGTCATGCAGGTAATCTTCCCGATAAGTGCCTTCCAGATAGGACAAGTCGGGCGGTATCGCGGGTTTGCGCATCTTGAACGAATTATGCAGTTGGCGAATGGCATCCTGCAACTCGTCCTTACGCCCCGCCGCTTTGTATTCGGCAATCATGCGGTTTTGTTCTTCCATCAGTTCCGCCCATCCCGACTGGCATTTCACGGCCAGCTTCTGATAGATCTGCGCCACCTGTTTCCCAAAGTTGCGGCTTCCGGTGTGAACGACAAGATAGGTCATGCCGCATTCATCCTTATCCAGTTCGATGAAATGGTTCCCTCCGCCCAGTGAACCGATGGAGGCGTTCAAGCGTTTAGTTTCCTTCAGCTCGCGATAGCAGCGTAACTGTTTGATGATGTCCTTGGCTTCTCGATATACACCCATATAATTTTGCGGGAGCGGCGCATATCGGTTGTCCCGGTAATTGCGTCCTGACGGGATGTGGTGAAGGATAAACTCGTTGAGAGCATGATAATCTATCTCATTCACGCAGACGAACGGCTGCACAAGAATGCCGCAACCTATGTCAACACCTACGATATTGGGGATAACCTTGTCTCCCAAGTCACCTGTAAAGCCAATGACACAGCCTGCCCCTGCATGAACATCAGGCATGATGCGGATTTTACACTTGCTGAACACATCGATGGACAGCAACTCCTTGATTTGTTCGCTGGCACTGTCCTCGATATTGTCCGTGTAGATTTTTACGTTATAGCCTTCTACGGTTTTCATTTTGTTTTATGAAAGGATACGTATCTTCAGTTGTTTCTTCTCGTCTTCAACCAATTTGTCCCACAGGCGTGAACGTTGCAAAGCGGATGCTGGAATATAATCCTGGTATTTCTCCAGAAACTCCATGCTATACAATTCGTCCCGGTGATAGCAGTCTATGATTTCGTTCCAATCCCAATACTCGGCAAACTGTTCCAAGAGTGCGGAAGTAAGTTCGATGTCGGAGTTTCTTGATAATTCACGCCAATTCCAATATTCCTTGTATTTATCCAGATTCTCCGCCGTAAACAGATGCTCATTGTCCGAACTGGAAAGTTCCTCCCAGTCCACTTTGTTCTTAAACTTCTCAATCATGGATGCAGTCCAAAGGATGTTTCTGTTGCCGGAAATCTCTTTCCACGCCACTTTGTCCTTGTACTTTTCCAGCAGTGGCTCATTCCACGCAAACTCGCTTGACAGTTCTTTCCATGCGGCTTCTTCCAATACCTTAGCCATAAAATCGTTGTTCCAGTTCTTTGTTGCCATACTACTTGTCATTAAAAGGTTTAACATCTATTCTGCTGCAAAGTAAAGAGTCTTAAATGCCAAAACGCGGCATAACATAAAAGAAATGCAGGAAAAGAGAAAAAATTAAGATTGGGCTACGATTTGGCACAGGAGAATACGTAACTTTGTGGCATAACCATAAAATGATAGTAGCATGGCAGCAAATCTTTTGGGACGATATGTCTGGCTGATGGACATTCTGCGAAGACATAAGCGTTTGACGTTTGAGGAAATCAACGAACTTTGGCAGGAAAGCGGACTGAGTTATGGCGAGGAATTGCCTTTGAAGACTTTTCATAACCACAAGAAGGCTATCAAAGACATATTCGATGTATATATAGAATGTGACCGGAAGGATGGATACCGTTATTATATTGATGAGCCGGAACGCATCGAAGGAAACAATCTGCGCAGTTGGCTCATCAGTTCATACGCCACATTGAATCAGATAAAGGCAGACAATAAGTTGGAAGAGCGAATTATTTTTGAAGAAATCCCTTCAGGACAGACTTGGCTGACCTGCATTGCGGATGCCATGCGGCGTAATCGAGTATTAAGCATTACGCACCAAGGTTTTGGCAAGCCGGAACCCAGCACGTTTGAGATTGAACCATACTGCCTGAAAGTTGCGAAGCGTCGTTGGTACGTGGTGGCACGTAGCCCGTACTATTCGGAGCGAAACAAAGAGAAAGGCATTAAGCCTGCTGATGTCTACCGAGTGTATGCTCTCGACCGTATTTCAGACATTCAGGACACGGGCAAGACATTCAAGATGAAAAAGGAATTTGATATTAATCACTATTTTGAAGGATGCTGTGGAGTAATCACTTCAGACGCCCCCATCCAACGTATCGTGCTTTTGGCTTATGGTGGTTTTGCCGACTATCTACGTACTTTACCTCTACACGAATCGCAACGGGAGATAGAGGGTGATGATGAGTCCACACTCTTTGAATACCATCTGAAGCCGACTTTTGACTTCTATCAGTTGGTTCTTGCCCAAGGCGACCAAGTAGAAGTGCTGGAGCCGGAATCCGTGCGCAACGAAATGCGCAATTTTGCAAAAAACATGTTGGACTATTACACTTGGAAAGAGGAGGATAAACCATGCAAGGAATAAATTTCATAGCCATCGATTTTGAGACAGCTACGGGCAAACGTGCTTCCATCTGTGAGGCGGGCATCTGCGTGGTGCGTGACGGAGAGATCGCAGAAACCCGTTCGTGGCTTGTCCGTCCGCAAGGGAACAGCTACAGTTATTGGAACATGCAGATACACGGTATCCGACCGAATGATACCGTCAATTCACCGGAATTCCCGGAAGTGTGGGCGGAAATCTGCGGATACCTTAAAGACATACCAGTGCTTGTGGCCCACAATGCCGCTTTTGACATAGGTTGCATCCGTCATTCGTTAGAACTCTATGGTATGGAGAAGCCTGACATCACTTATTATTGTTCCCTCCGTGCCGCACGCAGACTTTACAACTTCGGTTGCAACAGTCTGGACTATCTCTGTGACCAGTTCAAGATACCTTATGGGCAACACCATCGGGCTGGAGATGATGCGGAGATGTGTGCGAGGTTGTTTCTGACGGAGTTGGAGGATGCAGGGTGCGAATTGGAAGAAATGGGATATTGTGGTGGGAAGCTGTAAATGTAGCACATTTTCGGTAAACAATGTAAGTGCTGTAATCCCGATAAAATAGGAACTATGTATGTCATGTTTTTTATGCTAAATACACGATTTGACCGATTAAACATATTTATATGAAAACGGAATGGACTTTGAAAGAAATATCAGAATGGGTAAAAGATAATTCGAAAGTGAGAATACCTGCTATACAACGAGGGTTGGTATGGAAACCAAATCAGGTAGAATTACTATGGGACTCCATTCTGCGCCAATTCCCTATTGGCGCTTTCATGCTTTCATACAAAGATGAAATGTACGACCTGATAGACGGTCAACAGCGTTGGAACGCCATAGCATCAGGATATAGCACATCGAACGATGGTTGTATCTTATGGATTGACTTAAAACCTGAAAGCGTTTGGAAGGAAGGCAATACTACTAGGAAATATTTCATACGTGTCACCACGAAGGCACATCCCTGGGGCTATGAGGCTGACGATAAATGTAATCCGCTTAAGACGGCACAAAAGAGAGCTGCACTTGAGGAGTTTGGAGTAAACACAGACGACGAATACAAAGGCATAATCAGCCTGACTGAAACTTATCCTATAGAATCAGGGGTGCCCATCCCTCTGTGTTGGATGGTAGCTGCAGGAGAGGAATATAGTGAGGACAAATATGGTTTTGCGGAATACATTATGGATAAAATAGGAGAGAATAAAGTATCCCGAATGTTTAAACTGAAAAATGTGGACGAAATTAATGCTTGTTTGATAGCCAAATACCATGATGTTTTCAAAAGATTGTCGTCCTTTAAAGTCCCGACCATTCGTATAGACCAAGAAACTATCAACAAAGAAAGTGAGAATAAAAGTGGAAATGGAACACTCTCGGACATAGAGATACTTTTCAACCGTATCGGCACCGGTGGTACCCGTATCACCGAACGCGAGTTGATGTATTCAGCGGTAAAAGCTTATTGGCCGGAACTGACGAAAGAGAACGATAGGTTGGCAGCACTCTACATGCCTCCACATACGCTGATATCATTGGCTTTCCAACTTGTGCTTTCCGATACAAACAAAGGACTTGAACGAACACCGGATGTGACGAAAATCAGAAAGTTGGCTGGTAATGATGGCGTACGTAATGCGATAAACAATCTGTACCTTACTGATGGAAATAAATCTGTAATGAGCCGCATACTTTCTTTAGTAGATCAATGGTTGACAGATTGTGATAAGATACCTAAAGTATTAAGAACCACAATTGCCCGTGAGTCGTCCGTAGTTTACTTGTTGCTGATGGCATTTGCCAAGTGGAAAGAAGAGGGACAGATAGATCCGACGTTAAAGGAAGAGGCGCTATTTCGGGCAACGGCTTACTATCTTCATTGGATGGTAGGCGATAAGTTTGGTGTGGCAAATAGTATATACCAGGCTGTAGCAAACAATCCGCTAAACGAATGGGGAACCATTATAAAGCAAGTGTTGTTGGTGTCATGTGTGAAAGGAACCATCACCCCTTTGTTATCGCCAGAAGCATTCAAGGGCTTGTTTACAATTGAGGGAGATAAAAACTGGCGACCTAATGAAAATGGACGTAGCAGTATGCCGTGGTGGCTGCTGTGGGATACCGTATCGTATAACAGAGAAATGTTACTCTACGCGCAACGGGAATATATGTGTAAGAGATTCCCTAATTACGACCCGGCACGGCAAGATTTATGGGAAGACAAAAACAGACCGTGGGATTTCGACCATATCATACCCCAAGATTGGATACATAAGCAATGGAGTAAAAGACAGGCATACACCGATTATTGCGAAGCTTGGAAAGATAACAATGGAAACATGGCTGCCATTCCATTTTGGGTGAATAGAGCAAAAAGTAATGAGGCAAACTGGGATGAGTATGAGCATAATTCTGCAAATCTGCTGGCAGATGAGGAAATAACCAGATTCGGCGAACTGTTTAATGGAATGTTAAATGGTAAAGTAGAGCAAGCAAAGCGCTTCGCAGAAAAGACCTTCACTCGTATGTGCAAGATTTACAATGAAGTATATACTCTGCTTAAACCGGTAGATTTTAGGGTAGGAGAAATTACTTTCACCGAAGAAGGAGGAATAAAGGATCGTAAGGAGAGAATGACGGATATCTGCGACATATTGGTAAATGAGGGTTTTACAGCCGGTATATACTTCCTTTACAATAATATTATGGAGTATCCGCAAGAAAATATTGATGACTGGACTTGGGAGTGGATGTCGTGTGGTTGCATCACCGAAAACAAATATTATGCGGCTTTTACGATGGTACTAAATCAACAAGATGGAAGCATTGTTAACCAAATAGAGATAGGACTGAGACGGTTGCCCAAAACAGCCGAACGCATCGGAGAAGTAACAAATATGCAGTTGCTACAGTTGAAAGGATACGAAACGTACGATCTGTATAAGGATAATTCGTGGTGGCATATCTGTAAAGTAATCAGTATAGATACTGATAATAATGTAATAATCAATGAACTAAGAGAATTAGCAAAATTTGCATCTACTAAGTTGCAATAAGTATTCAATTTGAATAATGATGTCCATCCTTCACCTCTCCGATACCCACAGTCAGCATCGGCGGCTCATAGAGCTGCCCGGTGCTGACATCCTTGTGCATTCAGGTGATTTCACCATGAACGGAAGCGAACAAGAAGCCATTGATTTCATGAATTGGTTTTGCGATCTCCCTTACCCGCACAAGATTTTCATCTGTGGCAATCACGATGCCTGCCTATATGGAGCCAAGATAGACGGGTTGGATAAGAATGTGTATTACCTATGCAATTCCGGCGTAACAATTGATGGCGTTAATTTTTATGGCGTTCCCATGTTTATGGAAGATTGTATCTCTGAACGTCAGAGCCGTAACTATGCCGCCATACCTGCCGACACAGATGTATTAATTACCCATTGTCCGCCCTATGGCATTCTTGATTTTGACGATGAGATAAACTATGGTTCGACAGAACTTCTGGCGAGGGTGGAAGAAATAAAGCCTCGTTTGCATCTGTTTGGCCATATCCATAAACAGCATGGTATAAAGAAAGATGTTTTAACTATTTTCTCAAATGGCGCGATCATGAATGGAGATTACACGAACTTCAACCTTCCGAACCTGATTGAAATCTAATGAAAGTATTGATTATTCAGAAAGGGGTATTTAAGGAAATGGCGGCGAAGTTCAGTCGCTTTTCCGAACTTTGCTTTTTAATTTGCTAACAAGTTGTTGGTAAAGACTGGAGCATGTTAGAGGCAGAAAACCGTCCATATTGGATGGCATCGCACATGACACTTCACGCGACACAATATACAATCAACCCTAATGCCATCGTATAAACGAACAAAAATATCACCAAAACTTTCATCCAGAAGTCAGAGAACCAAACGCCTTCATTTCGCCTAAGGATTTTGCGCATATTGGATTCATGTTCCGTTAACATTTTCGTCTGTTCGGAACGATGATTTTCCAATAGGGTTTTCCATGTCTCAATGGCTTGGTTTAAGAGTTGTTGAAGCTGGGCAAGATGTTCAGACTTTATAGTTGCCTTGAACTGTGTGTTTTGCTCTGCTTTTACAATCGCATTGCAAATACCGTTAATGATATTGCCGAAACTATCAATAGCAGTTTTCAATATCATTGCAGCATCACGCTCTGCTTTAATAGCGTCTTGAAGGTCTTGATGGATTTTCAACAATGCCTCTTTTGCTTCACGGATTTCTGTGAGCCGCTTGTCTGCATCCTGCTTTTCAGCCTCTAATTCATGATTGCTTTCAACCTTTTTCAACATATCATCAACGTCTATTGATGGAGTAATTTTTGATTTGCCAATTCCCATGATTCTTGCCTTTTGATTGTTAATTTATCTGTGAAGTCCTTTCCTGCGCTTGCACATGCTGTTTGCCATTCTTGCACAGCGGCGTGCCCATTCAAGATCATCCTCATCTTTATCCCGTCCCCAGCTACTTGTGTCAGAACTACCACCGCCACTTGACGCCGCCATACTTGTGGCAGCATCCAAATACCCAGCAAAGAGCAAAAGGGCCGTGTGCTGTATTTCTTCAATCTTAGCCAACGGATGTGCTTCCTCCAAAGAACAATTCTGCCGAATGATAGTATCAGCGGCTTCGGATACCTCGATATGGAAACTGTGATATTCGTCTGTCGCTATATCGTAATGCTTCATAACAGGCTGCGAAGCAGTCGAAGGTTGTATAACAGGAGTCGTGTCTACTATCCATGTTTGTTGGGGAACAGGCTTTGCCGGATCGGATTTCCTTTCCTGCGGATGTAGTTTTGCCCAAGTAGCTTCAATCTTTGATGGAGTCAGGTTTCGCCCGATACCCAACATGGATGACTTGTAAATGGAGTTGCCACGCTTGATAGAATAGCCATAAATTCCGCCACCGTCTTTTTCTTGCAGGTGCACTTTATAGCCCCGTTTCACCAGTTCCATTTCATACCTCTGCCAACTGAATTCATCCATCGTGCGGAGTATCTCCATGCAACTGTCTGAGATTTCTTGTCTATGACGTATGCCTATTTCTTCAGATTGTACCCAGCCTCGTCTCTCGTTGATGATATTCGCAGCCATGACAGCCCTCTCACCAATCTTATGGCTATCATTGACTTTACCGTTCATGTCCACACGGTTAGCGTCAATGTGCAAGTGGAGAATGCCACTTTTGGAATCACGATGCAGGGCGACTATGTATTGCGAGCCTTTGAGGTTGACCTGCTTTGAAGAAGCCCGTTTGGTTTTGCCAGAGAGGTCAATGGAATCAAACACGCGGATGAACTCGTTTGATAAACGTTCCCAATCATCCATCGTCCAATCCCGACTTTCTTCTTCGGATGGGGAAATCTCAATTCTTATCACATTTCTACTAAGAGGCCTGCCTTTGTTGATATTCTCAGCAAACTTTTTCTGTACGAGCATCATCCGTCCATACATTGCTTCCGGCGAAATATCATCGGGCAAGAAGTTGGCTTTGACTATATCCGCTTTCTCCTTGTTGACGGAATATCTTATGGCATTTGCGCCATGCGATATGGTGGAGGCTTTTGCTATCATAATAGGTGAGGGAATTTATTCAGTAAGGTAATTTTCTATCTGGCTCCAACGATTGATAAGCTGAGTAGCGGCCCTCATCCATTGTTCCACAAATCGGGTATCGCTGAAATACATAGCCCGTTTGTCCGCTTGGATGGATTTCACGGCTGCCGCGATGCGAATAAGGTCACCCCTTGCATCCGTCAGACTACACAGGGCTTCCACTTCATGGTCAGACAACCGTTGCCGTGGATGTTGCCCCAAGGCGGTACGCCGCACATACTCGCTCATGGATAAGCCGCAGGTTTTGGCAAGTTCTGCCGCTTGAGCATATTCCTGTTCTGTCACCCTGGCTTCAAGCCGCAGGGTGCGTCTTGTGACTTTTTTCTCGTTTTCTTCATCAATTTCTTTGTCGGTATTCTTTTTCTTCTTCATACTCTGTTATGCTATGGGTAAAACATCAATTCAAAAAGGGTCAGCACGGTGGGAGCTTGCGACTGCCGGAATATGCCTATGTAGTACGAATAAGCGAAGCGAATTTGTGCGACATAGGAACTTCTTGCAATACTGCATACAACAGCTTCGGACACACCAACTTTCTGGTACAGCTATATCTGGTTATCAACCGGAATATCTCTTCCGAAATCTTCCGTTGCCGCAGTCTGTGGGGAAACTGAAACAGAAGGGAAAGAAGAGGGAGAAGGCTGTTTGCCTTCATCTGATATAGCAGACATACTCTCCTTATCATCTTGCCGGTCTTTCAGTCGGACATAGAAAGGATTGTCTATGCGGTTTCCGTTCTGCATCCATGCCGATATACATTTCAGCGTATGGATGCTTGTCCGATTACTCTGTGTAGATGCGACAATTTCCAACTGGTTCATCTTGTCAAGCACACGGGATATGGTCTTTTTGTCATAGCCCAACTTGTTGGCCAAATCCACTTCTGAAAGAACAGCTTGCCCCACTTGCAAGGTTGTGGAGAAACCTTTTATGGTGTACTCGGTTTCTTTTAATACGGCTGCTTCAATCAGTTGGTGTAGAATCTTCATGCGGTCAATGCCGTATTTGCTCCCTGCCAGATACATAAGCTGCTCCGCCGAAAGCACTATACAATAATTCAAGTCTGTTTTCATCATCTGTCTGTTTGAAGATATTTTATAAATGGTGCAGCCAAAAGAGAAAGTCAGCGGTGTATTCCACATCCTCTCTCCGGCATATAATACTCCCTGTCGTACGCAATATGGTCAAGTACGTCTTGCAGCCTGGCAAGTTGGCGACTATCCAATACACGGATGGCGGTAATAGTGATGTTCTGCGAAGCGATACGTCGATGTTCGCGGTTCCTCTCTGACATGCTGCCGTCCCCATCTGCATAGACGCTCCGCAGATAATCGTTCACAGCTTCGGTCTGTGCTTTGCTTGGATATGCCGCAGGGTAACGGCCTTGAATATACTCCACCATGTGGCAGACCGCGTTTGCCAGTAACGGTTCATGCTCTTGCAGTTGTTTGATAAGTTCTTCCTTTCTCATGTTTTCAATTATTTTGTCCCATGTCCCAGGTGTTTCTTATAACTTTCTCTTTTATCTGTCTTTGGTTTTCATCCTTTTTTAGGGGGAAAAGAGGGACAAAGGGACAGATATTCTTTTTTTCCCTTAGTTTGAGATTTAAAATGGTAGCTCCTGTTCACTTGGTAATGAAGTACAGACTTCTTCGTTTGGTGCGTCCACTCTCACCCACGGATGCTTTGCTCGTCCGGTCTTGTCACAATAGGCAGGATGCAACCCTTTGACTTTTTCCTGATCACTCCGTTTCCAATTAGGAATCATGGACATCAGGCGATTGATATATTGTGATGTGTATTTGGCAGGATTGCGTCTGACCAAGTCATTAGGCATTTCCTCTATAATCTGCCGGGCACAAACCATGTTGAGTGTGGTCATTGTTGAGTTTGGTTCTGAGTATGCTCCCTTTTGATAAGCCTGTCGGATCGGAATGGTCCAACTTGCATATTGGACGGGAATCTCACGCTCCAAATACATTTCCAGATCTTCTATGATGGGGTCAACAAGGATGTTGGAATGTTGTACCTGCACTTCATTGGCTTGAATTTCCATATCGGGTGTCAAATAAAGTTTCATTCCTTGCCGATAATAGGCGTATGCTTCTGCCCAAAGCTGAGGAACAACACGTTGTAGCGCATCCAGCCATTCTGAAACATGGCCATTACCTTTTACCGGAATTATCCACCAGCGGCGGTTTCCGTTATCCCCTTGCAGGAAGTTTGTCTCATTGGTAGTAGCCGCAAAGACATTGTGCCGCATAAACTCCACAACCTTATGTCCGTATGCCGGGCGCATATAGTCGCTGCAACGGCTCAGGAAAGCTTTGGCTGCCTCTGCATCATTCGCCCGTTTCAAACCATTCAGTTCACTGATTTCAATAATCCAGCCATTGGTTATGGTTTCTACCTTTTCCTTGTCACCACTGGCAAAAGAGAATGAATCGTTGAACCACTTTCCACTGATGGTTTTGAAAAAGGTGCTTTTCCCGATACCTTGCGGACCAGGCAAAGTCAGTACGTTGTCAAACTTGCAACCAGGGGTAAAAACCCGGGCAACAGCCGCCACGAACCATAGTTTTGTCTGTTCCCTGATAAGCGGCATGTCCTCCGCTCCCAAATAATCAATGAGGGTTGTGGCTATACGAGGCTGTCCGTCCCATGTCTCTTGGGTGATGAAATCCTGTACAGGGTTAAAACTCCGTTCTGAAGAGGTCGTTTTTAGCATTTCAAATACCTTATTCTGTGTCAGATGTAATCTGTATGTCCTTTCCAAATAGTCTTGTATCTTTCCTGCCGATTCTTCATCAATCTTGTTGCCATTGACATTGCGAAACAAAGGGCTGAAACATACATCGTCCTGACAAAAGGTATCATATCTTATCTGACTAAGATTCTCATCCAAAGTGAAAATAAGTCGGAGGTTGCTGATGGAACGGGCTGGATTTCCATAGCTGTCTGTTACCAAATCTTTTTTCCAATTATCGTCCATATTATTGTTCCTTAATATGGATACCACCTGATTCCTTTGCTAAAGACAATGCAAGGTCTGCGTCCACAATGATTTTTCGTCCTATCTGCGTAATAGCCTTATCTATGATACCGCTCTTCTTAATGCGGTTTGCCGTGGGTACGCTGCATCCGAACACACGGGCAATACCCTCTATACCATAATAGTTGCCTTTGGAGGCCATTGGAGATGTGGGCTTCTCGGCGGATTCTACACTTTTTGTAATGAGAAAGCAAAGCTCCTCGCCAGTCATCATGGCGATAGGTTTTTGAAGTAATTGGTTAAAATTGAATCTTTCTTCCATACCTTTACTTGTTTAGTTATTAGATACTTTAAGTTTCGGCTCAACTCTGTGAAACCGATTTCACAAGCAAAAGTAGTTTATGAAACTCTGCGTATTGGTCGGTTTATTTATAGCTTAATTTTACCGACCGAATGACAACAGATGTTTGCAGTAAAAAAACGAATAGCTAGATTTCCCAACTACCCGTTATTGATGAAAAAGTCCGTCCATCGGTCTATTATTCGTTTTGCCTTGACGAAGCTGTTCCCTCTTTGAGGCAAGTCTAAAACCATATCCTTGATTTCGCCATATCGCTTCTGTGGTATATCGTGTCCGTAATGCCGTTGAGAGAACTGTTCTATGGCACGATGGAATGCCATGTACTTTGTAGACGCTTTTATTCTGCCCGCTTTCGCCAATGATTTCAACAGATAGGCAAGGCTTATGTCCTCGGTATTCTCTTCAAGGAATAAACAGATTCCTTGCTTGATGCGTTCCTTGTCCCCAATGAGGATATCATCCAATGATTGCATAACCTTTTTGTTCCCACGTCTACCTTTGACTTTTCGCAAGGCAAATATAACTTCCTTCCATATTTCAGGGTTACACTTCTCTACAGTATCTTCCCAATCCGCTTTGGTTTCTGTGCCCATCTCTATACTTCCATTGACAAGCATGGTAATGCATGACTTTACCAAAAGCATATCACCATGGTCAACCTCTTCACTGTTCAGCAGATGGTCAAGTAACTTAGCCATACGTGAAAGACCGTGGTCAAATACCACGAAATAGTACACGCAATAAGCCAAGTCTTCTTTCTTTTCCATCACACGGTCATAGAGGTTAGCCATAAATCCACCAATAAACACCGCATGGGAGAGGAAAACAATTTGAGAGATATAGGCCAGGAACTGATAGACCATTTTTCTTTCCAGTTTACTCAACAGATAACAACCTTTGCTGTTTTTCATAAGTACATCCAATTGCTCTATCAAATAGGATCTCGTTTCCTGCGGTAAGCGGTTCCAAATTTCAATAGGTGTTCCGGAATGAACCATCAATAATTCTGACTTTGGGGATGTGAGCAGCTCTACCGTACCCGTTTTTACATTGATACCTATCCATAACCGTTTGTTGGTGATACATTGGGCAATAATATCTGTATACTTGCCAGCCCATTGCTGATTGGCTATATGCTGTACATCTTTACCGTTTATGAAATCAGAAAGCCAGTTATATAGTAACAAGGCTTCTGGCGGTGTACACTCCCGCATCATCCGGTATATATCCATTAGAATAGATAAGTACCCTTTGCCTATAGCATCCATGCGTTTACAGAAATCGGCATACGATTCTTCATTGACTGATTTCCATGCACGGATAGCCATATCTGCAGTGTCCTTTCTCTTGGAATAGGATTTTATCCTTTCTATGAAATTTTTCATTGTCTTATGGTATTAAGGTTGTCTGAACAGTTTGAGCAATTCTTCTGTGGACATGCTTGCCAACTTTGCCAACAGAGCATCCCTTTCAGAAGTATTACCCAGGTTTAGCAGCTTTGAATTGTTCTGCATCTGAATGTCGAGAGGATAATGCTCGATGTAGATTTGAGTGATAGCATGATCAGAGGATGCGTGCCCCATGCTTTCAGAAATATAATCCATGTCTACTCCGGCATTATGCAGGTTGGTGGCAAATGAGTGTCGGCACCAAGTCCCGGACGGACAGATGGACTTATCCCAATTTAGAGCTTCATGGCATATCCTAATAATACGATCTTTTACGTTTGAGTTTTCCTGCATGGTATATTTGCGGCGCAACTCTTCCGTTTCTGCCCCTTTTAATATATGAGGAAAAACAAGCCCACCCCGAGTCGGAGGTGCCGCCACTTCATCTAACACATATTGTAAAGGGGGGATAATGGGAACGATAACTTCAGAACCGTCAGCGCTTCTTCGGGAAGTTTTCTTTCGGTTGAAACGAAAAGCCTTGCCATCTGTCTGATAATAATAACTGTCATAAGTCAATCGCCCTGCATCTGCCATGTTGAAGCCATTGCACAGGTACTGGGCAAGAAACAATCCCAATGAGTAGTGGGCACGTTTGGTATATTCTTCCGACCAATGTTCGGGATATTTCTTTGAGACAAAAAGGTTATATAGCTCCGTCATCTGGCAGACATTCAGAAAGCTCTGTTTGCGCTTTGCACTCTTGGGTATGCTCACAAGCCCTTTCTCCTTCTTGTTAGAAAAAGGATAAGGAACATCTTTGAGATAGCCTTCATGTATACACCTGTTCCATACAGCACGGCAACAACGGAGATAAATCCCGGCGGTAGTATCGCTGATTTTCCCGACTATCGCCCCATTCTCGTCTTTTACTCCATCATGCATTCCGTCTTTCCACTTCTGAATTTCTGCAGCACTGATGCAGAATCCTCTAATCATATTGCTTCCGAGAATTTTTCTGAATGATTTGAGTGCGCATTCGTAGCTCTCTGCTGTGGTAAAACGTGCGCCACCATCGTCTGTCCGTAATTCATGGATGATTTGTTCCCATACACCAACAAAGGTTTGTACCTTGGTCGTATCTTCTTTGAATGGCATCACTCCCTCACCCATGATACATTGGCGTACCATTTCAAATGTCAGAATGCCACCTTTATTCAGGTTCATCAGAATTTCTTTGTATTTGGGGGCAAAGCTATCTTTCCACTCTTTTTGAAGTTTGTAATTCTCGCTCTTGCATTTAGTCGCATTACAGATGTCTGAGAACTTTCTTTCAGTGAAAGAACTTCCGACAATAAGATAAAAGAATTTGCGGTCTATCGTGAAACGGAGAGATAATGGAAACTCGCACGCGTTTTTCCTGCGAGTACGTGAATCCAACACGACAGAAACAGAACAGTTCCGTTCCTTGAAAAGCGACAGGGACTTTGTCAGTTTTTCCATTGCATTCATTGTTTATGTTCAACATAACCTCTGAATACAGACGCTTTGCAATGTGAGGCATACATATACAAAACACTGCATATAACCACAGAGTCCCTATCCTTTAGGCGGATAAAAACATCGTTGTTATATGCAGCGGTGCAATCTCGTTGTCTTCTGTCGCTGACTGGTAACCGGGCTTATGCTAATCGGTCTCAACCCCTGAAGCAACTCTCGCGTTTCGTTTGTCATAGAGAACCCTCCGACTGGCACTCCCTCTACGCATTGATTCATCGGAATGGGATAACCCTCCCACGGCGGTTAGGCAAACTCACTTTTCTTTTTCAAGAAAGAGCACCACCAAGGTCATGGCTTGCCACAAATGCATTACGCGATACAAAAGTACGATATTATTCTATAAATCAAGGTATAAATGGAATATATTTGAGCTTATTTAACCGCCAAGTAGAGTCATATTAACAGAATATCTTAATGAATTATGTTATAGAATGGCATGGGATTTCATAGAAATTCTATGGGTAAACCGAGCCAACTCAAACCGTTTGTTTACGCATTGTTTACGCAGACAAAGAAAAAAGCACTTGCGATTTCTCGTAAGTGCCTGATTCTTAACGTGGACCAGCCAGGGCTTGAACCTGGGACCTCCAGATTATGAGGCTATCAGAACATTTGCTTGAAACTACTGTATGTCAGTCGGTTAATACTCTCTTGAAAAGCCAATAGAACAACTATTGACCAACATTGGCTTGTACTTATACTATGCCAATAAATGCACTTATTAGTGCTAAAGTTTCTTGCTTCTGTTTCATAAATCACTCTATTGTTAAATAGTTATGTATTGTACTCATCATCGAATTGACTAATAACTATGGGTCTTTTGCAAATATTACGCCCAGCAGAAATACAAGGATTATACAAATCGCAGCAGCTTTTCTTTCATTTCTATATGAAAAATAGAATCCCAATATCATCAGAATCCATATAGATATACCAATACCTGTAGGCACCATTTCATTTGGATGTTATTTTGCACTTTTCAAAATCTATAATCCATTCATTTTCTACTAAAAAGCGAGTACCAATCACACCATGTATTTGTATTCCAGATTCATTCTCTATACTTTTTATGGCATCAGAGACACTCAAAATCAAGAAACTGCCAGTAAAAGTTTCATTCTCGAAGTTAAATGTGGCTTGAACAAGTGGAGCTTCATATGTAGCCCCATCAATGGACATTACAGAGCCTTGGTCATCTATATGTCTGAAACTGTTTTTGAACAAGCCATACACAAAGTTGAACAAAATGTTTTCTGTGGCACCTGTATCAATCATGAAACATAAGTTTCTCACATTGCCACCATCATCTTTGCAAGTTACAATGAAAAGGGGCAAACCAGTTTTGCTTAACCCCCAGCTTAAAGGAAATTCCATATGAATCAATCTTTTTCTAATGTTATTTTTACTTGGATTCACTGTTATTATAGATACCAAATTTTTTGGTCAAATTCTCTATATCAAATTTTATGCACCTATGGTCTTTATTAGCATAAATTGTTGTACTACCATATTTAATGCGTGATATATTATCATAGATAGCAGGAAGTATTTCACGCCCTTGGGTATCTATCATTCCCCATTTTTGAATGACCTCTTCACCTATTTTTTCTTCTATGATAACTCTAATTAACCCATACTCAACATCGCCAATCCACTTATATTGAATAGGAGTAATCCGTTTGCCAGTAGGAGTAATCAACCCCTTAAATTGTTTGCTAGAGGCTCTCAAAAGGCTGCCGTAATAGCTGAGGTCATTATACTCTCCAAAAGGTACTGTTGTTTTCTTTGTCATAATTTCAATAATACCTTTCTGCCGTTCTGAATTCATTACTATTGCATATTGCGTGTCAATAAGTGATATACTTTGATACTCTCCCATCAACATTTCAATACCATTGGCATTTAGTATTCCCCATTTACCTTCTTTACATACCGTAATCAAAGAGTCAGATGAAGAAAACTCTCCAATAAACTCATCGTATTGCAGAGGAATAACTACGTCTGCAAAACTATTGATAAAGCCTATCTTACCATCCTGTACAACAGGATACAAATATGAGGGAATCTTTTCCAAGATTTCTTTTGTTGTAAAAAGTCCTATTCCTGTTTTATTTAGGTAACTAATACGCCCTTCTATGTACCAAGATTCACTGATTCTGCCCTTAAGTTCACCACCTGAATGAATTGTTATTGAAAGGTCTGGAGTTTGATTGAATCTTTTCATAAAGCTATCCAAAAACTAGAAAAAAGAAATGTTCTATTCCAATTATAAGCACATTTATACTCACGGTAAAACCATTTTATGAATTAATCAGTATTCCATCTTGCATCCAAATCACCTTCATAAGCATCTGCCAATCCACTTTCAACATCCTCTCTACTCCATCCCCCATAATAAGCTTGTTCATCTCCATAAGGGTCACTCCAGTTATCAGCATTATCTGTTCTGGAATATCCTTTCTTTTTAAGTGTTACTGTAGCAATTGGTAATGTTGATTTTCCGATGTCTCCTTTTTCCATCCATAAAGGGAATATCTTGCCACTGCTATTCGTAACAATAGCAATTACTGGTTCTTTAGGAATTCCAATAGCTGCAGCTAACCCGATATTACAGCCATAAGTAAAATACAACTGATTAGTATTAGGCACTGTTCTGACAAATAATTTTTCGCAATTCACCAAATTCTTAAATTCTTCTATTGAGCATATCTTTAAGTATTTCAGGCCATCAAAAATGGTTTTATTGGCTAATTGGTGAAGATTCAATATCTGTATTTCATCACCTATAAATGCTTTAATTGAGAAAATATATTCTTCTTTTATAGTCCAAATCTTATCATATTTCAATGGAACAACGATATTTCCTAATGTATCAATGATGCCCCAATGATTATCCAATACACGTGCATAACCACAAACGAATTGGGGGTCACACCAAGAATATTCTCCAAAAGGAACCACCTGTTTATTGTTTGTATTAACATAAGCATATTGATATTGGTCATTTCTGACCAAGGATAAACCACAACTGAAAGGTTGCATTTCTGTATATTGGGGAACAATGATAACCTCTCCACTTCGATTCTTTGCTCCAAACAAACCATTTTCCTGAAAAATGATATAGTCCCTGTCCATCTGATATTCCTTTTGTAGCCATACCACAAAAAGAAAGGTGCAGGCTTAACCTTGAATGTCATTCTGAAGGTATCGCCAAACACCTATATCCATACAAACAAGGAAAGCCCACACCTTATGGTATGAGCATTCACTTACCTGCTATTGATGGATATATTCTTACAAATTGGCGATTTTTCAGAACTCATCAAGCAAGAAGCAAACACTTCTTTTTCTAATATGTCTTGGTTAAACTTTTATTTCATTAGCCATTCATTTAATTGTTCATGCTACAAAGTTACTACTTTTCGGCAAGTAACAATCATCTGAACACTAATTTTTCAGTTCAACTTCAACACATCAGATACCATAGGTATGGGCTATGCCTTAATGACATACAAAAGTACTTTTATTCCTTGTTTCTCATGCGGACAAATGCAAATAATCATGCCAAGACTTTCATAAATGCAATGCAGTAAAAGCCCCAACCTATAATAAGTCGGGGCTAAACAACACTAAACTACAAATATGGAACTGTTACCAGTCCAATATCTGCGCCATAACATAGAGGCTTATGACAAACATGACTATTCCTCCTGCAATATTCAATAATATGTCCATTTCTTCAAATGATAAATTGTTCGACATAGTCAATATTTACATAGCTATTATGCTCCAGAAGGAAATATTTTAGTAAGGTGGTAAAGAATACCTTTCCAGATTATTCACTTCCTGACCACAATAGCCACTAGTAAACAACAGGCGTATTCACTTTTCTATAATAAAATAAAAGAAGTGAATACAAACTCATTCTGCTGCATAGTCTGTATATTTCAATTATATAATATGTGACTTAGTGCGCTAATGTCGATTTTTTGTTTTCTTTCTTCTAAGGAATAGAACCAGTTTTTTCGACACTGCAAAATTTCCTACCATAATGGATAAGAAAGACTATGCCACTATTTTCCTACTTCCTAAGGAGACAGCCATGCTAACTGATAAACCAGGTATACTCATTTTCTCCATAGAGGGCTTTATTCAGCCCCTCAGCAAGTTGTGTGGCATTATAAGCCCTGTCTAAGAAGTTATCAATGTAGCTGCTCTTATTGGCTCCTGTAAGCAGGTTATACACATTCCACATGCTGATTTCATTTCCACGCTCTATTACTGAGAAATTGCCATCATTGTAGAATGACTTGGCTACAAGACCTATCTGGGTATCTGTCATAAGCATCTGGGGAAGCCTTTTCTTCTGTTCCACAGGCAAATATTGATACAGCCTGCTTTTCCCAAGAAATTGTGCAAACTGATGTTCTGTCATATAGCTGTCTTTGAAAGCACCCATATAGTAAAGGTGTTTGGCTGCATTGTAGTCTTGAAAAAGCTGCATGGCAGCATTGAACAAACCATGTATATTCATCACCTTTAGTTCTGACTTGTAGCCATCAGTACTGATACACATATTGCAGCATACCATGTTCTTGAAGCCTATGAAAAGTTTGAATTTCTCCATGCCTTTCTTGCTGTAGAGGTTCTCATGGTTGTATGCCCTTACACCACCAATAGTGAGGTTTAGCCTGTTACCTGCAATATCCTCATGGATGGTGGGTATCTCAAAACAGAACATCATCCTTTCATAATAGATGGTTTTGTCAGTTTCCAACAAATCTTTTACTGGCTTGTGGATGGCTTCTGGGGTTCTTCCCTTGATTACATGGCTTACCCTTATGGCTGGTTCTTCTATAGTTTCATGGGGAAATACCCTGTTGGCAGCTTCCCAGACTGATTCTATAAAAACAGGATGGCTGATGGTTATCTCATTGTCTTTACTGAATACAGGAACTACACAGTCATTCTTCAAATGTTCAATAGTGACCTCTTTTGTATTGGCTTCAATAAAAGGCAGTTTTACATCACTTCCTCTGGAGCCTGTGATTTCAGGTTCCAAGATTTCCACTTCCTCATATTGAGGTTGGGGGATTGGCATGATTTGCCTGTTAATTCTGTGCACAGGCTGTAGTTGCATTGCTTCCATATCTTACGAAATTAGGTGAATAATTAATAGATTGATTATTTGTCTTTTGCTCTTGAAGAAAGGCTTTCTTCTGCATGAAATCTGAGGTAAGCTGCTGATACCATTCTGGATATTGATGATAGATGGAAGTCAGTTCTTCAATGGATTTACTGTTGTTTATCTTGCTTCTTATCATCTCAACAGTTACTCCATCATTACACCAATCAAGGATAATTTGTCCTGTAGTTGGGGTAATCATGAAGTCAGGTTTATTAATGAAAAGGTTTGTTCTGTCCTTAGACACCACACACTGATGCTTCATATTGATGTCAAAAACTATGGTAAATTCATAGTCTATTCCATCCCTCATAACAGCTTTCAATCCTACTTTCTCAGGCACCATTTTACCATTCTTCTCATTGAGGACATAATCCTGCTTGCATCTCATGGTGCAGATGATATGTCTTTCACTTTGCAATATCTTCTGCATGAAGGCATTCATCCTTGGAGTAATCTTCTGCCAATTGGTGAATGAGTTTCCTTGCAGGTTGGCATGGTATTCCAACAAATTATCCCAGCATTGGGAAATGGAATCAATGATAATTACCTCCATGCCTGCATTTTCACAGATACCAATGGCTTCCATGTAGGTTTCAGGAGTAAAGTTCTCCAGAAGAGGCAACACATTATAATCCCCCAAATGTGCATAGAGGTCTGCACTCCCATTTTCAGAATCAATGACTGCAATTTTAGTCCAGTCACTGCAAAGTCCATAAGCCAGCAATAAGGCTGAGTAGGTCTTTCCACTTCCTGCACAGCCTTGCAAGGCTAATTTGATTTTAGCCTGCTTCTTGGATGATTTTCTTAAATTCATCATAACTATACCATTTATTAAGTTAAACTCGCTGATAAACAAAAAAAGTGGCAAGCCTCAGCCTGCCACTTTTCTGATTCTTACTGACTGCCTTAGAGAGTAGCCAGTGTAGGTGCCCCATTATCCCCTTTCTGATGAAGCATGTAGAACATATCACCTGTATCAGGCGAACATACTTGTGAGATAACAGGATTAGTGATTTCACCATGGATGAATTTCTCACTTACTGCCCCTGTCTCAAAGCCATACACAAAGAAGCATTTACCTGTGTGGGGATTCTGCTTCACTTCAATCTTGTTCACACTCATTTTGGACTTGAATTCTTCTACAGTCATAGTCTCCAGAAATTTCAGCTTTTCCATATCTGTAATATTTAGTTGTTGCGGAGGGGAATATCCCACTCTAAAGTAAGGGGAGGGAGGGAAAAGTGAGTTACTGGGTGCTTGTGGTTATAAAGACGACTGAAAAAAATAAAATAATTTTAGTTAGAAATGACTTAGGGAGTAAATTCAGCTATTCATTACTATTTCAGAAACATAAGCCCCTGCTTCCAAAGGGTTGAAAACAGGGGCTAATGGATTGTTTTGTATTCATATCCATTTTAATATATATGAGAAGTGAATACAATCAAGGATGTTAAAATCTAAAAAAAGTTTTCATGTTTTGGTTGGCAGTAATACGTTTTAAGGGTTCTCCCTCTAATCCAAAAGGATTATAATCTATTACTTTGTACGCTCCTATAGGTTTTCCTTCTACACGTTTTGACGTCCTCTCTGATATAGTACAAAAATTCCGAATAATAGGAATTGCCTGTCTCGGAGTTAAAGGAGCATAGCCTAACACTCCGCTATATACAGCATTAAACTTTTTTGTTAATTCTTCCCCCGTAAAAGGGGTATTTGTAGGTAGGTTCCTATGGATTGTAGATTTAATAGAGTGGGTATCATCTAAAGCCCAGAAAATGACAAAGTTATAGAATTTATCATAGCAGTAAGTATCAAAAGAATTTAGTTTTTCTATTAAGACGCTAAAAGGCACATATTCTTGTAATTCAACAAAATACTCAAGAAATAGTCTATTTTGTTGTGAGCAAATTCCCATAGATAAATTCTTTGCAATCATCTTTCTATCTTCTATCGTATTTGCTTCTTGTAATCGTAAAATAATCTCTTCTCTTTGAATAATATTGGCTTGTTGGAATTCTGCATCTGTATTTTCTCTAACATCATCCGGTATTTCTTCACTCTCTGTATAATCATAACATTCAATATAATGTCCAGTATTTTGCATTTTTTCTGCAAGATGTGACCCCTTTGAATATAAATAATTCAACATTTCAACTTGTATTCTAATAAAATCCAAATTAAAATATGAAGGTACGAATTTTTCATATATATCCTTCCGAACCATTCTTATATATCCACTTCTTCCATACTTTTTCTTGGATGATTCAATGAAATCTTTTGTTACAAATTCATCCCTAAGCAAGTATGAATTAGGGAACTTGCATTTAAGCTGAGGATATAAATTACCAAAATCAGACATTTGTTTAGCATCCTCCAATGCTCGTCTTTGTATATCCTGTAAATCAATATTTTCCTCAGTTTCTGTAGTTGTATATATTATGGTTTCGCTTAATAAACCTTCTTTATTCCTGCATCTTCCTGCAATTTGTTGTAACTTATCAATCGACAAGACAGTATAAGGTTTTTGGGTGTTGACAACGGAAATAAGATGAAATCTTTCTTTAATATCAATTCCTACAAAATAAGTACAAGTCATAAAAGCTATCTGTTTAGGAAGATTTTCCTCTAGTATTTCGTCATAATATTCTGTTATCTCCTTGTTTGTAGAACTACATAAGATAGCACATTGGGATTTCAAATTTGCATCTAAACTATTTATGACTGTAGCACATCCCTTTACAGAATTGTATGCTATCAGTATCTTCTCATTGGGATTAGCCGAATAAATATCTTCAATAGTCTTTTTAGTTCTCACCTCGGCATCATTTGTATGGATGAGTTTAATATTTCTTGGTTGTGGATTACAAAATTCCACATTGATTACAGGTTCTTCTTCTATTTTTTTGTTTGAAAAATTTCCAATAGTAGCAGATACTAAGCATCTTTTTGAAGGAGGAAATTGAAAATAGTAATCAATGACGTCTTCCATTTTAGGTCTATAACTACAATCATATTGGTATGAATCTATTTCATCAACCATAAAGAAGTAATCCTTGAAATTGTCCTTTCCTATCATATTTAATAGGATAGGCAGACTGTCAGCAACAACAATAAATTTCTTATACCCTATAGAAGAATCTAATAAATAATCAGATATACTTGGTATATCAAAACCTGTAATTTTTCCGCCAACATATAATATCTTATATTTATTCGTTTCTCCTTCTATTTTACTATTAACAGCCTTTCCATAAGCCAATGAACGGGTTGGTACAACCACTATACTGTTTCTTGGAGAATTTAATTCCAATGTAGTAGCTCCAATTCCAGTTCGGTTCTTCTTTATTAGACCATATGGGGTGGTGACAAAAATATCCATCAAATGAGTTTTATCTTCAGGCATTAGAAAATTGACAGAAGAAATAGATTTCCATTTTTCCAACCAATTTATGGTATATTTCAAATCAATCTCACCATATTTAACTGCCGCATCATTCAAATATTGTATGACTTTCTTGTCATCCACCATATTGTTTTCCTCGTCATAATAAGGTGCTGTTGCAAATAGTATTTCATATCTACCTACAGAAATGATACTCCCCGGCTCTATAATATTTTCCATTTTATTTTGGTATAAGTTGTTAATGTCGCGAAGTTAATCATTTGTATTCATTTCTTCTAATTAAAGAAAAGGAAATGAATACAGAAGAAGAATTTTTGTTACTCGTCGAAAATAACAAAAGATTCTTCTCTGTACTGTAACCTATTCATTTGCCAAACACAAACTCAATCACTTTCCTGTTGGCTTCATTCTCAATTCTAAAGTCCCTTTCAATATAAATATCAGTCACTTTCATAGCTTCATCTATGTGGTTGAGAGCTGAATGGACGGTATATTTGTCTATTCCTGCTTTGTTGATGGCTATGGTAGCCCAACTATGCCGGGCAGCATAATATTCCAAATCTTCTATTTGCAGGATTGTTCCTATCTGCTTTAAGCCATAATTGATGGCTTTGTTGAAAGCATCGGCTGTAGAGTAATGCTGATAGAAGTTGAACACCCTCTTTCCTGTTCTGTCCCTATACTTCTCTACCAAAGGTTTGATAACATCCATTACCTTTACTTTCATTTTTGCTTTATCATTTCTTCGGGCAGAAGTTTTTGCCCTATAATAAGTAATGACATCCTCCTTTATATCTTCACATGAATAGAGGTCTGCTGAATTCATGCCTATAAGCCCAAATGAGAGGATGAAACAGTCTTTGGCAAGATTGAATCTACCTACTCTTTCCCTGCCTTTACAGTCCAGAAGATAGGGCATTTCATATATCCTCAATATATCCTTAGCTGAAATGGCTCTTTTTCTTGTTGCCTCCTGCTTGGGTATCTTGAAGTTCTCAAATGGAGAGTGAGGGATGAGTATTATGTCCCTATCATAGTCATTATACTGCTTCTTGGCTTCATTAAACAGATGCTTGATACTGCCAAGATATAAGGAAACTACTCTATTGGATGGAATTCTTTTACCTTGCTTCCTGAGCAACTTGATTTTTTCTTCTCTCTTCTTGACAAGATAGTCCATAAATTCCTTTAATAAGGAAGTAGTCAATTGCTGGACAAGCAACTTATCTTTACCAAGAAACTTCACAAAGGCATTGATGGCTGATGTGTAATTCTCTGCACCTTTGATGGTTGTATGAGCTATCCACTCTCTACTGAATTGGATGAAGTCTATCTCTTGGGATTTCTTTTGTTCTCCCTTCAAGAGAACTATAATATCATCCAAAGTATAGTTGTTAATATCCACCTGCAATTTAGCACAGATTTCCTGATAATACCTTACTATGGTATCTGCCTCTTTAATAAACTTGGGGTTCTTTAGTTTGAATGATTTAGTTAAATCTTCTTGCCTAACAAAGATATTGGTAGACAGTCTTTTGACCTCCCTGTTATAGGTCATTCTAATCTTTACATTGTAAGTACCATCACTTTTTCGCTTACTCTTTAGTACTTCTACTCTGAATGTCAACATGTTATCTCAAATAATTTGGGAACAACAATAGACCAACATCAGCAGATTTCAGGCAGATTCCTGTCAAGATTCATAAACAGAAGATAAAAAGAAAACTCCCATAAGTATTTAACTTACAGGAGTTTATCAGTGGACCAGCCAGGGCTTGAACCTGGGACCTCCAGATTATGAGTCTGTTGCTCTAACCAACTGAGCTACAAGTCCAATGCATCCTCTCTGCGGGATAGCGGGGGCAAAAGTAGTGCTTTTCCCTGACTTGTGCAAGACTTTGGCGGATATTTTTCTGTCAGAACGTGTACTTCCGACGCGGATTCTTCGGAAACCAACCCTTACGGACACGCTCTTCCTGCTCGAATACCTCTTTGATGCTCCAGAAGGAAGAGAATGCAAAAACTCCGAGCAAGGACGACCAGAACAGGTCGGCCACGCAGACAGAGGCAAGCACGCCGGCCACGCCCAACAGCAGGAATGCCCACCAGCAGCGGGTGCCCCAATAATACTCGGCCTTAATCACGGCGGGGTGGAACAGGCCGATGATGAGAAACGTGCAAATGCCTATGACCAACCCGCCCACACGGTATTCCGTCAGAATCTCCATAGGCTCATTCCGGGCAAATGGGTACTTCTTTCTTGATGCTCTGCTCCAGCGAGATAAGGGTTTCGGTGGAGATGACGCCCGGGATTTCCTGCATCTTGCTGTTGAGCAGCTCCATCAGGTGTTCGTTGTCGCGGGCATAGAGTTTGGTCAGCATGGTGTAGGGGCCGGTGGTGAAATGACATTCCACGACTTCGGGGATTTTTTTCATTTCGGCCACGACGGACTTGTACATGGAGCCTTTTTCGAGTTTGATACCTACGTAGGTACACGTCCGGTAGCCTAAGGACTTGGGATTGACGTGGTATCCCGAACCAATGATAACGCCCAAGTCAATCAAGCGCTGCACACGCTGGTGGATGGCTGCACGCGACACGCCACATTCTGCCGCCACGTCTTTAAACGGGATGCGGGCGTTCTGCGAGATGATCTCGAGAATCTGCCGATCAAGGTTGTCTATTTTTTCCATGATGTTTGGTATAAGAGATAAACGATTGTCAAATAGTAAGCAAATATAGCGCTTTATTTTAATTTATCTATGCAAAACGAAGGAAAAATGCGGAAAAGGCAAAAAAAATGGGCAGAACACATGCTTTTGCAGCATTTGTCCTGCCCTTTTGTTTTGCGAAACGGCGCGCGGAGAGCCTCGTCTTTATTTCTTCGGTTTCTCGATGCCCACCAGTTCTACTTCGAATATCAATGCGGAGAAAGGCTTGATCTTACCCGACTGGCGAGAGCCGTAGGCCAGGTCGTAGGGGATGTAGAGTTCCCACTTCGAGCCGACAGGCATCATGGTCAGTGCCTCGCTCCAACCCTTGATGACTTGTTTGGGCGAGAACGTAGCGGGTTTGCTCTTGCCGTTCTTGTCCTTGCGTTTGTAAGAGCTGTCGAACTCGGTGCCGTCGATGAGCGTACCTTTGTAGTTCACCTGCACGCGGTTCGTGTCAGCGGGGATGGGGCCGTTGCCTTTGGTCAGAATCTTATACTGCAAGCCGCTTTC
This sequence comes from Bacteroides sp. ET71, assembly GCF_023336905.1. Classification (GTDB taxonomy): domain Bacteria; phylum Bacteroidota; class Bacteroidia; order Bacteroidales; family Bacteroidaceae; genus Bacteroides. The sequence continues at coordinate 31,448 of NZ_JAMBLS010000014.1, forward strand.
GGTGGTCTGCACGCCCTCTTTCGTCTTGTTTTCGGCCAGGAACTTCTCGCCGGCAGCCTTGTTGTCGGCAAACTCCACGGCCAGAGCCTTCTCGCGGATGGCTTCCATCTGGGTGCGCATGTAGCCTTCGGCCTCAATCTGCTTCATGACGTCTTCGCGGTGCAGGGTACCAGCCACGAATCCGGCCAACATGTTCTCGCGGCTCAGCGTCTGCGTAGAATCGTTGCCGAAAATCTGGCGGTTGAAGCCTTCCACCCATTGCTTGCTGACCATGTTGCCCACCTGCAGGCCGACCACGTAGGCCACGTCTTCGGGGTCAATCATCGAAGCGCCCTGGTTGAAGCCCTTGATGAAATTGGACATTTGTGTCGAGTCGATGCCCTGCTGGCTCAGGAAAGCCTCCAGGCCCTGCGTGCGGGCCATGCCGATGGCATAGGACAGCGAGTCTACATTGTTTTCAAGATTTGCCTTCGGGCTTTGCGCCGTGCAGGATGCGAAGCCGGCAGCGATGGCTGCGACGGCCAGGAAAGATAACTTTTTCATGTTGCTTTTCGTATTTATTTATTATGATTTGATTACTTTCAGAAGTTCTATCTCAAACACCAGCGTGCTGTGCGGCGGGATGAGTTCGCCGGCTCCCTGCGCGCCATAGGCCAGGTTGCTGGGGATGTAGAGTTTCCACTTGGCGCCTTCGGGCATCAGTTGCAAGGCTTCCACCCATCCGGGGATGACCTGGTTGACGCCGAACGTGGCGGGTTGGCCGCGGCGCACGGAACTGTCGAACAGAGTGCCGTCCACCAGTGTGCCCTCGTAATGGCACTGCACGCGGTCGGTCAGCGTGGCACGCGGAGCGTCGGGGTTGCCCGGCACAATCACCTCGTACTGGAGCCCGCTGGGCAGCGTCACCACTTCCGGGCGTTGCTTGTTCTGCTCCAGCAGTTGCTTTCCCTTCTCTATGTTCTCGGCGTTGACTTTCTTTTCGAGTTCCTCAAAATACTTGTTCACAATCTCTCTGGCCTCCGTGTGGCTGATGGCGGTCTCGTTACCGTCCAACACATCCTTCACTGCTTGGGCGAAATCTTCGACCACCAGGCCGCGTGCGCCCATACTCCAAAGATTCTGGCCTATCCCCAGGCCAATGGCGTAGCTGAATTTGTCCATGTTTTCGTTTTAGTCTGCCGGCCGGTTCCGGTTCGTTGCCAGCCGGTTGTCATTTTGTAAGGCGCAAAAGTACGTCTTTTCTCCGAATGAACTACCTTTCGCTGATTTAAAAAATCTTAGCATGACGAAAAAAGCGCACAAAAGAAACGGGACCATCCGCCCTTCTGCCGGCACCGGCGCCCTTTTCCGCCCGTCCTTTGCTTGGAAATCCGAATAGAATCCGTACATTTGCGTGAAAAGAACTTTAATCCTTCGCTACCTTATGAATACCAAAGCATCCCTCCTTCTGCTCTGCCTCATGGCAGCCTTGTCCGTACAGGCAGCGGGCGACACTGTTTTCGTACGCACGCCCGCCACTCCCATCCTGCTGGACCGTCAAGACAACGAACTGATGTATCTCCGCATCCGGGCCACCGACTCCCGGCGGCTGGACTGCGTGCAGGTGCGTTTCGGAGACGAGACGGACCTGAACAGCATCGAAAGCGTCAAGCTGTACTATGGCGGCACAGACCGCATCCGCCAGCGCCCGGCCGACTTCTTCTACCCCGTCAGTTACATCCCCCTGCACCAGCCCGGCCAGACCCGCGCCGCCTCTCCGTCGTACTCGGTGCTGAAAGACGAAGTGAAGCACCCCGGCCGCGAAGTGACCCTGAAGGCGGGGCTAGACCTGTTCCCGGGCACCAACTATTTCTGGGTAAGCTTGCAGATGAAACGTTCGACCCCGCTGACCGCCCGGCTGACTGCCAGCCTGGCCGGGGCACAGTTGGACGGGCGCGAGGCTCCGGTGTCGGGCACGGGCCTTAGCACTACGCGCCGGATGGCCGTGGGCGTGCGCCACGCCGGCGACGACGGTGCGGCCGCCTACCGCATACCGGGACTGGCCACGACCAACCGCGGCACGCTGCTCGCCGTCTACGACGTGCGTCACAACAGCAGTGTGGACCTTCAGGAAGACATCGAGATAGGATTGAGCCGCAGCACCGACGGCGGACAGACGTGGGAGAAGATGCGCATCCCCCTGAGCTTCGGGGAGCACGGCGGACTGCCCCGCGCACAGAACGGTGTGGGCGACCCGGCCATCCTGGTAGACCACACGACGGGCACCGCCTGGATTATGGCCGCCTGGACGCACGGCATGGGCAACGCCCGCGCCTGGAACCAGTCGAAGCCGGGCATGGACATCGAAGAGACGGGGCAACTGGTGCTGGCACGCAGCGATGACGACGGACGCACGTGGTCGAAGCCTGTCAACATCACCGCCCAGGTGAAACAGCCCGAATGGCACTTCCTGCTGCAAGGGCCCGGACGGGGCATCTGCACGACGGACGGCACGCTGGTCTTTGCCGGACAGTTCATCGCCGCCGACCGCACGCCCCATGCCTGCCTCATCTACAGCCGCGACCACGGACAGACGTGGAGCATCAGCCAGCCGGCCCGCAGCAACACGACCGAAGCCCAGGTGGCGGAAGTACGACCCGGCGAGTTAATGCTGAACATGCGCGACAACCGCGGGGGCAGCCGGGCGGTGTGCACCACCACCGACCTGGGGCAGACCTGGCAGGAGCACCCGTCGTCGCGCAGTGCGTTGCAAGAACCCGTCTGCATGGCCAGCCTGCTGCATGTCCGTGCCGAAGACAATGCCACGGGGCGCGACCTGCTGCTCTTCTCCAACCCCGACAGCCCGAAGCGCCGCCACCGCATCACCGTAAAACTGAGCACCGACGGAGGCCTGACGTGGCCCGCCGCACAGCAAGTCCTGCTGGACGAGGGCGAGAGCTGGGGCTACTCGTGCCTCACGATGATTGACCGCGAGACGGTAGGCATCCTCTACGAAAGCAGCACGGCACACATTCTCTTCCAGGCCATCCCGCTGAAGGACTTGCTGGGCGACTGACGGCCTGCCCTACTCCACGGGCAGTTCTTCCGCACTGTCCCAACCGGTGCGCACGTCGAAGCGTCCCTCCGAGATGCGTCCGCCGGCAAACGTGCCACTGAACACGAAGCCGTCGCGGCGACTGATGCTGGCACGCCCCGCGCCCAAGTCTTCGCCGCCGGAGGTGACTGCGGTGTAGTCACACTCCTGCCCCGCCACGGGGTTCAGGAAGGTGAGGCTGACCGCTTCAAACGTGCCCACAGGAGCGGTCAGCACAAAGCGGCTCTCGCTGCCGCTGCTCTCGTCCTTCACTTGCGGCAGGCCGAAGCGGCCGCTGGCATACACCCACCCGTCTATCAGGCATCCGAACGTATTGGCCCCTTCCATCGTGGCCTCAGGCATCAGTGTGGGGTCGACCGACTTGTCCTCTTCGCAGGAAACCAACCAGGCCGACAAGAGAATCAAAAAAAGAGAATAAAGGATTTTCATTGCGATTCAAGCATTTAGTTCATATTCATGGATTCCGTGCCTCTTGCGGACACGGGCCGCGCTTCTTCCAAACACGAGGCACGCTCCGTGCGGACAAGAGCCACGGCCGCCCCGCACGGGTGGGACGTTGGCAAAAAATCAGAAACGCCAGGCCAGTCCGGCTTGCAGGGACAACTGACCGAAGTAGCCCTCGCCCGTGGCGGGATGCTCCACGTTCCAGTGTTCGTCGTGGTAGGAGACGTTGTAGCGGTCGGACGTCGACAGCAACCAGTGCAGGCGCAACGCCACCGCCCAGTGGTGGGTAAAGGCATACTCGCCGCCCGCCGACAGGTTGGCAGCCAGCTTGTTCATCGACACGCGGCGGTCGCGCCCGTACACCCGGCTGTGGTTCTTGAAGAACTGGTAGCCCGCGCCCACCGACGCCTGCCACAGCCAGCGGTCCCGCCCGCCGAACAGGCCGAACTGAGGAGCGATGTAATGCAGATGCAGGCGGTCCGAACCGTTTTGCCACGAGCCGCTGTACGTGCTGCCCTGGTAGAGCAATCCCGGCTGCACGCGCACATGCCGCCCCTTGTCCCGCACGCCGCGCCACCAGTAGTCCACCGACCACGCTACTCCCCGGCGCAAATCGCCGCGATAGTCCGCCCCGGCATGGGTCAGCCCCAGGAAACGCCCCGTGTACCACGACGGACCGGCCTGCACGCTCAGCGACGAGCGCCCGGCAAACACATTCTGCGCCCGCAGCGGAAGCCCGGACAGAGCCAGGAGCAATGCCGCACAGCAGGCAGATAAAATACGTTTGTCCATAGTCTGTCAAGTTTGGTTCAACTGTCTGTAAAATGCAAAGAAACAATAAATACTGCACATTTCCTACTGCGAAGAAACGGGAAAAACGTATTTTTGTGGAAGAAGAAAAAAGGAAATCCTTAAACAGAAAACGTATGAAAAAGAATCTTGTCATCCTGACCGGCGCGGGCATGAGCGCCGAAAGCGGCATCAGCACCTTCCGCGACGCGGGAGGCTTGTGGGAACAGTATCCTGTGGAACAAGTGGCCACGCCCGAAGGCTATGCGCGCAACCCGGGGCTGGTCATCGACTTCTACAACCAGCGGCGCAAGCAACTGCTGGACGTGCAGCCCAACGCAGGGCACATCGGCCTGGCCGAACTGGAACGCGACTTCAACGTGACCGTCGTCACGCAAAACGTGGACAACCTGCACGAACGCGCCGGCAGCACGCACGTCATCCACCTGCACGGCGAGCTGACCAAGGTCTGCTCCAGCCGCGACCCCTATAACCCTGCCTACATCAAAGAGCTGAAGCCCGAGGAATACGAAGTCCGCCTGGGCGATCTGGCCGGCGACGGCAGCCAGCTACGTCCGTTCATCGTGTGGTTCGGCGAGGCTGTTCCCGAGATTGAGACAGCCATCCGCTTCGTACAAAAGGCGGACATCTTTGTCATCATCGGCACTTCGCTCAATGTCTATCCCGCCGCCGGACTCTTGTACTACGTGCCCGACACGGCTCCCGTCTACCTCATCGACCCCAAACCCGTCGACGCCCACTCCGACCGCCCCATCCACGTCATTCGGGAAGGAGCGTCGGAAGGCGTCAAGGAACTGCGGAAGATGCTCGTGCCGTAGCGCCCCGGCAGGGCAGTCCGGGCGTGCAGAGGCACGTCCGGCTGTCAGCGCGTGTACAACGTGATGCGCAATAACGTAGGCTTGTCACCTATGTACGGTCCGCCCCAGTCTGTCTGGTCGCCGTTGAGCACGCGAATCATCTGGAACTCGCCATTCTCATAATACCCTTCCTCCACCCGGAGATACTGCCAGGGCTTCCCGGCGTTCTTCCCCACGGGACGGAAAGAGAAGCGGCAGTGCGTGCCCACGGCCAGGAACTCGTTGTCAGCCAGACGGACAATCATCGCCTTGCCGTCGGCAGGACGCGGCACAGTGTCGGGCCGCTGGCCCGCGTGGCGTCCGGTACCGAACTGAAGCACTGCCTCCCACTGGCCCAGGTCGATGCGGCTCTCGCTCTGCTTCTCCCGCTCGACGGCAGTGAAGATGCGCCCCTCGAAACTCCAGCGGGCCAGTTGCCGCGCCATCGGCGCCAAAAGCCGGTATTCCGCCGCGATGGCATCGTGCTGGCGCACGGCCACCTTCACCGGATTGTCAATGCCGAAGGGCGAATAGCCGATGCCTTTACCGACGATTTCGTACAAGTACTTCACACGGTCGCTGCTTGTTTCGGGCACCAGCAGGGCGTTGTCCGGACGGGCGTAAAGCTCGAGGACTTTCAGCACCGGCTCATCACCCTGCAAATAAATGTCAGGAGCCAGCAGACAGATGGACGGGGCGGCAACCTTCCAAATGGGAATCACGTTGTCCGTGGGGCCGCCGCTCTCGTAGTTGGTGGCCGGCGGGTTGCCGAACGGCCAGCGCAACGCCACGTTGACAAACATCGGCAGGGGATATTCCTCCCGTCCGGCGGCTGCCACGTATTCGATGTACGAAGCCACCAACCAGGCGTGGAAGTATTCGTCGGCCCGCTCGCCGAACACTTCGCTCCACGTGCCCTCAGACCGGGCATCCACACCCAGCGCCTTCAGCACCTCCGGCTTCAACAATGCCTCGGGAACCGGCTGGCCGAACAGCCGTTCGGCTTCTTTCGAATAGTCGCGCACGCTGCCCCACGTGCCCGGTTCGTTCTCCACTTGCACCAGGATGACCGTGCGCTGCGGGTCGGCTTCCTTCAGGTGACGCATCAACGCCGCAAAGGCTTTCGCGTCGGCCTCCCGCGTGGCCAGGGCATGCGGTGACGGAGAATCGACGGGACGCCCGTCCTTGCCGACGACGTTGGGATACTTCTTGGGCTGCAGCTTCATCCAGGCGGGCATGTAGTGGTTGCTGCCGTTCTTCCAAGTCCCGAACCAGGTCAAGATGAGCCGCACTTCGTGTTCACGGGCCTGCTTCAGCAACAGGTCGACCATCGAAAAGTCATACTTGCCCTCTTCAGGCTCCACCTGCTCCCAGTAGAGAGGTATTTGCAGCGTGTTGGCATGCATTTCTTCTATCACCCGCCACACACCCGGCAACATCTTGGGCCAGGTGGACGAGTTGTCCGACTGCCCGGCCAGAATCATATAAGGCTCTCCGTCCACCAGCAGAGCATGGCGTCCGTCTTTCGTTACCAACTGGGGAATGGGGTGTTCTTTCTCTTGCGCCCGCAGGACGCTTCCGGCCATCAAAGCCGCCAAAACCAGTACGCAGACCGCGCACTTTCTTAATAAAGGTTGTTTCATGATAAAGATAAATTTAGAATGTTAGGACAGCCGACTGCCACGCACGGAACGAAGCAGCAACCCGCAACAAACAACGGCCGGGATAAAAGTAAGGAAAAGCATCGGCAAGGCGCCGCCGGAATGTTTCGAAGATAGGTATGATTTGTTGCCGCAGGCTCACTTTTTCAGCAGCAGCCGCACGACAAACCACGCATGGTGCAGCACGGTGCTCAGCACGCCGTAGTGACGGCACATGATGCGGAAACGCTCCAACAGCGAGGCACGGCGGTTGGCCGTGGTCAGTCCTTCGTCCAAGTAGTCGATAACCACCAGGTGGGCATTGTGCAACACGTGCGCTTTCTTCATGACCCGGATGCACCAGTCGAAATCGGCCGAAAAACGGTAGCGCAGGTCGTAAGGCTCCACCAGGTCGCGCCGTGCGAAGAAAGCCTGATGGCAGACCAGCATGCCCTGGCGGAAACTCTTCCACGTCAGGACTTCGGGAGCGGACAGGCGACGCTTGCGCACGAAATGCCCTTCGCAGTCCACCAGGTCCGTCTCGCCGTAGATGACGCCCGGCAGCGTGTCGTGCGGAGCCAGCGAGTGGACAATCTGCTGCAAGGTATCGTCCTCGTGAAAGCTGTCGCCGGCATTGAGGAAACAGAGGTAATCGCCCGTGGCCAGCGCGATGCCCTTGTTCATGGCGTCATAGAGTCCGCCATCCGGTTCGCTGACCACGCGGGCAATGCGGTCGCGGTAACGGTCGATGATGCCAGTCGTCCCATCCTTCGACGCACCGTCCACGATGATGTACTCCACATGATGGTAGGTTTGGGCGATGACGCTCTGGATAGTGTCTTCCAACACAGCAGCGGCGTTGTAGGTGACGGTAATCACGCTGAATACGGGAGTCGGACGGTTGTGCATCGTTCTGGGAAAAGTCAGAGTTTATTATAAAGGTCAATGAAGCGGCGGGCCACGGTGTTCTCAGAATAATAGGCCACGGCCTTTCGCCAAGCTTGTTCGGACAGGCCGGCATAGCCCGGGTCTGTCAGAATCCAATAGACCCCGTTGGCCAGGTCGTCAGCAGATTTGTAAGCAGCCACATAGCCGTTGTGCAGATGGTCTATCATCTCCGGAATCCCCCCGACATTGAAACCCACGCAGGGCGTCCCGCAGGCCATTGCTTCCATGACGGTATTGGGCAGGTTTTCTTCCAGAGAAGGGGTGACAAAGAGGTCGACAGCGTTGTAGATATCGACCAGACGGTGGTCGTCACGCACAAAGTCCAACGGATAAGTTTCGAACGGCAACATGGCTTTCAGTTGTTCCGAATACTTGCCAAACGTGACTACGCCGAGCTTGTCCCGCAGTTCGGGATGCCGTTCGGCCAACAGGCGGCACGCTTCCACCAGATAATCAATGCCTTTGCGCTTGTCGGTAATCTTCACCGAACCAAACAGCATCAGCTTACGGTCTTCCGGAAGCAGGCACTTCCGACGTGCGGCAGCCTTATCATGAGGCCTGAAAAGATTGACGTTAATGGGATTGGGGATAACGGTGACGGACTGCCCGACCAGCAACGCACTTTTCTTGGCCTGCTCACCCAACCAATGGCTGGGCGTAACGAAGTGTATGCGGTGATGGGCGTAAAGAGAGCGCTTCTTCACGAAAATGCGGTAAGCCAGGTCGTGTTCGCGACGTCCACCGCCGATGTAAGGACAGTTATGGCACATCGTGCGGTAGTAATCACACTGATTGGCGTGGTGGCAGATGCCTGTGCACGGCCACATATCGTGCATGGTCCATACCAAAGGTTTGCCCGATGCCAAGATTTTCTCCAGGTTGTGCAGCGAAAGCATACCTTGGTTGACCCAATGCAGGTGAATGACGTCGGCCTGCTGAAACTCGGGCAGTGAAGTGATGTCGGTACCGGTATTGGCTATATCCACGGCGAACAGGTTGCGCTTGCGGAAACCGTTGGCACTCCAGATGACGATACGTTCCCACACAAATTTCCATACCAGCAGCCAACTGTGTTTCAGGGGTACGACCGTGATTTGGTCGGTCTGCTTGTCGCGTACCAGCAGTTTGGCTTTGATTCCGTGGTTCTTCAGTGCCTCCATCAGACGGCTGGCCGCAATGGCGGCGCCGCCCATGCGTTCGGATGTGTTGATAAGTAGGACTCTCATATCGACAATGCGGTGGTTTTGGTTTGCAAAAGTACGGTTTTTCTGCCGAAGAAAAACGGTTTCACCGCGGAATCTTCCCCGACAAAGCAGAAAAAGACAGCAAACGCATCGTCCGCACGAAAAACGGCACGCTGCCCGGCAAAGAGACAACCCCTTGCCGAAACGGACGTGCCGTATCTGTTACGCTTAATCTTCGATGAAGACAGCCGTACCGGCGGCAGTCACCATCAGCATGGAGCCATTCACTGTCTCATAGTCCAGGTCGACGCCAATGACAGCATTGGCACCCATCAGGCGGGCTTGTTCCTGCATCTCTTGCAAAGCAGTCTCTTTGGCTTCGCGCAGCACTTCTTCATACGAATGGCTGCGTCCGCCCACGATGTCGCGGACGCTGGCAAAGAGGTCACGGACAAAGTTGGCGCCGATGATGGTTTCGCCGGATACGATGCCGAAGTAACGCGTAATGCGCTTGCCTTCGACGGTGTTGGTGGTAGTTACTAACATAAATGTTGACGTTTAATATGATTGTTCTTTGCTATTAGACGCAGCGCGAGGCGAAAAGTTGCACCGCACACAGAATATAACTTCGAACCGTTCCTTGGACTTGCCATCATTTCATGAAGACGAAGTACACGGCCAGGATGAGGCAGATGAACGCCGCCAGATGGTTCCAGTGCAACGCCTCGCCCTTGAAGAACAGAGTGGTGAAGACGGTGAAGATGATGAGCGTGATGACTTCCTGGATGACTTTGAGCTGCATCAGCGAGAAGGGGCCTCCGTTGCCGGTAAAGCCGATGCGGTTGGCCGGAATCTGGCAGGAATACTCAAAGAGGGCGATGCCCCACGAGAAAAGGATGATGGCAAACAAGGGCCAATGGGTGGTAATCTTCATCTCCTGCAGCTTCAGGTGCCCGTACCAGGCAAAAGTCATGAAGATGTTGGAGACGATGAGCAGGAGAATGGTGTAGAATCCTTTCATATAGTATAATAGTTACGAGTTACAAGCTACAAGTTACGAATACAGGTTAGGGAATCTGTCATCCTGAGCGAAGCGGAGCGCAGCCGAAGGATCTCAAGATAGGCACGTGTCCTTATGTCGTGAGTTTAGGGAGATGTTTAGACTACGCCCTGTGGGCTCCGCTCAACATGACAGATACCTGAATTTCCATTATCATATAAACTTAAATTGAACATCTGATATAGTTACAAGCTACGAGTTACGAGTTATGGGGTACGGCTGTCAGAACATCTTCCTCACCCTATCAATCCCCGCCACCAGGGCGTCCACCTCTTCCTTCGTGTTGTACAGCCCGAACGAGGCACGCACCGTGCCTTCGATACCGAGGCGCGTCATGAGCGGCTGGGCGCAGTGATGGCCTGTGCGCACGGCGATGCCTAAGCGGTCGAGCAGGGTGCCGAGGTCGAAGTGGTGGATATTGCCCACGAGGAAGGAGATGACACTGCCTTTTTGTTCGGATTCGCCGAAGATGCGCATGCCGGGGATTTCCTTCAGGCGACGGGTGGCATACCGGGTCAGTTCGTGTTCGTAGGCGGCGATGGTGTCCATGCCGAGGGCGGAGACGTAGTCCAACGCCTTGGCCAGACCGGTGGTGCCGATATAGTCGGGTGTGCCGGCCTCGAACTTGAAGGGAAGCTCGTTGAAGGTGGTCTTCTCGAACGAGACGTGCTGAATCATCTCGCCGCCGCCCTGGTAGGGGGGCAATTTGTCCAGCCAGTCTTCCTTGCCATAAAGCACGCCTACGCCGGTGGGGCCGTAGACTTTGTGGCCGGAGAAGACGTAGAAGTCGGCATCGAGGGCCTGTACGTCGACGGGCATGTGGGGGATGCTCTGCGCGCCGTCGACGAGGACGGGGACGCCGTGGGCGTGGGCGGTGGCTATCATCTCCTTGACGGGATTGACGGTGCCGAGCACATTGCTGACGTGGGCAATGCTGACGAGCTTGGTCTTCGGGGTGAAGAGGCGTTCGTATTCATCCAGGAGCAGCTCGCCGCGGTCGTCCATGGGGATGACGCGAAGCACGATGCCGCGCTGGGTGGCTTGCAGTTGCCAGGGGACGATGTTGCTGTGATGCTCCATGGTAGAGATGATGACTTCGTCGCCAGCCTGCATCTGCGACTGGCAGAAGGTGGCGGCCAGAAGGTTGATGCTCTCCGTGGTGCCGCGGGTGAAGACGATTTCGTTCGTCGAGCGGGCGTTGATAAACCGGCGCACGGTCTCGCGGCTGGCTTCGTGCAATTCGGTAGCCTGCTGGGAGAGGAAGTGTACGCCCCGGTGCACGTTGGCATTGGTGTTGTAGTATTCGTTGGTAATGGCCTCGACCACCTGCCGGGGTTTCTGCGTGGTGGCGCCGTTGTCGAGGTAGACCAGCGGCTTGCCGTAGACGGTGCGGCCGAGGATAGGGAAGTCGGCGCGTATCTGGTGGATGTCGTACATAAGTGTTTCTTCTTTAGTTATGCGGTGCAAAGATACGCATATTGTTGCAAACCGCGGGGCGCGGCGGGCAGATAATTCGTCTGTCCGGTCCGCGCCCCGTGTGTGGTTGCGCCGTGCGTGGCGGTGTCATCCGAAGACGGCCAAAGCACCTTCGGATGACACCCTCTTCCCGCATTGTCGGTGACAAAGATAGGGTTTTCTGCTCAATATGCAAGAGCCGGTGAGGCTTTTCTTCGGGAATATTTGTATCTTTGCCGTCTGATAAACAAAGAAGACGCATGGCTACACTCGACATCATCCTCCTCTCCGTCATCGCCCTGGGCGTCGTGCTGGGCTTCCTGCGCGGGGCCTTGAAGCAACTGGCCAGCCTCCTGGGGCTGGTGGTGGGCCTGCTGGCGGCCCGGGCGCTGTACGCCTCGGTGGCCGAGCGGGTGTTCAGCCACGTCACCGACAACCCCTCCGTGGCACAGCTCCTGTCGTTCGTGGCCATCTGGCTGGCCGTTCCCCTGCTGTTCTGGCTGGCGGCCGCGCTGCTGACCAAGATGATGGAGGCCGTGTCGCTCGGCTGGCTCAACCGCCTGCTGGGCGCCGTGCTGGGCGGACTGCTGCATGCCCTGGTGCTGAGTCTGCTGGTGTGCGTGATGGAGGTGGTCGACACGGACAGCGTCCTGCTCAGCCGCGAAGCCAAACGCCAGTCTGTGCTCTACGACCGCCTCAAGCCCCTGGCCGGACTCTTCCTGCCCGCCGCGCAAGAATTTACCAGACAAATCTATAACGAGATAAACGATGCAACCCAACGAATCTGACAAGAATAAAAATAAAGATACCCTCAAGGCGGACAACGAACTGGTGCGCCGCCTGGCCGAAGAGAAGTATAAGTACGGCTTCACCACCGACGTGCACACCGACATCATCGACCGTGGCCTCACCGAAGACACCGTGCGCCTCATCTCCGAGAAGAAGGGCGAGCCCGAGTGGCTCCTCGACTTCCGCCTCAAGGCCTACCGCCACTGGCTGACGATGGACATGCCCACGTGGGCACACCTCCGCATCCCGGAGATTGACTACCAAAGCATATCCTACTACGCCGACCCCACGGCACAGAAGAAGGACGGCCCCAAGTCGATGGACGAAGTAGACCCCGAACTCATCAAGACCTTCAATAAGCTGGGCATCCCCCTGGAGGAGCAGATGGCGCTGAGCGGCATGGCCGTGGACGCCGTGATGGACTCCGTGTCCGTCAAGACCACCTTCAAGGAGACGCTCCTGGAGAAAGGCATCATCTTCTGCTCCATCAGCGAGGCGGTGCGCGAACATCCGGACCTGGTGCAGAAGTACCTGGGCAGCGTGGTGCCCTATCGCGACAACTTCTTCGCCGCGCTCAACTCCGCCGTCTTCTCCGACGGGTCGTTCGTGTATATACCCAAAGGCGTGCGCTGCCCGATGGAGCTGAGCACCTACTTCCGCATCAACGCGCGGAACACGGGCCAGTTCGAGCGGACACTCATCGTGGCGGACGACGACTCGTACGTCTCCTACCTGGAGGGCTGCACCGCCCCCATGCGCGACGAGAACCAACTGCACGCCGCCATCGTGGAAATCGTGGTACACGACCGCGCCGAGGTGAAGTACAGCACCGTGCAGAACTGGTATCCCGGCGATGCCGAGGGCCGCGGCGGCGTCTACAACTTCGTCACCAAGCGCGGGCTGTGCAAGGGCGAGTCGTCCAAACTCTCCTGGACGCAGGTGGAGACGGGCTCGGCCATCACGTGGAAGTATCCCAGCACCATCCTGGCGGGCGACAACTCCGTGGGCGAGTTCTACAGCGTAGCCGTCACCAACCACCACCAGCAGGCCGACACGGGCACGAAGATGATTCACCTGGGCCGCAATACCCGCTCCACCATCGTCAGCAAAGGCATCTCCGCCGGACAGAGCGAAAACTCCTACCGCGGCCTGGTCCGTGTGGGCCAACGGGCGGACAACGCAAGAAACTACAGCCAGTGCGACTCCCTCCTATTAGGCAGCCATTGCGGCGCGCACACCTTCCCCTACATGGACATCCACAACGAGACGGCCATCGTGGAGCACGAAGCCACCACGTCGAAAATCAGCGAAGACCAGATATTCTACTGCAACCAGCGCGGCATCTCCACCGAAGACGCCGTGGGCCTCATCGTCAACGGCTATGCCAAGGAGGTGCTCAACAAGCTGCCCATGGAGTTTGCCGTCGAGGCGCAGAAGTTGCTCTCCGTGTCGCTGGAGGGGAGTGTGGGATAAATAGACTTGATAGACATACAATAACCATATAGCTTATGTTAGAAATCAAAGACCTACATGCCGAGATAAACGGCAAAGAAATACTGCGGGGCATCAACCTCACCATCCGCGACGGCGAGGTGCACGCCCTGATGGGACAGAACGGCGCGGGCAAGAGCACGCTGAGCAACGTCCTCGTGGGCCATCCCGCCTACCGCGCGACACACGGCACCGTCCTGTTCAACGGCAAGGACCTGCTGGCCATGTCGCCTGAAGACCGGGCGCACGAGGGACTGTTCCTGTCCTTCCAGACGCCGGTGGAGATACCCGGCGTGTCGATGGTGAACTTCATGCGCACCGCCGTCAATGAGCAGCGCAAGTACCGCCACCAGCCTGCCCTCTCCGCCTCGGAGTTCCTCAAGCTGATGCGCGAGAAGCGCGCCATCGTCGAGCTGGACAGCAAGCTGGCCAACCGCTCGGTGAACGAGGGCTTCAGCGGCGGCGAGAAGAAGCGCAACGAAATCTTCCAGATGGCCATGCTCGAACCGACCTTCGCCATCCTGGACGAGACGGACTCCGGCCTCGACGTCGACGCACTGCGCATCGTGGCCGAAGGCTTCAACAAGCTGTGCACACCGCAGACCTCGGCCCTGGTCATCACGCACTACCAGCGCCTGCTGGACTACCTGAAGCCGGACACGGTGCACGTCCTTCTCGGCGGACGCATCGTCAAGACCGGTGGGCCGGAACTGGCGCAGGAGATTGAGCAGCGCGGCTTCGACTGGATAAAGAAGGAACAGGTAAATGAAGAATGAATTAGGCGCGGGGTATCTGTCATCCTGAGCGAAGCGGAGTGGAGTCGAAGGATCTCCTTCTTGCCGTTCCCTTCGGGAGATGTTTCGACTACGCCCTACGGGCTCCGCTCAACATGACAGATACCTGAGCGCCTAAAAATATGCAGATATATGAAACCCGAACAGCAATACATCGACTTATATACCCAGGCAGAAGCCTTGCTGCGTGCCCATAGCGCCGACCCGCTGAACGACCTGCGCGCCAAGGCCTTTGCCGACTTCGAGCGCTTGGGCTTCCCCACGCGGAAGCAGGAAGACTGCAAGTACACCGACGTGGCACAGGCTTTCGAGCCCGACTACGGCATGAACTTCAAACGCCTGCAAATGCCCGTCAATCCCTACGAAGTGTTCAAATGCGACGTGCCTAACATGAGCACCTCGCTCTTCTTTGTGGTGAACGACATGTTTTATAATGCAGCGGCAAGTGGTGCGGTTCAAGAACCCGTAGCTCGCAGCTCGTCACTCTTAGCAGACCAAGGCGTCATCCTCGGCAGCTTCCGCGACCATCCCGAACTGGTCTCCCGCTACCTTGGCACCCTGGCCGACACGTCCAACGACGGACTGACCGCCTTCAACACCGCCTTCGCGCAGGACGGCGTGGTGCTCTACGTGCCCCGGGGCGTAGTGCTGGAGAAGCCCATCCAGCTTATCAACATCCTGCGCAGCACCGTGCCCCTGCTGGTCAACCGCCGCGTGCTCATCGTGCTGGAAGAAGGTGCCCAAGCCCGCCTGCTGGTGTGCGACCATGCCATGGACGAGGTAAACTTCCTGGCCACGCAGGTCGTCGAAGTATTCGTGGGCCGCAACGCCACCTTCGACCTCTACGAGCTGGAGGAGACGCACACCGGCACCACCCGCCTGAGCAATCTCTACGTCCGCCAGGAGGCCGGCAGCAATGTCCTGCTGAACGGCATGACCCTGACCTGCGGCACCACGCGCAACACCACCCGCGTCATCCTTGGCGGCGAGCAGGCCTCGCTTGACCTCTGCGGCATGGCCATCGCCGACAAGAACCAGCACGTGGACAACCGCACCGTGGTGGACCACACCGTGCCCTCGTGCACCTCGCGCCAGCTCTATAAGTATGTGCTGGACGGGCAGGCCACGGGTGCCTTTGCCGGGCTTGTCCTTGTCCGTCCCGGTGCGCAGCACACCGATGCCCGCCAGACCAACCGCAACCTCTGTGCCACCCGCGAAGCCCGCATGTACACCCAGCCCCAGTTAGAGATATATGCCGACGACGTGAAGTGCAGCCACGGCGCCACGGTAGGCCAACTGGATGAACAGGCCCTGTTCTACATGCAACAGCGCGGCATCCCCTTGCGCGAAGCACGGCTGCTGCTGATGTTCGCCTTCGTGGGCGAGGTGGTGGACAGCATCCGCCTCGATGCCTTGCGCGACCGCCTGCACCACTTGGTGGAGAAGCGTTTCCGCGGCGAGCTGGGACGGTGCAGGGATTGCAAGATGGTGTGCCGGTGATTATGGACCACAGATAACACTGAGGGGACAGATTTACACCGGTTCTTTATAATAAGTAACTGTTCATAATTAGTTTATACTATAATGGAGAATGAGGTGTCTGTCATTCTGAGCGTTGTTCTCCCCCGACAAACGGGGGAGCAAAGAGGGGGTTGAAGCGTAGTCGAAGAATCTCCCTAAGGTCTCTGTCCGTCTGGCAGCGCAAGAAGGAGATGTTTCGACTTCGCTGCGCTCCGCTCAACATGACAGACACATCAATAGTATAAACTAAAAAGGAATGATTATACTTAATAGATGAACATTGTATCTGTCATGTCGAGCTTGTCGGGACATCTCACGTAACATGTGGGGAAAGGCTGTATGTGAGACCTCTCGATACGCTCTCTCCCGTTATAGAGGGGGAGGACAATGCTCGGGGGGACGGATGCATCTGCCCATCTGTGGTTAATCCTGGTGAATTATCAGTTAAGGACAAAAGATAAAAATCTTCCCCCCCTTCCCTTACATATCTCCTGCAAATGCCTAACTTTGCGGGCATAATCAGTAACTTTAACCGAAAGCACATGATGAACCGAAAACTGACTTCCCGTTTTACCCCCCCCCTATTTATTTAACCTTATTTAACTTCTGTATCCTTTGCCTGCTGCTTGCCGCCTGCACGCAGGACGAAGGGATGGAGCAGGGCAACACCCTGCCCGACGGCGAATACCCCTTGCAGATAGGCAGCGTCAGCATCACCGCAGAGAGCAGTGAAGAGCCGTGGACGCGCGTCAGCGAGAAGCCCGATGGCAGCGGCAGCGTGTGGCAGCCGGATGATGCCATTACCGTCAGTCTCGATGGTGAAACAGCCACTTATACTTACGATGGCAGCGCATGGACTTCCGATACTCCCCTCTATTGGAAAAACACCCAGACTGCCGAAGTCACTGCCTGGTATCCCGCTACGGATGGCGCATTGTACCTCGGCGGCCAAGATAACGGCTTGGTGTATGTGCTGCGGGCCACGGCAGACAACGCAAGCCACAACACTCCTGTTAACTTGCAGTTCGAGCACCAACTTGCCAAGGTACGAGTGATGGTCAAGGGAACAGCCGATGTGATAGATGTTGAAGCTATAAATGTACCCATTGATTGTGATGTTAAAGAAGGAAAAATAGTAAATATTGGAACTATTATACCACGCAATCATCTAATGTTTAAAACCACTTACGAGGATATAGGCCCCTGCTGGGAAATCAACCTGCCGCCAAGTCCTGATTATCAAATAGAAAATTTCATGGTTCTTACTTCAGATCCTATTAGCACTCCATGTGACCTTACTACCCCCATAACCTTGGAGGCTGGCAAAGTCCATACCATCACGCTGACGGTGGACAGAAAGGACACGAAAACCATCGACCTCTCCAACGGTGACTACATCATCAACGACGACGGCATCTACTACTTCAGCGGCACAGCCAGCCATGCCATACGGGTGACGGGCGGTAATCCGAACATCTACCTGGAAGATGCACAGATAAGCGTGTCGGGCGGCAATGCCATCGACATCACGGGCGGCAACCCTACTATCCATGTAAGGGGTGAGGGCAACACCGTAACCTCCACCGACAACACGGGCATCGCCGTTTCCGGCGGAGCAACTCTCACCATCGAGGGACGAAGCACGGCGGACATGCTGACGGCTACGGCAGGCAACGGGGGCGCAGGCATTGGTTCTCCCCTTAGCGGTACAGTCGGCGGCAATATCACTATCGGCAATGTTACGATTCATGCCACCGGAGGTAGTGGAAATTCCGCTTTTGGAGGCGCAGGTATAGGCTCGTCCGGCAGCGGAACTTGCGGAGATGTCACAATCACGGACGCTGTGATAGTGGCCAATGGCGGAGATTATTCGTCGGGCATCGGCATGGGATATGGAAATACTTCCCAGCCATCCATCGGCAAGATTACCATCACCAACTCCGATGTGACGGCTAAAGCAGGGCGTTATGCATCCGCCATCGGTTTTTCTTATACAGAAAGTGTGGTCAATCCTACGCCTGATTACAGGGCAGGACAGATAATCATTACCACGGATAATCTTGAGACTTTCTTGTCCAAGCTGACAGCCGGTGGTACAGCGCATGCGGAGTTTGCCGCGTATGCGCAACGGATAGGCGTAGGGTCACATGCAATACCGTATCCTCCGTCCTTGCTTAACCAAGATGGCTCAGGCCCGTGGGAAGGCGTGGTCATCAACGGCACGACCTATGCGGACGGTTATGAATAAGGATATTAAACAACATACAGCCCCGGCCAGTGGCTGCAACGACTGGCTGCCAAACCGGGATGGTGGAGAACCCGGCAAAAAAAGATACGAATAAAACCGAGAATTATAAATAATTCCTGACAGTCCTTTGACCGGAGGCGACGAGCTTAGGCAAGGTGGCCGACACTTATAAGAAGTGTGTCCGACACTTGTGCTAAGTGTCGCCGACACCTGTGCTAAGTGTCAACACCTCTCCAGAAGGGCTTGCAGGGCATGTCTAACTTAAATTTTTGCAGCGATGCCGATATTCAAAGCAATTTACAAGAAACTGTCCAAGAAGTGGCACCCGCAGGCCATCACCGTGGGTGCGCCCGTAGAGATGGACGAACTGTGCAAGCACATCGCCCGCATGTCTACCGTCAGCATCCCCGACGCCAAGGCCGCCATTGAGGCCTTGGGCATCGTAATGGGCGACCTGATGAACGCGGGCCGTTCGGTGCATGTGGACGGGCTGGGCACGTTCTATTACACCTGCGTCAGCAACGGTCAGGGCGTGGACGCGGAAGAGAAGGTGAACGCCAACCAAATCACCGGTACGCGCGTGCGCTTCGTGCCCGAATCCAGCCGCAAGGGCAACACCATCACGCGCGCCCTCATCAGCGACGACCTGGTGTGGACGAACATCAAGACCGTGTCCGCCCTCGACGGCACGGGCTCGGACGCCACCACGCCCGGCGGCTCGGATGGCAACGACGACGGCCAAGGGACGTTCGGATAACGAGGCCCCGAAGGCGTAAAATGAAGAGGAGAGGATGTGTGCGGGTGATGCACACATCCTCTCCTCTTTTTCGTGCGGGGCGGGGTCAGAGGATGCCGTTGCGCTGCAAAGGATTCGCCAGCAGGCTTTCCACCAATGCGTCAGTGTCTGTCTCCAGCGACCGATATTTCTTGAATAATCGTTTGAACTGCTTCCGAAACGTGTGGTAGAGTCTAATTGTGTAGTTCATGCTTAAACTCCTCCCAGGATTTTCCTTTCAACTTCCCGGCCCGAATCAGTTTGATTTCCTCGCACATCTCATCCACATCGGCAATCAGTTCGGCCTTGGTCAGCGGGCGATATTCTTCCGCATCTTCCGCCACGACAGCCGATGAAAGGGAAGTCTCTCCGGCCTCCTCGCGTCTGCCGTATTGCTGTGCCGCCAGCTTCTTGACATACTCCAGCAACTTTTTCATGCTGCTTTCGTCGTCGGCTATATAGCTCAGTTCGCGAAACAGTTCAGCATTTAGATTCATGGTGTCCATATTGTGTACCTCCTTTCATTTTGTAATCAGGGCAGGTGACCCGCCCTCCGCCCTCAAAGCAAGTGGTTGGCTTTCAACCACCGCTTGCCGTTAGGGGTAAGAAAATAAATCAATGCAGCGGCACACGGAATGCCTACAAGCAAAAAACCGATAATCGCTCCCATAAATGTCTACTCCTCCTTTTTATTGGTTAGTATTAATCCTAATATCAATGCCAGCAATGCAGAGGTAAAACCTAATCCGTAGATTAGCTATTTATTATCTCCCATATCCTTGAACAAGGAGGCGATGACCACGCCGGTAAAGATATATTTGGATATATCAATCAGGTAGTTTCCTAATTTCTCTTTCCACATAATGCACGGATTACAGCGTCTGCTTCACCTCCACCTCTTCGTAGGCCTCGATAACGTCGCCCACCTTCAGGTCGTTGCAGTTGGTCAGGCTGATGCCGCACTCGAAGTTGGTACCTACCTCCTTCACATCGTCCTTGAATCGCTTCAGGGCGTTGATGGCACCGGTGTAGACCACAATGCCGTCGCGGATAAGACGGGCCTTGTCGGTACGCTTCACCTTGCCGGTCTTCACCATCGCACCGGCCACCTGGCCCACCTTGCTGATGTTGAACACCTCGCGCACCTCGATGGTGGCCGTCACCTGCTCCTTCAGCGTCGGGGCCAGCATGCCCTCCATGGCGGCTTTCACCTCCTCGATGGCGTCGTAGATGATGGAGTACTTGCGGATGTCCACACCCTCCTGCTCGGCCAGCTTGGCGGCACCACCGGACGGACGTACCTGGAAGCCCACGATGATGGCGTCGGAAGCGGCAGCCAGCGATACGTCGGACTCGGAAATCTGTCCCACGCCCTTGTGGATGACGTTCACCTGAATCTGCTCCGTCGACAGCTTGATGAGCGAGTCGCTCAAGGCCTCTACCGAACCGTCCACGTCGCCCTTGACGATGATGTTCAGCTCGTGGAAGTCGCCCAGCGCCAGGCGGCGGCCCACTTCGTCCAGCGTCAGCATCTTCTGCGTGCGCAGGCCCTGTTCGCGCTGCAACTGTTCGCGCTTGTTGGCAATCTCGCGCGCCTCCTGCTCGGTCTCAATCACGTGGAACGTGTCGCCGGCGGCAGGTGCACCGTTCAAGCCCAGGATAAGGGCGGGTTCGGCGGGTCCAGCCTGCTTCATGCGCTGGTTGCGCTCATTGAACATGGCTTTCACCTTGCCGTAGTGCGTACCGGCCAGCACGATGTCGCCCACCTTCAGCGTACCGTTGGACACGAGCACCGTGGCCACATAGCCGCGCCCCTTGTCCAAGGAAGACTCGATGATGGAGCCCGTGGCCCGGCGGTTGGGGTTGGCCTTCAGGTCGAGCATTTCGGCTTCGAGCAGCACCTTCTCCAGCAGTTCGTGGACGCCGATGCCCTTCTTGGCCGAGATGTCCTGCGACTGGTATTTGCCGCCCCACTCTTCGACCAGGAAGTTCATGTTGGCCAGTTCCTCCTTTATCTTGTCCGGGTTGGCTCCCGGCTTATCTATCTTGTTGATGGCAAAGACGATGGGCACACCGGCAGCCATGGCATGGTTGATGGCTTCCTTGGTCTGCGGCATGACGTTGTCGTCGGCCGCCACAATGACGATGACCACGTCCGTCACCTTGGCACCGCGGGCACGCATGGCGGTAAAGGCCTCGTGTCCCGGCGTGTCGAGGAAGGTAATCTCCCGTCCGTCGTCCAGCGTCACATGGTAGGCACCGATGTGCTGCGTGATACCGCCGGCCTCGCCTGCAATGACGTTGGACTTGCGGATGTAGTCCAAGAGCGAAGTCTTACCGTGGTCCACGTGACCCATCACCGTCACGATGGGAGCGCGCGGCTGGAGGTCTTCTTCGGCATCGGCCTCTTCGACGATGGCCTGTGCCACCTCGGCGCTGATGTATTCGGTCTTGAAGCCGAACTCTTCGGCCACCAGGTTGATGGTCTCCGCATCGAGACGCTGGTTGATGGACACCATGATGCCCACACTCATGCACGTGCCGATGACCTGCGTGACAGGCACGTTCATCATGCTGGCCAGCTCGTTGGCCGTCACAAATTCCGTCAGCTTCAGCACCTTGCTTTCGGCCTGTTCCTGGTTCTCCAGTTCGTGGCGGCGTTCGGCATCCTGTTCGCGTTTCTCCTTGCGGTACTTGGACGTCTTGCTCTTGCCTTTGGCAGTGAGGCGTGCCAAGGTTTCCTTCACCTGTTTGGCCACGTCTTCCTCGCTCACCTCCTGCTTGATGACGGGTTTCTTGAAGCGGTCTTTGTTCTTCTTGCCACCACCTTGTGCGGAAGCGCCCTTGCCGGCATATTCGCCGCCGCCTCCCTTGCCCTGGAAGCTGGAGACGTTATTGATGTCGACCTTCTCTTTGTTGATGCGGGCACGTTTCTTTTTGCTGTTGCCATCGGCATCCTTGGCGTCCTTGCCCTGCTTGGCATCGTCGCGGCGTATTTCCTTGATGATGGCTTCCTTCATCTGCTTGCGCTGGTCCTGACGCTGCTTCTCCTTTTCCTCGCGCTCGCGGCGTTTCTCCTCTTTCGATTTCTTGCGCGGGCGGGTAGACTGGTTCAGGGCAGCCAAGTCAATCTGGCCGATGATGTTAATCTTCGTGCCCAGGCCTTCGTGGTGTATCTTGAAGATTTCCTCTTCTTTCGATTGCGGAGCCGGTTCTTCGGCGGCCTCTTCTTCCGGCTGGTCGTCCGCATCCGAAGACATTCCGGCTTCGGTGGCCGGTTCAAGTTCTACGGGTTCCGGGGTTTCAACCGGCTCGTCCGGCATCTCTTCCGGCTGTGCCATAGGCTGCGGCTCCACGGGTTCGACCACGGGCTCGGGTTGCGGTTCGGGTTCAACTACGGGTTCCGGCTCTGACGGCACCGGCATTTCCGGTTCTTCCACCACCTGGGGTGCCGGTTCTTCGGTTTTCTCCGCCTGCACGGCAGGCGTAGGTTTGGGATGATTCAGGCTATCCAGGTCAATCTTCCCTACGGGTTTAAATTTCGGCAACCGGTCTTCGGGGACAACGGTTTTGATTTCCTCCGTCCGTTCTTTGTCGTGTGCCGCATTTTCGTACGCACGTGCCGCCGTAGCCTTGGTGCGTTCTTTAAAATTCTGCCGTTCCTGGCTGATGCGTTCTGATTTTATTTTAAGATCCTTATCTGTGCTGAACTCTTTCTTGAGCATTTCGAACTGCTCGTCCGTAATCTTCGTATTGGGGTTTGCCTCGACGGTAAACCCTTTCTTCTGCAGGAACTCGACAGCCGTCGTAATGCCTACATTCAAGTCTCTCGTTACTTTATTTAACCTTATTGTCATATATTGCTTTTAATGTTTCGATGTGCCTTGTGCTACAGACGAGCACGTTCTGTTACTCTTCTTCAAATTCTTTTTTCAGTACACGGATAACCTCGTCGACGGTTTCTTCTTCCAGGTCGGCTTGTTCGATGAGCATTTCACGCGGAGCGTTCAGCACGGCTTTGGCCGTTTCGATGCCGAGGCCCTTGATGGCGTCGATAACCCATCCTTCTATCTCGTCGCGGAACTCGTCGAGGTAGATGTCCTCGTCTTCCTGCGGTACGCTGTTGTCTACCTCGCGGAAGACGTCAATGGTGTATCCGGTGAGCATGCTGGCGAGCTTGATGTTGAGTCCGCCCTTACCGATGGCCAGCGAGACTTCTTCGGGCTTCAGGAAGACTTCGGCCTTGTGCTCTTCTTCGTTGATACGGATGGAAGAGACGCGTGCGGGGCTCAGGGCGCGTTGTATGAACAGTTGCGTGTTGTTCGTAAAGTTGATGACGTCGATGTTCTCGTTGCGCAGCTCGCGTACGATGCCGTGTATGCGGCTTCCCTTGACGCCGACGCAGGCTCCGACGGGGTCGATGCGGTCGTCATAGCTCTCGACGGCTATTTTGGCCCGTTCGCCGGGGATGCGTGCGATTTTCTTGATGGTGATGAGTCCGTCGTTAATCTCGGGCACTTCCAGTTCGAAGAGGCGTTGCAGGAAGACGGGCGAGGTGCGGCTCAGGATGATTTTCGGGTTGTTGTTCTTGTTTTCCACGCGGTCCACGACGGCACGGACGGTTTCTCCCTTGTGGTAGAAATCGCTGGGTATCTGTTCGGTCTTCGGCAGCAGGAGTTCGTTCTGCTCGTCGTCCATGAGGAGCATTTCCTTCTTCCATATCTGATAGACTTCTGCACTGACGATGGTGCCCACCTTGTCAATGTACTTATTGTAGAGGGTGTCCTTCTCCAGTTCCAAGATTTTGGAGGCAAGCGTCTGGCGCAGGTTGAGGATGGCGCGTCGCCCGAAGCTGGCAAAGTTGACTTCGTCGGTCACTTCCTCGCCCACCTCATAGGAAGCGTCTATCTTCTGTGCCTCGCTGAGTGATATTTGCAAGTTGGGGTTGGTCAGGTCTTCATCGGCCACTACCTCGCGGTTGCGCCATATTTCCAGGTCTCCCTTGTCCGGGTTGACGATTACGACGTAATTCTCATCGGTTCCGAACATCTTGGCGATGACGCTCCGGAAGGAATCTTCCAGTACGCTCACCATGATGGCGCGGTCGATGTTCTTCAACTCCTTGAACTCGGCGAAGGTATCCACCAGGCTGATTGTTTCTTCTTTCTTGGCCATAGTCTTTATTTAAAACTGATTACGTATTTAGTATATTTTATGTCGTCATAGGAAAAAGCGAGGTCTTCGTCCACCATCTTGGGGCGCTTGGCTCCTTCTTCCTTCACTTTCTTCTGTATCGTCAGCGTGAAGTGTTCGGCATCGGCCTCTTTCAGCACGCCGTGCAGTTTGCGCCCGTCTTTCGTCAAGACTTCCACTTCTTCGCCCACATGGATGAGGTATTGTTGCAGCACCTTGAAGGGCTGTCCGATGCCGGCCGAACCCACTTCCAGTTCGTAGTCTTCCTGTTCGCGGCTCAGGCGAGACTCGATGTATCGGCTCAGGTCCACGCAGTCTTCTATCCAAACTCCCTCTTTGTGGTCTATTTCCACCACGATTTTGTCGTCGGGGCCGATGGTCACTTCTACCAGGAAGTAGTCTTTCCCCTCCAGCCATTCGTCAACGATTTGGCAAACAGTTTTCTTTTCTATCATAGATTAACAAACATAAGGAACAAAAAAGAGGAGCTCTGTCGCCCCTCCCCTATCATCCAATCCGCTGCAAAGATAATAATAATCCGTCCGACTGCAAAATATTAGGAAAAAAAAGCGCGAAAAGACGGGGAAACGACACAAAGAACGATGTTTCAGGGCCTTGTCCCGCATCCGGAAGAGCCGTGTTTCGTGTGCGGAAGAAGCGCGCTTCGTGTGCGGACGGGCCACAGCGCTTGCGGAAGGGCATGAAAAAACCGCAGGACTGCCCTCCGGCATGTGGAAGGAATCCTGCGGGAAAAGGATGCGGACACCGGCCGTCAGCGGCGGCACTCCAGCGTCAGGCGGGCGGGGCGGACACCCGGGGCGCGTGCTTCGAACTCGATGGTTCCCTCCGCTTCGCCACTCTGCACGATGGCGGTGAGCTGGCCGGAGAAAGCGTGCATGCGGGGCAGGTGGAAGAGGTCGAGGCAGGTGGGGTCGCCATTGGCCGCGGCGCGGAACGAGCCCTGACCTTTCACCCGGAAGCTGACCAGGCGGCCGTCTGTCGGACAGAGGTTGCCGTCTTTGTCCACCACGCGCACGGTGAGGTAGGCCAAGTCCTTGCCGTCAGGAGACAGGCAGGTGCGGTCGGCCACCACCTCCAGATGATGGGGCCGCCCGGCGGTGTGCACCGCCAGCGTGTCGGCCGCCCGGCCTGTGGCGTCGTAGGCCACCACCTCCAGCGTGCCGGGTTCGTAGCGCACACTGTCCCAAATCAACCGGAAGCGGCGTTGCAGGGCCAGCGAGTCCGTCGCCTCCAGAGCCCGGCTCTGTTCGGCAGTCAGCTTGCGTTGGCGGCCCTGGCTCTTGCCGTTCACGAAAAGTTCGGCTTCGGGATAGTCGGTGTAGACGAAAACAGGGGTCACCTCGCCCTCGCGTCCCGGCCACGTCCAGTGCGGGGCGACGTGCAGCGTGTGGTCTTCCCGGTTCCACTGGCTGCGGTAGAGGTAATAACGGTCTTTGGGGATGAAAGCCAGGTCGATGATGCCAAAGAGCGAGCTGTGGTTGGGCCAGGCATCGGTGTCATACGGCGAAGGCTCGCCCAGGTAGTCGAAACCGGTCCAGACAAACTGCCCCATCGTCCAGGGATAGTCTTCGGCAAGGGCCAGGTCTTCGTCGGGCACGTTCGACCAACTGCACGCTTCCAAGTCGTAGGACGACGACTGGTGGTCGAGGTACTTCGCGTCTTTCTTCGGAAGCGCGGGAAACTTGTACACGCCGCGCGAGCTTACCGTAGACGCAGTTTCCGAACCCAGCACGACAGACTGGGGCAGCAAGCGGTATGCCTCCAGGTAGCGGAAAGTGCGGTAGTTGAAGCCCGGCACGTCGAGCAGCGTGGCAAAGCCGTTGTCCAACACGCACGACACTTGGTCCATGCCGCACGTCACCAGACGGGTGGGGTCTTCGCGGTGGCAGATGTTTTGCAAGAACGCGGCCACCTTGTAGCCCTCGTCCTCGCACTGCGTGGGCACCTCGTTGCCGATGCTCCACATCACCACAGACGGGTTGTTGCGGAAGTGATGCAGCATGTTCACCATGTCGCGCTCGGCCCACTCGTCGAAGAAGCGGTGGTAACCATTCGCACACTTGGCGATGTCCCACTCGTCGAACGGTTCCACTATCAACATAAAGCCCAGCTCGTCGCAAAGCTGCACCAGTTCGTCGGCCGGCATGTTGTGCGACGTCCGGATGGCATCGCAACCCATGTCCTTCAGCAGCGTCAGTTGGCGGCGCAGGGCGGACACGTTGACCGCCGCGCCCAGAGGACCGAGGTCGTGGTGGTTACACACGCCGCGGAACTTCCTCGGACTGCCATTCAGCACGAATCCCTTGTCGGCCACCACCCCGATGCTGCGGATGCCGAAGCGGGTGGTATATTCATCCACCTGCTCGTCCCCCACATAGATACGCGACACGGCCCGGTACAGGTGCGGCGTCTCAGGCGACCAGAGCTGCGGCCGCTCCACCAGGAAATTCTGTTCGAAGGGGATGTCCGTGTTCACCCGGCGCGTATGGTCTTTCGTGGCCACCACGCGGCCGTCCGGACCGATGATGTCGGTCGCGATGCGTACGTCACGGCCATCGGCACCGTCCAGCTTGGTGAGAAGTTTCACCGAAGCATAGTCGCGGCTGACATACGGCGTGACGATGTGCGTGCCCCAGACGGGTACGTGCACGTCGTTCGTCAGCACCAGGCGCACCCTGCGGTACAGCCCCGCCCCGGGATACCAACGGGAAGACTGCGGACGGTTCTCCAGCCGGACTGCCAGCGTATTCTCGCCCCCGTCCTTGTTCAGCAAAGGCGTCACGTCGCAATGGAAGGCATTGTAGCCGAACGGCCAGTAGCAGGCCTCCTGACCGTTGACGTAGACCCGCGCCTCGCTCATGGCGCCGTCGAACAACAAAGTGGCACGCCGACCTTCGGGCACCCGGAACGTGGTGCGGTACCACCCGACACCCACGTAGGGCAGGCCGCCGGTGCGCCCCGTCTTCACCGAAGCCTCCGTCTCGAAGTTTTGCGTCACGGCAACGTTCTGAAGGTCATTGTCGCGGCTGAACGGCCCGTAGATGGCCCAGTCGTGCGGCACGCTGACCGCCTGCCAACCGCTGTCATCGAACGAAGGGGACACCGCTTCGGGCACATCGCCTTTCGTGAACTTCCAACCTTTCTCCAATGACTGCACCGTGCGCTGTGCCTGCACGGACAAGGCAGCCATTATCCACACTCCCAACAGGAGCAAACCAGGTTTTTTCATCGTTACATCTATTTATAAGATTCAGTTTTTAAAAGCATCCAACGCAATGGTGGGACGTCCGCTGTCGTCGAAAGCCCCCTTGAAATAACCGTTCCACCCGGCGTACGACTGGGGCTCCCAATAGAACACACCCAGACAGGCGGGCAACTCGCGGCAACGTGCCAACAGCTCCGTCAGGCAAGCCAGCGAAGCGTCGGCCTCATCCCAGTTCATCCCCACCTCGCACACCATCACTTCCTTGCCGTAACGGGCGGAGACATCCTGCATGTTGGCCAGGCAAGCGGCGACCATGTCCTGCCAGTTGTCTGCGTCGGGATAGAGCGACATGCCTATGACGTCGTAGTCTGTCCCGTTGTCGCGCAAAATGTCGAATACCCAACGGAACAGGCCGTTGTCGTCACCGCTCTGCAGATGCACGATGACTTTGGCCTCCGGGAACACTTCCTTCACGGCGCTGCTGCCCGTCTGGATGAACGCTGCAAAGTTAACTGTATTTGCCGGATAAGTCAAGCCGTTGACCTGCACATCGTAGGTAGCGCCGCTCAGTTCGCGGTCTTCGTCCCACAACATGCCGGGTCCCGTCTCGTTGCCCACCTGCACCCATTCGGGCGTGATGCCTTGCGCCTTCAGCGCTTCCAGCACATCCAAAGTATGCGCACGGATAGCGGCATGCAGTTCGTCCAACGTCAAGCCCTGCCAGGCCGCAGGCTTGTATTGCGCCGACGGGTCGGCCCACGTGTCGCTGTAGTGGAAGTCTATCATCAACCTATAACCCAACTGATGCGCCCTCCAGGCCTTGGCCAAGACGTCTTCCCGGTTGCACCAACCGTCTTCAGGGTTTACCCACACGCGCAGGCGGATGGCGTTGAAACCCAAATCGCGCAACAGCGTCATGCACTCGGTGTCACGCCCGTCGGCCGTATAGAACCGGACGCCGGACGCCTCCATTTGCGTCAACCAGCTTACATCGGCTCCCTTGGCAAAACCACTCATGTCGTAGACGGGGTCCTCGGGAAAGACGGGAGCATCGTTATCGTCGTTGCAGGCGGCTGCCCCCAACAGCAGCAGGCCCGACAAGAATAAATGTTTCAGTTTCATATCGTCGTATATTTCTTTTTAAAGGTAATAAGTAAAAGTGGCAACGGCGTCCGGCACGCCTCGCGCCGTTGCCCGGGTATATAAACCTATTGAAGTGTCATCGTGTAGGTTGCTTGCACCAAGTCGACCGTCAACAGGTAAGTGCCATTCTCTCCGCTGAAGGGGATGTTGGGCACATCGTCCGCACCCTGGTAAACCAGGATGCCATCGCCGCCTCCCAAGGCCAAGCCCCAATCTTCATTCAGTATGATTTGGAATCCCCACGGTGTCTCGCCCGTAATTTCGACGGTAGCGGTGTAGACACCCGGCGTGTCCGAAGCAGTCATGGATTGCAAGTCCCAGTTGTCGTTGAAGCCACAGCAGGCCACCTCTTGCACCGCCGTCAGGCTGTAGGTCAGGGCGCCCAGCGAGACGTTCATGAAGTACAGGCCCGGTTCGGGAGCCGGCAGATTGGCGGTGCTCTTGAAGAGCAGCGTGCCCGCATAGGCATCGCCTTCGCCAAGGGCATAATAGTCGTTCCAGTTGTCGCGCTCGATGGCAATCTGGTAGCCCCATTCCGAGTTGACGTTGGCCACACCCGCATACGACTGCGTAGCCGCATCGTACAGGCGCAGGTAGTTGTCGAACGTCCAGGCGCCGCTGGTCAGGTCGTCCACTCCGGGAAGGAAGACCAGCGGATTGGCGGTCACTTCCCCGCTGCCGCTACCGCTCTGCACGGTGGCTGTCCAGTGTGCGGGGTCGCTCAGGTCGATAACCAAAGTACACTCGCCTGCCTCAGGGATATCTACGGCAATGTCTCCGGGCTGGTCGGCCAAGACAAGGGCATCGCCCTCCTGTGCGAAGGAGATGGACGTGGGTTTCGCAGCCGCATCGTCGGTGGCGCTGGTGCTGTCGTACAAGCTCCCGTCAGCCGAGAGGCGGATACGGGCCGTGCCTGCCTCGGCGGCCTGGAAGACAAGCGTCCAGCGGTTGTTCGGGCGGTCGAACTCGGGCGTGCCCGCGATGTCTCCCTCCAACGTCAGGGCCGGAAGCGACAGGGCGGTCCAATATGCCTCGTTCACATCGGCCACGACGTAATAGCAACCGGAAGGTTCCGGGAACCAAAGATTCCATTTGTTCTCTGCCTCGGAGAGCGTGAACGGATTGTCGTCGATGGGAGCGGCGCCCCAGATGCGGCCGTCGCCTTCGCGGAGGTAGAAGTTGTACCAGCCCGAAACACCGAGGAAGCCCTCGTAGTGACCGTCGGACTGCGGCGAGTAGAGGTTCATGCCTGTCTCTGCCTGCGAGCTGTCCAGCACGTACAGACGGCTCATGTCTATCTCGTAGGGCGTGACGACAACGGCCACGGTGTTGGTGTACACCGGTTGCATGTTAGCCCCGGAACGCGCGCCCAAACGGAAGTAAACAGAGGTAGCCGTACCTACTTCGGCACCGACGTTCCGGGCCAGGGCATTCAGCGTGGCGCCGGTGTACGCCTTGGAATAGGATGTCTCGGAGGTTTCGACCACGGAAGAGAAGTTCTCGTCGGTCGAGGCTTCAAGGCTCATGCTCATCAGACCATCGGGAGCGGACAGAGCAGGGTCGCTCACGGCAAGGTTGTCGGTGGACCAGGCCAGGGACAGGACGATTTCGTCGCTGCGTTCTTGCGTCAGCACAACAGCGTCCGACGAAGCGACCAGTTGGCCCGGTTCGATGCTGTTCAGGTATAGTTTGTCTTCGTCTTTCTCGCAGGCGGTCACTGCCAGCAGAGGCAGCAGGAAGAAGAACGTGTTTCGTAAGAATGTTTTCATGTCAATCTTTGTTTATTGTTTAACAGATTAAAGGACGAAGCGTCAATATCCTTCGTTATAAAGGTTCGGATTGGCGGTCAGCTCGGTAGAGGGGATGGGATAGTAATTGAACTTGCCGTCCACCGCTTGTCCGTCGCGGGCGCCTCCCTTCCATTGCCACAGGTAGTCGGCTGTGGTGAAGCGGTTGTAGCGGATGAGGTCGGTGCGGCGCACGCACTCGGTGTAGAGCTCGCGGGCACGCTCGTCCAGCAGGAAGTCCGTAGTCATCTGCGCTTCGACGATGTTGCCCGACGTGTCTCCATAGGCACGCTCGCGCACCTGGTTCACACAACCCAAGGCTTCGGCGGCCGTGGCTCCCTGCCCGCCGCGCACGACGGCTTCGGCCAGCATGAGGTAGACGTCGGCCAGGCGGAAGACGGGGAAGTCGGTGCTGGCTCCGTCGGAAGTGGTGTTCGAGGCTGCCTGTCCGTCGTCGGTCAGGTTGGTCCACTTGACGGAGAGGTAGCCGTAGGCCTGGTTCTCGACGACGTCGATGTCCAGTGTCTGTCCTTCGGTGTAGAACATGGCGCGGCGGTCGCCGTCGGAGAAGAGGGAGGGAAGTTCGCCGCGCATACGGAAGTTACCCCAGCCGGACACGGCCCCGTAGTCGGCCGGATTCTGCGTATCGGAGGCGTTGTTGATGGCGCCGCAAATCAAGTAAGTGGTGGTTCCCCAAGACGTGGTGTGGAGGGCGTCGACGGGGAAGGCGAAGATGATTTCGTTCGTGCGCAGGTGGTTGTCGGCGTTGAACAGCTTGGCATAGTCTTCTTCCAGCTCGTAGCCGGCCTCCATTACGTGGTGGCAATAGGTGATGCAGTCCGTCCAGCGGGCTTCGCCGGTATAGACCTCGGCGTTCAGGTAAAGGCGGGCCAGCAGGGCATAGGCGGCTTGCCGGCACGCGCGGCCATACTCGCAGGCGGTGCGGTCGAGCAGGTCGCCGTCTATGGCCTGGAGCTCGCTCTCGACGAAGGCGAAGACTTGCGCCGAGGTGTAGCGCGGCGGCACGTAGCCGACCACGGGGTCTGCCTCCGTCACGAAGGGGATGTTGCGGAAGAGGTCCATCGCATGGTAGTAGGCCAGGGCGCGGAGGAAGCGTGCCTCGGCGCGGTAGTGCCTGATTTCTTCCTGCTCGGCTTCGCTAAAGGAGGCGATGCGCTCGTCGGTCGCGTTGCGCAGGAACTCGTTGCAGAGGGCGATGTTGTAGAACAGGCGGTAGTACATGTCAGACACCAGCAGGTCGTTGGCGTCCCAGGTGAGGTAGGTCAGCCCGGTCATGTTGTCACCGGCCAGCCAAGTGTAGACGACCTCGTCCGTGCCGCACTCTTGCATGTTAAAGTAGTTACGCATATAGTCCCAACCCTTATTGGAAGTGAGGTCTGCTTTTCCGCCGCCCTTCTCCTGTCCCGCAATGGTGAAGGAGACGTAGAGCTTGCCGAGGACGGCCTTGTAGTTGTCGACCGAAGTATAGACCGTGCTCGAGGTCTGCTCGATGTGGGGCAATTGGTCGAGGTCGCCCACGCACGAGGTGGTCAGCACTGCGCCTGCCGACAGCAGGGCGAGGCTGAGCGTATGGAATATCTTTTTCATCATAGGTATCTGTTGTTAAGATGATATTTGTTTCTTTCTAAACGATTGTTTTTCAATGTTTCGCGGCAGCGTTGCTTCCCGTCCGCAAGAGCCGTGCCCGCAGTGCGGACGGAGGCGGCCCCGTGTTCGGAAGAAGCAAGGGCCTGTCAGAAGTCGAAGCCCAGCGTGAGCGAATAGGTGCGCGGACGCGGATAGAACGAGGCGTCCATGCCGCTGGGCACTTCGGGGTCGGCGCCGGAGTATTTCGTGATGCAGAACACGTTCTGTACCAGCAGGCTCGCGCTCAGGCCGAACCACCGGCAGACACGGCCGAAGTTGTAGGACAGGGAGAGGTTGTCCATCTTCAGGAACGAGCCGTTCTCCACGTAGTAGTCCGACAGGTGCTGGCGGCTCTGGAAGCCGGTCTCCAGGTAGCTGTGGTGCAGGTTGTTCAACTGATAGGTGTTGTAGCTCATCGTTTCCCAGGCGCCGGTGTTCATGGCCATGCCGTTGTACACGTAGTTGCCCACGTTGGCCCGCAGGCTGGTGCTCAGCGTCCACTTCTTCCAGTTGAGCGAGGTGCTGAAGCCGAAGATGAAGTCGGGCGTCGGAGACTTGTAACGGTAACGGTCGCTGGAGTTGATGACTCCGTCGCCGTTCAGGTCGGCGTAAGCCCCTTCCACGGGTCGGCCCGTAGCCTCGTCATAAAGCTGCTTGTACACATAAAACATGTACGGTTCGAAGCCCTCGCTCAGCACTTGCACGCAATGGCCGTCTATCCATGCCCCGGCCTCGATGTTCGTGGCGGCACCGCCCTGCACCAACGACAGGTTCTTTACCTTCATCTTCTGCCACGTCATGTTGAAGCTGACGTCCCAGTTCCAATCCTCGGTCTTGACCGGGGTAGCGTTCAAGCTCACTTCGAAGCCCTGGCTGTCCACGTTTCCCACGTTCGTCAAGATACTGCGGTCGAAGTTCACCCCGGCGGGCGAAGGCACCGTGGCCAGCAGGTCTTTGGTCTGCCGGGTGTAGTAGTCGAAGCTACCCGTGATGCGGTCGTCCAGGAATCCAAAGTCGAAGCCCACGTTCCAGGCCGTGGTGGTCTCCCACTTCAGGTCGGAGACGTATGCCTCCGGGCGATAGGTGTAATGGTACTGGGTGCCGAACAACGCCTCTGCCCCGGTCTGGCTGATGGTATAGACCGGCAGGTAGTTGTAGTTGCCGATACCTTCCTGCTGGCCGGTCACGCCGTAGCTGGCGCGCAGCTTCAGGTTGCTCAGCACGGGATTGTCTTTCAGGAAGTCTTCCTCCGTCACGCGCCAACCCAAGGCCACCGAGGGGAAGGTGCCCCAACGGTTGTCCGGACTGAAGCGCGACGTGCCGTCGCGGCGCACGGTGGCCGTCAGCATGTAGCGCGAGTCGAACGAATAGTTCAGACGGGCATAGTACGACAGAAGCACGTGACGCTGGTCGGAAGCGGCGATGGTGTTCTGCGCTGTGCCCTCGGTATCAAGCTCGTCATACGCCGGGCTCGTCGTCTTCCAGTACTGATAGTCATAGCCGACAGTAACGTCCACGTTGCTCTTCCAGCTCTCAAAGTACTTGTTGTAGTTCAAGTAGGTGGTGAGCAGGCGGTTCACATTC
Organism: Bacteroides sp. ET71; assembly: GCF_023336905.1. Classification (GTDB taxonomy): domain Bacteria; phylum Bacteroidota; class Bacteroidia; order Bacteroidales; family Bacteroidaceae; genus Bacteroides. Next base: position 65,117 of record NZ_JAMBLS010000014.1, read on the forward strand.
TTCTGAGGACCGTACTCATAGTCACGGCCATGGGTGGTGGCGTACTGGGCGGCGTAGGCCGGCACGTAAATCTCGCCCTGCCCCTTCGCATGGTCATAACCTAAGGTGGCGTGGAACTTCAGCTCGGGCAGGAAGTGCATCTTGTAATCGACGTCAAAGTTACCCACGAAGCGCGACACGCGGCTGGTCGACTTGTACTGCTTGATAGCACCTACCGGGTTCACCGTACCGCCATTGACCAACTGGCCCACATTGTCCGTGGCTTCCGTGTATCCGCCGAAGGTGTCGTTGCCCGAGTAAACCGGCAGTGTGGGATTCCACGTGGCGGCGTTCCAGATGGCGTCTGTATTGGCAAAGCGGTTGTTGTTGAGCGAGCCCTTCACGTTCAATGTTAATTTCAGGTGGTCGTCGAAAAAGCTCGGAGTGAGCGACACGCTCCCTGTCAGGCGCTTCGCCTTGTCTGTATCAAGCAGGCCGTTCTGCACATAGTAGCCCACCGATGCGCGGATGGGGAAATTCTCGGCCACACGCCCCGAAACGCTCAGGTTGTTGTCCGTGCCGTAGGCCAGGCGGTAAATCTCGTCGTTCCAATCGGTACGGGCAGTGCCCAACAAGGCTCGCTGGGCAGCGCTGCCCTGTGTGTTGACCACGTTGACAAACTCGTCATAAGTCAGCATGTCCGTCAGAGCCGTCTTGGTCTGGAGCGACTGCGTGGTGCTGAACGAAACCTTCAGGCGGCCGCTGCTCCCCTTTTTGGTGGTGATGATGATGACTCCGTTCGAGGCACGCGAACCGTAGATGGCCGTCGACGAGGCGTCCTTCAGGATGGTCATGCTTTCGATGTCGTTCGGATTAATGAGCGAGAGGAAGTTGCCGCTGTTTCCGCTGATGCCTCCTGTCTCGAGGGGCACTCCGTCCAGCACGATGAGCGGGTCGTTGGAGGCCGTCAGCGAGGCACCTCCACGGATGCGGATGGTGCTGCCTGCCGTGGGCGAACCGCTGTTGCTCATAATCTGCACACCGCTCACCTTTCCGTTAATCAACTGCTCGGGCGAAGCAATCAGGCCGGCGTTGAAGTCTTCGCTCTTCACGTTGGTGACCGAGCCGGTCAGGTCGCTCTTACGCGTCGTACCGTAACCTATCACCACCACGTCGCTCAATACCTGCGTGTCAGGTTGCAACTTCGCAAACACGCGTCCGTCGGCAGGGACAGGCACCACGAGCGTGTGGTATCCCACGTAAGAAATCTGTAGTTCGCGGGTTCCGTCGGGCACCTTCAGGACAAAGTTCCCTTCCAAATCCGTAATCACACCGGTCGAAGTTCCCTTCGCCGTCACACTGGCTCCAATCATGGGTGCGTCGGTCTCGTCGACCACATGTCCCGAAACCTCTCTTCCGCCCTGAGCCCAAAGCGAAGGAGCCATTCCCAACCAAGCGATGCACAACAAGCACAAGCACAGCCGTTGTGTCACGCCTACATTCCATAACTTGTTCTTCATAAGTAACATTGGTGTTTTAATGATATATAAGTAATTAGTATCAGGTCATTTCATTCCAACCAGATTTCGCCCAGTTCCAGTACGGCTTCCTTGCCGGCCGGCTGCTGCGTGACGCGCAATTCCAACGACTCGATGTCTGCCGCCCTCAAGGGAAGCTCCGTCTGCGGATGGAAATAAGCATCCAGAAAAGAGGGATAGGCCAAGGGCAGCAAAGCGGTGTCGGTCAGCTTCAGCTTCGACAAGGGGATGCGCACCACGCCGTCGGCATCGGCTGCCGGACAAGCAGCGGCATACGTATAACCCATGGCCGTGATGAGCCCGACCTGCAAGCCGCGGGGTGCAGACTTGAGGTGCAGACACAACGTGCGGCATCCGGCCAACCGTTCTGCCCTACCCTGCAAATCGTCTTTCACGTAGCGGCGCAGGAAACAGGTCTCACCCTCCTTCTTCGGGACAAACGTGATACGAGCAGAGAGTTTGTCGGTCAAGGCCCGCTGCACCGGCTGCACACTCACCGAACTCCATTCGGGCAAAACATACAGTTCGGCAGACGAGACGGCAGAAGCCTCATCCAGCAGCAGCAAAGGCGCGTCGGCCGGCTGCACATCGGTCTGCCAATACGAGTAGTCCGTATAATCCCAATCCAACGGGCTCTTGGGAGTCCCAGCCGGGAAGGTCTGTTTCCTTCCTCCGGCAAAGACCACGATGTTGTAACGATACGTACCTTCCTTCAGTTCGGCGGCGGGCACCGTGGCCTGCCACGTATATCCCTCCACCCGCCGCATCTTGACAGATGGATTTGTTTCACTCCAGAACGATACTTTATCCGTATAGACAACGACAGAGTCGGGTTGCACAGGGCCGGCCACCACGGCAGTCAACGTCATGTCGCGCCCGGCATCCACACACTTCCAAGGCTGATGGCGGACGATGTACCCCTCTTCGAGCGAAGGAACAGACACGTATTCGCCCAACGTAATGTTCTGCCAACGGGTGTCTCGGTTCCATGTACAGGAAGGCGTCACCCCGTCGCGTTGCAACAAATACACCCCGGGAACCAACGCAGCGACGATGCCGTTCGTCACTACGTCCCGACGGCGATTGCCTTCGTTCAGCCCCGTCACGCTGAATCGCGTGCCCAAGTCCGGGATGCGCAGTGCCATGTTCCAGGCGTTACAGATAAGCTGAACCACCTTTTTGTCCAACGACGGCTTGGCAAACGGGTCGGAGGCTACCACAGCGTCGGGCATCACTTCCAACCTCCAGACGCCTTCTTCCAGACGGTCTATCCAATAAACACCCGTCCCTTCGTACTGCACCACGGGCGAACTGCCGCACCCGACTATGGCCTGAAGTCCGGCGGGGTCTTTCGGCGTTGTCTGCGTGTTGTTGGAGTAGAAGAACTTGCGCCCATCGTTCAGTTCGGCCAAATCGTGGGCATAACTGACACGGAAATCATGAAACAGCGTGTCGGCCGGATATGGGGCGAACCGTTCTCCCCGCCCGACAGCCTGCGCCGCTTCTGCCGCCACCATCAGACCCACAGCCTTGCCCGGCGTATAGGCCACGTTCAAGAAGTGCGTCTGATACTCGGTGTTGTACGCGGCCATGTCTATCGGGTCGTAAGCGAACTGCGTTATCCACTGGAAGCCCGCCGAGCGGAAAGTGCGGACAGTGGCAGGATACATATAAGTGCAAAGCAAGTCGGCAGGGTCGAACTCATAAACCAGGCGAGCCTTGCGGTCGAAGCCCTTCACGCCGGAGAACGGAATGGTGTATTGCTCCACCGCCGGCAAACAGTTACCTTGGCGAGTGTGCCCCGAGACCAGGCCCGTGGGGTACCACTGGTAAGTGGTTCCTTCGATGTCCGTATCGTAATAAGCCTGGACAACCTGGCCGTTGTGGCTGACGTTGTAAAAGACCGGTTTACGGTTGCCTGCCCGCTTCAGGGCACGGAGCATCCGCTCGATATAGTCCCGCGTTTCGTCCACCGAACCGACGTGACAAGGCTCGTTATTGATTTCAAAGCCCACGATGTAAGGGTCGTCCTTGTAGGCCAGGCCGGAATAAGCGTTGACGTGGCGCACCAAAGCTGCCACGTAGCGTTCTTGGGCGGCAATGGCTTCAGGCTCTTGGTGGATGCTGCACTTATCATATTTATAGGAATAGGCACCCGTCGGTTCGTTCCGTTCGGGATAGCCGTTGCCGAAGTTCGTTTGCAGGGTGATTACAGTGCGGATACCGCGTTCTTCCAGCTTGCTCAGCAGGTAGTCCAGCAAGTCAAGATGGTCGTTCTCCAGCAGATTGCCCACGGAATCGGTTAACTCCACATCCCAAAGATGAATACGGTAGGCATTGATGCCCAGGCGCGCCAGGTGATAGACGTCGCGGTCGATGGCGGCCTTGCGGTCGATGCCCAGATAGCCCATCGCCCGATAAGCGTGCGCGAAAGGGAGTGTGTAGTTGACTCCGAAGAAAGAAGCCTCGGCCTTGGTGTCCGACCAACGCATTACGCCCTTGCCATCTATAAAAACAGTGGGTACTTTTTCGTCTGCCCGAGTCGGTGAAACGACTGACAACAAAACGGTGAACAGGAGTAGAAAATGTTTCTTCATGCCATCAAATTTAAGTTGATAATCTTCGATGGCAAAGATAGATTACGCCCGTCTTCCTGCAAAGCAGAAATCGGACATAAAAGGATAAAAAACGGACTAATACTGCTTAGGAGTCACTCCGAAGGCGTTTTGGAAGCATTTCGAGAAGTAAGAGTGGTTGGAAAAGCCGACCATGTACATCACTTCGGCCACGGAAAATTTGTGTTGCTTCAGCAGGATGGCTGCCTTCTTCATGCGGATGGACTTGATGTACTCCACGGGCGTCAGTCCGGTCAGTTGCTTTATCTTGCGATACATCTGCTTGTTGTTGGTCGACGTCCATTCGCACAAAGCATTGACGTTAAGCTCGGAGTCGGAGATGTGTTGCTCGATAAGCTGGGTGACGGCGGACAAGAACTTCTCGTCGTACGACACGGCCTCTATCTCCTTCGGAGTGGCGATGGCCTCCATCCGCGCTTTGGCTTCGTAGGTCTGGCGGTTGGACAACAGTTGCTCTACCCGTGACAGAAGGATGTCCGGCTCAAAAGGTTTGGCGATGAAGGCGTCGATGTGCAGGCGGATGCTTTCCAGCTCGGTCTGCTTGTCCGACTTGCCCGTCAGCAGGACGATGGGGACCGTCGACGCGGGCACGTATTTCTTGATGCGACGCACCATCTCGAAACCGTCCATGACGGGCATCGAGACATCCGATATAATAAGGGCAGGCACGGTCTGGAGCACGATGTCGAGGCCTTCTTTGCCATTGCGCGCCATCCGGCAACGGTAGCGTGCGTGCAACACCTGGTAGATGAAGTCTGACGTGTCGGCATCGTCTTCCACCACCAACACGACGGGGGCATCGTCTGGAGCGGAAAGCGTGTCGGCTGCTGGCTGCGGCGCGTCGGTTTGCGGTTCGGGCGGAAGGGCATCGGCAGGCGGCGAATCGACTGCTGCCACGACAGGGAGCGTCAGGACGACCGTTGTGCCGATGCCTTCGTCGGAGTGGAGACGCACGCTTCCGCCGTGCAGTTCGGTATAGGTCTTTACCAGATAGAGGCCGATGCCTGTCCCTTCTTTCTTGCCCGCCGTCCGCGACGACTGGAAGAATCGCTGGAATACGTAGGGCTGGTCTTGCACGGGGATGCCGACTCCGGTGTCGGCCACGGTTATCTGCACTTCTTTTCCGCCGTCGGCCACGTCCAGCGAAAGCGTCACCCGCCCGCCTTCAGGCGTATATTTTACGGCGTTGGACAGTAGGTTGTCCAGAATAGATTCCAGCTTGACAGCGTCCATTTGGATGTACAGCTTGCTTTGCGCGGAACGGAACTCAAAGTCCAAGGTTTTCCTCTTGGCCGGGTCGTCGGCATAGAGGGCGAGGAGGTTGCGGGCAAACTGTACTAGCTCGATTTGCGACTGTATCAGCAGCAGGTTGCTCCCACTGTCCACGCGGTTGACGTCCAGTCCGCTGTGGATAAGCGCGTTCAGCTTCATAGCGTTCCTTTGCACCTGTTCCAACAGTTGCTTCTCCTGCTTGTCGGCCACGTTCGGCAGCAAGCGGCTGATGGGCGCGATTATCATGCTGAGCGGCGCCTTCAGGTCGTGCGACAGGTTGGCAAAGAAGTCCATCTTTGCTTTCGACTGTTCCAATATCTTTTCCTTCTCCAGACGCACCAGCTTCAGGCGGCTTTTCACGCGGAAGAAGTTCACCATCCAGGCCAGCAACGCCAGGGCCAACAGCCCGTACGCCGCCTTGGCCCACGAGGTGTAATACCAAGGCGGCAGGATTTCGATGTCCAGCACGTAAGGTTGCCTGCCGGACGCCGTGCTTGCATCTGCCCGGTCGACAACCAGGTGATGCCAGCCGTAGCCCAAGTTGTTGAAGGAGATGCGGTTGACACCTGGCTGGAGGAATGTCCAGTCGTTGCCCGCCTCTTCCCAACGATATTTGAAGCGTGTTTTTTCTTCGACCGCATAAGGCAGGTCGGACAATTCGAAAGCCAAGTTGCGCTGGTGGTGCTTCAGCCGCAGACGACGGGCGTAGCGGATGCCGGCATCGGCCTCATCGGGTGCGGGACGGTAGGGCTGGTTGTTTACGAACAAGGCTGTCAGGCGCAGGGGACGGTGCGGTCGGTCTTCCAACAGGCGGGAGGGCGAGGCCACGGCAAAAGCGTCTACCAGCCCCAGGTAAAGCAAGCGGTCGGTGCGGTCGAAGTACATGGCGGTGAAACGCTGTTCGGACACATTGAGGCGGCGAAGGGAGGTCGCCTCGCGGTCGGCTACCCAGAAGCCGTCGGTGGTAGAAATCCAGATTCTGCCCTCGGCCTCTTCCATGGCCAGCACCTCGTAACGGCTGTCGGTGCCGAAGGTCAGCTTGCGGACGCTTTCGTCCGACGGGTCGATGCGCATCACACCGCCTTGGAAACCAATCCAAATGTAGCCGTCGCTGCTGCAGCGGATGCAGTTGGGCGACTGGCCTCCCTCCAACGCGCCGGAAGCCGCGTGCGTCACCCGCCCCGTGCGGGGATCGATTCTCTCGATGCAGTTGACGGCGTTGTAAAGCAATGCCCATACCTGCCCGTTGCGGTCTTGCACCATCTGGTTGACGAAGAGCCCCGAAAGGCCGTTGTCCGTGGTGTACATCTGCCGCGCCACGTAGACGTCTTTCCCTCCCTTTAACAATTCCTGTTTGTCCATCACGAAGATGCCGCCCAGGCAAGTCGCTATCCACAACTGTCCGTCGCGGTCTTCGAACAAGCTGTACGCCCAGTTGGCGTTGTAGCGGTGGGTGCTGTCGACGATGTTATAGGACACGAAGCGGCGGCGCACCCCGTCGTAACGGTTCACTCCCCCATCGGTGGCCACCCACAACTGGTTGTCGCGGTCTTCGTAGAGTTGGCGGACACGGTTGTGCGACAGGGGGAAGCGGGCGTCGTCCATCTTATGCCACTCGCTCTCGAAAGCCGGGCGTCCCTGCGCGTCTGTCGCGTTGCGGAAACGTATCAGCCCATTAGCGCCTCCGAACCAGAAACAGCCGTCGTGCCCGCGCAGCATGGCGTAGAAGCGGTTGCCCTCGCCCGTGCCTGTCAGTGCCGCCAGCGGCACGGTGTGCAGAGAGGCACGACGCTTCGTCATCGAGATGCCGTAGTCGGTGCCCAGCCAGATGTTACCGTCGTCGTCGTTCAGTATCGTCCAGACTATATTGCTGGAGAGCGAATGTGGGTTGCGCGAATCGTGCACAATGTGTTCCAGCCGCGCCCGGCCGTCGTAGACGTACAGGCCGTTGTCAGTGCCCGCCAGCAGACAGCCGTTGGAATCCAGGGCGAGCGACTTCACCGAGTTGCTCCCGAAGCCTCCGACGAGCGAGGTTCTGCCGTCACCCAGGTGGGCGTACTTCAACAAGCCACCTTCCATGCCTATCCAGATACAGCCACGCTCCTTGTCTTCCAGCAGCACGTTGACAAACCGGTTGCTCTTGCCGCGCCGCGAGGGCAAAACCACCGGTTCGTAGCCCGCTCCGTCGCCCTCCGCCAGCCGGCAACAGCCGTCGTAGGTGCCCACATAGAGCCGTCCGTCCGAAGCCGGCAGCAAGGCGTAGACCGTGCGGTGGGGCAGCCCGGCGCTGACGTCGGCCAGTTCGCCCGTATCCGGGCAATAGGTGTACAGCCCGTGCAGCGTGCCCAGCCACCAGAGGCCGTCGAAACGGGCCAGTGCACGGATGTCTTTCGGGAAGGTGACGCCGGTGTCGACATACGCGTCGTGCCGGTAGTCGTAAATCAGCAGACCATTGTCGGCACCGAAATACAGATGCGTACTGTCTGCCACCGCCCCGCAGTAGATGCGCGTGTTATTGAATGTGCCGAAGTCGAAGAACGGCTGAACCGAATAACCGTCGTAATTGAACAGCCCCCTGTCGGAGCCAATCCACATGATTCCCTCCGTGTCTTGCAACAAGCAACTGATGACCGTAGCCTCCGCCCCCAACCCGATGCGATGGAACTGGGTGTATTCGGGCCATGCGCCGGCGGCACGCGTCGGCAGAGGAAGCAACAAGGGCAGGAAGCAACACAGGAAAATGAAGCGTACGAATGGGTTCTGCATGGTCTGTTCACTAAAGGTCCTGACAAACGTACGGAAAAAGTCTGGAAAAACCGCACAAATCGACCGGAAATCTGCCGAAAGAACCGACGTTCCGCCCGGAAGGAGCCGACAGGACGCACGACAAGGCTCGCCCTTCCGGACAAGAGGGGTGGTTCTTACGCACAAGAGCCGCGCCCGTCCCGCACATCAGGCAAAGCATTGCCGAACCGATGCCGCGCATCGCCCTCCGCCTAAAACGGATGCTGGAGCCACTGCCGCTGCTGGGGGAATAACCCGGACGGAGCTTACCAATGGCGGTCGCGGCGCAGCCACTTGTCCACGCGGCGGCGCACAGCTTGTGTTATCAGTTTGAAGTTGCCGTAACGAAGGTTCAGAAACAGTTCCTCGAACGAACGAGCCACCTTTATCCACGGATGGCGCCACCCCATGATGCGGTAGACGCGCTCCTTGTAGGCCGTGTTCTCGACCACGTAGCGCGGATGCTTCAGCGGGAAGTCCACTTCGTGCCGCTTCATCGTGAAGATACGGCGGTAGCCGCGGGGCATGGTCTGCGCCGAACCGGCAAAGTGCGTAGAGTCGGCCACTGCACCCAGGTTGTTAATCATGTTCCGCGTGGGCACGATGCTCAGCCCGGAGCCAAGGAAGACGGAGGCCTGGAAGATAGTCTCATAGTAAGCCTTCTTGTTCTCGCGGTGGCGGCGGCACATGTAGAGGAAGTCTTTGCGGTATCGGCGGGCGGCAATCAGCTCCTTCAGCCGGCACATGGCCTCCGGGTCGTCCAGAAACGTGTAGTGTTCGTCCCACGTGTCGACCACCCTCTTCCAACTGGCCCATCCCCAGATGGAGAAAGTCGTGGCAAAAAAATAGTCGGCAGACACGCCGGGCGTCACCTCCTCGGTGTTGAAGCCGGCAATCATGCTGACGCGCGTGTCGTGCTCATACCTGTCCAGCAGTTCCTTGCAGAACCGGAAGAAAGAAACGGCAGGCACATCATCATCCTCCAGCACGATACACTTATCAGAAAGCGAGAACGCCCACTTCTGCGCCATGTACTCCGAAGGGTCGCAGCCATAGTTTTTTTCCTGGTAGTTGCGGTGCACGTCGCACTCCCAGTCCACATCGTCCACCACGCGGCGGCAAGCCTCGATGCCAGGCATGTCGTGCGGTCCGCGGGGCCCGTCCTGGTAGAGATAAAGGCGGGCGGGGCGCGCCAGCTTCACTTGCCTGAACACAGCCTCCAGTTGCGCAGGCCGGTTAAAGAAAAGAATCAGGACGGATACGTCTACAAGTGCCGGTTGTTTCATGTCTGTCAGTAGTTTGAGTGAAGAGAATCCGAGCCGAAAGATAACACGTCGGGGCAATGGCCCGCCACGCGCTGCTGCTCCTGCTCGTCATAACGGTGCAGCGTGGGGTAGTTGCGGCGCAAGAAGGCTTCCAACCGGGCGGGGGCAGTCACCGTCAACGGGCCGAAGGGCACAGAGCGCAGGTCGCGCACGTCTTCTTCCGCAATATAGTCCGTGGTCGTGACGATGTTGCTGAAACAGCGGGTACGCCGCCCGTTGGCCGCAGTCTGGGCAGCCAGCATCAGCCTATAAATCTGTTTCTTGCTGAGGAAAGTGTCTACCAAACGGTTCAACAGGCAGGGCAGCGGACCGCGCCGGCTGGTACAGCCTGAGCGGCAACGGCCAAAGTATCGCCACAACCAAGCCTCCTTGCCCATGAGGCAGCACTTCAGAAAATTGACTGCCGCCCGTTGCAGGCGGTGCGCCCAGCGGTTGTCCGGCACGCGGTCGAAAGGCAGGATGTCAATATAGATTCCCTGATGCATGGGCACATCGCGAAAGAGCGACTCGACAAAAAGCGTCCCGTTCTTCTTTAGCTTGGCATAATAATAAGGCGTATGCGGGTCGGTGCCCATCCAGGAAAGGAAATAATCGGGTCCCAGTTCAGCCGGCGCCACTTGCAGGAAACGGTCGTAAGCATCGCGCGTCATGCCGATGTCCACATCGTCGTCCCACGGCAAGATAGCCTGGTCGTACAACGCTCCGATGGCTGTTCCCCCCACCAGAAAATAAGGAATACCATGCTTACGGCACACCCGGTCGGCCTCTCCCAAGAGGTCGTAGAGAACGGCGTGCAGGCGTGCCAGTTCCTCCGAAGTATAGGTCCTTTGTTGAATCATGGCTGCGGAAGTAAGTTCATACCTGCAAAGGTAAGACTTAAATGGAAAAACGCGCACCTTTCTCCCCGAAATATTCTGTATGCAGGTAGTTGTCTGCCCACCGGGTGCGCCCGGCAATGGGCAGGCGGCACACCGTGGGAAAATCTTCCAGACGGCAATCGGCCGGACATATACGCGGATACAACAGTTTGGAAAGATACAGGCTGGGACCCGGCGTCACGCTCCCCACAAAAAGCGAAGCACCTTTCAGAATCTCCATCGAAGCCAGGAAACGGACCATGCGTGTCCGCTTCTCACCGGCATTGGCACGGGTAAAACTACGGTTGACATAGCCCTGCTCTTCGGGCGTACAGAGCGTGTGCCAGCGAATCTCAGGTGCCAGTTCCTGCAAACGTTGAAACAGCCGATAGTCGTCTGTCAAGACAAACACTTCCTGCCCCGGAGCCTGCTCGCGCAGCAAACGCACATAATGTTCGGGCGGCAAGAGTGCTGTCTCCATCACCTTGTCCCCACCACGTATCTGGCAACCGGCATACGACGGTGGAAGATGCAAACCGGAAGCCAACTGTGCACACTCCCGGCGCACCGGCTCGTTCAACCGCCAGGCAATGGCATCCGCCACCCGGTAAGCAGCCAGATAATCACCGTCAATCCCCAACTCCGGGATAACAAAACGACCCTCCGGACGGAAACGCACGTGCTGGCTCAGCAACGTCCGCCCTCCATAGGCCGACCACGCCAGCCAGCAGCCCGCCCAATGCCGCCAACCGGCCTTCAATTTCCAACGGAGAAGGCGCAGGCAGCGTTCTTCCCAAGCTTTTCGGCAAACCACCGGCCAGGAAGGAAGGCGGTAAAGATTGTAAGTATGGTGAAACGCCTCGTGCACCAAAGGGCAGAACGGACGGAAGTAATCCTCCCAGCCGTGCGCATAACCGAAGTTGGCATCGTCGGCATAAAGGCGGAACTGCACTTTCTGTTGCAAACAATAGAGCAAAGCGTGCAACAACGTATTGTACTCGGCAAAGAAACCGGCATCGATGCCCGTGTGATAAATCAAGGCCGTGCGGAAAGAGTCATTCAACGCCTCGTATCTTTCGTTCAAGTCATCCATAAGCAACAATAGTTAACGGTTCATCCGTTCCCGGTAAGCATCACGCTCCAAACGTCCGCCCAAGCCGTGACAGACGCCCTGGAACCAGGCAAGCAACTTCGGGCCTTTCTGCCGCTCCATCAGCACGATGTAGAAGGGGCGCATCCACACCAGCTTGCGTACTAACCTGCGGTCGACATACTCCGGATAGGCACGCTGCAAATACAGAAAGGCACGGGCAATGTAATAAACACGCAGCGGTGAATAGTTAAGCGATACAGGATGCCAGCACAAGAAGCGCTTCGTCAGCGGATAACCCAACTCATGCTTCAACTCCCCGGCCGACACCTGAACGACGTGCCCCTCTGCCCGGCGCAGGCGATAACCGTACTCCACATCGATGCCGTCTATCACCAGCCGCTCTTCAAACGCGCCGACCTCACTCAAAGTAAACCGGGGGAATATGCTTCCTGAAACGATAAATCCCTGCGTCTCCACCCAGTCTTCCGTTGTTTTTCTTGAAACATTCACCCGCGGTACAAACACCACCGGCCGCTTGTCCTGCCAACCGGCAACCTGCCGCTTATAGGCTTCAAAGGTAGAAGGGACAAAGGCACTGTCCTGGTCCATTGTCAGCAGGTGAGTAAAGCCACCTTCTTCCAATAGACATACAGCCTCATTCAGTGCCTTACCGATGCCCACGTTTGCTCCCCGGCGATAGCGGATGACTTTCTTTTCTGCCTCAACCGGCAAAGACAAAACAGCCCCACCGGGCGTATTATCCCACAAGAAAAGAGCGTCTGCACCGGATGCATAGGAAGCCATGTTATCGGCCACCTCCGGTGACGGATGGAAAAGCGTAATTAAAGCAAGGATGCGCATGGTCAAGTGCTTGTTAATAGATTAAACGACCTGCTTCTTCCGGAAATAGCCCCAAGCCTCACGCAAAGTGGATACCCCAGCCACCCACATGATGCCGATGTACAGCAAAACCGCAATGGCTATCTTTACCGACAAACGCAAGTAGATATTATCGACAGAAACGGTAAGGATATGGGTAATCAGCATGACCCCCACAGACACAACTGCATAAGGAGCCATGTCGCGCAAGGCAAGCCACCAGCTTAAACCTTTGCCACGCCAAGCCAACCGATGCCACACGGGCAACCAACCGACACAGACAACGACATATGCCCATACGATAGCCTTTATGCCCCAAGGATGTGCCAAAAGCACGCAAGCCAACAAGACAAGTCCGGACAAAATGATGTTCCACATAAAGACATCCGACCGTCCCTGGCTGATGATGAACTGCTGATACAAGCCGACAATGGGAACAAAGGCCCCGCTGACGCACATCATCTGCAAGAACGGCACACTGGGCAGCCATTTATCCGTCACGGCAATAACCGTCAGCTCCTGTGCCACGAGTGCCAAACCCAACAACGCAGGGAAAGAAACAAACGCAACAAAACGCAACAACTTGCGGAAAACACGCCGTTGGCGCTCGGCATCATCGGACACACCGGCCAAAACAGGCTGGGCCACACCGTTAATCATGCCCAGGATGCACAGTTGTCCCATGCCGCTCCATTTGTTTCCCTGGCTGTAATAACCCACTTCGCGCTCGGAATACAACTTACCCAGCACGATACTCAGCAGACTATTATTCAGGTGATTAAAGATGTTTGTCAACAATAGCTTAAAACTAAAGCCGAACATCTGGCGCAAAGGAGAGAAATCGAAACGGAACGTAGGCCGCCAGGGTGAGAAATACCAGTAACATGCGGTCTGCACACTGATGTAGACCAAGGTCTGAGTCGCAATACCCCAATACGCAAATCCGCAATAAGCCAGCGTAACGCCCGTACAGCCCGATACAAAAAGAGATAACATAGATGCAATGGCTTTCTGCCGGGTCATCAGATGGCGGAACAAATAAGCATTGTGAGCAATGCCGCAACTGGACACCCAAAAGCCCAGAAAAGAGTAACGAGCCAACGGTGTCAATTCGGGATTGCCATAGAAACGGGCAATAAACGGCGATGCCCAGAACAACAGCCAATACAGACAAGTCCCCAACCCCACGTTAAACCAGAACACGGCGTTGTAGTCGCAATGTCCGGCATCCTTTTTGTTGACCAAAGCGGCCGTAAATCCACTTTCCTGCAAAGAACTGGCTACTAAAGAAAAGATGCTCAGCACCGCCACCATGCCATAATCATCCGGCGTCAGCAGCCGGGCCAGGAAGATACCGAAAAGGAGGTTCAGCAACTGCTGCACGCCGTTGCTGATACCTCCCCAAAACAGTCCGCGGGCGGTCTTCTCTTTTAATGAAGAATGAAGAATGGTCGCTTCGCGACGGGATGAAGAATCTTCGGAGGAGGCGGCACACAGCTTTTTATTCGTCCCCTTTAGTTCCTCTTGGCAAGGAAATTCTTCATTCTTCATTCTTCGTTCTTCATTCAGAAGGATTACTTCACCTCACTGCCCGGCTTCACCTCGCGCAGCACCGATGTCACAGCCAGCGAGCCGTCCCAATCTTCGGCACTGAGAATCATGCCTTCGCTCACCAGGCCGTTCTTAAACTGGCGGGGAGCCAGGTTGGCGATGAACAGCACCTGCTTGCCCACCAGCTCTTCGGGCTTGTAATGCTGGGCGATGCCGCTCACGATGGTGCGGTTCTCCAGACCATCGGCAATCTTGAACTGCAACAGTTTCTTCATCTTGGGCACTGCCTGACACTCCAGTACCGTGCCCACGCGGATGTCCAGTTTCTCGAACTCCTCGAAAGCGATGACCGGCTTCACGGGATTAGCCTTGTAGTTGGCAGCCTCGTTGGCCTTCTTCGTGGCCAGCAGCTTGTCTACCTGTGCCTGGATAGTCTCGTCGTCAATCTTCTCGAACAGCAACACCGGCTCGCCCAACTGATGGCCTTCGGGCAGGAGGTCTGTGTGTCCCAGGTTGTCCCACTCCAAGTGCTCCACGTTCAGCATCTCGCGCAGCTTCTTGCTGCTGAAGGGCAAGAACGGCTCGAAGGCAATGGCCAGATTGGCCACGAGTTGCAAGGCAATGTTCAGGATGGTGCCTACACGCCCCATATCCGTCTTGGCCAGCTTCCAAGGCTCGGTATCGGCCAGGTATTTGTTGCCGATGCGCGCCAGGTTCATGGCCTCTTTCTGCGCGTCGCGGAACTTGAAGACATCCAGCAGGCGCTCCACCTCGCCCTTGACGTCGGCAAACTCTCGCAGAGTCTCCTGGTCGTAGGCATTTAGCTCGCCACACGCAGGCACTTTGCCGTCGAAGTATTTCTTGGTCAGTTGCAGGGCACGGTTCACGAAGTTTCCATAGACGGCCACCAGCTCGTTGTTGTTGCGCGCCTGGAAGTCCTTCCATGTGAAGTCGTTGTCCTTCGTCTCCGGGGCATTGGCCGTCAGCACGTAGCGCAGCACGTCCTGCTTGCCGGGAAAGTCCTGCAGATATTCGTGCAGCCAGACGGCCCAGTTGCGCGAAGTCGATATCTTGTCGCCCTCCAGGTTGAGGAACTCGTTGGCGGGCACATTGTCCGGCAGGATGTAGCTGCCCTCAGCCTTCAGCATGGCGGGGAAGACGATGCAGTGGAAGACGATGTTGTCTTTGCCGATGAAGTGAATGAGGCGCGTTTCAGGGTCTTTCCACCACTTTTCCCAATCGTCGGGCAGCAGTTCCTTGGTGTTGCTGATGTAACCGATGGGCGCATCGAACCATACATACAGCACCTTGCCCTCGGCACCCTCCACCGGCACGGGAATACCCCAGTCCAGGTCGCGGCTCACGGCACGGGGTTGCAAGCCCATATCCAGCCAACTCTTGCACTGGCCGTAGACGTTGGGGCGCCACTCCTTGTGGTCCTCCAATATCCATTGGCGCAACCAAGCTTCGTGCTTGTCCAGGGGCAGGTACCAATGCGTGGTCTCCTTCATCACCGGCTCGCTTCCGCTGATGGCGCTCTTGGGGTTAATCAACTCCGTAGGGCTGAGCGTCGAGCCACACTTCTCGCACTGGTCGCCGTAAGCGCCCTGTGCATGGCAGCGGGGACATTCGCCTGTGATGTAGCGGTCGGCCAGGAAAGTCTTGGCCTCTTCATCGTAATATTGCATGGAGGTCTTTTCGATGAACTCACCCTTGTCATAGAGCTTGCGGAAGAAATCCGAAGCCGTCTGATGATGCACCTTCGACGTGGTACGGCCATAGACGTCGAACGAGATGCCGAACTCCTCGAACGACTTCTTGATAAGTTCGTGATAGCGGTCTACGATGTCCTGCGGCGTGCAGCCCTCTTTCTTGGCGCGGATGGTGATGGGCACCCCGTGCTCGTCGCTTCCGCCGATGAAAAGCACGTCCTGTTTCTTCAGACGCAGGTAGCGCACATAGATGTCGGCGGGCACATACACCCCCGCCAGGTGTCCGATGTGCACCGGACCGTTGGCGTAGGGCAAGGCCGACGTCACGGTGGTACGCTTGAAATTCTTTTCCATAATCATATCTATCTATATAATAGGCTATACGTTAAAAGCTTCCTTGTCATAGAATTTGCAAAGATAGCGTTTCTTTGGCAATCTGCGAAAGAGAAGATAGGCAAATTAATGCTGACAAGTTTTCTGCCACTAAATAACAGTTCCTGTCAGACAGGTCACTCACCCAAAATCTGCAGGCTTTCTATCAAGATAAATGACCCGCAGGTTTTAGAGTCTGCTTAAAAATCGTTCGCTCTGTGTCACACTATTTTATTATTACGAACCTGTTCTCTTTCCGAGGTTTTGATGCGGGATAATCACCGTCAATATATCCGAGAATCACGAAACAGCGGGCAGCCATCGTGTCAGGTATGCCCCAGTTCCGCAGGATTTCCTTCCCTTCGGGACATAACAGGTAATTTCATAGATTAAATACCGATTCAACACTTTAAGCCAAGCAAAATTACTC
>NZ_JAMBLS010000015.1 GCF_023336905.1 Bacteroides sp. ET71
TATTCCCGGCGGTGAGTTGTGCCAGTTGTATCAGCGTCAGTTCCACCAGCAGGCGCTTGTTGCGGCTGAGGCGGTAGCTCAAATCGCAGTCGTTGCACAGCTTAATGGCTTGATACAAGAAAGGCAGGGGGCATTGCCGGGCTTGCTCGCCGTAGCGTTGCCGGATGCTGGCTCCTACTTCAAGCAGGGGCAGGGTGGCGGCATCTGTGCTGACCAGCAGGTCGCGGAAATGGGCTGCCAATCCGGTGATGAAATGGTTGCCGTCGAAGCCCTTGTTCAGTATCTCGTTGAACAACAGCAAGGCATCGCTCACTTTGTTGTTCAGCAAGACGTCTGTCAGGCGGAAATAGTACTCGTAGTCCAGCACGTTGAGGTTTTCTATCACTTGCTGATAGGTGATGTGTCCTCCTGTGAAGCTGGCTGCCTGGTCGAAGATGGATAGTGCGTCACGCATTCCGCCGTCGGCTTTCAAGGCAATGACGTTTAGTGCTTCCGGTTCGGCGGTGATGCCTTCTTTGGAGGCCACATAGGCCAGGTGGGCCACGATGTCTTCTACGCCGATGCGTTGGAAATCGTATATCTGGCAGCGCGAGAGGATGGTGGGCAATATTTTGTGCTTCTCCGTCGTGGCCAGGATGAAGATGGCATGTTGGGGCGGTTCTTCCAATGTCTTCAGGAAAGCATTGAATGCTGAGGCCGAGAGCATGTGTACCTCGTCAATGATGTAGACTTTGTATTTGCCTATTTGTGGCGGGATGCGTACCTGTTCTACCAACTGGCGGATGTCGTCCACCGAGTTGTTGGATGCGGCATCCAGTTCGTGTATGTTGTACGAACGGTGTTCGTTGAAGGCCGTGCAGGATTCACATTCGTTGCATGCTTCTCCGTCGGAAGTCAGATGCAGGCAATTGATGGTTTTGGCAAAAATCCTGGCGCAAGTGGTCTTGCCTACTCCGCGCGGTCCGCAGAACAAATAGGCATGGGCCAGTTTGCCGGTGATGATGGCATTTTTCAGCGTGGTGGTCAAGGCTCGTTGCCCCACTACTGATTCGAAGGTGGCAGGACGGTATTTGCGGGCTGATACAATATAGTTTTCCATATATGAGGGGTTCAAGTGACGTTCGTAGTGTGCAAATGTAGGCAAAAAAAAGCAATATCTCGGTTATTCGTCTTATCTTTGTGGGCGTTAATAATGCTTTTGTGTCGATATGGATAAACTAGCTTCCCTTTGGGCTTTTGTTGGTAGGCATAAGTATGTCATAACCCTTGCGGCCTTTTTCCTGTATGTGGCCTTTCTGGATCAGAATAGTTTGATACGTCGTTGGGGGTATTCGTTGGAAGAGAGCCGCCTGCGCGATGAGATAGAAAAATATCGGCTTGAGTATGAGGAAAATACCGAGCGGTTGAACGAATTGATGGTGGATTCGGGTGCCATCGAGCGTATTGCCAGAGAGAAATATTTTATGAAAAAACCGAATGAAGATATATTCGTATTTGAAGAAGATATAACTGAATGAAAACTTTGATTCCTGCCTTTTTTGTTGTCGGGGCCGTGATGTCGTTGGGCAGTGCGGTGGCTTATATCACCCACTGGCCGTTGGCTCCTTATTTCTTTATGGTCGGCTCTTTGTTGGTGGCCGTGGCGCAGATATTTGCTCCTTCTGAGGTCGATTCCGTCAATGTGCGCCGTTTGCGCCGTCAACAGGCTTTGGGTGCCTTGATGTTGGTGCTGACAGGGCCGCTGATGATTTTTTTGCATGGCAACGAATGGATAGTCTCGTTGACCATTGCTGCTGTTATCGAATTGTTCACATCTATCCGCCTTCCGCAAGAGGAAGAAAAGGAAAAACAGGCCCGGAAAGGCTAATAGCTCTTTTTTTGTCAGGAAAATATAGGAATGAGATAAAATAGTATCATGTTTTTGCCATTCAATCTCTTATCTTTGTAGCTGTGAATTGATACTATTTTTATGTACATCTATCTAATGAAAAGCATAGGTATGGAAAAACATCTGACCCGGGCTGCCGTACTTCTGACGACAGGCCTGTTGGTAGCTTGTAATCCGGGCAAAAAAGACCAGAAGAACGCAGCAGAAGAAACGTGGACACGCACAGAGGAAACGGAAAAATTGTTGACTAATTTGAAAGGTACATCGGCTCAAGGTGTCATGTTCGGACATCATGATGACACGGTGTATGGCATTGGCTGGGAAGGCGAAGAAGGACGCTCGGACGTGAAGAGCGTGTGTGGTGATTATCCGGCAGTCATCAGTTTCGATTTGGGAGAGGTTGAATTAGGCGGGCCACGTAATTTGGACAAAGTGGCTTTTGATACGTTGCGGAAAGAAATTGTGAAACAATATCAGCGAGGAGGCATGGTTTCGCTCAGTTGGCATGCGCGTAATCCGAAAACCGGGGGCGATGCATGGGATGTGAGTGATACGACGGTGGTGAAGTCTATCCTGCCGGGAGGAGAGAATCATGATAAGTTTGCCGGATGGTTGGGAACGGTGGCTGATTTTATGAATTCGTTGAAAACTCCTGAAGGCGTGAAGGTTCCTGTGCTTTTCCGTCCGTGGCATGAACATACCGGCAGTTGGTTCTGGTGGGGCGAGAAGCTTTGCTCTCCCGATGAGTATAAAACTTTGTGGCGCATGACGGTGGACAGCCTGCGTGTGCATGGGGTGGATAATGCGCTTTATGCGTACTCCACAGGTGGTGAACCGCAGGATACTACGCAATATTTGGTCCGTTATCCGGGGGATGACTTGATTGATGTAATAGGTTTTGATACCTACCAGTTTGACAAGCAAGCTTTCGTAGAAACGATGAACCGCATGTTGGGCATCATCACAACGTTGGGGCAGACGCACGATAAGGTGCCTGCGCTGACGGAAGTGGGTTACGAAGGTGTTCCTGATGCCAAATGGTGGACGGGCACTTTGTGGCCGGTTCTGGAGAAATATCCTACATTGTCTTATGTGTTGGTGTGGCGTAATGCACGTGAAAGGGTAACTCACTATTATGCTCCTTATCCGGGGCAAGTTTCTGCCGATGATTTCGTGAAATTCTATGAACTTCCGGAGACGTTGTTTGCATCGGAAGTGCAACTTTATAAGTAAACATTATTTAAATAAAGTCTTTGAAATAAGAACCTGCCGTTTAAAATTCATTTTCCCTGTCATCCCGAGCGTTGTTCTCCTCCGACAAACGGGGGTAGGTAAGCGGGAACGATTTTAAACGACAGACTCTAAGAAAATAATAAAATGTAGATTAATATGGAAAAGTCATTTAATGAAAAAGTAAAGGAACTCTTCCGGCAACATGAAGAATTGGTTTCGCGGAAGAATATTCCGGTAGAAGGGGGAAATGGTATCTTTACCCGTTATCAGTATCCTATCTTGACTGCGGCTCATGCTCCAATTTTCTGGCGTTATGACTTGGATGAAAAGACCAATCCTTATCTGATGGAACGTATCGGTGTGAATGCTACTTTGAATTCGGGTGCTATCAAATGGAATGGCAAGTATTTGTTGGTGGTGCGCGTTGAGGGTGCAGACCGTAAGTCGTTCTTTGCTGTGGCTGAAAGTCCTAATGGTGTGGACAATTTCCGTTTCTGGGATTATCCCATCACAATGCCGGATGATGTGGTGCCTGCTACCAATATCTATGACATGCGCCTTACTGCTCATGAAGATGGTTGGATTTATGGCATTTTCTGTGCTGAGCGTCATGATGACAGTGCTCCGGCTGGCGATTTGTCTGCTGCTACGGCTACGGCTGGCATTGCCCGCACCAAAGATTTGAAAAACTGGGAACGCCTGCCTGACCTGAAGAGCAAGAGCCAGCAGCGGAATGTGGTGTTGCATCCTGAGTTTGTCAATGGGAAATATGCTCTTTACACTCGTCCGCAAGACGGATTTATTGATGCCGGCAGCGGTGGAGGTATCGGCTGGGCATTGGTAGATGACATCACGCATGCTGAAGTGAAAGAAGAAAAAATCATAGACCAGCGTTATTATCATACAATCAAGGAGGTGAAGAATGGCGAAGGACCGCATCCTATCAAAACTCCGAAGGGTTGGTTGCATTTGGCTCATGGTGTACGTGGTTGTGCTGCCGGTTTGCGTTATGTGCTCTATCTGTATATGACTTCATTGGAAGATCCTTCGAAACTGATAGCTTCTCCTGCGGGGGCTTTTATGGTGCCTGAAGGTGATGAACGTGTGGGCGATGTAAGCAATGTGCTCTTTTCTAACGGTTGGATTGCCGATGAAGACGGGACTGTGTTCATCTATTATGCGTCCAGTGATACGAGGATGCATGTTGCCACATCTACGGTAGATAAGCTGGTGGATTATTGTTTGAATACGCCTGCCGATGGTTTTACTACAACGGCTTCGGTGGAAAAATTGAAGAAACTGATTGATAAAAATTTTAAAGTGGGATTTTAAGTTTTGACTGTAACAGACGCGAGGGCAGGCTACATGATGAGCAATCGGTGGCCTGCTGCTCGCTGACTGATTTCTAAGTAATCATTAACTCTAAATCAAGTATCATGGCGACATTGAAAGAAAAAATAGGCTATGGGTTTGGCGACATGTCTTCGTCGATGTTTTGGAAAATCTTCTCTTATTACTTGCCTTTCTTTTATTCTAATATTTTTGGTTTGACATTGGCAGATGCGGGTTTGTTGATGTTGATAACTCGTATCTGGGATGCGGTTTCAGACCCGATGATGGGTGTGATAGCCGACCGAACGAAAACCCGTTGGGGACGTTATCGTCCTTATTTGCTATGGATATCTGCTCCGTTTGCGATTGCGGGGATTTTGCTTTTCACTACTCCTGATTGGAGCTATACAGGGAAACTAATCTGGGCTTATGCCACTTATATATTGATGATGACTGTCTATACGGGTATCAACGTGCCCTATGGGGCTATGTTGGGGGTGATGACGGATGATTCGAATACCAAGACAGTCTTTTCTTCCTACCGCATGTTCTTTGCCTATGGAGGTAGCTTCATTGCTTTGGGGGCTTGGGAGCCTTTGTGCAATGTGTTCCGTTCGATGGGTTATAGTCTGGCCGGTAGTTGGCAATACTCTATGATAATTATTGCATGTATCTGTTTCTGCGGTTTCTTGCTTTGTTTCAGCATGACCCGTGAGCATGTAAAGAATGTTTCGGGCGAATCGCTGGGCAAAGATGTGAAGTCGCTGGTGACTAATTCACCGTGGTGGATATTGAATGGTGTGGCTTTGCTGTCTAATTTCTTCAACACTGTACGTGGCGCTACGGCGGCCTATTATTTCAAGGATTATGTCAGTGGTGATGCTTTCTTGGACTTCGGGGCGTTTACCATTGTGCTCTATGCTGGTCTTTTCTTAATGATTGGTGAGGTCTGCAATATGTTGGGGGTAGCGTTGGCTGTTCCTTTCTCGACTCGTCTGGGCAAGAAGTCTACCTATTATTTGGCATTGGTTTGTCTTGTGGTTTTCAGTGTGCTGTTCTTCTTCGTGCCCAATACGGTTGCCGGCTGGTGGCTGATGATGCTGTTCCAGGTGCTGATATCCATTTGTACGGGCATCATATCTCCGTTGATATGGAGCATGTATGCCGATGTGGCCGACTATGCCGAGCATAAGGACGGTACGGCATCTACGGGACTGATATTTTCTTCCGGTTCTATGGCACAGAAGTTCGGGGGCGCTTTTGCCGGTTGGGCAGTAATGGCATTGTTGGCTGCCTTCGGCTATAATACGGCGGAAGGCGCTGTACAGACTCCCGAGGCTATCAATGGTTTGAAGTATCTGATGAGCTTTATTCCGGCCGGTATAGCTGTTCTTTCTGTTTTGGTAATATTCATTTATCCGCTTAACCGCTCGCGGATGGCTACTATCAATGCTGAATTGAAGGAGCGGAGAAAGGAGCAAAAATAATATGAAAGACATTGCTGTGATGAGGAAGGAGGTGCAGGACGAGTTGGTCAATGACATCCTGCCTTTCTGGATGAATAAAATGGTTGATTCTGAGAATGGTGGTTTCTATGGCCGCATCACCGGGCGGGAGAAACTGATGCCCGAGGCTGAAAAAGGGGCTATCCTTAATGCTCGTATCTTGTGGACTTTCTCGGCTGCTTATCGTTTGCTGAAGAAGCCTGAGTATCTGGAGACGGCCACGCGGGCCAAGCGGTACATCATTGACCATTTCTATGACAAGGAATATGGCGGGGTGTATTGGTCGGTCGACTACAAAGGTGAACCGCTGGACACGAAGAAGCAAATCTATGCTTTGGGCTTTGCCGTCTATGGCTTGAGTGAGTATAACCGGGCTACGGGCGATGAGGAGGCGTTGGATTATGCCATCCGGCTGTTCGAGAGCATCGAAAAGTATAGCTTTGATGCGAAAAAGAACGGGTATTGCGAGGCGTTGACGCGGGAGTGGGGCGAGATTGCCGACATGCGTCTGAGCGACAAGGACGAGAACGAGCGCAAGACGATGAATACTCATCTGCACATTCTGGAGCCTTATACCAACCTGTATCGCGTATGGAAAGACAAGCGGCTGGAGAAGCAGTTGCGTAACCTCATTAAGTTGTTTACGACCAAGATTCTCAACATCAGGACGGGGCACTTGGAGTTGTTTTTCGATGACGATTGGGTGAGCAAATACCGTATCATCTCTTACGGGCACGACATTGAGGCTTCGTGGCTGATACACGAAGCGGCTCTTGTGCTGGGCGATCCGGAGGTGCTGAACAAAGTGGAACCTTTGGTGGAATACATAGCTGCAGCGGCTGACGAGGGTTTGGCACCCGACGGGGCCATGATTTACGAGACTTTTGTGGATAAGGGAAAGACGGATACGGAGCGTCATTGGTGGGTACAGGCCGAGAACGTGGTGGGGCACGTCAATTTGTACCAGTATTTTGATGACGAAGTGGCTTTGCAGAAGGCTTTCCGCTGCTGGAACTTTATCAAGGGGCACTTGATTGACCGGGTGAATGGTGAGTGGCATTGGAGCGTGTTCCCTGATGGTTCGGTGAATGTGAACGAAGACAAAGCCGGCTTCTGGAAGTGTCCTTACCACAACGGGCGCATGTGCATGGAGATTATAGAACGTTTTGAATAATAAGTAGTAAAGTAGTAAAAAAGATGAAGAATTTCTTCGTTTCATTGTTAATTTTGCTGGCGGGCTGGGGAACAGCTTCGCAGGCACAGGCGGTTTTCCCTGATTTTAGCAAGCTGAATTTCGGGTGCGACGGCAACAGTATTACGGCCGGCGAGCAGTGGTCGAAGACGGTGGTCGACCTGCTGGGTTTTGCCACGCATCACAACGTGGCGGTAGGGTCGGCCACGTGGGCCTGCCATCCCGATACGCAAGACTATGGCAGTCAGGGGTTTGCCGGCATCTCCGGAGGGTGGCAGCCTACGGAGGATAAGGCTGAATTGCAGATGCGCCACAACAACGTGGCCAAGGTGCACATACAGAAGTTTATTGCCGAGGTGGAGAATGGTACGTATCCCGTGCCCGATGTTTTTGTCTTCTCGATGGGGACCAATGACCGGAACCTGGGCAGTGCCGCCGAGGCCTTGAAGGGCAAGACACTGGACGAGGTGGACGTGACGACTATGGCCGGCGGCGCGCGTTGGGCCATACAGACGATTCTGGAGAAGTATCCCAAGTGTCGCGTCTTTGTCTGCACGCCCATACAGACGGGCAGCGTGGAGCACAACGAACAGAATATGAAGAAGATTGCTATCTTGCGCGAGCTGTGCCAGGCTTTGTCCGTGCAATTGATTGACTGCTATGGCGAAAGCGGTATCTGCGAGAAGTTCGAAGAACCTTCTTCGCGCGGCCGCTACCTGCGCGATGGCCTGCATCCCGATGTCGAGGGGCAGGTGCTGATGGGACGTTATATTGCTAAGGAGATTCGTAACAACTTCTTCTGAAGTTCTTCTTGATTTGATCTGAGGGGGAGAGGGGCAGCCAGGCCCTCTCCCCTTTTTCTTTAGCGAGCAACTTGCTCTCTTACGTTCGAGCGGTCTGCTCTCTTACGTTCGAGCGGTTTGCTCGCTTTCTATGCGGCAGTCTGCCTCCTTAGTATGCGGCAGTCTGCCTCCTTACTATTTGGCAACCCGCCAAGTCTTCGCTTGGCGTCTCAGAAGGGGAAGAGCAGCGGCAGGGCGAATACCATCACCACGCCCATGATGATTTGCAGGGGCAGGCCGACCTTGATATAGTCCATAAACGTGTATTGTCCGGCGGGCATCACCAGCGCGTTGGGCGGCGTGGAGAAGGGAGAGGCGAAGCACATGCTGGCGGCTACGGTCACGGCAAACAGGAAGGGCACGGGGCTGACGCCGATTTGCAGCGCGCTTTGCAGGGCGATGGGGGCCATCAGCACGGCGGTCACCGTGTTGCTGATGAACATCGTCAGCAGTGAAGTCGTGAAATAGATGCCTGCCATCAGGGCCAGGGGGCCGTAGGAGCCGAGGCCGCTGACCAGTGTGTCCGAGATGTATTCCGAAGCGCCGGTTTTTTCCAAGGCGATGGACATGGGCAACATGCCGGCGAAGAGCATGATGGTCTCCCAGTTGATGGTCTTGTAGGCGGCTTCGACGTTGCGGAAGCAGCCGGTCAGTACCATCAGCATGGCGGCTATCATGACGGCGGTGACGGGTGCCACGGGGATGAAGTCGAACACCATCATGGCCACCATCAGCAGCATGATGAGCGCGGCTACGGGGGCTTTGTAGTCCAAGGTCACTTTGGCTGCCTCTTCCAGCGGTTGCCCCAGCACTACCCAGTCGGAGCTTTCGTTGCTCAGGCGGGCGATGTCTTGCCAGGTGCCTTGCACCAGCAGTACGTCGCCGCTGTGCATGCGTTCGCGTCCCAGGTCTTGCAGCAGGTATTCTTTCTTGCGTCGTATGCCCAGCACGTTGACGTTGAATTTGTCGCGGAATCCGGCTTCTTTCACTCGTTGGTTTACGATGTCCGACGAGGGAGTCAGCAGGATTTCGGCGATGCCGATGTCGTAAAAGTCCAGCCGGTTGTCCGTGTGGCTGGCCATCTCCGTCTCGTGTCCGTCCATCAGTTCCAGCGCATAGTCTTTCACGAAGCGCTCCACGTCGGCGGCATGTCCGTTGATGTAGAGCACGTCGCCTGCTGCCACGACTGTGTCGGCCGAAGCCAGCCGTTGTGTCACGGTCTTCAGAAAGCGGTGCTGCGAGGCTTCGCCGCGTCTCACTTCCAGGATGTTCAGCCCGTAGCGGCGCCGCACGTCCAGGGCCAGGATGGTCTGTCCCACGATGCCTGAAGTGGTGGCGGCGCGCAGGCGGAAGAGGTTGTTGCTGAGACCGTATTCTTTGACCAGCTCGTTCAGCGATTTGCCCGTGGCGGCCTGTTCGCTGCGGTCTTGTTTCTTCGACAGGAACCAGCGTGTCAGCGGCAGCAGCACGACGATGCCCGTCAGCACACACAGCAGTCCGACGGGCAGGAAGGAGAAGAAGGCCAGCGGTTCGTAGCCGGCGTTGGTCAGCACTTCGTCTATGATAAGGTTGGGGGGCGTGCCAATCAGCGTCATCATGCCGCCCATGCTGCTGGCAAAGGCCAGGGGCATCAGCAGGCGTGCGGGTTGTGTGCCGGCGTTGAGGGCCAGGCTGACCACGATGGGCAGCATCAGGGCTACCGTGCCCGTGTTGCTGACAAAGGCGCCGATGGCCGACGTGGCAATCATCACCAGCAGGAAGAGTTTCAGTTCGCTCTTGCCGGCCAGCTTCAGCAGGCGCGAGCTGATCATCTTGGCCAAGCCGGTCTGGAAGATGGCTCCTCCGACTACGAACAGGCCGACCATCATCACCACGACGGAGTTGGAGAAGCCGGACAACGCCTCTTCGGGCGTGAGGATGTGAAACACGAGCAGGGCGATGAGCGCGCACAGCGCGACGATGTCCGAGCGTACTTTGCCCGAGACGAAGAATGCCGCCGAAAGGGCCAGGATGACGAGTGTGGTCAGCATAACGGGTGAGGGTGTTTTAGAACAATTTGGGGCAAAGGTACGAAGATTTTCCCGAACGCGCGGGCTTTGGCCCGGACTTCCCGTCGGGGGCAGCCTCTTGTCCGGCAAAAAAATCTTCCTCGGCTTGCCTTTCTTCCGAAATCCTGCTATTTTTGCGTGCATGAACCGCCCGGCGGGCGGAAGCCTCTTGCGCCAGCCTCCGGAGGGCGGCGAAAAGCCCGTTTGCTTCTTCCGGACACGGGGCGCGGCTCTTCCGAAGCGTTTGGTCGGCCGTGCCGGGGGACGCGTTTCGTCGGGTGCCGGGGCGGTGGATTGGCTGATGCGATAAAAGATATAACTGTATGAGACATAGATTCTTCCTACTTCTGATGGCGGCGTGGCTTCTCCTCCCGTCGCTCTTGCGGGCCCAGGTGGGCGAGTTGCCACGCGCCGTGCCCGAGACCCAGGGCGTCCCCTCGCGGGCCTTGGCCGAACTGTTTGACTCGCTGATGGCTTTGCCCCGCACGGACATCCACAGCGTGCTGGTGATGCGCCACGGGAGAGTGGTGGGCGAGATGTATCCTGCCCCCTTCGCCCCGGAGTACAAGCACACGATGTATTCCTGCTCGAAGACGTTTGTCGCTGCGGCCGTCGGCCTGGCCATCGACGACAACCGCCTGCGCCTGACCGATCGCGTGGGCGCGTTCTTCCCCGAACTCTTGCCGGACACGGTGTCGGCGGAATTGGCGGAGATAACCGTACGCGATTTGCTGACCATGACTTCCGGTATCACGCCCGACTGGAACCTGCGCAGTCGGACGCCCGACTGGATAAAAGCCTACCTGGCCAAGCCCGCCGCCGGAGCCGGCACGAAGTTCCAGTACGACTCCATGTCTACCTACCTGCTCTCGGCCATCGTGCAGCGGGCGACGGGAATGACCCTGCTGGACTACCTGCGCGCGAAGCTGTTCGCCCCCCTGCACGTCACGGAGGTCGATTGGGAACTCAGCCCCGAAGGCTGCAACACGGGCGGCTGGGGCCTGCACATCCAGACGGAATCGCTGGCCAAGTTCGGCCAACTCTTGCTGGACGAAGGCCGCTGGCAGGGACGGCAGGTGCTGCCCGCCGACTGGGTGAAGGCGATGATGACCGAGCAACAACCCGGCACGGGCTACGGCTTCCAAATGTGGCGGTGCGAATACCCGGGCGCCTGGCGGGCCGACGGGGCGTTGGGACAATACATACTCGTCGTGCCGGACCGGGACATGGTGGTCGTCATCACCGAGTGTACGCTGATTGACGGCGCCCGCCAGCGTCGGCTGGTGTGGGACAAGCTGCTGCCCGCCCTCTCCGACGAGCCGCTGCCCGCCTCCGGCCGCGACTATGAACGCCTGCGGCGAAAGCTGGCCGCCTGCACCCTGCCGCTGCCGGAAGGGAAGCGTTCGTCGCCCATGGCTAAGCAACTCGACGGGAAGAGCATCCGCTTGGAGCCTAACAAATATGGCTGGGAAACCCTCGGCTTGCGGTTTGCCGCCAACCGTCCGGACCTGCTTCTGGAGGTGACGAAGAACGACGGACAACGCTTCACGCTGGGCTTCGGCTGCCGCCAATGGCGCACGACGGAGACGGACGCCTGTCCCCCTTACTCCATCTCGCCCGTCGGCGCATTCAGCGGCATCAGCCGTCCTTTCCATGCTTCGGGTAGTTATGCCTGGGCGGGGCGCGACGTCCTCCGGCTGCAGGTGCACTACGTGGATTGGGTCAGCGCGCAAACCCTGGAGCTGCGTTTCGACGGCGACGAAGTGACGCTGACCGCGAGCGAGAACTTTTCTTCCGGTTCACAAACCCTTAAAGGCGTTTTGGAATGAGCATCAGCCGAACCCTATACGTCCTCGTGCGGCCCTACACTTGGGTCAGCCGTTTCCGCCACCGCAGGGGCTATGGCGTCCATTCCCCCTTCGCCTTCAACTTCATCACGAGAGTCATCTTCGAGCGCGCGGCCTACTATAAATATGCCGAACTGCGCGCGCTCGAGAAGCGGCAGAAGCAAGAGAAAGGCGCGGCGTGGCTGTACGAACCCTTGCGCGTGAAGCGTCTGCTGTTTCGGTTGGTCAATTTCTCCCAACCCGGCACGGTGGTCGACGCCGGGCGGTTGGCCGCCTCTTCCCTCTACCTGAAGGCGGGCTGCGAACGCGCCGTTTACTTGGGTGCGGCGGACCTCTCTGAACTCTTTCTCGAAGCCGGAGAGCCGGTCGACTTCCTCTACCTGCACGACTACCGGCGTCCCGACTTCGTGGAGCAAGTGTTCCAAGTCTGCGTTCCGCGCGCCACCGCCCGTTCCCTGTTTGTCGTCGAAGGCATCTGCTATTCCCGGCCGATGAAGAAGCTGTGGAGGCAGATGCAGGCCGATGCGCGCGTGGGCATCACGTTCGACCTGTACGACCTCGGCATCCTCTTCTTCGACAAATCGAAAGCCAAGCAAGATTATATCGTAAACTTTTAACCATAGTAATCCCATGACCCCTGTCAAGAAAAGCCCCCTTTACACAAAGACCGGCGACGCCGGGACAACCTCGCTCGTCGGAGGCGCGCGCGTGCCCAAGACGCATATCCGCCTGGAAGCCTACGGCACGGTGGACGAACTGAACGCCTGTTTGGGCCTGCTGGCCACCTACCTCGCTGACGACCGCGACCAACGCTTTGTCCTCCGCGTGCAGAACGACCTGTTCGCCGTCGGCTCGCACCTGGCCACCGACTCCTCGCAGGCATCCTCCCATCACCCTGTCTCCCTCTCAGACAGCCAAGTGGAGACCCTGGAGCACGAGATTGACCGCCTGGATGCCTCCTTGCCCCCGCTTCGGGCTTTCGTGTTGCCCGGGGGCAGTCGGGGCGCGGCCGTATGCCATCTGTGCCGCACCGTGTGCCGCCGGGCCGAACGCCGCATTCTGGCCTTGGCCCGGGAGGCGGAAATAGCTCCCTCCCTCCTGGCCTATATGAACCGTTTGTCCGATTATCTATTCGTTCTTTCCCGCAAAATGAACTGTGACGAGAAAAAAAGTGAAATATTCTGGCGGAATGATTGCAGGTGACATAAAAAGTGATACTTTTGCCGAATAAAAGAAAGGAAACATATCAAGTACCACTTTAATACTTACAGATTATGTATTGGACATTGGAATTGGCCTCCAAATTGGAAGACGCTCCTTGGCCGGCAACTAAGGATGAACTTATCGACTATGCCATGCGCTCAGGTGCTCCGCTTGAAGTGATAGAGAATCTCCAAGAGATGGAAGATGAGGGAGAGATTTACGAAAGTATTGAAGACATTTGGCCCGACTACCCCAGCAAGGAAGACTTCTTTTTCAACGAGGACGAATACTGACGCAGAACTTTGGCTCCTCTGCGCGGCAGGGGAGGAAACGATAAAAATGGACGGCTGTCGGAGGCCGTCCATTTTTCATGCTTACCGATATGATACAAATCAGGAAATCCACTTTGGAAGACTTGCCTGTGCTGATGGACCTTTATGAGCATGGGCGGCGCATCATGCGCGACAGCGGTAATCTGAGGCAATGGACGGGAGGATACCCGTCTGCGGAGTTGGTGACGGACGACATTCGCAAGGGGAATAGCTACTTGTGCGTGGAGGAAGGGGGACGTGCCGTGGGCACTTTTGTGTTCATCCCCGGGGCAGACCCTACGTATGCCCGTATTTACGGGGGGCAGTGGATAGACGACGTGCGGCCTTATGCCACGATTCACCGGCTGGCCGGCCGCGAGGACGCGCGGGGCGTGTCGGCCGCTTGCATAGACTGGTGCTACGCGCGGGTGCCCAATCTTCGTGCTGACACGCACCGCGACAATCGTATCCTGCAACACATCCTCCGGAAGCACGGGTTCCGCTATTGCGGCATCATTTATTTGATGAACGGGGACGAGCGTCTGGCGTATCAGAAGTTGTAGGGCGGACGGGCGCCTGCCGGGCGCCGTATTTGCCCTTCAATTCGTCTACGCTCATGCCTGTGAAGTAGTCTTCCACAAAGTCCCAACGCTGCGTGTCGTCTAAGCGGTCTGTTCCAAAAAACAAGGTGAACAGTTCTATCTGTTCCATGAAGATTTGCTCGTTGGTGTCCAGGATGCGGTTGCGGTAGTTGTCTGTAGTGGCCAGTTGCAGGAGGGTTTCTGGGTCGTTGAGGCGGACAAGTACGCAGGGTGTTCCGCCGCCTTCTACACTGAACGAAAGGCAGCCTAGCATGGACAGCAGGTTGAGCAGTGTGTTCAGGTCGGAGAAGGGGGTGCAGTAGAACGTCAGGCGTTCACCTTTGGTGCCTGTGATGCGCTGCGAGCATAGTTTCTGGTAACGGCTGAGCAGGAGGTCGAAGCCGCGTGTGACGGTGAATAGCAAGTCTGTGCTTTCTTTCTTTTTCGCGCTGCTGATGTAGCTGACGCTGCGTCCTTCCTCGGTGCGGCTTTCCAGTAGTGAGCCGATGAAACGCTTGGCCGAGCGTACGTCCATCTGGTGTTCGGCAAAGATGTTGCGCAATTCTTCTTCTTCAAACTTGCCTTTGTTTTTGATAAGTGCCATCTTCATCATGTTGGTCAGGCTTTTGAATAGGGCGTCCAGCTTTTGGCGAATCTCGGTGGCATTTTCTTTCAGTAGGACTTCGTGTTTGCCTACGGCCACTGCCCGCGAGCCTTCGCGCAGGGTGCCGTTGTTCAGTTTTTGTTTGAACTCTTTGTAGCCCAGTTCGGGGAATCCTTCTTCCCACAGTTTTTCCAGGCGTGCTTTGTAGACGCCTTCTTCGCCTGCTACGGGGGTGAGCCATTGGGCGTACTGGCGGGCAAAGTCCGGTCCGGTTTTGTCTTGGATGTATCCTTCGGTCAGCAGGTTGCGGGGACTGATTTCCAGCAGGCGGCTGCCGTAGCGTCGTGCGATGTCGTCTTCCAGCCACAGCAAGGCGGTTTTCGTGAATTGTCCCAGTTCGGTTTCGTATTCCAGTTTGTTTTTCGTGCGTGGCAGTTTCACCACAAACTCGAAGTCGGAGAGCGAAACGAGCATTTCCGGTTTTTCTCCTTTCATCTGATAGACTTCGACCAGTTTTTGCAGGATGAGTGCCAACTGTTCTTGCGCGATGTTCCCCATTTGGTGCAGCCGCTTCATGTAGTAGAAGTCTCGTTCGTGGAAGTCGGTGGCGGCTATGCCCTGTACGTTGGTGTCGCGTGCGGCGCGGCCTACTTCCTGGATGTAGTCGACAAACGTGCTGGAGGGGGCTACGTGGTAGACGCGGTCGATGTCGCTGATGTCTACGCCCATGCCGAAGGCTTTGGTGGCCACGATGAGGCGTTTCTCTCCGTTCTTGAAGTCTTGCACGATTTCTGCCTTTTGTTCGCGTTCTTTCTTGCCGTAGTACGAGGCTACCAGGTGCCAGTTCTGCGCCCGTACCCACGACTTGATGCGCATGTCTATGCCTCCGGCGAAGGGGTAGTAGAGCAGTGTCTTGTGTTTCTCCAGATATTCTTCGATGCGTGCCGATATGACTCGTTGTTTGGCTTTGTCGTACGTTTCGCCCTCGTCGATGGTCATTTGCCGGATGTCGAAGCCTATGTTGTGGCGTCTTACGGTGCCGATGTAGAGCACGCACGGTGCCATTTGCAGCGAGCGGATGGTTTCGAACACCATGTCGTTGTCGCCTTGCGGGTTCCAGACCGCTGTGGCTGTCAGGGCAAACAGCGGGAAGGCGTAGCCCAGTGTTTCTTTCAGCCCCGTCAGGTACCGGCCGAGGAACCAGTAGTCTACGCGGAACTCCTTGCCCCATGTCGTCACCGTGTGGGCCTCGTCTACTACGACCAGGCCGATGCGGCGGTCGCCCGTGAAGTGGCGGATGTCGTACGACAGAAGTAGTTCCGGCGAGAGGTAGAACAGGTCTATTTCGCCTTCACGCACCTGGCGGTAGACTTCGGCCTTCTGTTCCGGCGAGAGGTCGGATGAAGCGTATCCCACGCGCGTGTAACCTATCTCTTGCAAGCTTTCTACCTGGTCTACGATGAGGGCTTTCAGTGGCGATACGACCAGGGTGAGTGTGCCGTGTTCGCGGCCCAGCCAGATGGCGGGCAGTTGGAACAGCAATGATTTGCCCGAGCCGGTCGGGGCGGTCAGCAAGATGTTGTCCACCTCCGGGGTGCCTTTCAGTCCTTTTTCTGCTTCGCGCAGCACGTGTTCTATCAGTTGTCCTTGCGAGATGCTGATTTTGTCTTTCCCCCGGAAGAGGTCGTCGTAGATTTCCAGGTCGCGGAAGTCTGTGTATCCGTAGGTTTCTTTCAGCAGTGCCTTGACCGACTCGCGGCAGGTTTCCGGCAGGTTGCGTTGTTTGAGTTGTGGCAGCGGGCGTGCTGTGTTGTCGTGTGGTTCTGTCATCATCGTTGTAAATGAGGTTGAGGTGAATGCATGGGCGATGCGGCTTTCTTTGGGGCCGGTGTTAAAAAGAAAAAGAGGATCACGTATTCCGTTATCCTCTTTTGTCTTTCGTGGTGTCACCAGGAATCGAACCGGGGACACAAGGATTTTCAGTCCTTTGCTCTACCAACTGAGCTATGACACCATCGTTCTCGTTTGCGGGTGCAAAGATAAGACGCTTTTTTGAATCCTGCAAGCTTTTGACGAAAAAAACACAAAAAAATGCCGCTTTCGTGCGAAAACGGCATTTCTGTGTGATGTCTGTCGACGCGGCAGAGGCTTAGTCGATGTTCGGGTTGATGCTGTGCCAATCCTTGATGGGAGGCAGCACGCCCATTTCGATGACTTCGTCGCGCAGCGTGCAGAGGTGAGCGTAGCTCTTCTTCAGGTCTTCCATTTCTTCGGGAGTGCCGATAACCTCTTCGTAAGCGCAACCGTTCTTCGTGATGGTCACTTCCATGGCCATCATGATGTGGTCGAAGCCTTGGAACGAGCAGTAGCGGCCGGCAGGCCAGTTGAAGGGTTTGCCACCCATGGCTGCTGCAATCATTTCAACAGAAACGTAAGCCGGGCTCTGGAAAGAAGAGCGGCCGCGCAGGGCGATGATGTTGGAACCGCCTTTAATGACTTTCTGCTGGATTTCTGCCCACTGTTCCTTGGTCAGTTCGGGTGTGCCGATGATGTCGGTCAGCGGTTTGCCGTCTACCTTGGCTGTGGAAGCGAACACGGCCATTTGTTCGCCGTGACCGCCGTACGTGCGGCAGTTTTCTACCTTGTCCGGAGCGATGTGGAAGTGTTTAGCCAGCTCGCTGCGCAGGCGGGTCGAGTCGAGAGCGGCCAGTGTGGTAACCTGGGAGGGCTTCAAACCGGAGTACAACAGCGTAATCAGGCCTGTGATGTCGGCCGGGTTGAAGATGACAACCACGTGTTTGACGTCCGGGCAGTAAGCCTTCAGGTTCTTACCCAGTTCCTCAGCGATGGCTGCGTTGCCTTTCAGCAGGTCTTCACGGGTCATGCCGGCCTTGCGGGCTGCGCCGCCGGAAGAGATGACATACTTCGCACCGGTCAGGGCTTCTTCGATGTTAGAAGTGAAAGTGAGGTTCACGCCTTCGAAACCGCAGTGGAACATTTCTTCTGCCACGCCTTCCAGACCCGGAGCATAGGGGTCGTACAGGCAGATGTTCGGAGTCAGGCGCATCATGATGGCAGTCTGTGCCATGTTGGAGCCGATCATGCCGGCTGCGCCCACGATTGTCAGTTTTTCGTTTGTAAGAAATTCCATAACTATAAAAGTTTTAAAGTGGATAATGATTTCCTTTGTTCGTTACGATGCTGCAAAGATAAGTTTTTCTGGCGAAAAATGTTGCGGTCGAAGGGTTATATTTTATTGCAGAAAGTTATCTAACATGTACGATTTGACGTATCTTTGTCCCCCGGGTGGCAGACATTTGTCCGTTCCGCACACCGGCCGTGGCTCTTGTCCGCAACGGGCACGGCTTTGCCGGGGAAGAAGCAGCCTCCTCTTTCGGACGGGACAATCCGTTGTCCCACAGAGGGATGCAAACACCTCCCTGCCGGCAGACTTTCGACCGACACTAAAATGAACTGAGATATGGAATTAGGAAAAATGAATACGATGCGCGTGGTAAAGCAAGTAGACTTCGGAGTCTACCTGGATGGGGGAGACGAGGGCGAGATTTTGCTTCCCGCACGCTACGTGCCCGAAGGATGCCGGCCGGGAGACGAGCTGCGCGTCTTCATCTACCTGGACAACGAAGAGCGCCTGGTGGCCACTACCGAGACACCTTTGGCACAGGTGGGCGACTTTGCCTGCCTCGAGGTGGCCTGGACCAACCAATACGGGGCTTTCCTGAAGTGGGGCCCGATGAAAGACCTCTTCGTGCCCTTCCGCGAGCAGAAGGTGCGCATGGAGGTGGGGCGACGCTACGTGGTGCATGTGCACGTGGACGAGGAAAGCTTCCGCATCATGGCCTCGGCCAAGGTGGAGCACTTCTTGGACAAGGGGATGCCGGACTATGAGGCCGGGCAGGAAGTGGACCTGCTGGTGTGGCAAAAGACAGACCTGGGATACAAGGCGATAGTGGACAACCGCTACGCCGGACTGCTGTACGAGCAAGAAGTCTTCAGGCCCCTCCGCCCGGGCGAACACGTACGGGGCTTCATACGCCAGGTGCGCCCCGACGGGAAGATAGACCTGACCTTGCGCCGCGACGGGCAGGAGGGTGTGCACGACTTTGCCGGGACGCTGCTGCGCCGCCTGAAGGACAACGGCGGCTCGCTGCCCCTGCACGACAAAAGCCCGGCCGACGAGGTCTATGCCCTGCTGGGCGTCAGCAAGAAAGTGTTCAAGAAAGCGGTGGGCGAGTTGTACAAGAAGCGGCTCGTGGTGTTGGAACCCGACCGCATCCGTCTGGCAGACTGACGCCGTTGCGGCGGGGCGTGAAACAGCGGGTGTGTGTGCCGTAGTGAGATATTGGCACGCAGATGACACTGATTAAACAGATTTTCGCAGATATAGTACATAATCTTCTGTGGTCATCTGTTGTATCTGTGTCATCTGCGTGCCATTTTATATCTTGGCGCACCCTCCCGCCCGTATCTCGCTGCGGCAGGTCTATTCGATGGGTACGCCGCGGTAGAAGTCCAGTATCTTCACGCGGAACAGGTATTCGTACTTCGCCTGCAGCTCGTCGCTTTGCGCCTTCAGCAAGTTCTGCTTGGCTTCGTTGTACTCCACGGCATTGGCCGTGCCGCCTTCATACTTCTGGCGGGTCAGGCGGAACGAGGCGTCGCTGGCTTGCATGGCGGCGTGGCTGCTGTGGTATTTGCTGACGGCGGCTGCGGCGTTGTACCACGCCTGCTGGATTTCCTTGTACAGCGTCTTCTTGGCTTCGTCCAGTTGCAGGGCATAGTTGTCACGCTGCAGGCGGGCGGTGCGCACGCGGTTGCGTGTAGACAGGCGGTTGAACAGGGGGACGCTCAGGCTGAAGCCCACGTACTTGCTGAAGTTGTCCTTCATCTGTTGGTTGAACGTGCGGTTGATGGTCGAGTAATAGTTCGTGCCGATGCTGCCGTTCACGCTGAGTTGCGGGTAGTAGGCGCTCTGCGCGATGCGTATGCTGTGCAGGCTGCCTTGCAGGCGGTATTTTGCCGCTTGGATGGAGGGCTTTTCGGCCAGGGCTATCTGGTAGATTTCGTCGGGGGCGGGCAGGGGGGCAGTCTCGTTGAGTACCTGCGGCGCTTCCACCTGGAAGCCTTCGGGCGAGTCCAGTTCGATGAGCTGGCACAGGTCGAGCACGGCCAGGCGGTAGTCGTTGTCGGTCTGCGTGACGGTCATTTCGTCTTGCGCCACACGGGCATATGCCTCGGCCACTTCCGCTTCCGATGCTTTGCCCACGCGGGCCAGTCGGCTGATGCGTTCGTGCTGCTGCCGGCTCAGGGCGGCTTGGCTCAGGGCCACTTCGTGCAGTTCGTAGTTGAAGAGTACTTGCAGGTAGAGCGAGGCGATGTTGATGGCGATGTCTTCCTTGGCCTTGTCCAAGTCGGCCATGGCTGCCTGGAGGTTGAGCTTGGCCAGAGCGTATTGGTTGGGTATCTGGAGGCCGGTGAAGAGGGGCATGCCGGCGCTGAGGCCGAAGCTGGTGCCGTGTGTCTTGGTGTTGACGTACATGGTGTTGTATTCGCCTGTCTCTTCGTCAGCCACGGCTGTTTGCGACCGTCCCCAGCTCCAGTTCTGTCCGGCGCTGCCGTTCAGGTTGGGCAGGCGTGCCCATTTGGCAGTGTTCACCTCGAGTTTGCTTTGTTCGGCCGTGTTGGCTGTCTGCTGGATGTTGATGTTGTGTTCGATGGCGTAGTCGATGCAACGGCGCAGCGACCATCGTTCCTGGCCTGTGGCCGTGCTGGCGGTGCAGAGTGCGAGCAGGGCGGCGGCGCATGTTTTATATAGGTAAGAAGTATTCATGGGTTTCATTCGTATGAGGGGGTGTTGTTAGGGTTCTTTCACGCCGTTGCGCACGCGGTCTTGGGCGGTCAGTCCGTCCAGGATGGCGATGTGTATGCCGTCGCTCATGCCGACGCGGACGGGGCGGCGTTCGAACTGCTGGGCGGGTACGCTGTCGGTCAGGACGTAGACGAAGGTGGAGTCGCCGCTGAACTCGACGGCGCCCTCGGGGATGGCCAGTGTGCCTGTGGCGTGGTCGAGGACGATTTCGGCGTTGGCCGAGTAGCCGGAGCGGATGGTGACGGTGTCGGGCACGGTCAGTGCGGCTTTGATTTCAAACTGGTTGGCCCCGTTCTGTTCGGTGGCTTTGGGGGCGATGTATTCCAGCAGGGCGTCGAACGTGAGGTCTTGCAGGGCGCCGATGGTGATTTTGACGGGCATGCCTTCGTGTACGCGGCCCACTTCGGTCTCGTCGATGTTGCCCCGGAAGATGAGGTCGCTCATGTCGGCCACGGAGGCGATGGTGGTGCCTTCGTTCATGGTGTTGGCCATGATGACGGAGTTACCCACCTTGACGGGCACGTCGAGGATGAGTCCGTCGATGGTGCTGCGGATGAGGGTGCTGGAGATGTCGGCGCTGCTTTGCGTGATGCCGTCGCGCACGATGTCGCGGTTGTCCTTGGCGGCCTGCAGCTCTTCGCGTGCCTGCTGGACGGTGACGCGGCCTTTTTCATACTCTTCGTTGCTGATGAGGCCCATCTGGTGCAGTTCTTCCAGACGGGCGAAGTCGGTCTCGGCCTGTGCCCCGTTGATTTCGGCCAGGCGCACGCGGCTTTCGGCCGAGGCCAGGGTGCCCAGTTCGGGGATGACTTTGACGCGGGCGATGATTTCGTTCTTTTTCACCTGTTGGCCGGCTTCTTTGTACAGCTCGTC
Source organism: Bacteroides sp. ET71 (assembly GCF_023336905.1). Classification (GTDB taxonomy): domain Bacteria; phylum Bacteroidota; class Bacteroidia; order Bacteroidales; family Bacteroidaceae; genus Bacteroides. Next base: position 21,350 of record NZ_JAMBLS010000015.1, read on the forward strand.
GATGATGCCCGATATCTGGGGCTTGATGAGGACTTCGTCGCGCGGTTCGACCTTGCCGGTGGCGACGGTGGTCTTTTCCAGGTCGGCTACCTGGGGTGTGACGACGTTGTAGACGGTGACTTCGGGGCGTGACTTCTGCCAGAGGAAGACGAACGTCCACACGAAGATGGCGGCCACGAGGACCAGCAATCCGATTTTCAAGTACTTCTTTGTTTTCATACGTTCTTTTATATGTTTGTTGTTAAATAATTGTCTTTGTCATTCGTTCTTGAAGCTGTCGTAAAATTCATTTTCTCTGTCATCCTGGGCGCAGTCGAGGTATCCTCACGCTGCGCAGTCGAGGTGTTAGGGAGATGTTTCGACTCCGCTTCGCTCTGCTCAGCCTGACAGGGAGAGCGATTTTTAGACATCTCTTAATAGCGACCCCTATTTGCTGTTGACTCTAGGCATTGACTCATACCCCTATGTATTGCCGTACACATACTCCTATGAAAGCATTGTCATATGACCCTGTGAAAACACAGTTCCGGGACTGTCATTCGTCGCGTATCGCTTCGATGGGTTTCACGGCCATGGCGCGGTAGGCGGGGGCCAGTCCGGCCAATACGCCGAGGGCTATGACCAGCAGGCAGGCTCCCACGGCCAGTCCGAACCCCACCTGGTAGTGCGTCTCCACCACGCCGGGCGGATTGGCCGCCGTCTCCACCACGTTGAGCACGAACACGGCAAACGAGATGCCCGCCATGCCGGCCACGGTGGTCAGTACGATGCTTTCGCTCAATATCTGTTGCAGGATGTCGCGTGGCCGTGCGCCGATGGCCCGGCGGATGCCAATCTCCGTGGTACGCTCCTTGACCGTCACCATCATGATGTTGCTCACGCCGATGGCCCCCGCCAGCAGCGTGCCCAGGCCGACCATCCACGTCAGGAAGCGCACGCCCGTCATCAGGTTGTCCATCATGCTGAACATGGCCTCCATGTTCAGCGTCAGCACCGCCTGCTTGTCCGTGGGGCTGATGTAGTGCGCCTCCTTGATGCGGCGTTCCACCTCGGGCTGCATGTCTTTCACCCGCACGCCCGGCTTCATGGTGAAGCAGACCAGTTGCACTCGGTTGCCCAAGTTGTACACTTGCTGCATGGTGGTGTAGGGCAGGGTGACGGCTTCCGACGATTCCCCCTGTATGCTGACGTTGCCCTCATTGGCACACATGCCGATGACGCGGTAGTACACCCCGTCCACCTGTATGTACCGCCCGCACGGGTCGCCCCCCTCCTTGAACAAGGCCTCGTAGACACGCTTGCCGATGACGCACACCTTGCGCCTCTCGCTGATGTCCACGTCGTTGATGTATCGCCCGTAGGCCATCTCCTGGTGCTCCAGACGTTCGTAGTTGGGGAAGAGGCCGCGCACGCTGCACTCATATTTGTTGCCCTCGTAGGCCGCCGTCTTGCCCCATTGGGCAGTGGTCGGAGTGGCCATCTCCACCCCGTCGATGCCTGCCACCAGGTCCACGTCGCTCACCTCCAGTTGCCACCACCGGCCCTTGCGGAAGCCCTTGTATGCCTCGTTCGTCTTGTTGGCCACGACGAAGGCCGAGTTGGTGGCAAACCCCTCGAACTGATGTTGCAGGCTCTCCTGCACGCCCCGCCCGCCTCCGCTCAGGGCCATCAGCATGAATATGCCCCAGAACACCCCGAAGGCGGTCAGCAGGCTGCGCGTCTTGTTGCGTGTGATGGTGACGAGTATCTCTTCTAATGTATCTTTGTCTACTTTCATAATCTCTGTTGCTTGGTTTTTGAGTTTGTAAGTTTATGAGTTTTTGAGTTTGTAAGTTTTTAAAGCTATGGAAACCCGTATGAACTTCGCCCCTCTATAAACTAAAAAACTAAAAAACTCATAAACTTAAATCAATCTGCCCTCAGCGCCTCGATAGGTCGTATGCGCACCGCCTTGCGTGCCGGGAACAGCCCCGCCAGCGTACCTGCCACGATGAGCGTCACCGTGGCCTGGATGGCGATGCCGATGTCCACCGTCGGGTTACTGAACATCTTCGTCTCAAACATGCCCGCATCCATCGTCTGGCTGCCGAACGCCGCGTTCATCCATTCCGTGGCCCCGATGCCCGCCACCATGCCGATGTAGCCGAACGCCGTGGTGATGACCACACTCTCTACGATGATGAGCCACAAGATGCTCCTGGGCTTCGCACCCAAGGCCTTGCGGATGCCGAACTCGTGCGTCCGCTCCCTGACCGTGATAAGCATGATGTTGCTCACCCCCACGATGCCGCTCAGCAGTGTGAAGATGCCCACCACCCAGATGGCCGTGCGCAAGATGCCCATCGCTCCCATGGCTTGCATATAGCTGGTGAAGCGGTTCCATAGCCACAGGGCACCCTCGTCCGTAGGGTCGAAGCGGTGGTTGGCGCCGATGACCGTGCGGTAGTCCTGTTCGAAACGCTCGTTCTCTTCCACCGTCTCCAGCCCCTTGGTGGTGAAGATGATGCTGTTCAGGTAGTTCCCTTTGTTATAAATGGTCTGCAAGGTGCTGAACGGGATGATGACATTGCTTGGCTGGCTGTTGCCTTCGTCGCGGTAGACGCCCACCACTTGGTAGGCCACTCCGCCCGAGTTGACAAACTTCCCTATCGGGTCGGTGTGTGCCTTGCCGAACAGCACCTCGGCCGTCTTTTCGTGTATCACCATCACCTTGCGCCGTTCTCTGATATCTGTCTGGTTGATGAAACGTCCGTTGCATACCCGTATCGGTTCGACCTCCGTACAGTTGGGATACACTCCCTCGAGCGACAGGTTGACATACTCCGAGCCGTAGCTGATGTCCGTGGCCGCCTGGCTCAGCGTGGCGCCTGCCTCGTCCACCCGGTCGGTGAAGAACGATTCCGTATCTTCCAAGTCACGGTTGTCCATCTGTATGTATCGTCCTTCTTTCAGCCCGTCGTAAGGCTTGGTTGTCCATCCGCCGAAGACGCGGATACTGTTCAGCGCCCGTTGCGACGAGTTCTCCTCGAAGGCATGTATCAGTCCGTTGCCCGCGCCCAGCAGCACAATGAGCATGAAGATACCCCAGGCCACGGCAAAGCCCGTCAGAAAGGTGCGCAGCTTGTTGCGCTTGATGCTTCCGTAGATTTCTTGCCAGATGTCAATCATTTCATCAGTCCTCCCAGTCCGAATGGCGACGCGTCGTGCCGCAGGTTCTCCTCGATGCTGCCGATAATGCCGTCTTTAATGTGTATGATTTTGTCCGTCTGGTTGGCCACGCCGCTCTCGTGGGTGACGACGACGATGGTCATGCCCGTCGCATGCAGTTCCTTGAGGATTTGCATCACCTCGACCGATGTCTTGCTGTCCAAGGCCCCGGTGGGTTCGTCGGCCAGTATGATTTGCGGTTGCGTAATCAGTGCCCGGGCGATAGCCACGCGCTGCTTCTGTCCGCCGCTCATTTCGTTGGGCATGTGGTGCGCCCAATCTTTCAATCCCAGTTTGTCGAGGTATTCCAGAGCCAGTGCGTTCCGTTTCTTCCGTCCCACGCCTTGGTAGAAGAGGGGGAGCGCTACGTTTTCGACTGCATTTTTGAAAGAGATAAGGTTGAATGACTGGAAGATGAAGCCAATCATGCGGTTGCGGTACTCAGCAGCTTTGTTCTCGCTCAGGTTTTTGATGAGGGTGCCGTTCAGATAGTAGTCGCCTGTGTCATAATTGTCCAATATGCCCAGGATGTTAAGCAAGGTGGACTTGCCCGAGCCCGAGGCTCCCATGATAGAAACGAACTCTCCTCGTTCGATGTGCAGGTTGATGCCTTTCAGTACGTGCAGGGGTGCGCCGTTGTGATAGGTCTTATTGATGTCTTTTAAATGTATCACGGTGTCTGTTCTCTGTTTATGTTCTGTTTATTTTTGTTATTAGACGCTGCAATGTTACGAAAAGTTGCAATATCACTGAAATTTTTGTGCGAAAGATTTTGCTGTTTCGTTTTTCTTTGTGATTTTTGTAACCAATAATCAATATTAATCCTTTTAAAACAAACGCATATCATGAACTCTAACATGGAAAAGCCCTACGTAGTGGGCATAGACATTGGTGGCACAAACACCGTATTTGGAATAGTAGACGCACGTGGTACAATCATTGCAAGCGGTTCGATCAAGACCGGCGCATATCCTGAAATAGATGATTACGTGGATGCTGTATGTAAGAACCTGTTGCCGCTCATTGTCGCCAACGGCGGCTCGGATAAAGTCAAGGGCATCGGCATCGGCGCGCCCAACGGCAACTATTATAGCGGTACGATAGAATTTGCTCCTAACTTGCCGTGGAAGGGCATTATTTCGTTGGCAGCCATGTTTGAAGAGCGGCTGGGTATTCCGACGGCTCTGACCAACGATGCCAATGCGGCTGCCATCGGCGAAATGACCTACGGTGCTGCACGTGGTATGAAAGATTTCATCATGATTACTTTGGGCACAGGTGTCGGCAGCGGTATCGTCATCAACGGACAGATGGTGTATGGCCATGACGGATTTGCCGGCGAACTGGGGCACACCATCATCCGCCGCGAAAACGGCCGTCTCTGCGGATGTGGCCGTAAGGGCTGTCTGGAAACCTATTGCTCGGCTACGGGCGTGACGCGTACGGCCCGTGAGTTCCTGGCTGCACGCACCGAGCCCAGCTTGTTGCGCTCTATCCCTGCCGAAAGCATTACGTCGAAAGATGTGTATGACGCAGCCGTTAAGGGTGACAAACTGGCGAAGGACATCTTCGACTTCACGGGCGAAATCCTGGGCGAAGCCATTGCCGACTTCATCGCCTTCTCCAGCCCCGAAGCCATCATCCTGTTCGGCGGCCTGGCCAAGTCGGGCGACTACATCTTCAAGCCCATCCAGAAGGCCATCGATGAAAACATCCTGCCCATCTACAAGGGCAAGACGAAGCTGTTGATGTCCGAGCTGAAAGATTCTGACGCAGCCGTGCTGGGTGCCAGTGCTCTGGGTTGGGAGTTGAAAGACATCAAATAAGAATCATACACTTTTAAAGTTTTCATTTATATTTCTTCCCCTTGTGCCTGCGACGGGCGTGAGGGGAATTTTTTTGTGCCTTTATGTCCGGATGAGGAGGTGGCGGAAGAAGGCCGCTTCTTCTTCGGCGTAGCCTTGCTTCATCACCACTATCTCTCTCTTATCCCTCTCTTATCCCTCTCTTATCCCTCTCTTATCCCTCTCTTATCCCTCCGTTATCCCTCTCTTTTATGTCTTATTCTAAATAAGGGAATCATACACTTCATGCAGGTCTGAAATAGGCCGGTAAAAAGGGCAAAAAAAAGACCGGGACAGAAGTACACTTCCGTCCCGGTCTGGGGTTAATGAGATATTGGCACGCAGATAACGCAGATTAAACAGGTTTTACCTTCGCCCAAAACATCTTTTAAGTCTTATATGAATGTATGGTTGCAGATTAATTGTCCTGTGCACCCATGATATATAATCAGCGGTTATCTGTTGTATCTGCGTCATCTGTGTGCATTTTTATATTTTGACAGCTCTTTTTTCTTCATGCGCTTAGTTGAATGTAGGCAGTTCGTCCAGAGAGATGACGTACGACTGGTTCATGGCATCCTGCCACCACTCGGCGTCAGAATGGAAGGTAGTGGCGTCATCATTGTCATACCATGGCATGAACCACGACCAACGTGCGCCTGCGTTCCACTGCTCGGAGATGAGGCCTACGGTAGACCCTGTGCTGTCGCCGTAGCCGCACTCGCTCAGAGCCACCATCTTGTTGCCATAACTGTTGGCCAGTGTGCTGTATTGTGTTGCGCAGTCGTCGGCGGTATTGCCATACAAGTCGCGGCCGATGATGTCCACGTATTGGTCGCCCGGATACCAGTCATCGTCGCCGGTTTCAGATGTCCACACCCATATCAGGTTATGCAGTCCGGCCTCTTGGAAGCGGGTGAACATGTCTATCCACAAAGCCTTGAAGCTTTCCGCATCCTTGCCCCACCAGAACCAGCCGCCGGCAGCTTCGTGGAACGGACGCCACAGTACGGGGATGTTCTCGTCTTGCAACAGCGTCAGGTAACTGATGATTTCGGCCATATCGGCTTCGTACACATTGTTTTCCCACGTACCTTCGGTCAGGGCATTGGTAGCGTCGAAGGCGTTATTTTCGGCGTAGAAATCGTAAGTTACTTCTTCCGTAGCCGTACTCGGGTCGCTGGTCAGTACATTCCAGTGCCACATGGCCGCTACGATACCACCTTTGTCGCTCCATTCCTTCACCGGTGTAATGTCATTGTAGTCAATCCAGTCGGTGGGTGACGAGTTCAGGTGCATATAGTCGAAGCAGTTGATGGCCGGATATTCTCCCGTCCATTGGAAAACTTTATCGGCATTGTCTGTATTCCAGGCAACGTCTGCCATGGTAGCAGAGAGCGTAGCGGTCTCGAAGTTCTCCAACAGGTAGTTGTACAAGCTGACGGCTTCAGGAATAGCTGCTGCGTCTGCCAGCGATTCTGCCAGACTTACCGTATTGAACTGTACAGTTACTTCCGGAGCGGGCATATCGTTGGGGCCTGTCACTACCCCTTCTGGGATGGTCAGGGTGCATTGCGTATCGCGTGTAGGCACGTTGACATTGACGGTCAGTGTGTTGCTGCTGCCCAGCACATCGGCGCTCTCCAGCGTGCCGCCGGTAAACTGCAGTTGGTCAATGTTGCTGGTGGCAAAGAACACGTTCTTATCGTAAGTCACACTGATGGTGATGTCGCCGCGACCAACGCTTGTAGCACCGTTTTCCGGGGTGGTAGACACCAATACCGGCGAATCTACGTGTGGAATGGCGGGGTCTACTTCGTCGTAGCAAGCTGTTGCCAGGAGTGGCAAAGCCAGTGCTATCATCCATTTATTTAGTAGTTTCATATTCTCTATTGTTTAATGATTATATAATTGTTATCGTATCAGGACTTGTTTCAGAATAAATCCGTCGCCCGTGACTACCAGTCCGCCTTTGTTCTGCAAGTCTGAAATGTCTTGTGCGGTCGGGGTATATTCTACGCGCTGGTCTTCTACACTTGGTACCAGGTCTATCTGCGAAACGGACAGATTGGCCCAGCCGTCGCCTACGCGTGGACTGATAGCAGCCCACGTAGCAGTAGGATCAGTAAAGCCTACAACGAAGATAAGGGTTTGCCCTGCTTCGAAGGTCGACCAGTCATAGCCGCCCCAAGCCAAATCTTGGTTTCCTGCCCAGCCGGTACATTCCCATTCACCGCTCCAGATTTCTACCTCAGGTGCTTCAATGGTAACCGGTACGCTGGAGATGATTTCGTCACCTGCATAGTTGACCATGCGGAGGTAATAAGTATCCGGAGTCACTTCGGCGGGAACAGTCAGCGTTACTTCTGTAGCTGTGCGGGTGCCGTATTCTGTCACCTTCACATCACCGAAATAGAAGTTTTCTACCGTGTTGATGTTCAGCCCGGTGATGGTGATTTCTTCACCTGCTTTTACCGAACCCGGCTTAATGGCAGTGATCACAGGATTGGTGGCCGGAGTGATGTCCAAAGTCACGTCAGTTTCCACTTCTTCGCCGTTTTTCATCACCAGCTTGGGCGCACAAGTGATTGCCGTCAGAGGTACGGTGACTCTCAGTGTGTTCTCGTCTACGTAAACTCCTTCTTCTTCGCCGGTCGTTGTTTCGCTGGCGATGTCTACGGATGGTGCATCCTCTGCATCACCGAATACCACGCTTGCCACGAGGTCTAAGTCAGTACCCGTAATAGTCACCACTTCGCCTGCCGTCAATGCCGTCGGATTGAAAGCTGTAATGGCCGGTTTCACGGTTACAAAAGGTACAGTTACCGATTGTCCGCTGGCCATGTTCAGAGCCAGGTCGCCGGACTGTGCCAAGTCTGGTACAGTCACCGTTATTTGTGTGGCCGTTGCTTCCGTAACTGCTACGCTTTCTGTCATCTCGGGGAAGGTTACACTGACTACCAAATCCATGTCCTGGCCGGTAACAGTCAGTACATCGCCGTTCTTCACGGCTTCTGCGGCAATAGCCATCTCAGTCGGAACAACCACTTCAAAGTTGTCCATCACAGATACGGTCAGGCCGGAACGGAGTACGAGTTCAACAGCGCCCGAACCAGCTTCTGCCGGCAGTTCAAAGGAAATCAGCGTACCTTCCTCGTTCACAGTGAACGAGGCTTCGTCTTCTTCTGCCAGGTCGGCAGCAGGGAGGTCATACGGCTCTTCTGCCGTTGCATTGAAGCGGATGTAAGCTACCATGTTCAGGTAAGCACCCGTCAGTGTCACGGTCTCGCCTGCTTTAAATTCGGTTTCGGTTGCCAACGGTTGTACAGTGGGCGAGCCTATTGTCAGTTCTTCTTCCGTATAAATCCAGTTGGGGATTTCCTCTGCGCCGTCGCTTAAGATCAGTTGCCCGGTTTGTGCAGCTTCTGGAACCCGTACCTGTATCATGCGGCGGGGATCGGATACTTCAAGGAACTCTTCTTCCGGTACGACTACTTCTTCGGCAAAGATGACCTCGTGCATCAGGTTCAGGTAATCACCGGTGATAGTAATCACGTCGCCCGGCATGGCTTCTGCAGGTGAAAAGCCTTCTATGACGATGGGCTCTTCATACGTCAGTTCTGTCAGGGTGGTTATTTCCGTTCCATTGGCTGTGCGCAGAGTGACCAAACCCACTTCAGGACCGTCTACCGGTACTGTTACGCGGATTTCACTGGGCACACCGGACTGCACGACCGTGATGTCGGTAATGGGTGCTACACCGGGTATTTCTACTTCAGTCACTTGGTTGAGGTTCGAGCCATAGAAGCGCAACTCACCTCCACGTATCACCGGCGAAGGCCCGAAAGCACTCAGGCTGACCCCGCCCTTGTATTGGTTGGTGCTGTAATCGTCGTTGTCGCAGGCCGTGAAACCCAAAGTTGCCATGCAGGCCAGCAGCAAGACTTTGATGGTATGTAATGTCTTCATAATAATTTGCTTTTAGGATTATCTATTAGGAACAGCGCGGATGTTGTCGATTTTGAATATCGGATAACATTCCGTACCATTTACGCCACCGCCCACAACGAAGATGGTCAGGCTGGCAAAATCGTCCGGCGAATTGGGCACAGCCGTTGCAGAACCTCCCGTCCGGTTGTACGTGAAGTCAGTCAGCGGGATGGTTACCGTTACCCATTGGTCGCCTGTGTCGTAAGAACCGCTTGTGGTCCACGGACGATACAGGGCACGACCGAAGTCACCTTCACCGTTGGTACCTTCACCGTTGAACATGTAGGCGTTTGCACCGGCCACGTTGGTGTAACCGTCAATCGGATTGCCGGAGAGTGTTACCATATCAACACCTTCGAAACCAATCTGCATGGCACCTGCGCTCCACGGATTGCTGGAAGGAATGTACAGCTCAAACTTCAGTGCCATGTCTTCGTAATCCGTGAAGTCAACCACGTTGAACAAAGCGATGCCGTCGCCCGAAGTGATGTTTTGCGGGGTATCCCACGAACCGCACCAGTATTCGAAGGCAAAGTTGCTGTCGTCCCATCCGCCATCGGCAGACATCACAGCATTTCCGTCACCCAGTTGCACGAAGTTGCCTGTAATAGAGGTCTCGTCGCTGAGGATTTCTCGGTTGTGCCAGCCGTGATTGCCCAAGCCTGTCACTCCATCGAAGTCGAACAACATGCCGCGCGTGTCCAGGTAGTGGAAAGCCGAAGTAGTAGTACCGTAGATGGTAGTTACGTCAACGGTGCCTTCTTCTGTACATTCCGGCATGATGAAACTGATGGAGGTTTGCGAAATATCAGTAAACTCAGTGACTGTCACATCGCCGGGGAATACCACTTCCAGCGGTACATTGGGATCGTCCACGAAATAATTGCCCGTGATGCTCACTTCCGTGCCGGCAGGAGCATATTCGCACGACATGGCCGTCAGGGTAGGAGCCGGAACTGTCACGCTGAAGTCATATTCCACGGTCTGTCCGCTACGGGTCACCATATATATTTTGTTGGAGACTTCGGCGGGTATGGTTCGTGGAACATCTACCAATACCGTGTTGTCTGTCATGTAACTGTTGTTCAAGACGGCCTGTTGGTCATTGAAGTACAGTTCGTAGATGCTGCGCAGGTTTTCACCCACCAGGCAGATGGTAGTGCCGGTGGTGGCAGCCGTTATCAGGGAGTCGGCAGAAGCCGCATAAGGTGAACGGATATAGCGGACAGTAGGTACGCCGTCTGCCACTTCGTATTTATCGGGTTCGTCTTCGCAAGAAGTCATGCCGAAACCGGCAGAGAGTGCCATGCAGCAGAAAAAGCCGAACCGTATGAATTTATGGAGTAGTTTCATATTATTATCTGCATTTAAGATTAATAACTATATAAGCTGCGCACATCCTCGTGGATGGGGTCTTCCATCAAATGCGGGTTGAACACCACGTCTTCGGTAGGGAAGGGCAGGGTGAAGCTGGAAGTCGTCACGTTGGGGGCAGAAGTCGTGTCATCGTAGTACATCGCACTGGCATCTACCGTCCAACTGCCCGATTCGAAATAAGTCTGATACAAGTCGTTCAGGCCTACGAAACCGTTGCGCTTTTGGCTGGTCAACTCATTGATGCAGAACTGCGGGTTGTAGTAAGACACACGCACGTAGTCATACCAGCGGTCACCTTCCATGGCCAGCTCCAGACGGCGTTCTTTCCAGACGTCTTCCCAAGTGATGGTGGACGGGCGGTCGCTGTCTTGTAAAGACGGAATGGCGCGTCTCCGTACAGCAAAGTATGCGTCGATGGCCGATGCGTCAGAAGTCTGTCCGGCGGTTCCCATCATGGCCTCCGCATAAATCAGGTAAACGTCCGACAGGCGGAGAATGTGGGTGGCCAGACTGTTTTCCATGCGTGCGGCGGAGTGACCTGCACCGTTTACGTGGTCTTGTGCGTTTCCATATAAATGTTTTACCGTATTGGCACCCGTGGCACTTTGCAACGTACCTGTGGCGGCAGTATTGTAGGTGTCGTCATAGATGAAACGCAGGTAATTAAAGCCGCCGTGGTCTGTCCAGAAATAATCGTAAGTGGCTCCCGGCAGCATCATGGTGGCCAGGCAACGCGTATCAAGATTATTTATCCAGGCATCGGGAGTCTGTTCCAGCAGTCTCACGCCAAATGCTTCCTGAAGGTCTACGGACATGCCGTTCCAACCTCCCCAGCAATCACCGAATTCGTCAAAACCTTCGACGGCCAGGTCCGATTGCAATGTATTCTGCGAAGTCCACGTGTTGCCTTCTGCCGTCCAACGCCAGGCTATCAGGCTTTCATCGCTGACGTTATTGGCCAGGCGGAACACGTCGCTGTAATTGCTCAACAGTTGGCGGCCGGAGTTGTCAATCACGTCTTTGGCGTATGAGGCTGCACGACTCAGGTCATCGGCGTTTAATGAACCGCTCACGCCGGCTCGGGTCAGGTACACTTTGGCCAGCAAGGCTTCTGCACAATAGTAGTCTATGCGTCCGTCATTATTTTTTGTAACCGGCAAAAGTTCCAAAGCCTTTTCCAGTGTCATGATGATGTATTCATACACATCGGCTTTCAGCACTTTGTATTTGCTGTTGTACGTGCCGTTCACCAGTTCGTCGGTATTGTTGTGGATGATAGGTACATCGCCGAAACTGCGTACCAGGTAGAAGTAAGCCATGGCTTTCCAGGTCAGACATTCGCCCATGCACTGGTTCTTTACCGCCTGTGAGGCCGGGCTTCCCTGGATGTTGTCATACACCGTGTTGGCGTGTCCGATGACTGCCCACAATGAATAAGACATGTTCACCAGGTCTTCGTCCGTACCGTTCACGGAAAAGTTCAGGTAAGGGCTGCTGCCCCAATAATAGTTGCCCGAAAGCACCTCACCGGCTTTGATGAAGCCGCGTTGGAAGTCATACCAGGGTGAATTATACAGATAGTTCACGCCGGAGATACACTGGTCGTCCGTCAGGTAATAATTGTCCGTGTTGTAGCTGTCAACGGTCGGCCTGTCCAAGAAGTCCTCACAGGAGGAAATCCCGAAGCTTAAAGCCACTGCCAGCACACTATATTTCAGTTGATTGAATTTCATATTTTTCATATTTAAGAGTTAAAAAGTAACGTTCAAACCGAAGGAATAAACCGTAGGCGACGGATAACGGCCATTATCCAGACCCATTACATTGGCAGCAGATGTGCTGACACCGATTTCGGGGTCATAGCCGTCGTAACCGGTAATGGTCAACAGGTTTTGGATATTGGCATAGAGGCGCAAGTTTTCGATGTGCCACTTGTTTGTCCACTTCTTGGGGAAAGTATAGCCCAGCGTGATATTCTTCAGGCGGACATAGGTGCCGTTTTCAATATAACGGTCACTGACACGGTCGTTGTCATTCGGGTCATTGATAGTGGCGCGTGGGATGGAAGTGCCGGGGTTGGCCACACGCACGTTGGTGATATCGTCATACCAGTGCCATACCGTAGTCCCGTTGATTACTACGCCGTTTGAATAATCCTTGTTGGCGTTGATGGGCACTATCCGTGCACGGCCATTCACCGAGTTCAGTTGGTTGGTCCACGTCGAGTTCATGTGAGTCAATGACATGCTCATGTAGTTGAATACCTTGTTGCCTACCGAACCGTTGATGAACAGCGAGAGGTCGAAGTTCTTGTAACGGAACGTATTGGTCCAACCGAAGGTGAACTTAGGCATCGGAGAACCCAGGTTCGTGCGGTCGTTTTCATCGATAACACCGTCTCCGTTCAAGTCCTTGTATTTGATATCACCTACCCATACCGTATTGTTCTTGTTGAATACACCATTGCCCGGGTAGCTGTTGGCCGGTTTCGGAGAAGTCTGGATGTCTTCCAGGCTTTCATAAACACCGTCGGTCACGTAACCGTAGAAGTTATACAACGATTCACCGACGTTTGTCACCGTCACCACATCCGTCCACTGGCCATAACCTACAATCTGTGCGGCGCTTGTGCCCGACAAGGCTACCAGCTTGTTGCGGTTGACGGAAATCTGGAAATCAGAATCCCATTGGAACTCGCCAATCAGCGGATGCGTGTTCAATGTCAGTTCCACACCGGTGTTGCGGATGTGTCCGTAGTTGCCCCAAGGTGCAGCCAATGCGGAAGAGGCATTACCGCTTGTACCCATGTAGGAAGGCAATTGCAGTTGCATCAACATGTCTTTGGATTCTTTGCGATACCAATCCACTGTCAGGTTGACGCGGTCGTTGAAGAAGCCTAAATCCAAACCGATGTTGATTTGTTCCTGCGACTCCCATTTGATACCCGTATTGGCAATGTTGGCCGGACGATAGCTCATGCCCAGACCAGTCGGCATGATGGAGATGGCAGAACCCCAGCGGTAACCGCCGATGTTGGCATTACCGGTTTGTCCCCAGCCCACGCGCAACTTACCGTTGCTGATGATGTTGCGGAGAGGCTCGAAGAATTTCTCGTTGGAGAAACGCCAGGAAGCGGCGATGGCATGGAAGCCTGCCCAACGGTTTTCCGGGCCGAAGTTGGACGAACCGTCATAACGGTATGTGTACGTAGCCAGGTAGCGGTCATCGTAATTGTACGTAGCGCGGGCAAAGAAAGAGGCCATGGTCGAGCTGCCAAAACCGTAATTAATGGTAGGTGTACCATCACCCAAGGCTGGGTTGTGCACCACGTCGGAAGGCAAATCCGTATTGGCTACACTGGAGAAGTTATAGTCCGATTTCCACATTTCCTGACCTAGCATGACAGAATAACTGTGCTTTTTGAAACTGCCGTTGTAAGTGAGGTAGTTCTTCAATTGCCAGAACGTGGAGCTGTTTTTCTGGATGCTGCTCGAGTTACTGTCGCGGTTCCAGGTACCCAAGTCTACCATAGGCTCGTAGCGTTCAGCCTTGCTGGCGCTGATGTCGTAACCCAGTTCGGCGTGCCATACCAGGTTTTTGATAGGCGTGATTTCCGCGAAGATGTTACCGGTCAGCTTCTGGCGGTTCAGCAAAATGTCATCCATCAAAGCCAATGCCACCGGGTTCGGATTGGTATATCCTTCCTGTGATACGGACGAATAGCTGCCGTCCACATTGTATATAGGTATGCTGGGGATGGTGGTCAGTGAATAGTTAATCAAACCTTCGGAACTGTCCGCCAGTTTCAGGCTTTCGTCTGTGCTGGAGTAAGTGGCGCTCAGTCCCAGTTTCAACCATTTTTTCAGTTGGGTATCCAGGTTGGTGCGGACACTGAAGCGGCTGAATTCACTGCCGATGATGGTACCTTCCTGGTCCATGTATGAACCGGATACATAATACTGTATCTTGTCCGAGCCGCCTTGTGCGCTTACCTGATGTTGGTGTTGCATGGCAGTCTGGAAGATGGCATCCTGCCAGTTGGTACCTTTACCCAATACGCTGACATCGGATAAATAGGGGCTTTCGTCGGCTTCACCTACAGACACGAAGTCGTTGTAGAAGTTGGCATACTCGCGCAGATCCATGATGTCCAGTCGCTTGGTCTGCCGTTGAACAGCAAACATGCCGTCGTAGGTAAACTTGGCCTCGCCGCTCTTACCACGCTTGGTGGTGATGAGCACAACGCCGTTGGCACCCTGTGCACCGTAGATGGCTGTGGCCGAAGCGTCTTTCAGGATTTCCATGCTTACGATATCCGCCGGGTTGATGGTGGACAACGGAGAGATGGTTGATACGGAACCATTTCCCAAAGCATCGCCCAGACCGAAGTCGGCACCGCTTTGTCCGCCGCCTTGCACAATCACACCGTCAATGACGTACAACGGTTCTGCATTAGCGTTGATGGTGGCTTGACCACGAATACGGATGGACGATGAAGAACCCGGGGCACCGGAGGTTGTGACGGCCGTCACACCAGCCGCACGTCCTTGCAGCGATTGGTCCAGGTTCGTGATGATGGAGCCTTTCAGGTCATCTTCACCCATAGAGACTGAAGCACCGGAGAGGTCGCTCTTTTTCATGGTACCGTAACCTACGACCACGACTTCTTCCAGCATTTCGGAGTCTTCTTGCAGCATGACATCCAGCGTGGTCTGGTTAGTGATTTTTATTTCCCGGGGCGTATATCCGAGGAAAGAAATGACAATGGTAGCACCCGGTGCTACATTCAGTTCAAAGTTACCGTCAATGTCGGTAATGACTCCGTTGGTTGTACCTTTTTCCAACACATTGGCACCGATTATCGGTCCCATATTGTCAGAAACAGTACCTTTGATTTTCTTCGTCTGCTGTACTGCTTCTACTGCATAGGCTTGGGTTGCCCATAGCCTGGGAGGGGTTCCTAACATGCACGTGGCACATAACCCCGTCAGCAAAACTGTTTTTCTGATGGTTAAATTCATGTGGGTTGTTTTAGATTAATAATAGGAACATTCAGTAATTGCTTCATGAATTTTGTGGGGGAGCCTTTCTAAAATGCTCTTACCCGCCGGATAGTGTTTTTGGTTTTCAGGTTTGTTTTTCCATAAATCTCCTTCTTTTATTATATTTATTCTTTAGCTTAGCTCCTTTTTAAAATTCATCTTCCTGTCATCTCGAGCGCAGTCGAGGGATCTCACTACGCGCCTGAAAAGTATTAGGAAGATGTTTTGACTCCGCTTCGCTTGCTCAACATGACAGAGAGAGCGATTTTTAAATAGGCTCTTAATGTTGTCTCGTTAACAAAGTTGATAGTCTGTTCTTGTATAAGAGCTTGTCGTACATTTGTACGACAGACTCTAAATACTTTTATTTCGAGGACAAATTTAGGAGATAATGACATTGGATAATGATATTATTTTATCTTAATCTAATACAATTCTACCAAGGTGATAATTTTTTGAATATCAAATGTGTTGTACAGCATATTTTACAGTAGGAAACGCTTTTTTTGTTCGTTTTAAGACAGAGAATCTCAAGGAAAATGCGTTCTTGGAAGAAACGTGTAGATGTACAGGCAACATTGGATAAAGAGAAGAATCTGTTAAAAGAATCTTAATGTTTTAGTCTTTGCGGCAGCCTTTTTCAAGTTGCGTCGTCATTTTGATATATAATAAACGTGTTATGGAATTGACTTGCGCTTTGTTGCATCCGGATGCAAGGATGGTAGAAAAACTACAGGAATGGATGAAAGATATGCCTTTTTTACGTTTGTGCGGTTGTTATACGGATACGCTGGAAGCCTTGAGGGCCTATTGTGTGTCAAGGGTCGATGTGTATGTTGTCGGGATTGTCCCTGTATCGGCCGGAGAGGTAGGTGGCATGGACTTTTGCCGTATGCTGTCGCCGCACACTCGGGTGATATTCATAGCCGACAGAGAAGGTTATGCGGCTGAATGTTTCAGGTTGGATGCGTTGGATTATCTGGTGGAGAAAGACTTGCGTTTCGCTACTTTTTTCCAGGCAGTCAACAAGGCCATGCGTTGGTTTGCCTGTCAGAAGCCAGGCGACGCCATCAATGGGCAACTGATTGGCGAATGGTTCAAGGAACAGTTTGGCAGGCTGTTCTCATCCATTAAAAGGACTGTTAAGCCGCTTAGGAGAGACAAGGGCATGAGATTATAAACGATGCCAACGGGAGGGTAGCAAGTTTGTGTTTGGGGCAGACCAAAACCGCTTGCTATCCTCCCATTGGTTAAATTCAAAATCGGACAGGAAACATCCTCTACTCAAAAATCTATAAGTTTTCTTGTTAAGTTTGGTTATTCATATTTGTCTTGGATGAAGTGCGTCCGCATTCTCGGTTCATATTCCGGCTTGCGAACGCCGTTCTTCCGTCCGCTTTCAATGCACTTTAGCAACCACGCCATATTTTGCCCCAAGATGCGCATGGTCTGCAAGCCTTCCTTGTCCTTGCGCACATCGTCGGGTGTGAAGCCGTGTACCGAGTTCCAGTATTGCGATGCTACGATAGGCATATTCGCAATAGTGAAATATTGATTCAATTGCTCGAAGGTGGCGGAGGCTCCACCACGGCGGCACGATACTACTGATGCGCCGAGCTTGCCCGCCATGCGGTTCTCCGTGGCGAAGAACAGGCGGTTCAGGAACGAAACGAGTTGCCCCGTTGGTGCACTGTAATAAACCGGAGAACCGATGACGATGGCATCAAATTCATCCAGCCGTTTCTGTATCTCTTGCACGAGGTCGTCGCGGAAACAATGTCCTGTATTCATGCAGGCTCCACAGGCGATGCAGCCCGCTATGGGCTTCTTGCCTAAATACAGCAATTCCGTCTCAATGCCGTTTGCCTGCAAGGTGGTTTCCACTTCGTGCAGGGCGGTATAGGTGCAGCCCGTTTGATTCGGGCTGCCATTAATCAACAATACCTTCATACGTTCAGAATTTATGCGCCAGTTCAGCCGCTTGCTTGCAGCCGTCCGTCTTGTTGATGTCACCTTCGTTCAATACTCCAGTAATAAGCACTTCGCCAGCCATCTCCCATTTCAGCAGAGCGGCAGAACGTTCCAGCGGCATACGGATGCCGTCCATTACCGTCACGTCGTTTTCTTCGCAGCAGGCTATCAGTCCGCATTTCTTTCCGGCGATATCCTTTCCGCCCACCACGAATGAAAACAGGCGGTCAATCACACCCTTTATCTGTGCCGGGATGGAATACCAGTAGGTTGGCATGGTGAATACAACAGCATCGGCTTCCATAATGGCAGGTGCGATAAGGTTGAAATCGTCGTCGAACGAACAAGCCTTGCCCGTCTTGAAGCAGGTCTGGCAGGCACGGCAACCGCCTATCTTCATCAGTGCGGCATCAAATCGTCGCACCGTGTGGCCGAGTGTCTCCGCTTCCCTGATAAATGCGTCCGTCATGGCAAAGCTGTTGCCATGCTTGCGTGGACTTCCCGTAATAACTGTTATCTTCATGACGCTTCCTCCTTACTTTTGAATGGTATTCGAATTCTGATTGTACGCCTTCGCCACGCACCGCCACTCGCCGTCCATCTTCATCAGCAGCAGGTAGTCGGTGAAGTCGATACGGCCTCCCCATTTCTCTTCCAGCACGCGCACCACGGCGAGGGTCTCTTCTACGTCCACCACGTCGATGCGTGCCTTGAAGTCATCGCCTGCGCCTACGGTGTCCACATTGTGGTAGAACTGCTCGATGCTGCCGTGCTCCAGCTTCCCGTCCAAGTAGCCGAATAAGACGGCTTCGTCAATAAACAATTCGCGGGCATACTTGCTGTTGCCTTCTGCCACACTTTTCACAAACTTCATGGCAGCTTCTTCCACTGCCTTGTACTCTTCGATATTTGCTCTCATGATGCTAATGTTTAATTGATTATCTTGTTTTGATGCTGCAAAGGTAGGTGATTCCTCCAGTTTGCACAAGTACCGAAAAATTATTCATATACTGAAAAATTATTCGGTATATACCCGTTACGATATATTATCCTTACCTTTGTAGGCGTAACATTCAATAAAGATAAAACCATGTACGAAAGAAAGATACCCGTAGATTTGGACTGTCCCTTGCGGCTGACCATGAGCCTGATTGATTCCAAGTGGAAGTCATGCATCTTGGACGAACTGCGCCACCGTGCCCTGCGTCCCAGTGAATTGCACAAGATATTTCCCGAAGCCACGCCTCGTGTGCTCGACTTGCAACTGAAGGAACTGGTAGAGGACGGGCTCGTATCGAAGACCATCTACCCTGAACTGCCTCCTCGTTCGGAGTATGCTATCACTCCGTTGGGGATGACGCTTATTCCCATCATCGATGCTATGATTGCATGGGGAGAGAAGAATACAGAATTATTTGAAAAGAAATATGGGAAACGGTAATAGAATTTGGTTGCTTTTCACTATCTTTGCGCTAAGACAAGAGTTGTTTGACAGAAATTTACCGCATATTGCAGAATTTGTGACTGTTTCCAAGTCATTACCTCGTTTTTTGAGAAATGCTTATAAGTAGCTTATTTTTAATATATTCCTATTTCAATATCGTTTTTTTCGACAAACTCTTGGCAGTGTGGCTACAAAAAAGAAATTCCAATTGGGTTTTAATAAGATTGGCTTTAGTTCTGGTACTTAGATGGCTAATTTGGGTAGGGATAAGCTTGTCGTTGATGACAGGCTTATCCTGTTCTTGTGCCGGCTCAGACGGATTGGACTGCCGTGTCTTGCAGGTGCCGGGAGGTTATGGTTATGTGGTCCGGCAGAATGGTGATACACTCATTTGTCAGCCTTATATACCGGCCGTAGGACACCGCCAGCCTTTCCGGACAGAAGCAGAAGCCTTGGAAACCGGGCGTCTGGTGTGCCGCAAGCTACGTCATGGCTTGCCTCCTGCACTGACTTGCGAAGAAGTGGAAGCTTGCCTGAAACGGGCCGGGAAATGACAAAAAAGGATGCTCTTTTGTGGAGCATCCTTTTTTTATAAAACTTACTTTCAGATTATCCGTTGGCTCTTTTTTCTTTAATTCTGGCCTTCTTGCCGGTGAGTGCGCGCAGGTAGTACAGCTTGGCGCGGCGTACTTTACCAATCTTGTTCACTTCGATGCTGTCGATGGCCGGAGATTCGATGGGGAAGATACGTTCTACACCCACAGTGCCCGACATTTTGCGTACGGTGAAGCGTCTCTTTTCACCATGACCGGAAATCTTGATAACAACGCCGCGATAGTTCTGTACGCGTTCCTTGTTACCTTCCACGATACGATATGCCACGGTTACCGTGTCACCAGCCTTGAAGTTGGGGTGCTGTTTGCCCGTAGCAAATGCTTCTTCTGCAATTTTAATTAAGTCCATTGTCTTTTTGTTGGTTAAATTGTTATCGTTACTACGCAACATACCAGGCTTTCTCTGTTGTTCCTGACAGCGATTGCGCGAAAGCGGTTGCAAAGGAACGAAATATTCCGCAGATACACAAATTATTCGCCCACAATTTCGTCCTCACTTTTTTCCCCGCTTCTCGGGCCTGAAAAAAAATTTGGCCAAAAATGAGAACAGGAGGACGGGCAACAGCGAGGCCAAACACCAGTAAAGAAGGGCGTCGGCGAATAAACTCTGCCTAACGTCATAAGGATTGGGGAATAAAATATGAACCGCCGCCTCTATGACGCCATAGGCAAAAGTGGCAAACAAAAAGGTATAGCCGGCCCGTTTCCAACCGCTGTAGCCTTTATAAACCAACCATGCGATGCCACCGCCCGTCAAGCAGCTTATCACGTAAGCCACCACGGTCGCTGGAATCTGTTTCAGGCTGATGCCGAAGTTCAAGGCATAGAGCCAGGCAGACAGAAATCCGCACAGCAACATCATGCCTTCCCATATTCCGAACCTTTTGTCTTTTATGCTCATGGTATGTGTAAATGAAGAGCCTGTTTAGAGCCTGTTTAATAATCGCTCTCTCTGTCATGTTGAGCAAGCGAAGCGTAGTCGAAACATCTCCCTAATACTTTTCAGGCGCGTAGTGAGGTCCCTCGACTGCGCTCGGGATGACAGGAAAATGAATTTTTAACAGGCTCTTAAATTCTCATTTGCTCTGACATTCTGAACGAAGTGAAGAATCTCCCTATGTGATAAAAATATGCAGGAGATGTTTCGACTCCGCTTCGCACCCCCTCTTGCCTCCTCCGTTTGTCGGGAAAGAACAATGCTCAACATGACAGGGAGAACGATATTTAAACAGCCTCGAAATTCTGCTACAAAAATAGATTTTTTTTCGTTTGCGGGTTCCTTTTTTCTGCAAAAAGAAAAATGTCCGCATTTTTTATGAAATATCCCGCAGCAAATTTCCGTCGTTTCCGGCGTTTTTCCCTCCGGCAGACAAAGGCCATTCCGAGTCGTACCAAATTCGTTCCAAAGTCGTACCAGGTTCGTTCCATTTTCGAGCTCTTAGACTCGAACAAAATTCGAATCAGAAACGATTTTGGATGAACTTTGTAACGACTTGCCTGTAAACTTCATTTGATTTTCCTCTTTTTTATGACTACCTTTGTCCGGCATTTAGAACGTTTGATTTTTCATTGTCGCTGTCATCCTGGACGAAGTGAAGGGTCTCACTATGTGCCGAGAGTATTCGGGAGATGTTTCGACTCCGTTCAATATGGCAGAAAAGGAGATTATTAAACAGACTCTTAGATCCTGTTTAAAAATCACTCTCTCTGTCATGTTGAGCAAGCGAAGCGTAGTCGAAACATCTCCCTAATACTTTTCAGGCGCATAGTGAGATCCCTCGACTGTGCTCGGGATGACAGAAAAAGAGATATTTAAACAGACTCTTAAAAAAATATGTAAACAAGATGAAGAAATACGTTAGATTTGTATCTCTGCTGCCGGGCATGGCTTTGGCGGTGTGTCTGTTGCTGGCCGCTTGCCGTCCGGCATACGAGGTGACGAAAGTGGAAGGCCGCCTGGTGGCGATGGATTCCACGTGGGATGCCCGGCCCGATTCTGCGGCAGTGGCTTTGTTGCTTCCCTATGTGAACCGGGTGGACAGTGCGATGCGGCATGTACTGGGACAGGCTGCCGTATCTATGGAAGCCGGCAGGCCGGAAAGCCTGTTGTCTAACTTGATTGCCGATGTGCTGCGCGAGGCGGCTGTCAAAATCTTGGGCCGGCCGGCAGACATGGGGCTGGTGAACATGGGCGGTTTGCGCAGTTCGCTGACACGCGGAGACGTCACCCTGGAGAATGTTTACGAAATATTGCCTTTTGAAAACACGTTGTGCGTGATGACGCTGAAAGGACGGGTGTTGAGGCAACTGTTCGAGAACATCGCCGTGCGCCGGGGCGAAGGCGTGAGTGGCGTGAAGCTGGTGGTGTCGAAAGACGGACGCCTGTTGGAAGCATCGGTGGACGGGCAACCGGTGGATGACGAGCGGACTTACACCGTGGCCACGTTGGATTATCTGGCCGAGGGGAATGACGGCATGTATGCTCTGCGGCAGGCCGAGAGCAGTGTCTGCCCTCCCAATGCCACGCTGCGCTCGTTGTTCATCGATTACGTGGAGCGGCAGGCGAAGCAGGGGAAGGCCGTAACGGCCCGGATGGAAGGCCGAATCGTCCTGACAGGCGGTACGTCGAAATGAGTGAGTAAAAACGCAGATGACCAATCAAGAAAAACGGATGAAACAGATAGGATTCATTTTGATAGGGGTGGCAATGCTTGCACAGCCATTGTTTGCCCAGCAGACTAAAGAGTTGGATATATTGCATACGAGCGATACCCACAGCCGCATAGAGCCCATCGACCCGCAGGCGGCTGATAAACTGGCGGGACTGGGAGGCGTGTTGCGCCGTGTTGCTTTTGTCAAACAGTTCAGGCAGGAACACCCGGACATGTTGCTTTTCGATGGAGGTGACTTCTCGCAGGGCACCCCTTACTATAACTTGTTCCGGGGTGAACTGGAGGTGCAGATGATGAACCTGATGCGCTATGATGCCGTGACGATAGGCAATCATGAGTTCGACTTCGGACTGGAAAACATGGCGCGTCTCTACCGGATGGCTCGTTTTCCGGTGGTGTGTGCCAACTACGACGTGAAGGGCACCGTGCTCGAAGGATTGGTAAAGCCTTACGTCGTGTTGGAGCGTGGAGGGTTGCGCATCGGTGTCTTCGGGCTCTCTCCCCAGTTGGAAGGGTTGGTGCAGGCATCGCGTTGCGAGGGAGTCGTCTATCAAGACCCTGTGGCCACGGCGCAGGCGGTGGTCGATACGTTGCGCGGAGTCGAGCGGTGTGACGTTGTGATTTGCCTTTCACATTTGGGCTTGTTGGGGATAGATTCAGAAGTGCCGGGCGATGAAGTTTTGGCTGCCCGCACTCGTGGCATCGACTTGATATTGGGCGGGCATACGCATACTTTTCTGGAACAGCCAGCCTGGCTGCCCGATGCCGACGGGAAGCATGTCCCGCTGATGCACACCGGAAAGAACGGGGCTTATGTGGGGCAGTTGAAAATGCGGTTGGAAAAAGAATAAGGCCGATGACGGAAAATAGGATGTAAGATATAACGAGAAGGAAGAAAAACGATGTTTATGAAGAGAATCGTATGCTTGTTTGTGCTGGCCGGTTGGGCTGCTTTGTGGGCTGCTCCTCTGCAATTGAGGGCGCAAGAGGGATGGGTGATTGCGCCGAAACCGGCCGATGAGAAGATGAATCACTGGGTGGATTCGGTCATGGACGGGCTGAGCCTCCAGGAACAGATGGGGCAGTTGCTGATGGTCACTTTCCCTACCCGAGCAGATAAGGCTGCCCGCAAGCATCTGCGTACATTGGTGAAAAAATACAAGATTGGCGGCCTTGTCTTTGCCGAAGGCTCGGCAGAAGAACAGGCCATGTTGACCAACCTGGCACAGAAGGATGCGCGGGTGCCTCTGTTGATGGCTGTGGATGGCGGGAGTGCTTTGGATACCGGGCGGAAAGGACAGCCCCGTTTCCCGGATTGCAATGCTTTGGAGTGCATCACAGACGACCGCCTGCTGGAAGAGTATGGAACGGAGATAGGCCGCGAACTCCGTCTGCTGGGCGTACATGCCCAACTGGCTTCGGTGCCTGCTTCGCTGGAGGCTTATGTCCGGGGACTGGCTGGCGAGGGTGTGTTGTCTGTGCCTTCGGACTTGCGCCTGTTGGCCGACAGTCTGGTGCCTTCTGCCGTTCTCCATTCGGGAGCGGCCGATTATCTGGAAGCCGGCAGTGACATGGTGTGCCTGGAGCTGGACGCCCAAGAGGCAATCGCCTCTCTGCATGCTGCCCTCAAGTCCGGCAGGCTGACGAAGGAAGGCATTGGAGAGCGTTGCCGCAAGGTATTGGCCTGTAAGTATCGTGCCGGATTGTATCAACGCCCGGCCAAATTGCAGGTGAGTGGCATGAGTTTCCGTATCGGCACGGACGAGGCCCGGCGTCTGGCAGCGCTGTTGCGTGAGAAGGCGGTTACGGTATTGAACAATTATTTTGGTGTCTTGCCCTTGTCGCCTGCTCCTGACGGCCGGGGGATAGCCTTGCTGAGCCTGGGAGCCCAGGGCAGCGATTCGGTTTTTGTGGAAGCAATGCAGGAACATGCTGGCGGCATCCGTTGTTTCCGTTTGCCGTGGGGAGCGGATGAAAGCGAAAAAGAAGCCATTCGCCGGCAGTTGCAGGAGTTTGGACGTGTGGTGGTCAGCGTGGCGGGAGTCAATTATGTGGGCGAAGCCGACGTGGATTTCTTGAGAGAACTGAACCTGCCGGCACCGCTGGTTTATGTTTGCTTTACGTCCGGCCGTTTGCTGCCGCTTCTGTTGCCGGCTCTGTCCCACGCCAATGCTGTCGTGCTGGCCCATTCGGCCGAACCTGATTTGCAGCAACGTGTGGCCAAAGTGCTTTTTGCTCAGGCTGAGGCCTGCGGGCGTTTATCGGTTGCAGTGGGCAGGAAGTTTCCCAAGGGTACGGGGTGCGACATTAAGGTGGGCATGGAGCCGGTAGCCGTGTTGCCAGACGATTATGGCATGAAGTCTTACGTATTGCAAGGCATAGACGATATTGCCCGCAAGGGATTGGAGGCGGGGGCTTATCCCGGTTGCCGGATTTTGGTGCTGAAAGATGGGCATCCGGTGTATGACAGGGGCTTTGGCTGCCATTCGTACACGGACACGACTGCCGTGCGTCCGACCGACCTTTTTGACCTGGCGTCTTTGACCAAGGTGACGGCCACGTTGCTGGCAGTGATGAAACTGTATGACGAAGGCCGGTTGAAGCTGGAAGACCGTGTTTCGAACTATGTGCCTTTGCTGCGTGGCACGGACAAGCGGCGTATTACCATCCGCGATTTGTTGCTGCATGAATCCGGACTGCCCCCTTATATCCGTTTTTATTTGTCTGCCATTGATCCCCGCTCTGTGCATGGGCCATATGCGCAGAGCTGGTCGGATGAATGGCACCAGACGCGTGTGAGCGAGCATAGCTATTACAGTTCCGATTTCAAGTTCCGCAAGGGCCTGATGGCCAACAAACCGTCGGGCAGACATACGTTGCACGTGGCCGAAGGCATGTGGCTGGACAAAAACTTCAAGCAGACCATGTTGCGTGAGATAGCCCGGTGCAAGTTGGGCGAGCGGCATTATGTGTACAGCGATTTGGGCTTTATCCTGTTGCAGCAGGTGGTGGAAGAAATCACTCAATTGCCTCTTGACCTCTATGTGGCTAAGGAGTTTTATGCACCGATGGGCTTGCAGCGCACGTTGTTCTGCCCGCTGGAGAAGTTCCCGAAGTCAGACATCATGCCTACGGCCTTTAATGATTTCCTGCGTCGGCAGGATTTGTGCGGATACGTGCACGATGAGGCGGCTGCCTTGTTGGGGGGCGTGGCCGGCCATGCGGGCTTGTTCTCAACGGCTGGCGAGGTCGCAGCCCTTTGCCAGATGTTGTTGGACGGTGGCGTGTGGAAGGGCAAACGGTTCCTCAGCGAAGAGACTTGCCGTTTGTTTACTACGGAGAAGTCGTTGCTCAGCCGCCGGGGACTGGGTTTTGACAAGCCGGATGTTTCTATCGTGAAGCGCAGTCCTTGTGCACCTTCTGCACCGGAGGCGGTGTATGGGCATACGGGATTTACGGGGACGTGTGCCTGGGTCGACCCGGGAAGCCGTACGGTGTATGTGTTTCTCAGCAACCGTGTTTGCCCGGATGTATGGAATACCAAGCTGAGTGACATGGACATTCGCACGGATATTCAGGAATTGATTTTCAAAAGTTTGGTGAAGGAGGAGAATTTATGATGCGGAAAAAAGGGAAAGCCCGTTGGGGCAAATGGTGTCTGCTGGCCTTGTGTGCTCTGCCGGCGGTGCTCGGAGCACAGTGCAGGTTCTTGCCTATTGACTCTTTGCCGTTGCCTCATGAGGTGCCGGTGCTGGTGGAATCTTTGCAGGGCAATGAACCGTGCCGGCAGTGGGTAGACTCTGTGATGCGTCGCCTGAGTTTGAAAGAGCGTATCGGGCAGTTGTTCATTTATACCATAGCTCCGCAGACGGACAAGGCGAACCGCGACTTGCTGCGCAAGGTGGTGCGGGAGTATAAGGTGGGCGGATTGCTCTTTTCGGGCGGGCAGTTACAGAATCAGGCGATTCTGACCAACGAGGCCCAGCAAATGGCCACTGTCCCCTTGCTGATGACTTTTGACGGGGAATGGGGACTGGGCATGCGTCTGAAGGAGATTCCTTCGTTTCCGCGCAACATGGTGCTGGGCTGTATCCGCAACGATAGTCTGTTGTATGAATACGGGCGTGAGGTGGCTCGGCAATGCCGCGAGATAGGGGTGCAGGTCAATTTCGCTCCGGTGGCCGATGTGAATGTCAATCCGGAAAATCCGGTCATCAATACGCGCTCTTTCGGAGAGAATCCGGTGGAAGTGGGGCGTAAGGTGGTGGCCTATTCCCGTGGGCTGGAGAGTGGCGGCGTTTTGTCTGTCAGCAAGCATTTCCCGGGGCATGGTGACACCAATGTCGATTCACACAAGGCATTGCCTGTTTTGTCCTTTACGCGCGAACGCCTGGACAGCGTGGAACTGTATCCTTTCCGCCGTGCGATTCATGCCGGATTGGGGGGCATCATGGTGGGGCATCTGGAGGTGCCTGTGTTGGAAGATGAGGCCGGACTGCCGGCATCGCTTTCGGAGAAGGTTGTGAGCGGGCTGCTGCAAGACGAATTGGGATTCAAAGGCTTGGTCTTTACTGACGCGCTGGCTATGCGGGGTGTTGCCAATCACGAGCACTTGTGTCTGCAAGCCCTGAAGGCCGGGAACGATTTGTTGCTGGCGCCGCGCAGCATAGCGGGCGAGCTGGAGGCTGTATGGAAGGCGGTGCGCAGCGGCGAACTGCCGGAGGCCGAGATTGACCGTAAGTGCCGTAAAGTGCTGACCTATAAATATGCTTTGGGGCTGACACGTCGTCCTCACATACGTCTGTCGGGCTTGGATGTGCGCCTGAATGTGCCTCATGCACGCGATTTGATGCATCGACTGAAGGAAGCTTCGCTGGTTGTGGCAGGCGATGCCCGGGGACTGTTGCCTTTAGGGGGAGCAGAGGCCCGTGTGGCTGTCTTGCAGGTGGGTGAGGCTGAAACGCTGGCTCCTTTCATGGACGAGTTGTCGAAAGCGGTGCGTCCGGCGGTTTTTCGTCTGGCGAAAGGCATGTCTGAGGAAGCCATGCGGAGTTTGCAGAAGAAACTGGCTGCTTATCCATGTCTGGTGGTTTGTCTGGCCGAGCGGAAGATGGAAGCTTACCGCCCGTTCTTTACCCGCTTTTTGCCGCAGGATGTCCGCTCTGTCTATGTAAACTTTGTGTCGGCATTGCAGGTGCCGCGCGATTTCGGACCGAAGCCAGACGTATTGTTGCAGGCGCACCAGTCTGACGGGGAAATGCAACGGCTGGCGGCGGATGTGCTGACGGGGCGTGCCGGAGCTGACGGGCGTTTGTCTGTGGCAGTGGGCAATTGGTTTGCTGCGGGCGAGGGCGTGGATTGTCAGCCTTCGGAGGTACCGCCCCGCTCGCTGAAGGAGCTGGGGGTGGATGCCGCAGGGCTGGAGAAGATAGACCGGATTGCCTGTGAGGGCATCCGTGAGGGGGCTTATCCGGGCTGTCAGGTCGTGGTCTGGAAAGACGGGCAGGAGATTTACAACAAAGCGTTCGGCACGCACCGGGGAGGCCGGGGGATGAGGGCTGACACGATGCAGGTCCGGCCGGACGATGTGTATGACATCGCTTCATTGACAAAGACCAGTGCGACGCTTTTGGCGGTGATGAAGCTGTATGACCGGGGACGTATCAGCTTGACCGACCGGGTGTCGGATTATCTGCCTTATTTGCGGGGGACGGACAAACAGAACATCACGGTGCGTCAGCTTTTGTTGCATGAATCGGGCCTGCCGTCTACCATCTTGTTTTACCGAGCAGCTATCGACGAAGATAGTTGCAGGGGTGGTTTGTTTCGCGGGAGGCGCGACTCGTTGCATACGGCACGTATCGGCGCCCGGACATGGGCCGATGCTTCTTTCCGTTTCCACCAGGGGCTGGCTTCGGCGGTGCGCACCGATTCGTGCACGTGGCGGTTGGCTGATAGCCTGTGGCTGAATCCCCGTTTTAAGCAGGTGTGCTTGCAGCAGATTGTGGAAGCGCCTTTGTTGAGCCGCCGTTACCGGTATAGTTGCGTGGGTTTCATTCTTCTGCAGCAGTTGGTCGAGGCACGGGCCGGGATGCCGATGGATGCGTTTCTGGCGCAAGAATTTTATCGTCCTCTGGGCTTGACACATACGGGGTTCTGTCCTTCGACATGGGAGAAGCTTGTGCGCATAGTCCCGTCATCGGTAGATGGCTTCTTGCGGAAGGATACGTTGCAGGGCTTCGTGCATGATGAGTCGGCGGCATTCTTGGGGGGAGTGTCGGGCAATGCGGGCTTGTTCTCTAATGCCCACGAACAGGCTGTGCTGTATCAGATGCTGCTGAACGGTGGCGAATGGAACGGACACCGCTTCCTCAGTGCCGAGACTTGCCGGGTGTTTACTACGACTTTGTCCCGCACCAGCCGCCGGGGGCTTGGTTTCGACAAGCCTGACAAACGCAATCCCCGCCGCAGCCCTTGCTGTGAAGAGGCTCCGTCCTCGGTCTATGGGCATACGGGATTTACCGGCACTTGTGCCTGGGTGGACCCGGATAATCGCCTGGTCTATGTTTTCCTTTCCAATCGTATCTTCCCTCATGTGTGGAACAACAAGCTTTCGAAGCTCGACATCCGCACACGTATCCAGCAGGCCATTTATCAGGCTTTGTAATCGTCTTTTCTTCTTTGGGTAGTGCTTGCTTCCCGGTGTGTGGCAGGCGTTTTCTTCTTGTCCGCATGAAGCATGCTTTGTGTGCGGACGAGGCGTGACTTTTGTCCGGCGTTTCCGTTGGACATGTGTTTGTCTTTCGCTGAAAGATGTCCGATTGAGAAAAATTGTGGTGTTTTATTTGGTCGTTTAGAAAGTAACATGTAATTTTGCAAGGCGATTTAGAGAAAACCTAAATAACGTGAACAAGCAATAACGACTTGGCCTGTATAGAATCGTTCTTTCTATTATGTTGAGCAGAGCGAAGCGTAGTCGGAACATCTCCTGAACGTTTCTTATACGCATAGCGAGATTCCTCGACAATGCTCGAAATGACAGGGGAAATGAATTTTAAACAGACTTTTAGGCAAACAAAAACAAACAACAGACCCGTAAACTTCTCTGAGGTGCGGTGTCTGCCTATAATAAATGCTATTTATGATTCGGACATCCCGACTATTATTCACGCTGCTGATCTGCGTAATGTGCTGTCCCCTTTTGTGGGCTCAGGCTCCTTCCGTTCCTCCGGCTTCCGGAGAGACACCGCAAGATACAGCCATACTGTTCCGTTTCGTTCCAGGAAAACGGATGTTCTATTCCCCATTTCGTGGTAATGACAAGGCCATTGCCGAGGCGGCTTCTCTGTTGGACAAGCATCGGGAAGCCATTGAGGCCGGTCATGCCTATGTGTCTATCCGTGGTTTCTGCGGCTCCTTTGGCAGTAAAGCGGCTAACCTGGCAGCGGCCAAGAACCGCAGTAATCAGGTGAAATCGTGGTTTATCACGCACCACGGCATGAAAGAAGCGTATTACCGCACGTTCAATTCCACCCGTTCTTATCATGGCATCAAAGACGTAGTGGCCCTGTTGGGCATCGAATACGTCGAAGGCTACGAGCCGCCCCGCCCACAGCCTGTGGCAGAGGCGCCTGACACGCTTCTGGCTGAGCCTGCCGTGCCGGAGCCTGTTGCCGAGGTGGCCGATACGGTGCCGGTAACTCCTGTGTCCGAGCCCGAGCCAGTGGTGGTGGAAGAGCCAGCGGAAGAACCTGCTCCTGTGGTGCGCGAATACGTTTCCACACCTTGGTATCTGAAGTCGAACTTGCTGTATGATGCACTGCTGATGCCTTCGCTCGAGGTGGCCTACCGCTTCAACGAGCGTTGGTCGGTGGGCGTGGAGGGCAACATGGCCTGGTGGCATAACAACGGTGACCATAAGTATTACCAGTTGGCGACCATCGTTCCCGAAGCCCGTTATTGGTTCAAGCCGCAGGGCAACCGCCGCGGGCACTATGTCGGCCTTTTCGCCGGAGGCGGGTGGTATGACCTGGAGAACGGCGGGCGCGGTTATCAGGGAGAAGGAGTGATGGCCGGACTGAGCTACGGGTATATGTTTCCCGTGGGCAAGTATTTCGCTTTCGAGGCGGGCATCGGTGTGGGATTCATGCACACGTGGTATGAAGAATACCTGCCCATCGACGGGCATTACGTCTACCAGCAGAGCAGCCGCCTGAGCTATTTCGGACCGCTGAAGCTGAAATTTGCTTTCGTATGGAACATTGGCCGCTGGACGGAGAAAGGAGGGAAGCGATGAAACGGAATCTGAATGAAAAATCAAGAAGGGAGAATGGGGAATGGCGTGTGCGCCGGGAAGCTTTTCTGGCTTGTATGACGGGGTATGCCCGTAGGAGTGCTTCGCTCTTTGGGAGCGGAAAATTTTTCATTTTTCATTCATCATTCATCATTCTTTTGCTGCTTTCCGGTTGCCGCAAGGATTTGTGCTATACGCATGACGAGCACGGCTGGGCAGTCAAGGTGAATGTCGTGGCCGACTGGGAGCAGGAATGGGAGCGTATGCACGAGACGGATTGGGAACAGAACTGGATGGAAGATTTCAGTTGCTCGTATGACGAGCTGCGCCCCGACGTGGCCGACGGTATCCGCGTGTTGGTCTATCCCGACCAGGGCAACCGGTATAATGAATACAACCTGGAGGCGGAAGGCGGACGTCTGTCTATGGCCGAGGGAATGAACAGCCTGCTGTTTTATAACAATGATACGGAGTATATCGTGTTCAGCGACCTGGATGCTTCGGCTGCGGCTTCGGCCACGACGCGTACCCGTACACGGACTACCTTTACCAGCACGCCCGCCCATGCAGATGAGCGCACTATCAATGAGCCGGACATGCTGTATGGCACATACGTGGACGAGTATGAGGCGCAGAAGACGGTGGAGCCTGTGGATTTGCCGTTGACGATGCGCCCGTTGGTCTACACCTACCTGGTGCGCTATGAGTTCAGCCACGGGCTGGAATATGTGGCCCTGGCACGCGGGGCTTTGGCCGGCATGGCCGAGAGTGTCTACCTTCAGGACGGGCATACCGGCGAGGAGGCTGCCACGGTGCTTTATGACTGCACGCTGCAGAGCTATGGCGCCGAGGCGCAGGTGCAGACTTTCGGGGTGCCCAACTATCCCGGCGAGGGTTACGGCCGTGCCGCACAAGTCTATACGCTGAATCTGGAGGTGCGTCTGAACAACGGCAAGATACTGGACTATGAGTTCGACGTGACTGCCCAAGTGGAGAAACAGCCTCGCGGCGGTGTCATTCTGGTGGATGGCATCGAGGTGAGCGATGAGGACGGCCAGGAGGGAAGCGGCGGTTTCGATGTGGACGTGGATGGCTGGGGTGACTACGTGGACATCCCCCTACCGCTGGAATGATGCGAGATATGTTTAATTAATAATATGTTTTACTTTAATTTTATTTAGTTATGAAGAAAAGTTTATTTGTGCTTGGCGTGGCCGTAGCGGCTCTGGCAAGCTGTACGAATGAGGAAGTGACTGAAGTGGCACAGAATCGAGCTATTGGGTTCAATTCTTTTGTGAACAATAACACAAAGGCGGTGACTGAGGTTAGCTCTTTGGCAAACAGCGAGTTTTATGTGTTCGGTATGTATGATGCAGATCAAACTACGTGGGGAAAAACTGTTTTCAGTAACGAATTAGGTAGTACCGTGCATTATTGGGAACCCAGCAGCTATTATAGATTCGGTGCTTATGCTGATGGAGCAGCAGGTGATTTAGCAACTGCTACTGCAGTGTCGTTCGCTGCTGGAACTGGAACAAATGGTACATTGACATTTACCAGCTATACTCCTGATGATGCTAAAGATTTGGTAGCTGCCGTTGCTTCTGCAAGTACAGGTGCAGATGTAAGTAGTCAAGATGCTGTTTCTTTGAATTTTAAGCACATGTTGAGCCAGGTTGCCTTTGAATTTACTACGGATGCTGCTGACCATTATACATTGGTTATTTCTAATGTGAAGATAAATAATGCTGTTAGTAAGGCTACCGGCACGTATGATGGTAGTGTAAGTTGGCCAACACCTGAAGAAAGTAAGGGTTATACTTATGAAGATTTTGCAGTAGATAAGAATGTAGATATTGCTAATTCTGCTCAAAACTATACAGCTTCGCAGACTAAGTTGGTGATTCCGCAGGATGGTACAGATGCCTTGACTGTAACCTTTACGGCTACATTGAGCGATACGAACTATCCATCAAATCCGACTAAGACAAAGAATTTCACTGGATATCTGTCATTTAGTGGAACAGATAAGAATGATCCGGATATCTCATTAGCTGAAAATACTTGGACGCCTGGTTATCGTTATAAATACACAACCAAGATTACAGCAGATATGATTGACGATGAACTGAAAGACAAGAAAATAGAATTTACTACTTCTGTAGATTCTTGGAAGGATGCTACAGATACTACTATCACTCCTTCAGCTAACTGATTATTTTTTCTGTCATGTCGAGCGCAGTCGAGACATCTCACTAAACCATTGCATAATACATAGTGAGCCCCTCGATACCCCTCTTATCTCCCCCGTTATCGGGGGAGATAAGAGGGGTGGCAGTGAGAAAACAGCCGTGTAGAATGACGCTGTAAAATGTTATATTCATAAATGTAATTATGATTGGAGAAGAACAAGTTATAAAGGTTCTGCATTTTACTCCGGTGGAGGATTTGAATCTTTTTGAATACCCGGGATTGACGTATTTCCGCAATCAATACGGTGAAATCGTCGTGAAGGATGATACGGATTTTTTCGTGGTAGGTAAAGGGAGGGAATTAATTCCCGCAAAAAGCATTGAAGAGATGGAGGATATCCTCGACAGACTGAGGAAGTGAATTTCATTCTCATTACCGGTTGCCGGGGCTTGGCCGCCCCCGCAGCCACCAGGCGGACTGATGTCCGCACGAGGACTTTGACAGGATGGGAAATGGGAATTTAGTTGACGAGGGGACGAGTTAACAAGACCACAAGGACGGAACTTATCCCTTGTCAAACTTGTTAACTTGTCAACCATAACGAAGCCTTGTTGCCTTGTTAACTCGTCCCCTTGTCAACTATTAAATTATCATTCCCCTTCCTGTCATCGTTCGTTCACACAGTATTAACTTAACGAATAGGAGAACAAACGTATGGCACAACTGAAGTACGCCCTCGACCTCAACTTGAAGGCTTATCCCAACGAACTGACACCCGATGTGGACAATGACTATACCGTCAAGGTGCACACGCAGAGCACACCGCTGACGCAGGAGGACATCGCTGCCTCTGTGGCCGACCGCCTGGGCGAAGAGCCGGCCCGCGTGAAAAGCATCATAGAAATATTCATGGAAGAAGTGTCGCTGGCCGTGGCCAGTGGCTATTGCGTGTCGGCCGACGCCTTCTATGCCCGCCCCGTGGCATCGGGCGTGGTGACGGACGATGAGCTTTCGCAAGCCGTCGACCGCGAGCAGGTGAAGGTGTATGCCTCCTTCCGCCAAGGTCCTGCCGTGGAGGCAGCCTTGCAAAAGGCCAAGCTGCACTATTTCCTGCAACCCGCTGCCACAGGGCCTTACATTGCCGGCATGACCAGTGCCTTTACCGACGCCACGACGCGCGTCCCCCTGCCCATGGCCGGAGGCGAGATGGCGGTGCTGACGGGCAACGGGCTGAAGCTGGTGGGCGACGACCCGTCGGTGGGCATCACGCTGACTTCGGTGTCCGACCCCGATACGTCGTTCTTCATCCCGCCCGTGAAGGTGTCGCCCAACACGCCCAAGAAGCTCCAGTTCAGCCTGCCCGCCGGCGTGACCGAGGGAGAGTGGACGGTGCAGGTGACCACCTGTTTCGCCGGTGGAAGCTACCAGACCAAGGAACCTCGCAGCTTCACCTTGCCGCACCCCATCGTGGTGGGTGAAGTGACTGACTCGGGAGATGGCGACGATGACGACAGCGGGCAGGGCACCTTCGGATGAACCGGTATTTAAGCGACCGTTAAATACTCGTTTAATGGGTCGTTAAATACTCGTTTAATGGGTCGTTAAATACTCGTTTAATGGGTCGTTAAATACTCGTTTAATGGGTCGTTAAATACCCGTTTAATGGGTCGTTAAATACTCGTTTAATGGGTCGTTAAATACCCGTTTAATGGGTCGTTAAATACTCGTTTAACGATTCATTAAATGCAGGAAACAACTCGTAGCTCGTAACTAGTAATAAAAAACAAAGACATTGAAAACAACGATGACGAATAAGACAAGTTTCTTGGCAACCTCCCTGTCCGGCCTGCTGGCCTTGGTGTTGGGGGCCTGCACAAACGAGGTGACCGACGGCGGCAATACCCCTGCCGACGGCCCTGTCCCTATTTCTTTTCAGACGCCCGAGACGCGTGCGGCAAAAGACGGTTTCGGTGCCGACGATGCCTTCTCCGTGTGGGGCTGGTATGCCGACAATGCTGCGGGTACGAACC
Organism: Bacteroides sp. ET71; assembly: GCF_023336905.1. Taxonomy (GTDB): domain Bacteria; phylum Bacteroidota; class Bacteroidia; order Bacteroidales; family Bacteroidaceae; genus Bacteroides. The sequence goes on from NZ_JAMBLS010000015.1 coordinate 56,027, forward strand.
CCCGGCAGGTATTCAACGCTGAAGAGGTGACGAACGTCGGCGGTAACTCGTGGAGCTACGACGGGACGCAGTACTGGATTGCGGGGAAGACGTATGATTTTTATGCGGTGTATCCGACGGATGTCAATGCTCAGGTTTCCCAAGATGGGACGATAACGATTGACGACTTCGATGCCTCGCAGACGGGAGCGGATGCGCTGGATCTGATGACGGCGAGCGCTACGGATGTGGACGGCAGCAATCCGCCGTCGGCGGTGGGGCTGAGGTTCGGGCATCTGTTGAGCCGTCTGTCGTTTACGGTTACTTCCGAAGGAGATGCCGTCATAGTGACCTCAGCTGCTTTAGTAGGAGCGGGTTATAAAGGTTCGTACATAGGTGGCGTTTGGAACCTTCTGCAAACCTCTACAGAGCAATCGCCTTTTGTCAGTACAAACATTTCATTGACAACCGATGCGCTTTCGGCCACCTTTTTCGGAGGGGATTTGTTGTTGATGCCGGATGCTGACTTGACGGATGTGACATTGAAACTGAAATATCAGTATGCGAACGATACCGAAGAACGTGAAGCTATTCTTTCGTTGCATACATCTCAAACAGAAAAATGGGCGGCAGGTTGTCGTTACAATTATGCTGTCACTATTCCGCTGAACGGTGTTGATGTGAAGTTGACAGTGACAGTCAAAGACTGGGAACAGTCAGACCATTCGGTGCAATGGTAATCTTTATCAATGAAAATCATCAAAGGACAATAGAGTGAAACAGAAAAGAATCCGCTAATGAAAAGTTTATCTTATCGCATTTTGTTTTTCATGTCATTGTGTTGCATGATATTCGTAGCCTGCGAAAACAATGAGCTTGAAATCGTGCAGGCAGAGGAAGATACGACTTCGGTGACCTTGCGTATCGCTGCCGGTACAGGTGAACCTTCTGTCGGCACACGTTATGTCGATGCATCGCAATATGAAGGTATCCGCACATTACGTGTTATTGTCACCACGGGCAGTGGTGAGGACAGAGAGATTGTCTACAACGATATGCCTGCCATTACCGGTGGTAATAGTTTGGTGGAAACCATTACCATTCCTCATGTGCCCATCGGTGAAACCATGTTCTATGTCGTTGCAAACGAGGCAAGTTTAGGTAAAAGCTATACGGACGAACAGATAAGAGAGGATTTGGTTAGCAATGGCAAAGTCTTGTTTGTAGATGAACAGGCAAATCGTCACTTCCCCAAACTGGGTCCTGACATAGCACAGGATGGGTTGCCCATGACCGGTAGACAGGCTGTGAAGGTCAGCAAAGACATGCTACCTGTCAACATCGAAATGGAACGGGCTGTCGTAAAACTCAGTTTGACCGTAGAGAATGTTACTGCGAGCGATATAGAATTGACCAGCGTGAAATTCGGCCCTTTCAGTGGCGACCGCTTGTACTTGTTCCCGGAATATAACCTTGATGTGCCCGATAATGCTCAATATACTGAGTTTGGTTATGAAAACCAAAGTATTTCAATCGCTGCGGGCGGAAAAACCGATAAGCTTTCTGCCTATATTTATCCCACATATGCTTATATGAATCCTATGGGAGACAATCCTTATACCCTTGCTTTAAGTACCAATGTGAAAGAATATGAAGCTTTGGTATTTGCTCCCAATCACAACTCTTTTCGTCGCAATACGCAGGTGAATATAACAGCCCGCATTACGACAGCTGTCGGGATAACTCTCAATTTCGAAGTGACAGATTGGGACGAATATCCGATCGAAGTTCCTCCTTTTGAATAAAACCATATAGAACATGTTACCATGATACGAATTAAGGAATATCTTATTACCTGTTTGGTCAGCATAGCTCTCGTCTTGAGCGCTTGTACCGACGATGAACTGATTCATTTTCAAAAACGTGTGGTAGAAGGCATACCTACCCGCGTAACTTTGCCCTTCGGGGTTAATGTAAGCCCTGTCTATACCCGTGCTGCCGTGGCTTCGGAATATGAATATCGGGTGGAAAATTTGTATGTATTTGTGTTCGACTCCAATGGCAACCGTGTATGGACTAAAGATGCATCTGATGGTAATAACAAGGCTTTCTTTGATGCCAATACGGGAATGAGTGTAACAAACGGGAATGAAAATTCCCCGACGCGTGGTAACGTTACCTTTTATGTCGGCTCTGTAAATGATGCCCGTATTATCGGCATTGCCAATTTGGAAACGACTACTACTGCAACTGCTTATACTGCCACGAAAGAACAAATGGATGCCATTACTTCATTGCAGGAATTGCAAGAAACTGTCTTACCTATGGTTAATGCTTCTGTCGAGCGTGGGGCATTGTTTTTAATGACTGGTTATGCCGAAATAATAGGTCCGGATGGACAGCCTAGTAACAGTATTACGATATCTGGTAAAGAAGGGAATGTATCTACTTTGGACTGTACGTTGAAATTACGGCGTACCGACGCCAAAGTCGAGGTGACGGTGAAGTCGGAAGCTGCCAAAACAGAGTGGAAGAATTTTTCTTTTGAACCGAAGACTTGGCAACTAAAACGGGTTCCTAGACAAACGTTGTTGCTTCCTTATGAGAATGTGGCGTATAAAGGTCCGTGGGAAGATGCTGAAGGAAAAAACTGGGATGCGGAGCGTGTGGATAATGTGACGTGCGAATATTTTGATACTGATGCTTTGCCATTTGAAAAGATGAACAGTGCTGAAGACGACAATACTCCTTATTACACAGGGGGAAGTTTCGTTTTTTATATGCCAGAGAACCGGACTCGTTATAAGCAGCGGATTTCTCCCACAGATGGTTATGCCTTGCGTGACAAACGTAATACAAAGGCGGAAACCGATCCGTCTAAACCTGGGCAGATATATGTTAATACAGACTTTATGTATGCTAATGATAATGCTACCTATTTGTTGTTGACCGGACATTTGTCTTACACAGATGGGCAAAATTATGAAGTCAATGCCGACGTAACATTTACTATTCATCTAGGATATTTTAGCCAAGATGCTAACGACTATGATACCAAACGGAACGGACGTTATATCTATACGGTTACTGTAAAGGGCATTGATAATATCTTGGTGGAAGTGACTAATCAGGATGAAGTACGACCGGGTTATGAAGGTGACGTCGTATATAGCACTAATACGATATACGAGTTGGATTCGCATTTTGACCGTTGTCTGCTTGAAATTAAGCCGGAAGATGTGACAGACCAATTGGCATGGGGTATTAAAACGCCCTTCGCGTCGGGCATACATACTTCTGCAAGCACGGACTTCAGTGGTGTGGAAGACTATAAATGGATTAAGTTTGCCATTAATAAATTGCATAATACTGCTTACAATAAATATGTGAAGTATCCAGGAGATATTGCGTATAGTGAAACAATGCCAAACCCTAATGGTTTGCTCGACATAGATCAGTTGATAACTTATCTGAAACAGAAAAAGGCTGAAGATGCAGATATGTCTGAGCTTGTCGCAACGGGCGCTACAGACGGACATATCTGCATTACCGCTTTTGTGGACGAAAACCTCTATTTCAAACATCCGGCCACAGGAGAGGAACGCTTGACTTTATGGCAAGAATGTGTGGATAGGGAAGACCGTCAGTTGCATATCATTGTTCCGTTTGATGACAATAGCGGTATTGACAAAGATATAGTGTATAGTCCTGATGGTGCGTCAAGCGTAGTAAATTCACTCTACACATTTACGCAAAGGGCTATCCGTACTGTGTTTGATGTTAATAATGTGACAACTGCTTGGGGGTTGGAATCTGTTATGGAAAAGATTGGCAGTAATTATGGACGTTTACCTGTTGGTGAGATTTCAACTGATGCAACGGACACTCGCAATGGGCGTGCCAATATGTTGCGATGGACGGAAGGCAAAACATGGTCAGACATTATAGAGACCTCCGAACGTTATCAATTGAAATCCGCTTATGAATCGGCAGCCTATGCCTGTTTGTTGCGCAATCGTGACATAAATGGGGATGATAAGATAGATGATGAGGAGGTGCGTTGGTATTTGGCTTCTATTGACCAATTGATAGATATCTATTTAGGGGAATATGCGTTAGATGAACAGTCACGTCTTTATCCGACAAACCAGGCCGACCGTCCGGGAGCACAAGGAGTAAATGGTGTGTATTGGCATTATACGTCCAGTTCGTACAATGCCAACGATAATGCGCCGTGGGTGCTTTGGGCGGAAGAAGGTGCTTCGCGTGGAAGTTATGGAGGCAATAGCGGTTCGCTTGCGTTGAATGGTAGTAATTATGCTTACCGTTGCATACGAAATTTAGGCATTGCTTTGAACGATGTTTCGACTGTCCCGGAAGATTTAGTTGAAGTGATAGACAATAATGACGGTACTTATACAATAGATATGAGGCGGATGAATTCCAAAGCCCGCCGTACCAATCGTGAGACGACGCCGTTACCTGTACATAACGAACGAGATGCGGAGAACAGACCGTATCAGAAATTTATTGTTGGAGCGGATGCTTATCCCGAGAATCGGTTACAACCTGTGAATGGTGGTAACACTGATCCCTATATTAGCTCTTCAACCGAAAATGATGCCGGTTATAATTGGATTAATCAACATAGTTGGGAATGGTATCAGACATCTAATCCTTGTCCGAATGGATACCGTGTCCCTAATCAACGGGAATTGTTAATAATGAGTTCTCGGATGTCGTCTGATCAATGGCCAGTGTATAGCGTAGTGGCTACGTATTGGGTGCGGGATTCCGGGTGGGGAGAATTTTGGAATTTTAGTGAACATCAGGAATCTAAAACATTCTCTGGTCTCCGTCCAACTTATTACATTAGCCAGACCGCTTTCTCAATGGATGGACAATCGCCATACAACAATAATCGTGATGGTTTTCTTTGGAATGCAGAAAACGATGTGTTTATGTTGCAAAACAATACGGATGAACGCGGTTATGTACGTTGTATAAGGGACTCTGATAACTAATCGTGTCGCCGTGAGGCGCCACCCCCTCCTCCTTGCGAGGAGGCTTTTCCTTGCAGCAATGCAAGAAAAACGTTTGTTTGTTTTGTTGGGGGCTGTCTGAGAGCAGGCAGCCCCTTTTTGTGTGCCTGCGGTCAGAAGGAGATGCCTATGCGCAGGCCTACGTTGTTCATCCCTTCCGGGTCGTACGTCAGGAGGTGGCCGCGGTTGGTGCCGTAGTCATAATAGGCAGCCAGGTGCAGCCCCGGCCCGTAGGCCCAAGGGAAGATGTTCAGGCCTATTTCGGGAGAGACGTAGAAACCCCATGTCTTGTCCTCTGCTTCGAAGATGTTGAAGGCCGAGGAAAGACGGGCGTATTGGGCTCCTGCCTTTACCGAGACGTAGGGCTGGAAGGCGCCGCCACGGTTCCACGAATAGCGGCCCGCCACGCCAAAGGGCAGGCGGAAATTGCTGTGCTGCTGGTCGGTGCTGAGGCTTTCCGTAGGGCTGAGGGGCAGCACGGTGCGGGGGATGTATTCGTGGTTGGTGTGCCATGCCAGGAACAGGCCGAGGCCCCAGTGGTCGTTCAGGTAGTAGCCGCCTTCGACGTGCATGCCCCATCCGCTGGAGTGGTTGGCGAAGCTGTTTCCGACGGGGAAGTTGTATTGCCAGTCCACGCTGGCATAGCCGTTATCGCTCATCTGTGCCCGTGCCGGCAGGGTGGTTGCCAGCACAAGGAGCATGGTTGCACAGATGCTTGTCCATAGATTTCTTCTTGTTTTCATACTGCATGTTTCTTTTTAGGTTTAGGAAATGGTGTTCATTGCGTGTTGGACAGGTAGGCCGATTGGGCGAAAGCCTGGTTGACGGCGTCTATGGCCAGCATGGTGTCCAGCCGTGTGCTGCCGCTCAGGGCGCCGCTCATGCAACTGTTCCACACGACGGGCAGCGATTGGTCTTCGCCTTGCGGCGATGTCAGGTTTACCAGTTCGGCCAGGAAGGTGCCGGCATTGAAGGAATAACTGACGACGAAGGGGTAGTACCATCCGCCCCAATAGCCCCAGTAACCAGGCCCCCAGTACCAGGGGTAGTCCCAGCCCCATCCGCCCCAGTCAATGGAGTTGAAGTGGTAGGTATTCTCCACGTAGCTCACTTGCAGGCCGAGGTCGGCATCTTCGCGTTTTTCCGAGCGGGTGAAACCGCGCGTCTCCATGTTGTCTGCCCAGGCTTGCAGGATTTCTTGCGCCTGTGTGCCGGTGCTGTACGTCGGTTGCAGCGAATTGCTGATAATCAGGATGCTGTCCGGCAGGTAGTAGGTGCCCAGGCTGCTGAAATCGGTTTGCGGGTCGTAGCTGGTGTAGACGACATACCGTCCTTCCAATTCGTCCGTGTCCGCTTGTTTTTCACAGGCAGCCAGTGTCAGTGCTGCCAGTGTGATGAGAATTAGTTTTTTCATACGTTCTATCTGTTTAGGTTGTTGATTTCGTTTGGTAGCGAGAAACTACACACAATAAACGTACCGTGGCCCGGATTGTTTGCATCGGAGGCGCGCATTTTAATGGAAGAAAACAAGATTTAGCACTCCATAAGGCTGTGTGGTGCCGGCTGTGTGCGGCTTATGTGTCTGGGATTCAGTGCAAACGGTTTTTCCGGTCTTTGTGCCTGCGGTGGGACTGCTGAAAGCAAGTGAAGCATCTCTGGCTGTGTCTGTATGCCAGAAGATGCTTCACGTGGGTGCGGCCTGACAAAATGAGGGTCGGCGGCTGTCCGGATGTCAATCCGTGTATCTGTTTATTTCACTGTGACGCGTGCCGTCCAGCCTCCGCCGGGGGCGAGGTGTACGTTCAGTTTGTCTGTGGGCGAAAGTTTGCGCGTCTCCGACTGCCAGTCTGTGGCATCGCGGTCGGCATTTATGCCGTCGCTGAAGATGACTGCCTCGTGGCTGCCGGCGGGCAGGAACGAGAGGTCTATCGTCAGGTCGCGCGGTGTCCAGTTGGTCATGGCGGCGATGAACCAGGTGTTGCCCTTGCGGCGTGCCAGGACGATGTATTCGCCCACCTGGCCGTCCAGGGCGACGGTCTGGTCGAAGGTGGTGGGCACTTGTGCGATGAAGTCGGTGTACTCAGGCTCTTTGGCGTACTTCGAGGGGCTGTCGGCCAGCATTTGCAACGGTGCTTCGAAGATGGTGTACATCGCCATCTGGTGTACGCGTGTGCCTTGCGACATGGGCTGGTCGTTGATGCCGCGGAAGTTCCAGCGGTTGGCGTTCATCGTGGCGCCGGGCGTGTAGTCCATCGGGCCAGCCAACTGGCGCAGGTAGGGGATGGTGACGTCGTAGCGCGGGAAGTCGTGCATCGGCACGCCGTTCACCGTGGGTTCCCATTTGCAGTTCTCCAGGCCCTTGACGCCTTCGAAGTTCACCAGGTTCGGATAGGCTCGTTGCAGGCCGAAAGGTTTCATGCCGTGCAGGTCCAGCAAGAGGTGGTGGCGGGCGGCGCAGGCGGCAATCTGTTCGATGGATTGCATGGCGGGCTGGTCGTCGCGGTCGAAGAAGTCAATCTTGAAGCCTTTGATGCCCAGCTTCTCGTAGTGGGCGAAGTCGGCCTCGGTGTTGCGGGCGGCGTTCCGCCAGGCTGCCCAGAGGATGATGCCTACCCCTTTCTGGTTGCCGTAGGCGATGAGTTCGGGCAGATTGATGTCGGGGTTGAGGTTTTCGGTCAGCGATTCGGTTGTGCTCCATCCGTCGTCGATGATGATGTATTCCAGTTTATGCTGGGCGGCGAAATCTATGTAAGCCTTGTACGTCGGGGTGTTCATGCCTGCCTTGAAGTCGACTCCGCTCAGGTTGCAGGCGTTCCACCAGTCCCATGCCACCTTGCCGGGCTTGATCCACGACGTGTCGTCGATGCGGCAGGCAGGCGCCAGGCGCTGTGCCATGTCGTTGTCGGCCAGTTGAGTGTCTTGGGTCGTTACCAGCACGGCACGCCAGGGCAGGGTGCGCGGCCCGTCGATGCTGGCGATGTAGTCGGCTCGTTCCGACGGAATCAGGTTCAGCCGGTTGTGCCCGCCGATGAAGGTTTCTACGGGCAGGGGTGCGAAGGCGGCCTGCACGCCCTGGCGGGTTTCTTCGTTGAAGGTGAGGAACATGCCGGGATAGTTTTCCACACCGCCGTCCATGACGGTCGCTTTCTTGCCGTCGGCCACCTCTACCAGCAGCGGTGTGATGGCCAGTGAGTCGGCGTGCATCTGCGACAAGGGCACTTCGTCGTAGTACGATTCGAAGGAGAAACAGTAACGCTCGCCGTTGCGGTTGTCGTTGACGTAGGGGATGAACGCCCGGCCGGGTTGCGCGAAGTTAAAGTCGGCGGTCTCTGCCATCACATCATAAGGCTTGCGCAGTTCGGACACCAGGCGATAGGCCGCTCCGTCGTCGTAGGCGCGGAACTCTACGCTGAATCCGCCGCGGCACTTCAGGGTCAGCGCGTTGTATTCGTCCTTCACTTCGGCTTTCTTGTAGAAGGGCGTGGCGAACGAGGTGTTCACCGATTGGCGCGTGGCTTTGCGCACCTTTACGTCGGGGCCGAAGCTGATGGCTTTTCCGGACGATGATTTTTCTACGCCTTTCAGGGCAATGTCCGAAGGCAGCAGCACCCGGGTGCCGTCGTGGCTGACGGACCATTGCAGCCGTCCGTCGGTGTAGATACCGATGTTCAGTTTGCCGTCGGGCGATGTCAGTTGGTAGTCTTGTGCTTGTGCGGTGGCAAGACCCGTCAGGGCGCAGGCGGCAAGCAGGCATTTCAGTAAAAGTTTGTTTTTCATAAAACGTTGTTTTTGTTAGAGTTGTTCAGATGAATCATTGAAGGGTATGCGGGCCTTGGCTCTGACGGACACGGGCCGTGCTTCTGGCGGACAAGAGCCGCGGCTCTTCCGGACTGTGGCTGTCGTCGGTTACCGGCGGTCTATTTCTTTCAGCTCTTCGTCCGTGAAGCGGGTGTTCGCCAGGGCTTTCAGATTGTCGGCCAGTTGCTCTACGCTGCTGGCGCCGACGATGACGGAGCATACCTGCTCGTCGCGCAGCACCCAGGCCAGGGCCATTTCGGCCAGCGTTTGCCCGCGCCGGGCGGCCAGCTTGTTCAGTTCCTTCAGGCGGGACAAGAGGGTGGGGGTGAGTGCACTTTCCTTGAGCGACGTCTCCCGTGCCATGCGCGAGTCTGCCGGTATCTGGCCGTCCAGGTAGCGGCTGGTCAGCAATCCTTGTGCCAGGGGCGAGAAGGCGATGAAGCCCGTGCCGTTCTTCTGCGCCTGCCGCAAGATCCCTTCTTCTTCCGGCTCGCGGTTCAGCAGGTTGTACTTGCCCTGGTAGAGCAGGCAGTGTACGTCGCGCTCCTCCAGGTAGCGGTAGGCCGTCTTGGCCGCCTCTTTGGGATAGCGCGAGATGCCCACATAAAGCGCCTTGCCTGCGCGGACGATGTCCACCAAGGCCTGGAGCGTTTCTTCCAGCGGGGTGTCGGGGTCGTAGCGGTGGGTGTAGAACACGTCCACGTAGTCCAGGTTCATGCGGCGCAGGCTCTGGTCGAGGCTGCTCATCAAGTACTTGCGCGAACCCCAGTTGCCGTAGGGGCCGGGCCACATGTCATAGCCGGCTTTGGTGGAGATGAACAGCTCGTTGCGGTAGGGTGCGAACGACTTCTTCATCAGCACCCCGAAGGTCTCCTCGGCCGAGCCGTACGAGGGGCCGTAGTTGTTCGCCAGGTCGAAGTGCGTGATGCCGTGGTCGAAGGCGTAGTGTGCGATGGCCTGCGAGCGGGCCAGCGTGTCCACGTCGCCGAAGTTGTGCCAGAAGCCCAGGGAAATCTCGGGCAACAGGATGCCGCTCCGGCCGCAACGGCGGTATTTCATGCCGTTCTCATAACGGTCGGGCGCGGGGGAATAAATGGGGGAAATCATGGTAGAATGAAGAATTAAGAATGAAGAATTGAGAATATCAGGATAAAGAAGCCATGATGAATGAAGCAGGAAGAATTATGTCCTTCGTCCGAAATCAGTTTCTGTTTGGGACGGAAAATTCTTCATTCTTCATTCATCATTCTTCATTAAGCAGTCTTAGCCGAGCGTGACTTCTACGGTGTGTGTGCCGTCCTTCTGCAGCGGCACCACGTTGCCCTTGACCGTCACGCCGTCCACCGTGAGGCTCTTGACGCCCCGGCAGACCCCGGCAGGGTTCGTGATGCGGATGTCGTACTCCGCGCCCCGGTAGCGGCGGCGGATGCGGAAGCCCTTCCAGCCGGCGGGGATGCACGGGTCTATTTCCAGTCCTTCGTAGCCGGGTTTGATGCCGAGGATGAACTGCGTGATGGCATACCAGTTCCACGCCGCCGTGCCTGTCAGCCAACTGTTCTTACCTTCTCCCGGGCGGGCGGCGTCCTTGCCGGCCACCATCTGCGCATATACGTAAGGCTCTACCTTGTGCAAGGTGCTGTGCACTTCTTCCACGTAGGCCGGGCATATCTTGCGGTAATACTCCCAGGAGCGGTCGCCTCGTCCCAGCACCGTCTCGCCGATGATGACCCACGGGTTGTTGTGGCAGAAGATGCCGGCGTTCTCCTTGTAGCCCGCGGGGTAGGTGGAGATTTCGCCGTATTCCACCACGTAGCGTGTGAAAGGCGGGTTGTTCAGCACGATGCCGTGCTCGCAGTCCAGGCGTTCCTTCACCGAATCCAGTGCCTTCTGCACCATCCCTTCTTCCAGTCCGATGCCGGCCATGGTGCACCATCCTTGCGACTCGATGAAAATCTGCCCTTCCTCGTTTTCCTTCGACCCCACCTTGTTGCCGAAGAAGTCGTAAGCGCGCAGATACCAGTCGCCGTCCCAGCCGTGTTGCTTCACAGCTTCCACCATCTCGTCCACGCACGCTTGGGCACGGTCGGCTTCTTCCGTCTTGCCCAGCTCGCGGCAGAGTTGCACGTAGTCGCGTCCGCAGACCACGAACAGGCCGGCAATCATCAGCGATTCGGCCTTCGAGCCTTCCGTCTTGTTCTCCGTCGTCTGGAACGATTCGTTCGGGTCCCACGAGAAGCAGTTCAGGTTGAGGCAGTCGTTCCAGTCCGCCCGGCCGATGAGGGGCAGCTTGTGCGGGCCCAGATTCTCCACCACGTGGTTGAACGACACGCGCAAGTGTTCGAACAGCGATACTTCCGAACCCGGCTGATTGTCATACGGCACCGGTTCGTCCAGGATGCCGAAGTCGCCCGTCTCCTTGATATAGGCCACCGTTCCGAAAATCAGCCACATGGGGTCGTCGTTAAAGCCACCGCCGATGTCATTGTTGCCGCGCTTCGTCAGCGGCTGGTACTGGTGGTAACAGCCTCCGTCGGGGAATTGCGTGGAGGCAATGTCGATGATACGTTCGCGGGCACGCTCCGGAATCTGGTGCACAAAGCCCACGAGGTCCTGGTTCGAATCGCGGAAACCCATGCCGCGTCCGATGCCGCTCTCGAAGAACGAGGCAGAGCGCGACATGTTGAACGTAATCATGCACTGGTACTGGTTCCAGATGTTCACCATCCTGTCGAGCTTCTCGTCGCCGCTGTCCAGCACGTAGGCATCCAGCAGCCGGTCCCAATAAACTTTCAGTTCCTCGAACGCAGCGTCCACCTTGTCCGTCGTGTCCAAGGCTGCTATGGTAGCTTTGGCCCGTTTCTTGTTCACCAGGGCGCAACTGGGTGTGCTTTGCAGCACGGCAGGGTTGGCTGCTTCGAATTTCTCTTCTTGCGGATTCTCCACGTACCCCAGCAGGAAGATGAAGTCGCGGCTCTCGCCCGGAGCCAGTTCCACCTCTATGTAATGCGAGGCGATGGGGCTCCAGCCGTGGGCGATGCTGTCGGACGGGCGTCCGGCCACAACGTTCTGAGGGTTGGCAAACTCGTTGTACAGCCCGATGAACGTCTCGCGGTCGGTATCAAAACCTTGGATGGGCACGTTGACGCTGTAATAGGCGTAGTGGTTGCGGCGTTCTTTGTACTCTGTCTTGTGGTAGATGACAGAGCCGTCTACCTCCACTTCGCCCGTGGAAAAGTTTCGCTGGAAGTTTTCCATGTCCGTGGCGGCGTTCCACAAACACCACTCTGCGAAGGAGAAGAGTTTGAGGCGTTTGGTTGCTTCGCCCGTGTTGCGCAGGGTCAATTTCTGCACTTCGGCCCACGTCTTCAGGGGTACGAAGAACAACACGCTGGCCTCTACGCCGTTCTTGGCACCGGTGATGCGCGTGTAGCTCATGCCGTGACGGCACTCGTAACTGTCCAGCGGAGTCTTGCACGGCTTCCATCCCGGCGACCAGACGGTTTCGCCGTCTTTGATGTAGAAGTACCGTCCGCCGTTGTCCATCGGGACACTGTTGTAGCGATAGCGTGTGATGCGGCGGAATTTGGCATCCTTATAAAAGCTGTATCCTCCGGCTGTGTTCGATATGAGTGAAAAGAAATCTTCGTTGCCCAAGTAGTTGATCCAGGGCCATGGTGTCTGCGGGTCAGTGATGACGTATTCGCGATGGGCGTCGTCAAAATAGCCGTACTTCTTGTCTTGCATGTGTCTTGGTCTTTATAATAGTTATTGATGGATATGTAGATCTCTCGGTCAAATGGTTGCCCCGGCGGGGCGACGCGGTTCAAAAATAGTGATTTTTTACTGAATGGGCATCATTTCCGCTGTTATTTTCGCGTTTTTTTACCATAAATGATAGGGAAATGACATTGCCTGATAAAATAGTGGCATCTTTTGATAAAATAGTACCAGTCTTCTGTTTCATTCTGGCTTATCTTTGTAACGATATTTAAGGCTTTTGTACAGGCGGGTACGGCGGAATGGTTGGATGCTTGCAAATGACTTATGGGTTTTCAATAGGACTTATTTCTTTGTTTAGAGTATGAGAGTATGGCATGCTTCGGCCGCGTTTCGCACTTACCCGCCTTTGTGCATCCCATAGGGCGGATTCTTTTTTTATTCACTAATATCATAAGAACAAAAGTATGTATAAACATTGGATTTTGGTTATTGCAACGGTGCTGGGCGTGACACTGTCGGTTTCTGCCCAGTCGCAACGCGAGCGCATCCTTTTTGACAACGATTGGCAGTTTGCCTTTGGCAATGCGTCTTCGCCGGAGAAGGATTTCGGGTGTGGAACCGAGTATTTTAATTATCTGACGAAGGCGGCGTCTATCCATAACACCGGGCCGTATTCCGAGAAGTTCGACGCTTCGTCGTGGAAGACGGTCGACCTGCCCCACGACTGGGTGGTCGATTTGCCTTTCGCCCCCGAAGCCAGCCATAGCCACGGCTATAAAACAGTGGGATATAAGTATCCCGAGACCAGCGTGGGATGGTATCGCAAGACCTTCACCGTGCCGCAGGAGGACTTGGGCAAACATATCTGGCTACAGTTCGACGGCATTTTCCGCGATGCCCGCGTGTGGGTCAACGGTTTCTACCTGGGTAATGAGCCCAGCGGCTATGCCACGCAGGTGTATGACATCTCGGAGTACTTGAATTATGGTGGCGAAAACTTGGTGTGTGTCCGTGCCGATGCCACGCTGGAAGAGGGCTGGTTTTACGAAGGGGCCGGCATTTACCGCCACGTCTGGCTCAACAAATCGGCCCCGCTCCATGTGGTTCCGTTCGGTACCTTTATTTCGGCCGTTTTCCCCGAGAAAGGAAACTTCAGTAAGGCCGTGCTGAACATTGAGACCACGGTGAAGAATGACGGGCTGGCTCTCGCAGACTATCACTTGAAGCATACGCTGAAGGACAAAGAAGGGCGCGAAGTGGGCCTCGTGGCCAGCGACTCGGCCGTTCTCGGCCTTCCGGCCAAACAAGAGAGCACTACCACCGTGCAAATGGCGGTGGAGAACCCCAACCTGTGGTCGACGGAATCGCCTTATATATATAATGTATATACGGAGGTCTATTCGGGCGACCGTCTGGTCGATGCCTACACTACCCCCATCGGCATCCGTCACATCGCATTCGACCCAGACAAAGGCTTCTTCCTGAACGGCCAGCATGTGAAGTTGAAGGGTGTCAATATGCACCAAGACCATCCGGGCGTGGGGAGCGGAATCCCCGATGCCCTCCAGGCCTATCGGTTGAAGGAACTCAAGAAGTTCGGCTGCAATGCCTACCGCGCTTCCCACAATCCCATGACGCCCGAGATGCTGACTGCCTGCGACACGCTGGGCATTCTGGTCATTGAGGAAAACCGCCTGACGGGCGTGAACCGCGAGCACATCGACCTCTTGCAACGCATGATTCGCCGCGACCGCAACCATCCTTCGGTCATCCTGTGGAGCGTGGGCAACGAGGAGTGGGGCATCGAGTGGAAGGAGACGGGGACGCGTATTGCCGCCTCCATGCGCGAGTACTGCCACCGCGTCGACTCCACGCGCCCCATGATCGTGGCCAGCAGCAGCGGGCCGGCCATCCTCATCCCTGCGGACGTGGCCGGGTATAACTACATTCTGCAAAATCCCGTGGAACAGCATCGCAAGGACTACCCGCAGCGTTGTGCCCTTGGCTCGGAGGAGACCAGCGGTTGCGGCACGCGAGGTGTCTACTTCGACCAGCCGGGCACCGGCCGCATGGTGGCGCATAACCGCCGTCCCAATGGGCCGGACAGCCTATTGAACTGCATCGAGCGCGGCTGGAAGTTTTACGACGAGCGTCCCTATCTGGCCGGCCTGTTCTACTGGACCGGTTTCGACTACCGCGGCGAGCCGAACCCGATGAAGTTTCCCGCTACGGGCTCGCAGTTCGGCATCTTGGACTATTGCGGCTTCCCGAAAGATGAGGCTTACTACCTGAAGGCTTGGTGGACGGACGAGCCCGTGCTGCACATCTTGCCCCACTGGAACCTGGCAGGCCACGAAGGAGACTCGATAGATGTCTGGGTTTACAGCAATTGCGACGAAGTGCAACTGACGGTCAACGGCAAACGGCTGGAACGCAAAGCCATGCCCAAGAACGGGCACCTGTCTTGGAAGGTGGTCTACCAGCCCGGTTCGGTGAAAGCCGTGGGTTATAACGGAGGCAAGAAGGTACTTACGAAGACGGTGGAGACCACGGGCGAGGCGGCCCGCATTGTCCTGTCTGCCGACCGTCCCGTAATCAAAGCCGACGGGCGCGACGTGGCCGTGTTCCGGGTGGAGCTGCAAGACCGGAAGAAACGCTTTGTCCCGACTGCGTGCGACCGCTTGGACTTTACGGTGGAAGGCCCCGTGCGCATCTTGGGCGTGGGCAACGGCGACCCCGCTTATCGCGACCGTGAACGTCCTGCCGACCCCGATGCCCGCAGCTATCAGGTAAATGCTTTCAACGGCCTGGCGCAAATCTTGCTGCAAAGCACCGGCGAGGCCGGACAGGCCACGCTGACGGTCCGCTCGGGCAATCTGCCTGTGGCAACCTATGTCTTGCAGTTAACCGACTGATAACCAGTATTTGTAACCATCAGACTCCGGCATACCGAAGATCGCACTTCGCCGCAACGCACAACGCCTTTCCGCCTTCCGGACAAGAGCCATGCTTCTTCCGGACAAGAGCCACGGCCGTGACGCACGGTGGATTCCGACGGTGTGCCGGAGCCGTTTTTCCCGGTCTCGGACGAACCTCTGTCCTTGTTTTTTCCTTTTCGGGCGCCATTTCCCTCCCGCCAATAGTTGGAAGAATAAGAAAGAATCACTACATTTGCCAACGTGATACTTTATTAGCCTCAATGCGTATGGAAAACACCGATAACATCATCCGCGAGATTACCCCCTTGTCCGACCGCGATTGCTTCTATGTAGTCAATCGGCGGAAATCAGAATTTACTTATCCGATACACTACCACGAAGAATACGAACTGAACTTCGTAGAAAATGCCCCCGGCGTGCGCCGCGTGGTGGGCGATTCGGCCGAAATCATCGGAGACTACGACCTTGTGCTGATAACAGGAAAGAACCTGGAACACGCTTGGGAACAGCACGATTGCACTTCTAAAGACATCCGTGAAATAACCATTCAGTTCGCTCCCGACCTGATTTCTCCCCAGTTGCGCAACAAGAACCAGTTCGCTTCTATCGTACACATGCTGAACCGTGCCCAATGCGGGCTGAGCTTCCCTCTCCAAGCCGTGATGAAAGTGTACAACCAATTGGAAAAGCTTGCTACGGAAGAGCAAGGCTTCTATGCCGTCCAAGACTTTTTGTCCATCCTGTACGAATTGTCTTTGTTCGAAGACGCCCGGACGTTGTCTACCACTTCCTTCGCCAAGATAGAGTCCGTGTCAGACAGCCGCCGGGTGCAGAAAGTGCAGGCGTATATCAATGAGCATTTCCGCAAGGAGATACGTCTGGTCACCTTGGCCGAGATGGTGGGCATGACCCCCGTCTCGTTCAGCCGCTTCTTCCGCCTGCGCACAGGCAAGACCCTTTCTGAATACATCATCGACATCCGCCTGGGGGCGGCTTCACGTCTCTTGGTAGATTCCACGCGGACGGTTGCCGAGATTTGTTACGACTGTGGCTTCAATAACCTTTCCAACTTCAACCGCATGTTCAAACGGAAAAAAGGATGCGCCCCGAAAGAATTCCGGGAAAATTATCACAAGAAAAAAATCATCATTTGACAAGCTTCTGATAAAATAGTATCAGTATCCGAAGGATTTAGTGCGTACATTTGGGGCGGATTATTAATTAGTTAGAATGCCATGAGAAAAGTAACTGTTCTATCTTTCCTCGTCCTGCTCTGCATCGGCGCAGTGCACGGACAGATTCGCGGAAATGAAATCCGTGTAGTTGTATCACCGGACCACAACGACTGGGAGTACGCACTCGGCGAAAAGTGTACCTTTACTATCCGGGTCGTCAAAGCCCAGAACCTCCTGCCTGATGTTACGGTGGATTATGAATTGGGCCCCGAAATGTATCCGACAGAAAAAAAAGAGGGAGTTGTCCTGAAAGACGGCATGCTGAAGCTGCGTTCCAGCATGAAGACGCCCGGATTCTTGCGTTGCAAGGTGAAAGCCCATGTGGATGGCAGGACCTATGAGGGCCTGGCCACGGCAGCTTATGAACCGGATAAACTCCGTCCGGTCAGCCAGCTTCCCGATGATTTCCAGTCGTATTGGAGCGAGACGCTGCGGAAAGCGCGTGAATTGCCTTTGAATCCATTGATGACTTTACTTCCGGAACGTTGCACCGAGACAGATAATGTCTATCAAGTAAGTTTCCAGACGAAACCCGGAGGCGGCCGCTTCTACGGTATCCTTAGCATCCCCAAGAAAGAAGGCAAGTATCCGGCGCTGTTGCGTGTGCCGGGAGCCGGTGTGCGTCCTTATACTGGAGATACTTATACCGCACCGGGGCGTGCCATAACACTTGAAGTGGGCATACATGGCATTCCTGTCACTATGCAACAGTCTGTTTATGATGCGTTGGCCAACGGTGCGTTGAGCAATTATTGGACGTTCCGTCGTGACGACCGCGACGCTATCTATTACAACCGCGTCATCGTGGGCGCGCTGCGGGCAGTAGACCTCATCTGCTCCCTTCCCCAGTTTGACGGTAAAACATTGGGAGTTACCGGCTCCAGCCAGGGGGGCGCTTTAACTATTATCACGGCTGCTCTCGATTCGCGCGTGACCTTTTTAGCTCCAGTGCATCCGGCCATGTGCGACCACGAAGCCTTCTTCGAAAAACGTGCTTGCGGTTGGCCGCACTATTTCCTGTATTACGGTGGAGCTGATGATAAAGTGCGTCAGACAGTGCGCTACTACGACACGGCCAACTTTGCCCGCTTTATCAAAGTCCCCGGCTGGTACAGTTGGGGATACAACGACGAGGTCTGCCCGCCCACTTCCATGCATGCGGCCTATAACCTCATCGAAGCTCCCAAGGAGTTGCATCCCTACTTGGAGACCGGCCACTACTGGTACCAGGAACAGTGGGACGCCTGGCAGGCATGGATACGGAAACAGTTGGGTGTAGAATGATTTAATAGGAAGAAAACTTTATTTATGAAATTGCGGATAACTCTTTGGGCAGTGCTACTCGTTTGCTTGGCTGCCTGCTCTCATCAGCCTCAAAAAACAGTGAAACATTCATTTATTACAGTGAACGATAGCGGCCAGTTCATACGCGATGGCAAGCCCTACTACTTCGTCGGTACCAACTTCTGGTACGGGGCCATCCTGGGCTCTACGGGCCGTGGGGGCGACCGCGACCGCCTGGCTCGCGAACTGGACTTCTTGAAAAGCATCGGTGTGACTAACTTGCGCACCCTGGTAGGAGCCGACGGGCCGGACGGAATAAAGACCCGTGTAGAACCTTCGTTGCAACTTGCCCCCGGCGTGTACAATGACACTATCCTCGACGGCTTGGATTACTTCATGAACGAACTGAAGAAGCGCGACATGACGGCCGTGCTCTACCTGAACAATTCCTGGGAGTGGAGCGGCGGATATTCCGTTTACCTCCAGTGGTCCGGCCATGGTGATGCCGTGGTTCCGGCCATCGACGGCTGGCCTGCGTTTATGGAGTATGTGAAGCAGTACCAGCAGTCAGACAGTGCGAAGGCTTTGTTTGCCAAGCATGTGGATTATATCCTGAAGCGTACGAACCGTTATAATGGCTTGAAATATACGGAAGATCCGACCTTGATGTCCTGGCAAATCGGGAACGAGCCGCGAGCCTTCTCCGAAGAAAACAAGGAACCCTTTGCCCGCTGGATGGCCGATGTGGCGGCACAAATTCGTTCCTTGGACGCCAATCATATGATTTCCTCTGGAAGCGAAGGCATGTGGGGCTGCGAGAACGACATCGCCTTGTTCGAAAAGGTTCATTCCGACCCTAACATCAGCTACCTGAACATCCATATATGGCCATACAACTGGGGATGGGTGACGGCCGACAGCCTGACGGAACTGTTGCCTCGCGCTAAAGAGAACACGAAGCAATACATCAGCCAGCACATGGCGGTTGCGAAGAAGTATCGCAAGCCGATTGTCCTGGAAGAGTTCGGTTTCCCGCGCGACGGCTTCCGGTTTTCCAAAGACGCCCCGACCACGGCGCGCGATGAATACTATCGGTTTGTCTTCGACCTGATTCGGCAAGACCGGGAAAGTGGCGGTCTTTTCGCCGGGTGCAATTTCTGGGCCTGGGGCGGTTTTGCCAATCCTGCCCATGAGTATTGGGAACGTGGGGACGACTACACCGGTGACCCGGCTCAAGAACAGCAAGGGTTGAACTCGGTGTTTGCTACCGATTCTACCATTGAGATTATCAAAGCGGAAAACGAAAAACTGAAATAATGGAAGGTATGAAACATCTTTTGAGTAAAACATGTATCGGGTGCGCCTTGTTGGTCCTGCTGATGGGGTGCGCCTCTAAAACCGAGAAAAAAGCGGATACGGCTGACGATTCGGCCCGGAAGCAGGAAGTGCCTGCCTTAGTGGTAAAAGGTACTCAGTTAATGAACGAAAAGGGCGACACGGTGGTGCTGCACGGCGTCAGCTATGGATGGCATCAATTCTGGCCTCGCTTCTACAATGCTTCTTCCGTGGCCTGGCTGGTCAAAGACTGGGGAGCGGAAGTGCTGCGCGCATCTATGGGCGTAGAGTTGGAAGGAGCTTATATCGATGACCCGCAAAAGGGTGTGGAATGTGTGCAGGCTGTGGTTGATGCCGCTATCGCGAACGGCGTATATGTCATTATCGACTGGCACAGTCACGGCATTCGCACTGAAGAGGCCAAAGGTTTCTTCACCCAGATGGCTACCCGCTACAAGGGCGTGCCCAACGTCATTTATGAAATCTTCAACGAACCCGTGGAAGACAGTTGGGAACAGGTGAAGGCTTATTCGGAGGAAGTTATCAAGACCATCCGCGCCATCGAACCCGACGCGCTGATTCTGGTAGGTTGCCCCCACTGGGATCAAGACATTCACCTGGCAGCAGACAGTCCCATTACGGGTTACAAGAACCTGATGTACACCTTGCATTTCTATGCCAACACCCACGGGCAGTGGTTGCGCGAGCGTGCTGATTATGCCTTGGGCAAAGGCTTGCCCATCTTCGTCTCCGAGTGTGCAGGCATGGAAGCCTCGGGCGACGGGCCTCTCAATCCCGAAGAATGGAGCTTGTGGGTGGACTGGATGCGCAGTCATTCCATCAGTTGGGTAGCTTGGTCGATATCGGACAAAGATGAAACTTGTTCCATGCTTTATCCTAAAGCATCTTCTGAAGGAAATTGGAAAGATGACGATGTAAAAGAATGGGGACACATGGTTCGTCAGGAACTGAAGAAAGTCCGCCGATAGGTTTCTTTCGGTGAAAGAGTCGGCAAAAGCGAATGTCTTGTCTGCATGGTTTGTAGGCAAGTACATTCGCTTTCGTTTTGGGGGGCAGGCTCTGCTTTTATCTATATGTTTCTTTTCTATGAGTGCGTTCGGTATTGTACAATTGGCGGATGCGATGCTTTCCATGTGCGTCAAGCTGAGATAATAACAAATATCGGTCAAGTATTAGTGAGAATTGTGCAAAGGCTTTTGTGACTGCTGGCCTAACTTTGCAATGGAAATCAACAACATAAACACAAAATAAAAAACGATTATGGATAGACGGACTTTTGTCGGGACTTCAGGTTTATTACTTGCTGGTACTTTGTTAGGGGGCGTGCCCATTGTCGGTGGAAAAAGCGGGAAAAGAAAAATGGAAGCGGACGGATTGGGTTTCCCTTTGATGGATTTGCACGTTCACCGTTCTTCGGAATTGAGCATGGAGGAGATACTGGAAACATCCCGGAATTTAAACTTGAAAATCGGGGTGATGGAAAATGTGGCTCCTTGGGGCATCACGTGCGATGAGCAGTTGAAAGCGTATTTGGATGCAATGAAGCACTATCCGGTATACGTAGGTTTGCAGCTTATGAGCCCCGGATGGTCCAAGGGCTTATCGGCAGATTTGGTTGCACAAGTTGACTATGTGGCGATGGACCCTCAAGTGGTGGAAAAAGGAAATGGTTACGGAGAAACCGTCCGAGTGTGGGAATACACAGCTTATATAGATGATTCGGAAACGTTCATGGAACGTAATATGGCGCATTGCTTGGACATCCTTATTGGTGATGAACCATTGGACATATTCGCCTGCCCGCTTTTCTTGCCCGCTTGTATCCAGCGGGAGTATGAGACTTTGTGGACTAAGGAGCGGATGCGGCAATTGATTGATGCAGCTCGTGTCAGGGGCATTGCCATCGAAATAAACGATACAGCACACGTTCCACACGAAGAATTCGTGTGCATGGCCAAACGTGCTGGATTGAAATTTGCATTTGGATCAGACACCCGTAGTCATACATTGGGGCGGCTGGACTATTGTAAGCGTATTGCCAAGAATTGTCGTCTCACAGAAAAAGATTTCTTTATTCCTAAGAAAAGTAAGTGATGATGTTTTAATACAGTCAAATCGTAAAAGCTCGATGCAGGCATCTTTTATATATATTATAATGTGTATTTTCTCCTTCTTTTCCCCTGTCCTTTTCCTTGTCTTTTTTTTGTTTTCCCCGTAACTGTTTGTTTTCCATGCAGATTGTCCATAATGTTTCA
>NZ_JAMBLS010000016.1 GCF_023336905.1 Bacteroides sp. ET71
TTTCCTATCAAGGAGTTGTCTTTTGTTTTCGGCTGCAAAGGTAGTTCTTTTTTTTATTCCTGCAAAGGATTTCTGGATTTTTTGCTACATTTTGTGCTCCTTTTTTCATCAATGCAGCTTCCGGTTAGGCTATTTGTATATTTTTAAGCGGCGTCCAGCTCGTATGTTATTGTTACGTAATCCATTCCAACTGCGTAGCTGTCGTACAGATACACCAAATTTTCTGGCGATGGTTCCTAAAGTATCTCCTTGTTTGATTTTATAGTAAGTCAGTTCGCCATCTCCGGCTGTTGCTTTGCTCCGGGTGCCCACAGATGCAACGGTGCGTCGGTTCTTGAACAATTCTGTACTGCGATGGTTATAGATTGTGTCTTGGTTATCTATGAAAGAACTGATAGCCTCGGTAGGTAGTCTTAGTGTATAAGGCTTGCTATTTCCCGGCACGATGTTGCGTTTATATTGAGGGTTCAAGCTTTTGATTTCTTCCAAAGGAATGTGGCAAATATCTGCTATTTGTTCAAAATGCAGATTCCGGCTCACTTGTACTGTATCTGTCGCTTGAGGTATGTTGGTTTCCATGGGGCAGATATTATGTTTGCAGTAATAGGTCATGACATAATTGGCCGCTATGAAGGCCGGTACATAGCCCCGGGTTTCTCTTGGCAAATAGTTATAAATAGCCCAATAATCTGTTTTTCCGCCTGCACGTCGTATGGCTTTGTTGACATTGCCGGGACCGCAATTATAGGCGGCAATGACCAGGTTCCAGTCTTTGTATATGTTATACATGTCTTTCAGATAGCGGGCGGCAGCCCAAGTGGCTTTGATCGGGTCACGCCGTTCGTCCACTAAACTATTGCTCTCCAAGCCATATAATTTGCCTGTGGTTAGCATGAACTGCCATAAGCCGGTAGCTCCCGCGCGTGATACGGCAGAGGGGTTCAGGGCTGATTCTATGATGGGCAGGTATTTTAGTTCGAGAGGTAAGTTGTAGGCGTCAAGTGCTTCCTCGAAGATTGGCATGTAGAAATTGCAGGCGCTTAGCATGAAAGATACCTGGTTGCGTAAGCGGATGGTATATGTATCTATGAATTTGCGTACAATATCGTTATAAGGCATTTCCATAATGACCGGCATGCGTGAGAGGCGGTCGATGTAGATGGAATCACTGAATGTGGGGTTGATGGTAGATGTGCTGCAATCTTTGCTTAAATCGATATATGTCTTGGCTTTCCAGTCGTTGAGCAGACTGTCCAGCGGATAAGTCATGCTGATAGGCAAATCGATGGTCTCTGTATGTTCCGTGCCGTTTTCGTTGATGACTACATTCACGCTCTCTTGTGCCTGCGCCGGAAAGGCGGCCAACAGGCTGCCCATCCACAACGATGTGGCAATTAAGCTGGTTTTTATATGCATGGTTGTTATCTGTTCTTATATTTGTATACTTTTTAGAAGCGGAAACTGCATTGCAATCCTACTGATTTGTTGGTAGAGTGGTTGATTTGCGTGTCTATGACGGTCGGCTCTACTTTCATGCTCAGGTCCGGGGTAATGTCGAAGTTGGATAGTTCGGCATCTACATATGCGTCAACCACAGACAGCAGGTAAACTGCCACAAAGGCAAAAATACTCAGGTCGCGGTATCGCCGGTAAGTATCTTTCCTTCGGCGCAACAAGTCGATCAGACGTTCCTGTGACACTTGGTTCATGTAAGAAGGAGGAATCAAATCTGTGATGTTCGTCGAGCTCCAGTTGCCGTTGGCCGCATCGCGGTAAGCGTTGAAATAATCACGATACATCTTTCCGTTCCACGTCAGTGCATAGGCACATCCGGCGAAACCTCCGTAGAAAATAGGCAATTTCCAATATTTCCGGTTATAAATCTGTCCTCCGCCCGGGATGACAAGTGCCAGCCACGTGGCACGCACAGGATTGGGAACCCACAATTTCCGTTTCATCTCCTTGCTTAGGCTGTCCGTAGAAGCCTGTGGCTCTTTTATTTGGGGAGAGGCGGTTAATTCCATCATCTTCTTTTTGTTCTCCGCGGCAATGCTGTCTGCTATGGCCAGGCTGTCTGCCGGAACAACCAAGGCCGAATCGGTTAAAGAGCGAATGGCTGCCGGGCGTAAAGTGTCCCTGTGTTGAATATGGACAGGTGGTTGAAGGGTATCTGTGGTCAACTGGTGCGCTCTCTTCTGAGCGGCTCTCGGACGTGTTTGTCCATATGCTACAATCCCTGCCGCTTGTACAAGGCAAAGCAGCAGGGCTATTGCAAGGCGATATGTATGTTTGTTTTTTATCATCTGTTTTTCAGCGTGTCGAAGATGCCTATAATCCTTTCTAACTCTTCTTCGTTATTGAATGGGATGCTGATTTTTCCTTTTCCTTTATCCGAACAAGTCAGTTGTACTTTAGCCTGGAAGAAGCCTGATAATTGTTGTTTCAGCATATTAAATTCTTCGGGAAGCTTACTCTGCTTGGGGGAGAGTTTACGCCCGCCGCTTTTGACTGCTTCACCTTCGCTCAGAGACTTTACTATTTCCTCGACTTTCCGTACCGAATAATTGTGTTGTACGATTTCCTCATATACTTTCACCTGAAGTTTCGGGTCGTCCAGCGTCAGTAATGCCCGTGCATGCCCCATGTCTATCTGCTTGTTCTGCAGACCTATCTGTATGGGGGCGGGCAGTTTCAGCAGGCGCAGATAGTTGGCTATCGTGGTACGCTTTTTGCCCACGCGCTCGCTGAGTCGTTCTTGCGTTAGTCCATATTGGTCAATCAGGTGCTGATAGGCCAAGGCGATTTCGACAGAGTTCAGGTCTTCACGCTGTATGTTTTCGATGAGGGCCATTTCCATCACATTCTCGTCGTCAGCCGTGCGGATGTAGGCCGGTATCGTTTTCAATCCCGCCAGTTGAGAGGCTCGGAATCTTCGTTCGCCGGCAATAATCTGGTACTCATCGTCTCCCATCTTTCTTAAGGTAATGGGCTGTATGATACCGATTTCCGCTATCGAGTCTGCCAACTCTTGCAAGGCTGTAGGATCAAAATCCCGGCGAGGTTGGTTGGGATTGATGGAAATCTTGTCCAGTTCTATTTCATTGATGGACGAAGACCCTTCCGCCTGTACCTCGTCCATCGAGAAGAGGGCGTCCAGTCCGCGTCCCAAAGCATTTCTTCGTTGTACCATAGTTTATTAAAGAGGCTTTTCTTGGTTTCTGCTTATTAATTCTTTGGCCAGTGCCATGTGATTTTTAGCGCCTGTCGAATCGGCATCATACAAGATAGTGGGCAGGCCGAAACTGGGGGCTTCACTGAGTTTGACATTACGTTGTATGACCGTCTTGAAAACCAATTCCTGAAAGTGCCGTTTCACTTCCTCATATATCTGGTTGGCCTGGCGCAAGCGAGAGTCGTACATGGTCAGCAGGAAGCCTTCTATTTCAAGGGCCGGGTTCAGTTTCGACTTGATGATTTTTATGGTATTCAGCAGTTTGCTGATGCCTTCCAGTGCGAAATATTCGGCTTGTACGGGGATAATGACCGAGTCTGCGGCTGTGAGCGCATTGACCGTAATCAATCCCAACGAAGGTGAACAGTCTATCAGGATGTAGTCGAAATCATCTTTCAGCGGTGCAAGCACTTCTTTCAGAATCTTTTCTCGGTTGGGCAGGTTCAGCATTTCAATTTCTGCCCCCACCAGGTTAATGTGCGATGAGATGACTTTCAGCGTGTCTATCTCGGTGTCATGGATAGCTTTTCGTACGTCAGTGCGATTAATGAGGCATTCGTAGATGGTGCAATCTGCCTGCTTGATGTCCACTCCCAGACCCGACGAGGCATTGGCCTGTGGGTCAGCGTCGACAACAAGCACTTTTTTTTCGAGTGTGGCAAGTGAAGCGGCAAGGTTGATGGTCGTCGTCGTTTTTCCCACGCCGCCCTTCTGGTTTGCCATTGCGATAATTTTTCCCATAATCTCTATATATTTATCTGACGGCGAAATAAGCGATAATTTCTCATTGCACCTACTGAAAAGGAGAAAGATTGCGAAAACAGTTGAAAAGTCGCCTGTTTTGTTAATAACCCGCTTGAACCTTCTTTCTGCTTATCGGGGGCAAATATACATATTAATATTGAAAAGGGAAAATGGTTTTAGGGCTCGCTTACAGAAGATTAATATTTCTAAACCAATCTGTTCCTCTGAAACTTTACGTATGTGAGCCGTGTCCAGCGTACATTTTTCGTTATATAGGTACGGCTGATGCGTGCGGATTTTACTTGTACGATTTCTCCCGGTCTGAATGGATGTTCGAGTGCGGGCAGTACGCCCGATTCGTGGCTGGGGGTATGTGCTGCCACACGGAAGGTGGCGCAGTTGCCGGCTGCGTCTTTCAGCCATAACACCTGCCGCACGTAGAAGCAGGGGGTGTTGCCTTGCACTTGCGTCCGGTAGGGGTCATCTTCTGTACATACTTTGGTGATTGTCAGTGTGAGGTCTTTTACGCTTTCTCCTTCTTTCCCTAAGAAATGTCCTTGTATCCCCTGACGGTTACGCTGTTGTTGAAAGTCCAGGTGTACCGAATGGTAAATCCTTGCAATCGCCACGAAACGTTCTTGCTTAGGTATGCGCGGTGTGAATTTGAAGGCTATCCATGCCACATAGGCTGGGTCTACGGCCAGGACTTCATGCAAAAAGTGCCCACGGTATTTGCCGAAGGACACCAAGTCGTCGCCCCGGCTTTGCATGTGTTTGGCGTTATATTCCACCACCAGAAGTCGGCGCGAGGAGTAGTAGCACCAACTGCTGGCCATGCGCAGAGACTCTTCGGCATCGGGAGCCAGTTCGTGCAGGTAGAAGATGCTTTGGCGTCCGGGCAGCGGGGAGTAAATCCACAACGTGTAGTTGGAATGTCCGGGACGGGGCAGCACGACCAGATATGCACCTGTTTCTTTGTAGGAAGGGCGCCCTTCATTGTACTGCCGCAACCGGGTGTACAATTTCTCTTGTTCGTGCCAGGCCAGGCCGGGAAGTAATGGATTTGCCATGCTATTGCTTCTTCTTCGATTCCCAAATATAAACATTTGGGGCGAGAAAAGCAAATGGGCTCCTGTCTTTTTCGTTTCTTTTTCCTATTTCCTCCCTACCTCGTCCTTGTCCATACACAGGGACGAGGTAGGGAGAAGGTAGGGAGGAGGTACGACTTTGGTAGGGCAATGGTGCGAATACGGAGGGGCAGGGCAGGGGTCGGAGACCTCAGAAACGTACCATCAGTTCGAGCACGATTTTGTCTTGTTCCGATTCTTTGGCGATGCTGCCTTCGGGGTAGAAGTATTTCTCGAAGTTGAGGCGCAGGTCGGTGCGGAAAGCTTTGCTGAGGCTGAAGGTAATGCCGGCTGTCAGACGGTGGCGCTTGTAGTCGGTGATGCTCAGTGCCCCGGTGTTTTCGTCGCGGGTTTCGCCGTCGCTGTGGTCGGTCATCATGTCGTAGCGGGCCAGGAATGACATTTTGTTGAATACCTTGCGCAAGGGCAGGTCGTAGTTGACAAAAGCGTCAACGGAGTGCACGTCGTCGAAAGCGTTGTGGGAATACTGCTTGTAGAGATATTCGGCTTCGATGTGGAAACGTTCTGTTTCGTAATAGGCACCAATGTCGTAAGAGTGCATCCATACGTCTTCCGGTTGGATGCCTTGCACGCTCAGTGTCAGGTTGAAGCCGTCGGCGGGAAAGAGTTGTGCCTTGGCGGAATAGTTCACGTCTTTGTGCCATACTTTTTGGTTGGTCAGGCCGGAACCGTTGTAGAGTCCTCCTTCCAGGATGATGGGCATGGCTGTGGGGAAGGTGTATCCCAGTGTCAGTCCTACGTCGCGCACGTTGCCCACTTGTTTGGCAATGAACGAGCGGTTGGCAAAGTATTGTTCGTGGGGCGAGCGGTGGGCGTCGATTGTGAAGGGGACGCGCATCTGTCCGGCGGTGACGGTGAAGTCTTTCAGGGGGAAGAGGCGGGCGTATGCGTCTAGCATCTTGATTTGCCCTTCGTCGGACAGGTCGATTTCTGCCTTATAGGCTACTTTGGGCAAGACATTGCCCGTGATGCTGACGCGCGCGGTGCGCACTTCGAAGCGTCCGGCGCCCATGCTTGTCTGATATTCGTATTTGGCCCGGATAGTCCCGTGGATTTCTGGCTTGTAGTCTTCTTGTTCCAGCTTTTCTTTGTCAATCACTTTCCCGTCCTCGTTGGCTGTGTTGGTTTGGGCATGGCCGGCCAAAGGGAGCATGGACAAAAGCAACATGCAAATGTTTTTTCTCATTGTTGGTTATGATAGGGTTATTTTGGATTGCAAAAATCCGAAATAGTTGTTATGTAATTATGTCATATATGTTTCATTTATGTTACAAGTGTTTCAGACTGTCGGCTGGCGATGGTCCTGTGTGAAAGAAACTTCCCGTTCCCTGTGTCCTGTTTCACTTTTTTTTGTACTTTTGCGGCTGTTTCAAGAACTTATAATCTACAAGAAGCGTATGAGTTTTAATATTGCAAAGACAAATGCTAAGCGAGTTGTAATAGTAGGTGGAGGTTTTGGCGGTTTGAAGTTGGCCAATGCACTTCGTAAGTCGGGCATGCAGGTGGTGCTGGTGGACAAGAATAATTTCCATCAGTTTCCTCCGATGATTTACCAGGTGGCTTCTTCGGGCATCGAACCAAGCTCTATTTCATTCCCTTTCCGGAAACTTTTCCGGAAGCGCAAGAATTTCTACTTTAGAATGGCCGAAGCCCGTTGCATATTCCCAGACCGTAAGATTCTGCAAACGTCCATTGGCAAGGTGGAGTATGATTACTTGGTTTTTGCTGCCGGTACCACTACCAATTTCTTTGGGAACAAACACCTGGAGGAAGAGGCCATGCCTATGAAGACTTTGCCGGAAGCCATGGGGCTGCGCAATGCTTTGTTGAGCAACTTGGAGCGTAGCATTACTTGTGCTACCGAACAGGAGCGTAATGAATTGCAGAACATCGTGATTGTGGGTGGCGGTGCCACGGGGGTGGAAATTGCCGGTGTGCTGTCCGAGATGAAGAGATATGTGCTGCCGGCCGATTATCCGGACATGGATAGCAGCCAGTTGAACATATTCTTGATAGAGGCTGCCGGACGTCTGCTGGGCGGTATGTCGCCCGAATCGTCTGCCGCCGCCGAGCAGTTCTTGCGCAATATGGGCGTGAATGTCTGCCTCCACAAGAAAGTGACGGATTATCGTGATCATAAGGTGATTTTCGAAGACGGCATGGAGATTCCTACGCGTACCTTTATTTGGGTAAGTGGCGTGAAAGCCGTCTCCATCGGTAATATACCTTCTGAATGTTTAGGGCGCGGAGGCCGCTTGAAAGTGGATGCCTACAACCGTGTGGAAGGCCTGAAGGATGTGTTTGCCATCGGCGACCAGTGTATCATGACGGCCGACAAGGATTATCCCAACGGGCATCCTCAGTTGGCACAGGTAGCCATTCAGCAAGGCAAGCTCCTGGCCGAGAACTTGAAGCGGATGGAGAAGAAGAAAGCTTTGAAGCCTTTCCATTATAAGAACCTCGGGTCGATGGCCACTGTCGGGCGCAACAGGGCTGTGGCAGAGTTCAAGAAGGTCAAGACGCAGGGCTGGATTGCCTGGGTGTTGTGGCTGGTGGTGCACTTGCGCTCCATTTTGGGCGTGCGCAACCGGGTCAATGTCTTGTTGAACTGGATGTACAATTATTTCACTTACGACCAGTCGTTGCGCATCATTGTCTATGCCCGCAAGGCCAAGGAGGTGCGTGAGCGCGAGGAGCGTGAAGCACGTGTGCACTGGGGTGAGGATTTGCAGAACGATACTCAAGAGAATAAGAAACCAAAGGAATGAAGGGCTGATTTGTCATGAGGCGTTATTTGTGGGATAAGTTGCAGGTAGGGCTGTTGTTGTGTGTGTGCTGTGCTTGTGCGGATAGCAAGATACCTCCTATGGCATATAATTTTGAGAATGATACAATATTGCCCTGCACTTCTGTGTTGAATCAAGGTTGGACTTCTACTTGTTGGGCATATGCTACCGCTTCGTTGCTGGAATCAGATTTATTGGCCGTACGGGATGACACGGTACGTTTGTCGGTTATGTTTGTTGTCCGGCAGAAATATTTAAATCAGTTTGATGCTTACTGTTATTCTCGAGGTCGTGAGGAAATCAGAAACGGAGGTTTGGGACATTCGTTCTTGCGTGTGCTGAAAGAAAATGGCATTGTGCCTTGGGAGGCATATCGGGGACAAGTGAGAGGTAAGCGTGGATTCGATCATCGTAATCTTTTGGAGAGACTCAAGCAATTGGCAGAAAAAGCGGTAAAGGAAAAGAACTTCCAAATCTATCGTAAACGTGCGGTTGCATTGTTGGATAGAGAGATGGGGCCTGTACCGGAAAGCTTTGTCTACAAAGGGGTGCGATATACTCCGCTGTCTTTTGCTGATTCGTTGCATTTGAATCCGGAAGGTTATGTACAGTTAGCTAGCGTCTCACATCATCCTTATTATGAACCATTTGTGTTGGAAGTTCCTGATAATTGGGAACATGCCCGTTATCTTAATCTTCCGTTGGATGAATTGGAGCAGACGGTGCGCAAATCTCTGCGACAGGGACATACAGTGGTATGGCATGGTGATGTGAGCGAAAAGACGTTTAGTAATCGGTATGGAGTGGCTGTTTGGCCATATAGTCCTGTGACACAAGATTCCAGACAAAAAGGCTTCGAAGATTTTACGACAACGGATGATCATATGATGCATATTGTAGGTACTGCTCATGATGAAGCGGGTGATTTTTATTATCTGTTGAAAAACTCTTATGGGGAGAATGGTGCTTATGATGGATTCATATACATGTCTGAAGATTATTTTCGTGCAAAGACCATTTCGGTCTTGCTTTCGGCAGAATTCGTGCCCCATTTAGAGAATGTTTCTTATACGGACATTTACAAACTGTGTTTTTAGTTGACATATTATAATGTGGAACGGAATAGGAAAGAACAAACGTGTATTGGTAGGTATGAGTGGCGGTATCGACAGTACCGCCACTTGTCTGATGTTGCAGGAACAAGGTTATGAGGTCATCGGAGTGACCATGTGGGTTTGGGGAGATGAACCGGCGGAGGCCGCGGCTTTGGCCCGTGAGATGGGGGTGGAGCATTACGTGGCCGATGTGCGTGAGGGGTTCCGCGATACCATCGTGCGCTATTTTATGGATGAATACCGTGCGGGGCGCACACCCAATCCATGCGTGATGTGCAATCCTTTGTTCAAGTTCCGCCTGTTGGAAGAATGGGCGGACAAGCTGGGGTGTGCGCACATGGCGACCGGGCATTACATCCGTCTGACAGAGCGGAACGGGCATGTCTATGTCTGCGTGGGCGATGACGAGAAGAAAGACCAGTCTTACTTCTTGTGGAGGCTGGGGCAAGAGGTGCTGCGCCGTTGCATCTTTCCGTTGGGGACTTATACCAAGCCCCGGGTGCGCGATTATTTGCGTGCCAAGGGGTATGCCGTGAAGGCGGAAGACGGTGAGAGCATGGAGGTATGCTTCATCAAAGGCGATTACCGCGACTTCTTGCGCGAGCATTGTCCGGAGATAGATAAGGAGGTGGGCCCGGGATGGTTTGTCAATGCAGAAGGCGTAAAGCTGGGCCAGCACAAGGGCTTTCCTTATTACACCATCGGGCAGCGCAAGGGCTTGGAGATTGCTTTGGGCAAGCCGGCATATGTGTTGAAAATCAATCCGGAGAAGAACACGGTGATGCTGGGCGATGCCGGGCAGTTGAAGACGGAGTGGATGCTGGCTGAGCGCGATTTGCTGGTGGATGAAAGTGAAGTGCTGGGCAACCCGGACGTG
Source organism: Bacteroides sp. ET71 (assembly GCF_023336905.1). Taxonomy (GTDB): domain Bacteria; phylum Bacteroidota; class Bacteroidia; order Bacteroidales; family Bacteroidaceae; genus Bacteroides. The sequence continues at coordinate 9,903 of NZ_JAMBLS010000016.1, forward strand.
TGTGTGCGTATCCGTTACCGGGGGAAGCCGCTTCCCTGCGAGGTGAACCGTCTGGACGACGGCCGCCTGTTGGTGCACTTCCGCGAGGAGGCTTCGGCCGTCGCACCGGGACAGTCTGCCGTGTTCTATCTGGGAGACCGTCTTGTGGGAGGGGCTTTTATCGCTTCCCAGCGGGGCATCGGGATGTATGTGGAACAATCGAAATAAGGGATAGAACCATGTTTGTGAAGAAACTCGTTTGGTGTCTGGTCCTGCTTTGGCCACTGGCCGGTGCATGGGCGGAAGGAGATTCGTTAAGGTACCGCGTTTGCCTGAAAGACAAGGCGGCTACGGAGTATTCATTGGACCGTCCGGGAGATTTCCTCTCCCGCAAGGCTATCGAGCGCAGGAAGAGGCAGCATTTGCCTGTCGATTCTACGGACTTGCCGGTGTGTCAGGCGTATGTGGATGCTATCTGCCGACAGGGCGTCAAGGTGGTGGTCAAGGGGAAATGGGAAAACTTCGTGACCGTGTCGTGCAGTGATTCGGCCCAGGTAGCCCGCATCGCTTCGTTGCCGTTTGTCCGTTCGGTAGAGCGGGTGTGGAAGAGGACGCCTGCCTATTGGGAGGTGAAGGCGGCCGGGCGTGACTCGTTGTCAGATTGTCCGACTGTGCATCCCGACAGTGTGTATGGCATGGCCTTCAGGCAGATTGCCTTGAGTGGCGGCCATAAGTTGCACGAGGCCGGATTCCGGGGAAAGGGGATGACGATTGCCGTCATCGACGCCGGGTTCCACAATGCCGACCGCATGAAGGCCATGCGCAACATCCGTGTGCTGGGGACGCGTGACTTCGTAGAGCCGGGCTCGGATGTCTATGCCAAAGGTAGTCATGGCATGATGGTGTTGTCGTGCATGGCCATGAATCGGCCGGAAGTGATGACGGGTACGGCCCCGGAGGCGGCTTATTGGCTGTTGCGCAGCGAAGACGAACGCAGCGAGCAACCGGTGGAAGAAGACTATTGGGCGGCAGCGGTCGAGTTTGCCGACAGTGTGGGCGTGGATGTGGTGAACACTTCGCTGGGATATTATGAGTACGACGACCCGTCGCAGAGCTACCGCCTGCGCGATTTGGACGGCCGCCGCGCCCTGATGTCCCGGCAGGCGTCGCACATGGCCGACAAGGGCATGGTGCTGGTGTGCAGTGCCGGCAACTGCGGCATGGAGCCGTGGAAGAAAATCACCACTCCCGCCGATGCGGAGCATGTCCTGACGGTGGGTGCCGTGGACAGGCAGGGGGTGCTGGCACCTTTCTCGTCCGTGGGCCATACGGCCGACGGGCGTGTCAAGCCGGATGTGGTGGCCGTGGGGCTGGAGGCGGACGTCATGCGCACGAATGGCAACCAGGGGACGGCCAATGGCACGTCGTTTGCCGCGCCCATCATGTGTGGCATGGTGGCCTGTCTGTGGCAGGCCTGTCCGGAGCTTACGGCCAAGGAGCTGCTGGAGCTGGTACGCCGTTCGGGCGACCGGGCTGCGTATCCGGACAATGTCTATGGTTATGGGATTCCTGATTTGTGGCAGGCATACGTGTCCTGTCGTTCTGCCCGCTGAGGCGTTGTGTGTCTTATGGAAGCCTTGTCGTTATACGAACTGAATGGCTTGGTGCGCCGGGCCGTAGAGGAGGGGGTGAGTGGCTCGTACTGGGTGCAGGCCGAGCTGGCCGAGGTGCGTGTCAATGCCGCAGGCCACTGCTATGTGGAGTTCGTGCAGAAATCCCCCCAGGGCAATGCCTTGCTGGCCAAGGCCCGTGGCGTGATATGGAGCAATGTCTACCAGGTGCTGCGTCCTTACTTTGAGGAGGAGACCGGGCAGGCCTGGGCTCCGGGCATCAAGGTGTTGGTCAGGGTCGCGGTCGCTTTTCATGAGTTATATGGATTCAGCCTGGTGGTGTATGACATCGACCCGGCCTATACGTTGGGCGACCTGGCGCAGCGCAGGCGTGCCATCCTGAAGCAGTTGGCAGACGAGGGGGTGCTGACTCTGAACAAAGAGTTGCCCATGCCTGTGTTGCCCCAGCGCGTGGCGGTCGTTTCGTCGCCCACGGCTGCCGGTTACGGCGACTTTTGCCACCAGTTGCGGCACAATCCGTACGGCTATTATTTCCACGTCGAGTTGTTTGCGGCCGTCATGCAGGGCGAGCAGACAGAGGACAGCATCCTGGCGGCGCTCGACGCCATCCATGCCCGGCAGGATGAGTTCGACGTGGTGGTCATCATACGGGGTGGAGGGGCTACTTCCGACTTGTCGGGCTTCGACACCTACTTGCTGGCGGCTGCCTGTGCCCAGTTCCCTCTGCCCATCATTACGGGCATCGGTCATGAGCGAGACGATACGGTGCTGGACAGTGTGGCGCACGTCCGTGTGAAGACGCCCACTGCTGCTGCCGAATATCTGGTGTCTTGTGCGGAGCAGGCTGCAGAGGCGCTTTATGCCTTGGCTGCCCGCTTGCAGCAGGGGGTGTCGGCCGTCTTGCGCAAGGAACAGGCGCGTCTGGAGACCTTGAAGCGGCGTGTTCCGGCGGGGGCTTACCGCTGTGTCTCGCAGACGCGCCTGTCGCTGTTGATGCTGCGCAAGGATTTGGCGAAGGGGGCGGAAGCCATGCTGGCCCGCCAGCGCCACCGGCTGGAGCTGTTGGGGCAGCGTCTGGAAGATGCCTCGCCCCGTAAGCTGTTGGAGCGAGGCTATAGCCTGACACTGAAAGACGGCCGGGTGGTGCGCGATGCTTCGTCCTTGCTGCCGGGCGATTGCATCGAGACGCGCCTGGCCCGAGGCACGGTCCGTTCGGTGGTGTCGGATTAGCCGAATGTGCGGGGGTACCACTTGTCGTTGGTCAGCTTCTGTCCTTTCTTAAAAAAGATATATGTCTATTTTTCCCTTTTCGGGGTGTTGCTCTATCCAAAAGAATACCTATCTTTGTGGCACATTGTCCAAATGAAAACCTGATATTTTAATCACTAAAAACTGTAAATTATATGGGAGCAGGAAAATGGATTGGAGGCATCCTTGGATTCATGGCAGGAGGCCCTTTAGGCGCATTAGCAGGATTCGCATTAGGCGTTTTTTTTGATAATAGCAACGTTGCGGCAAGCAACACGGACATGTATGGGCAAACAGAGGACAATCCATATGCAGGACGACGCAACAGTTTTCTTTTTTCCATGTTAGTCATGGCTTCGTATATCATTCGGGCCGACGGGCGAATCATGCATAGCGAGATGGAATATGTACGCCGTTTCCTCCGGCAGAATTTCGGCGAACAGGCAGTACGCGAGGGAGAACAGATATTGCTCAATCTCTTTGAAGAACGCAAGCGCATGGACGCGCATAATCCGAATGCTTTTCGCAATACCATACGTGACTGTGGAGCACAAATAGCTGCTAATCTGTCTTACGAAGAACGTTTGCAACTGCTCAGCTTTTTAGCCGAAATTGCCAAAAGCGACGGACATATCAGCCAAGAGGAGGTGGAGGCACTCAAAGAAGTGGCTGTCTGTATGGGACTTTCCATCCAAGAAGCAGAATCGATGCTTAATTTAGGTGGAAACTCATTGGAGCAAGCTTATAAGGTGCTGGAAGTCACACCGGAAGCGACAGATCAAGAGATACGCGCAGCTTATCGCCGACTGGCTTTGAAACACCATCCTGACCGGGTAGCCACATTAGGTGAAGACGTAAGGAGGGCTGCCGAGGAAAAATTCCAGGAAATCAACAATGCCAAAGAACAAATATACAAGGCACGCGGCATGAAATAGAACCGATTGCCCAATGTCCTTCGGAAATACTGCCGGACTTGGCAACCCGCCAAAGCAATATTTGGCAACCCGCCGCATCCTGAGGAGGCAACCCGCCGCATCTTAAGGAGGCAACCTGCCGCATCCAGAGGAGGCAACCTGCCGCATCGTAAGGCAGCAAACCGTTAAATGTTTAACCAACCGTTCAATGAAGTAACCAAACCAAGCGTATGAAACAACGAATCACATCTGATTGTATCACCGCCCTCAAGCCGGGTGAGATATTCGTATTTGGCAGCAACCTGGAAGGTGCCCACGGTGGAGGCGCCGCCCTGCAAGCATGGCGCCAATGGGGTGCCGTGTGGGGGCAAGGCGCAGGCCTGCAAGGGCAGACCTACGGCATCCCAACCATGCACGGCGGGCCGGAGGCCATCCGTCCTTATGTGGACGAGTTTATTCGCTTTGCCCAAATGCACCCGGAACTGACATTTCTTGTCACTGAAATCGGGTGTGGCATTGCCGGATTTACCCCGCGGGACATTGCCCCTTTGTTCCGTCCGGCTGTAGATGTATCCAACATCTGCTTGCCTCAGCGCTTTTGGGATGTGCTGAACGAAAAATAAAGACGTACACGGCGACGCCCTAAAGCAATCAGTGCGCACGACAGGGACCCCAGCGAGCAGACAACAAAGGTCAGCCCCGTGGCATGCATAATATCACCCAATCCGACCAAAGGAGAAACGATGCCTCCCAAAGCAAACCCCATTGCACCCAGCAATGCAGAAGCCATGCCAGCATTGCTCCGCTGGCACTCCATAGCCAAGGCTGTAGTAGATGTAAAAGTCAGCCCCATGCCAAACAAAAGGGCGAACAACAACGCTTCGTACACCCAGAAGCTGCATCCATGCATCAAGGCCAGACATTCGGCCAAGGCCAGGACAAGCATGGCCACACAACCGGACAACGTGCTGCTTAGGGCTCGATGGAAACGGACAGACAACGCAGCCGCCACCCCGATGGCCATTGCATTGATGGCAAAACAAACGCTAAATACCAACGGAGAATAGCCATAGTGTTGCTGAATAATAAAAGGGGAAGAAGCGATATAAGCAAACAACACTCCTTGGGCAAAAGCAAATTGCAAAACATACGCCATATACTGACGGTCGCTCAATACCATACGAAAACTATGGAACATGTCGCTAAACCTGGCCATTGAGCAGCGCTCAGCCGGCAATGACTCGCGAAAACGATAACTGCACGCCAGCAGAATCACGCCCAATCCCAACAAAATGCAGAAAATGCCTTTCCAACCAATAAGATTGGTAAACACACCTCCTACAATGGGTGCGGCCACAGGGGCCACTCCATTAATGGCACCTATCACGGCCAACATCTTAGCCAATTCACGACCTGTAAACTTATCGGCTGCTACCGAACGAGAGATAACTATGCCTCCCGCGCCGGCAATGCCTTGCACCAGACGAAACGCCGCAAACTGAAAAATGTCTTGAGAAAACAAACACAGCAACGTGGATGCCAGAAACATCCACATCGCCACTATCAACGGCTTGCGCCGTCCGTAACGGTCACTCAAAGGGCCAAACAAAACCTGCCCCACTGCCAAACCAATCATGCTGGTTGTCAGTCCTAACTGCACTTGCGAAGAAGTGGCGCTGAAATATTCGCCCATCGAGGGTAAACTGGGCAAATACATGTCGGTTACAAACGGGCCGAATGCTGTCAACATTCCCAACAAAAGCAGCAAAAAAAACTTTGAATTTTCTTTTTTCATTTCGTTTTATTTTGAAGTAAAAACCATCTCTGGTTTCCCACCTATCGATTGGCACCTATATGTGCAACTGCGCATCGTGCAACAGAAAAAGGAATACCAGAACATGTCGTTATCATTTTTTCGCGGCAAAATTACCAAGGATTGCCCGACTGCTCTGCCCATGTTTTGCTTATTATTTCTAAACATTGTTACCAAGGTCGCCAAAGAATCCCTATTTTTGCAACCGGATAATTCATTAAACCCTCTTGAACATGCAATACCGACTTTCTGCTCCCGATACCCTGCAAGCCACCATCGGCCTGCCCGCCTCTAAAAGCATCAGCAATCGTGCGCTTATACTTCACGCCTTGTCTCAAGGCAAGTCACAGCTTTCCAACTTGAGCGACTGTGACGACACGCGCGTCATGATTCGTGCCCTGAATACTCCCCAAGGCACTATTGACATACAGGCAGCAGGTACAGCCATGCGCTTTCTTACCGCTTATCTGAGTGTGGCATCCGATAACTGCTGTCTGTTGACAGGTACAGAACGTATGCAGCAACGTCCCATCCGTATCTTGGTAGATGCTTTGCGCAGCCTCGGAGCGCGGATTGAATATGCCGGGAATGAAGGTTTTCCACCCTTGCGCATTACAGGCACAAGATTGACAGGCAACCAGGCGACACTGGCAGGCAATGTCAGTTCGCAATACATCTCTGCCTTACTGATGATTGGCCCGATGCTGCCGCAAGGACTGACGCTCCGGCTGACGGGACACATCATCTCCCGCCCTTATATCGAACTGACCCTGCAACTGATGCGCGATTTCGGCGCAAGGGTTGAATGGACAGCGGCAGACTGCATCACGGCCTATCCCGGTGGATATCAAGATGTATCTTATACCGTAGAAAGCGATTGGAGCGCCGCGTCATACTGGTACGAAATCATGGCGCTTTTCCGGGTGAAGAATAGAAAAGAGGGCAGGAGAGAGGATACGATAAAGATAGAACTGCCGGGATTGTTTGAGAAAAGTTATCAAGGTGACAGCCGTGGAGCCACCCTTTTCGCCCGCCTTGGCGTAAAGACCCAGTATACCCCTACGGGAATCATCCTCAGTTCTGGTGACACTCCCGTTTCCCGTCTGGAAGCCGATTTGATAGACATCCCCGACCTGGCACAGACTTTTGTGGTCACTTGTTGCCTGATGGATATTCCCTTTCGCTTCACCGGTCTGCAAAGCCTCAAAATCAAAGAAACCGACCGCCTGGCAGCGCTTATCAACGAACTGCGCAAACTGGGCTATGCTCTCACCTGCGAGGAAAACAGCACTCTTGCCTGGAATGGAGAACGCTGTCGCGCACATCAGGCACCTGTCATCTCCACTTACGAAGACCATCGTATGGCAATGGCTTTTGCGCCGGCTTGCCTGCTCGTTCCAGACCTTTGCATCGACAAGCCCGAAGTTGTTTCTAAATCTTATCCCTGTTTCTGGAAAGATTTGCAGAAGGCCGGATTTCACATCCAGGAAGATGCCTGATGGCGCTTATCCCAACAACCGGCTGATTTGTTTCTCCGAGACATCCGGCAATATTTTTCTAAGGTGTCTCTTTATCCGTTCGTAAGATTCTTCCGGACTTCTGTTGATATGGCAATTCTCTCGCCCCAACAGGCGCTCAGGAGTAGTCAACAAAGACCATCCCCAGCCATAGGACCGTCCGTGCTTGTCACGCGGATAAACGAAGTCTTCTGTCACGACGTAACCACCCATCTGCAACCGCGTAAGGAAAGCATCGAATTTGCTGCGCATCTTTGCTCCCGTAAACCCGCACAAAGCACGTAAATCACGCGTTATGATGCTTTCGTTCTCTTTCAATGTCAACAAAATGGCTTCCTCAATGCTCTCCGGTGCGGGATAAGGATTGCGATACCGGCGCCAGTTGCAGAAATCAGGCCACCAGTCTTTGGACACAAAACCGGCTTTTCCCATAAAGAATTTGCCATAAGCGCAAGCGCTTTCCCGGATGACCGGTCCTTTCCATTCCCAAAGCGGCCACTCCCAGCCACCATCCGGCAACGGTGTATACTGGCAATCTTCATCGACCACCTCTTCGGCCGACCAGCCCGTCAGGCCCATACGCAGTAATGGCAGGAAACCAATCTCATCTATGAAAGCCGTCAGCTCGGCACAAGTATGTATTTCCGGATATGTCATGGCGATTCTTTTATTTGCAACAACTATGATTATAGGTGCAGAAACCTAAATACATCGTAAAGTTACTTCATTGGTTTGAAGTTTCAAAGTCAAAACCAATATTTTAATCCTCAAAGCTTGTTTTAATCCTGTTTAAAATTCATTTTCCTGTCGTCCCGGGTGTTGTTCTCCACCGTTATCGGGTGAGCACAACAACATGACCGAAACTCAATCGGTAATAAGAGTTTGTTTCGGGATGAAAAGGTGCATTTCCACATTAGATGCAAGATAGGTAACTCAATTCCCCTCCTCCCCGGAGGAGGAGAATTAAGTCACCACGACTAAACTAAAATGTACAAATTCATCCTGCACAAAATTTAAAATTCATTTCCCTGTCATCCCGGGCGTTGTTCTCTTTCGCCAAACGGGGAGGCAAGAGGGGGCAACTTCGTATCTCCTCCCTACCTGGTCCTTGTCTATATACAGGGACGAGGTAGGGAGAAGGTAGGGAGCAAGTACGAATTTGGTAGGAGGGAAATCTCTTTTTTGCTTCCAGAAGTATGAATCGCAATTTACCTTCTCCATAAATTTCATTTCTCCCAAACAAAATGTATCTTTGTCCGCTCTTTCTGTCCAAAAGGGGAGAGGATGATTTGTTCGAAGAAAGGATAGCCGCATGTGGATACTCATCATAGCGTTACTGGCATTGGCTGTGTTTGCTGCTGTGGCAGGCATGGTGCGAAACAAAAAGTTGCAACAACAAGTGGAACGGGGCGAGATAGAGGCGCTGCCCGAAGTGAACCCGGTCGACATGGAGTGTTGCGGGCAGCACGAGGTGTGCGAAAAAGAAAGTCTGCTGGCTGCCGTGAGCAAAAAGATTGAATATTACGACGACGAGGAACTGGACCGTTATATCGGTACGCCTCCGGACGGTTATACGGCTGAACAGGAAGATGAGTTCCGTGATGTGTTCTACACCATGCGCGAGGAAGATGTGGCCGGCTGGGTACGCAGCCTTCAGTTGCGGGGCATCGCGCTGCCCGAAACGTTGAAAGACGAGGTATTCCTCATTATTGGAGAGCGGAGAAACGGAAAACAGTAGCAGAAAGAAATGATGGATTTATTGCAATATACTTTCATTCAGCATGCCCTTATCGGCAGCTTGTTGGCCAGCATTGCCTGTGGACTGGTGGGGACATACATCGTCACGCGGCGGTTGGTGTTCATCAGCGGTGGTTTGACTCATGCTTCGTTCGGAGGCATCGGATTGGGCTTGTACACAGGGGTGCCGCCCATACTGGCTGCGGCTGTGTTTGCCGTGCTATCGGCCTTTGGCGTGGAGTGGCTGAGCAAGCGTAAGGAGATGCGCGAAGATTCGGCCATCGCCGTGTTCTGGGCTTTGGGAATGGCGGTGGGGGTGATGTTCACTTTCCTGTCGCCGGGGTTCGCGCCCGATTTGTCGGCCTACTTGTTTGGCAACATATTGACCATCACGCGGGGCGATTTGCTGTTGTTGGGCTGTGTGGCCGGGGTATTGGCGGTGTTTTTCACGCTTTTCCGCCACCCGATTGTCTACGTGGCGTTCGACCGCGAGTTTGCCCGTTCTCAGGGGCTGCGGGTGCAGTTGCTGGAATATGTGCTGATGATGTTCATCGCTCTGACTATCGTGGCTTGCCTTCGCATGGTGGGCATTGTGCTGGTCATATCGTTGCTGACCATTCCGCAGATGACGGCCAATCTTTTCTCGCAACGTTTCGCGAGCATCGTCTGGCTGTCCATTGGCATAGGCTATCTCAGTTGCTTGGGCGGGCTGTACCTGTCCTTCCGGGAAAACATACCTTCGGGAGCGTCCATCATATTCTTCTCCATTGTCATCTATGCCGTGTGCAAGGTCGGGAAGAGTTTGTGGACATACCGCAGGCGTAAACAGAATATCATTCAAAAGAATATATAAAAGCATATGACTGAAATCAAGATTCAATCGCTGGAACAGATTCGCGAAGCGGCCCGCCAGTTTATCGGGCTGATGGGTGACCATACCGTTTTCGCTCTCTACGGAAAAATGGGAGCCGGAAAGACCACTTTCATCAAGGCTGTGTGCGAAGAGCTGGGGGTGACAGATATGGTCACATCGCCCACGTTTGCCATTGTCAACGAATATCGTTCGGACACGACGGGTGAGCTGATTTACCATTTTGACTTCTACCGAATCAAAAAGTTGGAAGAGGTGTATGACATGGGCTATGAGGATTATTTCTATTGCGGTGCCGTCTGCTTCATCGAATGGCCGGAACTGATAGAAGAACTGTTGCCCGGCGATACGGTAAAGGTGACCATCGAAGAGCAGCCGGACGGAGAGCGGTTCCTTACTGTGGAAAATCCGGACTGAGCGTATGGCCAGCCAATATATCATACAGGGCATTTTTGCCTTGGCAGGCAGCTTGTCCCTGCTGGCGGCATTGCTGGATTGGGACTGGTTCTTTACGGCGCGTAATGCGCAGTTCGTGGTGCGCAACGTAGGTCGTCGGCAGGCGCGTTGGTTCTACGGTGTATTGGGAGTGATTCTTATCGGAATGGCCGCTTTTTTCTTCACGCATACGGGGAAATAAGCAGAGGCCGGAAGCCGGTTGCCGTGTCCGATGTCTATCGTCGGGCGGCAAAAAACTCTTTCATCAGCCGGGAACATTCATCGGCCATGACGCCTTGGACAACCTCAGTCTTCGGATGCAGGGCTTGCGGGGCATAACGCCGATAGCCTCGTTTGTCGTCTTCCGCGCCAAAGACCAGCCGTTTCAACTGAGACCAGCCTATGGCTCCCGCACACATGACGCAAGGTTCGACGGTGACATACAGGGTACATTCGTTCAGGTACTTGCCTCCCAAGGCGGAAGCGGCGGCCGTGATGGCCTGCATTTCGGCATGGGCTGTAACGTCGGTCAGTGTTTCGGTCAGGTTGTGGGCGCGGGCAATGATACGGTCTTTGCATACGACCACGGCCCCCACAGGCACTTCGCCACGTTCGGCTGCCTGGCGGGCTTCGGCCAAAGCCTGTTTCATGTAGTAAGTGTCGTCCATCTTTTTTCTTACCTCCTCATATCGTGTTCCCCAAAGAGTGTGGGATAATCGTCTTCCATGTTCTTGTGAATAAATCCCAGGATAGTCTCCCGAAACCAGCGCGATTTGTTCGTAATCTTATAATGAGCCAGATAGCGGTCAACGATGCGCAACTCTTCGTCGCTCATCAGACAGACTATGCGCTGCTCGCGTTTCCGTCCGCACATGGCAGCTTTCGCACCGGTTTTGTTTCTTTTCCTCATAACGTTTGCAAATTTAAGCTTCCTTCGGCAATTACAAAACAGAAAAAGGCTAAATTTGCATCAGAAGAACAAAAAGAGAAGAATATGAGCGCACCCAATCTGCTCGGGAAGGCAGGCGAAGATGCCGCCGCCGACTATTTGATAAGCCAAGGATATGCCATCTGCGACCGTAACTGGAGGAAGAACCGTTTGGAGTTGGACATCGTGGCAAGTAAGGACGGCGTGCTGGTGTTCGTTGAAGTAAAGACAAGGCAGAATACGGATTTCCGCGAACCGCACGAAGCGGTGGATTGGAAAAAGATACGCCACATTGTAGTGGCTGCGGATGCCTACATCAAGTTGCATGACATAGAGGCAGACGTGCGCTTTGACATCATCGACGTGGTAGGAACAAAGGGACAGTTTCGGATAACTCACATCGAAGATGCTTTTGATTCACCCATATTTACTTGAACATGACAGAAATGACAACAACCTATTCATTCCCGCTCCTGACACTGGAAGAGACGGACTCCACGAACCGTTACCTGACACAGCTTTGCGACCGGGAACATGTGGCAGAATATACCACCGTTTGTGCTGACTATCAAACAGCCGGTAAAGGACAGCGGGGAAATACCTGGGAATCGGAACGGGGCAAGAACCTGATGTTCAGTTTCGTGCTATATCCTTCTTTCCTTGCCGCACCACAGCAGTTCCTTTTGTCGCAGCTCATTGCTCTGGCTGTCAAGGAAGAACTGGAGCGGCAGGCGGGAGGCTTCAGTATCAAATGGCCCAACGATATATATTGGGAAGAGAAAAAAATCTGTGGATTGCTGATAGAAAACGAATTATCAGCAGGTGGCATCGGGCGTAGCATCGCAGGAATTGGGGTGAACATCAACCAGGAGGTGTTTCGCAGCGATGCTCCCAATCCTGTTTCATTGAAGCAAATCACAGGTCGGGAGTACGACCGCGGGGAAATCTTGGCCGGCATCATGAGGCGTGTAAAGGACTATTACGAAGCTTTGCAACTTGCAGAGGCAGATGCCTGTGCTGCTGTGGCTGCCGACATAGCCGGACGCTATGCCAATGCGCTGTTCCGTCGCGAAGGATGGCATCTGTATGAAGACAGGGAAGGGCGCTTTGAGGCAAAGCTGCTGCGTGTGGAAAGAGACGGACGTTTTGTCTTGCAGGACAGGCATGGGCAGGAACGTGCGTATTTGTTCAAAGAAGTGGCGTATGTTTTATAAGTGACGAGGGTTATAATCTATTTTTTTACTCAGATTGTTTATGAAAAAACTATTCCATTGCATGCTTCTAATCGCTCTCTTGGCCGGATTGGGCGGCTGTGAAATCAAAGGCGGAGATTATCCGCCCGACAATGGAGGCGCTACGTGGCAACTTTGTAACCGGATGTGGGAAGGTTTGTACACGGATCAAGACGGCACGCAGATTGACCACCAAATCATTTTCTATCCCGACGGCACCGGAGAGGAGTCTTTGCTTTGCAGTTATTACGGCAAAAGTTGGGAAGAGTATTATGACTTCCATTGGTTCTGGGCGAACAGCGTGCTGAACTCCATAGCGCTGGATTATCGGGGCGGAGGAAGGCTTTACATGGATCACGTGTACATCGACTCTAATTACCTCTCATGCCTGCTGGGGGGGATATATGTCACTTTCCGTGGATATTGAACCAACGGACGGAACTTGCATCTTACAGAAATGTCTACTGATTCATGAGACCCATTGACAGACAGATTTTGCACATTGCCTTACCTTCCATCGTGAGCAACATTACTGTGCCTTTGCTGGGGCTGGTGGATGTCACTATCGTGGGGCATCTGGGCAGCCCTGCTTACATCGGGGCCATTGCCGTGGGGGGCTTGCTGTTTAACATCATCTATTGGGTATTCGGCTTTTTGCGCATGGGCACCAGCGGCATGACGTCGCAAGCCTATGGGCGGCAGGATACCGACGAGATGTGCCGGCTGCTGGTGCGTGCCGTAGGATTGGGCTTGTTGGTGGCTTCGCTGCTGATAGCTTTGCAAGCGCCCATCGTGCAGGCAGCTTTCTTGTTCATACATCCTACGGAAGAGATTCGTGAACTGGCTACGGCGTATTTCCGTATCTGTATCTGGGGGGCTCCGGCCATGCTGGGGCTTTACGGGTTGACGGGGTGGTATATCGGCATGCAGAACTCACGTATTCCCATGTTTGTAGCCATTACGCAAAATGTAGTGAACATAGCTGCCAGCCTGTCGTTTGTCTATTGGGGCCAGATGAAGGTGGAAGGGGTAGCTCTGGGGACGCTTGTGGCGCAGTGGGCCGGTTTCTTGATGGGAGCAGGACTGTGGTTCCGTCGTTACGGGAGTTTGCGCCGTTCTTTCTCTGGTTTGCAAGGGATATGGCAGCGCGAAGCCATGGCACGTTTCTTTGGAGTGAACCGCGATATCTTCTTACGCACGCTCTGTCTGGTGGCGGTGACGCTGTTTTTCACGTCGTCTGGAGCCGCTCAGGGGGAAATCGTCTTGGCAGTAAATACGTTGCTGATGCAGCTTTTCACGCTTTTTTCCTACGTGATGGACGGCTTTGCCTATGCCGGCGAGGCGCTGAGCGGGCGCTATATCGGTGCCGGCGACCGGAGTTTGTTCCGCGCCACTGTGCGGCGGTTGTTTGTGTGGGGAGCGGGCATGGCTCTCCTGTTTACGGTGGCCTATGCCTTGGGCGGCAATGTTTTTCTGGGGCTGCTGACCGACGAGCGCGAGGTGATAGCCGCTTCGGATGAATACTTCCTGTGGGCGTTAGCCATTCCTGCGGCGGGTGTGGCCGCTTTTGTGTGGGACGGGGTGTTCATCGGGGCCACCGCCACACGGGGGATGCTCCTGGCAATGGCGATAGCGGCTGCCTGCTTCTTCGGATTCTATTATGGACTGCGGGAGGCGTGGGGGAACCATGCTTTGTGGCTGGCTTTCGTCGTATATCTGTTCATGCGTGGAGCGGTACAGACGGGATTGGCTCGCGGGGTGGAACGGAGGTCGTTCGCAGACACATAGGCAGTGCACTTTTCTGAAATTGGCCTGAGCCCCCTGGCGGATATCCAGGTTTCCGGGAAGTCCGCTTCAAGAGAAATCTCCCGGAGAAAATCGGAGTTCCAAACTTTCTTCGTACTTTTGCAGAGAAAGGATTTTGCCTATGACCACTACCCTCCACATCAAGAACATGGTTTGTCCCCGCTGCATCCGGGCTGTGACAGATTGCCTCACGAGACTTGGCCTGCACCCGTTGTCCGTGGAATTGGGCATAGCCGTGGTCCGGGAAGAGGTAGACGATGCCCTCCGCATCCGTCTCCGCCAAGCCCTGGAGGCAGAAGGCTTCGAACTGCTGGAGGCACCGCGTGCCCGCTTGGTGGAGCAAATCAAGGATGCCGTCATCCAGCTGGTCCACTACCGCGAAGCGGCTCCCTCCGCCAATCTTTCCCACTACCTTTCCGAGCTTTTGCACAAGGATTACAGCACGCTGAGCAAAGCCTTCTCCGAAGAAACAGGCAGCACCATCGAACGATATGCCATCACCCAGAAAATAGAGTGCGCCAAAGAGTTGCTGACTTACGATGAACTGACACTGAACGAGATTGCCGACCGCCTGGGCTACTCCAGCGCCGCCTACCTGAGCACGCAGTTCAAGCAAATCACCGGCCTCACTCCCAGTGCCTTCAAGCGGTCGGAAGGCGGCAAGCGCAAGGGGCTGGACGAACTTTGAGCCTATCCGCCCTCCCTGCAACTTTCATTCCCGTTTACAACAACCTGTCCGGCGTCGCTGCCAACGTCACACGGTTCAGCCGGGCCATGTCTTCCAGCGTGGCGCCGTTGGCCGACTGCAGGTAGAAGTCCGACTCGGGCAGGAGGATGTATGCCCACTCACGCTCCAGGCGGTCAGCGGGCGGCAACGTGTTTATCTTGGCACACCAGGCTGCGGCGGCCTGTTGCTTGCAGCGGACGTTGGGGTCCCTCACCCGGTCGTCGGCCTTGGTCTCCACGACGTAGATATGCGTGGCCGTGCACACCAGGAAGTCCGGATGATAGGAAGCCAACAGTCCGTCCGTCTGCCGCACGTAGTACAGGCTGGCAAAGGCGTGCTGGCTCTCGCTGATTTTCTGAAAACGCTCCACGCAGGCATCCCGATCCAAAAACTCCATGAAAGCTTTCTCCAGCCCGCCCCCGTGCGAGGGATAGCCCAGCCGTTCGTAAATGACTTTCTGCAACTCCATGGAATAATTCTCGCGGACGCACAGTGTGGGGACAGACGAGAACCATGTCTTCTCCACCACCGCCTCACTGCACTCCACGTTCTCCTGCATCCGGTGGATGGCCACGCTCATTTCCTTGACAATATGCTGCGTGACGAGGCCGTTCTTGGAGAGCAGAATCTTCCAGTCATTATCTTGGAAGGGGTCGAACGTCCGGCCGAACAGGCGGGTACGGATATACAGGTCCAGCAGGCGCACGATGTCTGCCTGGTTAATCTGGATGGCAGGCATGGGTTGCCGGCCTCGTTTACCCACCCGGTCCATGCGGGTAGTGACGGTCCGCAACAGCTTCTGCAAGTAGTCGTTGTAGGAACGGGCGCTGAAAAGGTCGGCCTTCACCTCGTACTTGCCGAAGCGGGTCTCTGTCATCACGGCTTCGGACAGAAAGGTCTCGCCTTTCGTAGCCAGGTGCTCGCGCAGGTAGTCCAGCGTGAAGGCGGTGAAGGGAGCCAGCGTGCGGACGTCAATCTGTGCGGGCGTGATTTCCTCCTCGGCATCGCGGACCACCGTGGGCCAAAAGAAGTCGTACTCCTCGTAATCCGGCTTCAGCCCGACACGCATCAGGTCGCCCGTGGCGTTGGTGCTGCCGGCTTCTCCGGTATCCTCGGCGGCCAGGCCCTCGGCCATCAGGTCTTTGTAGAACTGCTCGAAGGCCGGGTGCTCTATGATGGAGAGCATGTCCAGGTAGGACTTGGGCTGCTGCCGTTTCACCAGCACCAGGCGGCGGTTTTCCTCTTTCTCCTCTCGGTATTGAGGCTCACGCCACATCAGGCGCAGGCCGCGGCCCACGGTCTGCTCCAGCAGGATGGGTGCCTGCGACGAACGCAGGGGGACAATGACGCAGATGTTGTTCACATCGAAGCCTTCGCGCAGCATTAGCACGGACACGATGACACGGGGTGTGGCATAGCGGTCCACATTGAACAGCCGTTCGCGCACGCGCTGCCACTCGGCTTCGCCCAATACGCCCTTGCGGTTGCTGTCGATGCGGAGAACCTCTTCTTCCGCCAGTCCCTCCCCGCGCAGGAACTGTTCTACGTAGGTGGTCACCAGGGTGTCCTCGCACATCACCAGCATCTTCGGATGCTTCGATGCGTCTATCCTCAGGAACCCTTCCTCCAGGAGTCGCAGTTTCTCCAGCCCGGCGCGCAACATCAGCCGCTGTCCGTCGCTCAGCTCCATGACCTGTCCCCGCTCATCGCGCACGGCCCGGAAATCCAGGTGCTCCAGTTCGGTCAGTTCCTGGCGCTTGTCCAGTAGCAGGGTCTTCACCAAACCTTGGCGCATGGCGGTGGAGAGGTCAAAATCTGAGACGATGTGGGGGAAGTACAGCTTGGCCGATTTCGCCATCGTGCCCACCGTGTCGTAGGGTGTGGCCGAGAAATCCAGTTGCAGGAAGCGTCCCTGCTTGCTGCGGGCGATGTGGCTCAGGCCCTTCTGCCATTCCACCTCCACAATCTCGCCCGCCTTCTTGTGCTCGTGGATGTGGTGCGCCTCGTCGTTGATGACCATCAGTTCGGGCAGTGCAGCCAGGTAGTCCACCACGTCGCCGCGCAGGAAGCGGCGGTCCAGGGTATCGAGGACGTTGCCCGCACTGGTGCCGGGGCGCACGGGAAAGAGGCTCGTCACCACATCTTCTTCCTCCTCCTCTTTCTCCGCCAGGAAGATGTGCCAGTTGGTCAGGGCTATCAGTCCGTCGCCCGTCACCTTGCGGCCTATGTTGTCCTTGTCCGCCGTGTTGGTCTCAATGAAGCTGAACGCCTCCTCGCGATAGGCTGGCGGCAGAAAGAGTTCCGCGTTGCGGTGGAAGTCGTTGGTCTGCACATCGCGTTCAGCCGTGCCGGGACGCAAGCGGCCGCAGTAAGCATCGAGCAGGCGGTCGTAGACAATGAGCCCCGGGGCCACCACCAGAAAATGGCGGGTGTAGCGGCCCGAGGGAGTCTCTTCGCGGCGGGCATTGAGAAACTGCCACAGCATCAGGGCGTGCATCACCCAAGTTTTGCCTGTGCCGGTGGCCATCTTCACGGCATATTTGGGGAAGCTGTACTTCTCCTGCGCCAGTGTGCCCAAGTCGGCTTCGGGCAACAGGTCCGGTGCCACTTGTTCGTAGACATCAAGCACGGTCTGCACGTGCAGCACCTCGTGCAGATAGATAATATTCAGGATGGACTGCCGCTGTCCTTCGTGGAAATTGCAGGGACGCTCGTCCACATAGGGTTCGGTAAACCAATAACGCAGGAGGTCGGCCGTCACAGACGTTACTGCTTCCAGCATCGAGCTGTCGGCCCAGGCCGTCTGTACCTGTTCGTTCAGGCGGCGGGCCAGTTCAAGGGAAATATCTGGTTTCATATGTTAAGTTATTGAGCAAACTGGAATTTGAACCACAGATGATACAGATATGGCACAGATGGACACAGATGTATTTGTCACCCCGAGCGTAGTCGAGGGGGCTCACATAAGGCTTCCTCATACGTTACGTGAGATGTCTCGACAAGCTCGACATGACAGATTCTATTAATAAATCAGTGCAAATCTGTTCTATCTGTGTCATCTGTGGTCAATCCACTAAATTATCATTTCATCGTTTCCACCACCATGCTTTCAAATCCGAACACGTCCACCGCCTTGACGCACACTGTACGTCCGGCTCGACGGGGCACACGGAGCACGGCCGTATAGACGCAGTGCAGCGGGTCGCGGTCGTTGGCGGTGTTCTCGCGGTAGTCCTGCCAGCGGCTACGGAAGGTGATGCCGTCATAGTCGGGGTCGATGCTCCAGTATTCGATGAGGGCCAGCGGGTCGCGGTCGATGACCTGTTGCAACTTCTCCTTGTCGCGGTCGTCCAGGGGGATATTGTCCGGCGAGAGGAGGACGTAGTTGTCCAGTTCCACCACCAGGTTGTCCTCGTCCTCCGAGGCGGGCAGCACCTTCATGGGGCGGCAGGTGAGGTATTGCAGGGTGCTGAAGCGCACCGACTTGTCGTCCACCAGCTTCTTCAGGCCTTTCTTGGCAAGTTTGTCCAGGAGGTCGGGCGGGATGACCAGCACTTCTACCGCACCCTCGTAGCGGCGGATGGCCTCGCTGATGTCGAAGGCGAAGTTCCAGCCCAGCACCACCACCTTGGCCCAACCGCCTCCCAGCAGGGTCTGGCGTGCCTCGTACGCACGGCGCAGGGTAGCGGTGCCTGTCAGTTTGTTGGGGCTGTCCACCAGCACCAGGGTGCGCGTGGACTTCAGGTAGCCCCAGTTGCGGTCGTTGAGTTGCTCTTCGGTGAAAGGGATGGCGCCGTACAACTGCATCACAATGCGGCTCAGGTCGCCCACTTTCTTCACCAACTTGCTGCTGCTGAAGGCTTCCTTCTGATAGTCGCCAATGCCTTGGTAGAGGAAGGGCTTTACGCCTTGGTCGATGAAACGCTTGCGCATGATGAGGGAAGCAGGCTTGCCGATGTCGCAGGTTATCCAGCGACGACCCAGACGTTCGGCCACGGCGGCCGTGGTGCCGCTCCCACCAAAGAAGTCGCAGACAAGGTCGCCTTCGTTGCTGCTGGCTTTGATGATGCGTTCGAGGAGGGCTTCGGGCTTTTGGGTGGCATAACCCCTTCTCTGTGGATCCTTTTGTTGAATATGATTAATGTCAAACCATACATCTGGCAATAAAACTGGTTCATCATCATAATAACGATATATTTTCCCAGCAGACTTTATAGTCCTATATATGCGACCATCTTCATCTATTTCTTTTTTAAGATTATTCCACTTATCTACAAGTGTTCCACAAGCTTGGCATCTATTACGCGGGAATGTGGCATCTTTATCATTAAAACAAGTATTCTGTCCTCTTTTATAAAAATAAAGAATATCATGTTTTCTTGCGAAACAACTCATAGGTATTCCCCCACTTTGATAATGCCAAACTATTTCATTCATTAGATTAGCTTTTCCAAATATATCATCCATCAAAATCTTTACATACGCCCCCACGTGCCAATCAATATGTACATAAATACTTCCCTTCTCCGAAAGCAATTCCCTCATCAATAACAGCCGTGGATACATCATCCTCAGATAAGACACCGTTCCGTCCTTCCAAGTATCACTATATGCAGCCTGCTCCAGCACCGTTGGCTTCTGCTCAATCTCTACACCGGGTAGATTAATCTTTGTCCGATAATCCGCCTTGCTGTCAAAAGGTGGGTCAATGTAAATAAGGTCCACCTTGCCCCGGAACGATGGAAGCCCCGTAGCCTCATCACCTACTAACAAGGCCTGCATGGTCAGCAGATTCTCCCCGTAAATCAAGCGGTTCATCCACTGCCCGCGAAGAGAAAATTGTGGCAATTCGCCCCGCCAAAGTCCGGATATATCTTTGGAGGGCAAGACGAGTTCATTGGTTTGCAGCCCGATGCGCGTACCACTGTTGATACGCTCCAGGAGTTGCTGAGCTTCCCGTCTGCCCTCGGCTGCTATTTTGGGCAGTTCTTCAAGTAGTGACTTTGGCATAAGTTATAGCTATTTGCGCAATGCTACTCTCTATTTTTTCTCAGGAGACACAAAAAAACGCGAGCCTTAACTTGCTCACGTTGTGGTCCTGAGAAAACCATTAAGAGTACAAGTTATGCCCGCGCTATGCGCAGACATCTACAACTTGTTCAACTCTTAATATTTGAAATTTCTCAGGTTTCAACGTGATAGAACAAATAGCAAATGCTAATTAGTAATCCAATAAAATGAAAACCGCCGCCACTGCAGCCTTGTTTTCGGGCGTAAAGATACGGAATAAAGTCTTTATTCCCATACTCCGCCGCGTTAATTTTTAGCGCTTAAAATTCATTTTCCCTGTCACCCCGAGCCATAGTCGAGGGGCCTCACATACGGCCTACCCATGACAAATACAGTTTAAGGAATCTGTGCAAACCAGTCCCGGCTGTGCCATCTGTGGTTAATCCCGATACCTTATTGCTTATTCTGGTTACTTACTTATACAAATACGTTGCCCCGGATGACTGTGTGTCTGCACTACTTTGCAAGTATAATTATTTTACCAAATATAAAACAGCATGACTTACCTCCTTCTGAACCTGTGTGCAAACGCCAAACACTCCAAACAAGCTGTAAAGCGGATAAACCCCGGAGTCCATACGAGCATGCGGATTCTCTTCCATAATCAGTATATTATATTAATTGCCAACGATTTACAATAATTTCCACGGGAAAGAATTTTCCTATATCTCTTAAGCAACCTGTATGCTATCCCTTCGCTATTCCTTCGCTATTCCTTCGCTATCCCTTCGCTATCCCTTCGCTATTTCTTCGATTTAGCAGCGGAGGAATAGCAATGATGCAGCAGTGTGCAATAAAAATTCGATGATACATGTATCGACAAAATATAAATATTTTTCTATGCAAATCCGCCCACATGCAGCGTATATGGCAAAAAGGGGAATTTATGGCGTACAAATAACATAAACCAAGTTTCAACATCTACCTATAAACATTATCCATAATCTTGTAACCCCCGTTGTCAACTATGCCGCCGCTACGGCGCTGGTGGAGTATGACCCGTCACAGACCTCTCCCGAAGCCCTGCAACACGCGGTGCAGGAGGCCGGCTATGACCTCGTCATCATCGCCTTCATCCTGCTCTCTGTCATGTTGAGCGAAGTCGAAACATCTCCCGAATACTCTCGGCACACAGTGAGATCCTTCACTTCGTTCAGGATGACAGCGACAATGAAAATTCAAACAGACTCTAAATATAAACGACTACTTTATGAAATCCTACTTAGCATAACAGAGAGTGTGGCAATCCGGAATTCCATAAATCTCATCCATAATCTTGTAACATCCGTTCCGCCTTTCCTCCTTACCTTTGCCCCCGAAAAGAAAAAAGGAAGGAACAATACGTATGGAAAAGACTACTACCCAAGACACCTTTCCCATCCTGGGAATGAGTTGCGCCGCCTGTGCCGCCCGTGTGGACAAGACTTTGAACAAGCAACCGGGCGTATGCCACGCAGCCGTCAACTATGCCGCCGCTACGGCACTGGTGGAATATGACCCGTCACAAACCTCGCCCGAAGCCCTGCAACACGCGGTGCAGGAGGCTGGCTACGACCTCGTCATCACCCACGACGAACACACGGCGGACGAGGTGGAAGAGGCACACCGCAAGACATACCAATCGCTGAAGCGACGCACCACGTGGGCCATCCTCCTGGCCATCCCCATCGCCGTCATCGGCATGGGCTTCATGGACCGGCCTTGGGCGGGCTGGAGCACGTGGCTGCTGTCCACGCCCGTAGTCTTCGGGCTGGGGCGCAGCTTCTTCGTCAATGCGTGGAAACAACTGCGCCACGGCTCGGCCAACATGGACACCTTGGTGGCCAGCAGCACGGGCGTGGCCTATCTGTTCAGCGTGTTCAACCTGTTCTTCCCCGATTTCTGGCTGTCCCGTAGCATCACGCCGCACGTCTACTTCGAGTCGTCGAGCGTCATCATCGCCTTCATCTTGCTGGGACGATTGCTGGAAGAGCGGGCCAAGGGCCATACCTCGCAGGCCATCAAGAAGCTGATGGGATTGCAGCCCAAGACCGTCACCCTAATCATTGAGAATGAAGAACCAAATCTTAATTCTTCATTAAAAGAGGTTCCCATCGAGCAGATAGGTCCCGGCGACATCATCCAGGTGAAGCCGGGCGAACGTATCGCCGTGGACGGCGTGGTGACGGAAGGAAGCTCTTACGTGGACGAAAGCATGCTGAGCGGCGAACCCGTGCCTGTGGCCAAACGACCGGACGACAAGGTCTATGCCGGCACCATCAACCAGAAAGGCAGTTTCCGCTTCCGCGCGGAGAAGGTGGGGACGGACACCCTGCTGGCGAAGATTATCCACTTGGTGCAGGATGCGCAAGGCTCCAAGGCGCCCGTGCAGAAGCTGGTGGACCGGGTGGCGGCTGTCTTTGTGCCGACCATCATGGGCATCGCATTGCTCTCGTTCATCCTCTGGATGATGCTCGACTCCTCGGAAGGCTTTACCCACGGCCTGCTGGCACTGGTGACGGTACTCATCATCGCCTGTCCCTGCGCCTTGGGACTGGCTACCCCCACGGCCATCATGGTAGGCATCGGCAAGGGGGCCGAGCGGGGCATCCTCATTAAAGATGCCGAGAGCCTGGAGACAGCCAAGAGAGTGAATGTCGTAGTGCTGGACAAGACGGGCACGGTGACCGAAGGGCATCCCGTCGTGCAACACATCCTTTGGGCTGATGATGAGGCTAAGGCATACGCTCCTGTCCTGTTGGCTTTGGAAAAAATGTCTGAACACCCGCTGGCAGAAGCAATCTTGGGGAATGAAGAACTGAATCTTAATGAAGAATTAAGAATGAAGAATGAAGAATTTGCCGCTTTCAACGAACATTCTTCATTTCCCCGCGAAGCGGGTATTCTTCATTCTTCATTTAAAAAGGTGGATGGATTCGAGAGCGTGACGGGACAAGGCGTAAAGGGCAGCTATAACGGCATTTCCTACTATGCGGGCAACCGCCGCCTGATGCAAGGCCGCCGTATCTCTTCCGCCCTGCAAGAAAACGCCTCAGCGTGGGAAGCAGAAGGACAAACCATCGTCTGGTTTGCCAATGAGACGGAAGTCCTGGCCGTCATCGCCATTGCCGACCGCATTAAGCCTTCGTCCGTCCATGCCATCCGCACCCTGCAAGCCGAGGGGGTAGAAGTCCACCTGCTGACGGGCGACAACGAAGCCACCGCCAAGGTCATTGCCCGCCAGGCCGGCATCACGAAATACAAAGCCGGCGTATTGCCACAGGACAAGGCAGCTTACATCGGCCAGTTGCAAAAGGAGGGCAAGGTGGTGGCCATGGTGGGCGACGGCATCAACGACAGCGCCGCCCTGGCTCGTGCCGACCTGAGCATTGCCATGGGCAGCGGCAGCGACATTGCCATGGACGTGGCGAAGATGACACTCATCTCGTCCGACCTGCGCAAGATACCCGAAGCCTTGCAACTCTCGCGCCTCACCGTGCGTACCATCCGGCAGAACCTCTTCTGGGCATTTATCTACAATATGATAAGCGTGCCTATCGCCGCCGGCGTGCTCTACCCCGTCTGCGGCTTCCTGCTCAACCCCATGATTGGCGGGGCAGCCATGGCTTTCAGCAGTGTCAGCGTGGTGACCAATAGCCTGCGCCTGCGCCGGAAGAAGCTCTCTTCTAATGAAGAACGAAAAATGAAGAACGAAGAATCCACTTTGAATGAAGAACTAATAATGAAGAATGAAGAATCAAGGGATATATGTCAAACTAAAACAGAAGAAAAGACAATGGAAAAGCAATTCAAAGTAAGCGGCATGATGTGTCAACACTGCCGTATGCACGTAGAGAAGGCATTGAACAAGTTGGAAGGCGTCAGCGCCACCGTCACCCTCGACCCGCCCGTGGCCACGGTGAAGTTTAGCGGGAAGGAGTATTCATTGGCTGAACTTCAGCAACAGGTGACGGAAGAGGCCGGTGAATATACGCTGAGCGATGACATTTTGCTGTAAATAAGAGCTGTCGTTTAAAAATCGCTCTCTCTGTCATGTTGAGCATTGCTCTCCCCCGCCAAACGGGGGAGCAAAGAGGGGGTTGAAGCGTAGTCGAAACATCTCCCTAATACTTTTCAGGTGCGTAGTGAGGCCCCTCGACTGTGCTCGGGGTGACAGAGCAAATGAAAATTTAAACGACAGGCTCTAAGAAACCGCAAGTCTGGCAGATTCTTTTGTAGGTCTGTCAGGCTTGCGGCTTCTTTTTTATGCAGGCCAGGGCTTTATGCAGGCAAAGTATTTAGGGCTTACCGCACATTCTGCACCATGTTGGGGTTGGCGTCGATTTCCGATTGGGGGATGGGCAGGGCGATGCGCAGATCGGTGGGTTGGATGGTTTGGGCATTGGATGTTTTCAGTGTGCCCAGATGCCAACTGCCTGTGCGGGTAATGGCCCGTTGATTGCGCAGGAAGTCGAAGAAGATTTGACCTTCGCCCACCAGTTCACGGCGTCGTTCGTCGAGCACGCGGTCGATGGTGAAGTCTTCGGCTGATACTTGCATGGAGGCCGTGGGGGTGCGCTGGCCGATGAGTGTGTTCAAGTACTGCCGCCCGCTTTCGGCTTCAGGGCCACCCAGGTGCACACCGGCTTCAGCAGCGTTGAGATAGACTTCGGAGAGGCGGATGATGCAGATGTTGTTGTCTTTCGGGTCGCCGCTCTTGCCGGGAAATTTGCCGAGGAAGACGCGGCGGTTTTGGGCAGCTTCGGGCGGATATCCACCGGCCTGTCCAGCAGTTCTTCATCAATCTTCTTGTCCATAAGTGTTCTTATTTATTTAGTTGACGAGTTGACGAGGCTTCAGTCTACAAGGCTTCAGTTGACAAGTTGACAAGTTGACGAGTTGACAAGTTGACGAGTTGACAAGTTGACGAGGAAACGAGCTACGAGCTACAACCAACAAGCACGCTCCTTGTTGCCTGAAGCCTCGTCAACTGAAGCCTCTCCTACCGCAAGTACTCCAGTATCTTCCCGCTGATTTGCAGGAGCGAAATCTCGCAGATTTTGGTGTCATACTCGGCCGAGAGGATACGTTCTTCGGCGTCCAGCAGGTTCTTCTGCGCCTCGCGCATTTCGATGCCGGCCAGGTCGCCCAGCAGGTAGCGGTCGCGCGAGATGTCATAATTGTCCTTGGCCACGACGAGGTTTTCGCGTTCCAGCTTCAGCAGTTCCAGGTTGTTGCGGTAGGCTTGCCACAGGTTGCTGAGGTCGGCACGCAGCGTCTGTTCCAGTTGTTCGCGTTCCAGGCGTGCGTTCTCCACGGCCAGGCTGGCGTTGCGGCGCTCGCGGCGCCGGTTGCCGTCGAACAGGTTGAAGCCCACCGTCACCCCGAAGTTCAGCCCCAGTGTGCTGCGCCTTGAGTTGGCCGCCAGCTCGTAGCGGTTCAGCGTGTAGCCGTAGCCCCCGTTCAGGCGGACGTAGGGATAGTCGCGCGAGCAGACCTTCTTGTAGTCCAGCCGGGCGATGGCCTGGTTCTGGTCGGCGCGCAACAGCGAGGCGTTGATGTCCAGTGTGCCGCGCCACAGTTCATCGAAGTCCAGGATGTGGTTGATGTCGATGAGGCTGTCGCGGATGAGGAAGAACTCGTCCACGTCTTCGTTGGCCATCAGCTCGTTCAGCTCGATGCGCGACGTGTGCAGGGCTTCCTGCTGTTTGACATATTGCGCACTGTCGGCATTGAAGTCCACGCGGGCTTGCAGGTAATCCAGGCGCGAGGCGTTTCCCACATGCACGCGGGCTTCGGCGATGCGCACCCGTTCGCGCGAGAGCGACATGGCGTAGTGGAAGTTCTTCAGGCGGATTTTCTGCTGCACGAAGTTGTAATATTCGGCCGCGATGTTGGCCACCAGGTCTTCGATGGCGATGCGCGTATCGGTCTTGCCCTGCCGCTCCAGTTCCTTCAGGCGTTGGTATTCGGCCGTGATGTTGAATCCGTCGAAGAGCGTCCACTCCAGGTTGATGCCTGCGTCGATGGTCTGGTCGTAGGCGCTGTTCTCGCGTGTGGTGGCTCCTGTTGCGCGCAGTTTTGTTTCCGTATCCGCCAGTTCCCCGCTATATCCTGCCGAGAGGTCTATCACGGGCAGGGCTCCGGCGTTGGCCAGCGTGGCATTGTTTTCGCTCACCTTTTCCTGGTTGCGCGTGATGCGCAGCGAATAGTTGTTGAGCAGCCCTTCTTCCAGGCATCTTTTCAGGGTGTAGACAGGAGGCTGCGCGGCGGCAACCAGTGCGCACAGCGATATGAGAGGAAGTAAAAGTCGTTTCATCGTTGATAGGGTCTTTTATAATCGTTGAGAGTTGATTGCTTGTATCCGGCAGCGAAAGTTGCTATTCTTGTTTCAGTTTGCTCCGGTCGGTCGAGATATAGCTGTAGATGGCTGGCACGATGTACATGGTGAGCAGCGTGGAGACAATCATACCCCCACATACCGCCGTGCCCATGGCGATGCGTTGGTTGGCACCCTCGCCCGAAGCGAAAGCCAGCGGGATAAGGCCCAGCACCGTGGCAAAGCTGGTCATCAGGATGGGGCGCAGGCGTTGCAGGGCAGCGTCTTTCACGGCCCGCATCTTGTCCTCGCCGTGGTCTTGCTTGTGGTTGGCAAACTCCACGATGAGGATGCCGTTCTTGGCCACCAGGCCGATGAGCATGATGATGCCTATCTGGCTGAAGATGTTCATCGTGATGTCGCCGAAGTACATGAACACCAGCGCCCCGGCAATGGCCAGCGGCACGGTGAGCATGATGACCAGCGGGTCTTTGAAGCTCTCGAACTGTGCAGCCAGGATGAGGTAAATCAGTCCGATGGCCAGTATGAAGGCGAACATCAGGCTCGACGCACTCTCGCTGTAATCCTTCGAGTCGCCCGACAAGGCCGTGCGGAAGGTGTCGTCCAGCACTTCGGCGGCAATCTTGTCCATTTCCTCAATGCCTTGCCCGATGGTCTTCCCCTCGGCCAGCCCCGTGGAGACGGTGGCCGACACGAAGCGGTTGTAGCGGTAGAGCTTGGGCGGCGCCGTGCCATAGACAATCTGCACCAGGTTGTCCAGTTGCACCATCTCGCCGTTGTCGCTGCGGATGTACAGGCCCACCAGGTCCGAAGGCTTGTTGCGTTGCTGGCGGTTGATTTCGCCCAATATCTCATATTGCTTGCCGTTCATGTAGAAGTAGCCCATGCGCTGGCCGCTCAGGCCGTATTGCAAGGTCTGGGCGATGTTGCGTGTGCTGATGCCCATCGTTCCCGCCTTGTCGCGGTCTATCTGTATCCGGGCTTCGGGGTCGCTGAACTTCAGGTCCACGTCTGCCATCTGGAAGGTTGGGTTCTCGTAGACACGTTCCATGAACTTGGGCAGTACTTCTTGCAGTTTTTCGATATTGGTGGCCTGCAGCACGTATTGTACGGGCATGCTGCTGCGCCGTCCGCCAAACGAGGATTGCTGTTGGACGAAAGCACGTGCCTTCGTTTCTTTCTGCACGGCTTTCGACAGCTTCTCTGCCACTTCCATTTGCGTGTAGTCGCGTTCCTTCAGGTCTTTCAGCGTGATACGGATGTTGCCGCTCCCGCTGGACACACGCGCCGTCACGGCCTGTGCGTCGGGAATGATGGAGTCTACCACGTCATTGATTCGCTCCGTATAGTCGCGGATGTATTCGTAGCTCACGCCCTCGGCGCCGCTGGTGTTGACGGTTATCTGCGAGCGGTCTTCCAGCGGAGCCATCTCGGCCGGGATATGTGTCCAAAGGAAGAAGATGATGCCGAAGGTGACGAGGGTGAACACCAGTGCTATCCACCGTTTCCGCAAGAAGGCGGCCAGCGAGCGACTGTACAGGCGGTTCATTCCTTCGAAGAATGGCTCGGTGACGCGGTAGAACCAGTTTTTCTTCTTCTCCTGTCTCAGCAGCTTGGTGGCCAGCATCGGTGTGAATGTCAAGGCGGCAAAAGCCGAGATGAGGATGGAGCCGGAGATGACGAAGCTGAACTCGCGGAAGAGCCTGCCCGTGGTGCCCTCCATGAAGACGATGGGGAAGAACACGGCCACCAGCGTGATGGTGGTGGAGATAACGGCAAAGAATATCTCTTTCGCTCCCTCGATGCCCGCCTGCTTAGGCGGCATGCCCTGTTCGATGCGCACGTAGATGTTCTCCGTCATCACGATGGCATCGTCCACCACCAGGCCCACGGCCAGCACCACGGCCAGCATGGTGAGCACGTTGATGGAGAAGCCTGCCACATACATCACGAAGAACGCGCCGATGAGCGACACGGGAATCACGATGCACGGCACCAGCGTCACGCGCCAGTCGCGCAGGAAAAGGAAGATGATGATGATGACCAGCACAAAAGCCTCGTACACCGTGTGCTCCACTTCGCTGATGGAGGCGCGGATGAAGCGCGTGTTGTCGAAGCCGTAGGTATAGCTCACGTCTTCGGGCAAGTCTTTCTGCATGCGCTCCATGCGGTCGTAGACGGCATCGGCAATCTCGATGTGGTTGGCACCCGGTTGCGGGATGACTACTACGCCCACCATGGGCACGCCGTTCATCTTCATGTAGCTTTTCAGGTCGGCGGCGCCTAGTTCGGCGCGTCCGATGTCGCTGAAACGGATGATGCGGTTGCCGTCGGCTTTGATGATGAGGTTGTTGAACTCTTCGGGAGTGTGCATCAGACCCAGCGTGCGTATGGTCAGCTCGGTAGTGTTGCCTTCGATGCTTCCCGAAGGCAGTTCGATGTTTTCGCGGTCGATGGCTTCCTTTACGTCGACGGGCGTGATGCCGTAGCCCGACATTTTGGTGGGGTCGAGCCACAGGCGCATGGAGTATTTCTTTTCACCCCAGATGCTCACGCTACTTACGTCGGAGATGGTTTGCAGTTGTTCTTTTACGGTCAGGTCGGCAATTTCGCTCAATTCCAGCAGCGAGCGTTTGTTGCTCTGCAAGGCCACCATCAGGATGGGGGTGGCATCGGCGTCGGCCTTCGACACGGTGGGCGGGTCGCAGTCGTCGGGCAGGTAGCGTTGGGCGCGCGACACCTTGTCGCGCACGTCATTGGCGGCTGTCTCCAGGTCGACGGACAGTTCGAACTCCACCGTGATGCGGCTTTGACCCTGCTGGCTGACGCTGGTCAGCGAACGGATGCCGGGGATGCCGTTGATGTTCTGCTCCAGCGGTTCGGTAATCTGGTTCTCGATGACGTCGGCGTTGGCTCCCGTATAAGAGCACTGCACGGAGATGATGGGATTGTCCACCGACGGATATTCGCGCACGCCCAGCGAGGTGTAGCCAATGAAGCCGAAGAGCAGGATGATGATGGTCAGCACCGTGGAGAGCACGGGGCGGCGTATGCTTAATTCGGATATGTTCATGGGGCGTGTGCTTAATAGATGTTGTCAATCGTCACCGTCATGCCCGTTCGCAGTTGCTGCGTGCCCGAGACGATAACCGTATCTCCCTCGTTCAAGCCTTGCACCGCCTGCACCAAGGCGTCGGTGCGGATGCCTGTCACAATGTCCACCGGTTCGGCTTTCCCGTTCTTGTAGAGGAATACTTTGTCCTTGCCCATTTCTGGCACGATGGCTTCCGAGGGGATGGCCA
The DNA here is from genome assembly GCF_023336905.1 of Bacteroides sp. ET71. Lineage (GTDB taxonomy): Bacteria > Bacteroidota > Bacteroidia > Bacteroidales > Bacteroidaceae > Bacteroides. Next base: position 39,432 of record NZ_JAMBLS010000016.1, read on the forward strand.
AGGCATTTTCGTATGCCTGTTTGCGCAGGGTGATGGAAGCGAAGCGTCCCGGCATGATGCCCGACGGGTTGGGGTAGAGGGCACGGATGGTGAGTGAACGGGTTTCCGGATCGAGGCTTGACTCGCGGGCGTAGACACGTGCTTCGTATTTGTTGAGCGAGCCGGTGAGCGAGAAGTTCAGCGTGGTGCCTATTTCCACATCTTTCGCATAGCTTTCGGGTACGGAAAATTCCACCTTCAGGGGGGAGATTTTGGTCAGTTTGGCCACAATCGTGGTAGGCGATGCATAAGTGCCTACGCTGACTTGGCGCAGGCCGATGATGCCGTCGAAGGGGGCGCGCAACTCCGTCTGCTCAATCTGGGCGCGTACCAGTTCGATGTCGGCATTCAGTGTGGCCAGTTCCGTCTTCACCTGTTCGTAGGCTTCCTTGCTGACGGCGTCGCGCTTCAACAGGGCGTCTTGGCGGAACACGCGGTCTTCGGCCAACTTCAGTTGGGCCACGAGGCGTTGCAGTTGGGCTTGCAGGGGGCGGTCGTTCACCTTGGCCAGCAGTTGTCCCTTGGTGACGTAGGTGCCTTCCTCGAAGTTGATGTCTGTGATTTTGCCGGATGTCTCGAACGAGAGGTTCACTTCTTCATCGGGCAACAGACTGCCGATGATGGGAATCTCGTCCACCAGCATTTGCGGCTTGACAATGGTGGCGTTGACGTTCAATACTTTTTTGCTTGGGCTGTTGGCTGGCATTACTTTGTCGGCTTCTGCCAGTTCTTCGTTCTGTTTGGGCATTTGCGAATAAATGCCCCATCCGGCGAGCCCGGCGCCAATAAGAATGATAAGTCCTGTTTTTAGTTTTTTGTTCATGTGATGTTGTGTGGTGTGTGGTTTGTGGTATCATGTCAGGTTCAGGTTCAATAGGCTTCCCGGTATTTGCTTTCTTCCTTGTCTTCCAGCATACTGAGGTAGGAGGCATAGCGTGACTGGCTGATGCGTTGCTCTTCCACAGCTTTCAAGACGGCGCACCCCGGTTCGTGGCGGTGTGTGCAGTTGCCGTAGCGGCATCCGGCCGAGGCCTCGAATATTTCGGGGAAGTAGTGGCCAATCTCTTCCGCCTCCATGTCGAAGGTGCCGAATCCTTTGATGCCCGGCGTGTCGATGATATAACCGCCCGCATCGTCCACGGGATACATCTCTGAGAAGGTCGTGGTGTGCATGCCTTTGTTGTGTGCGGCAGAAATCTCACCCGTACGGGCGGCGGTTCCTGGCAGCAGTGCGTTGATGAGGGTCGATTTGCCCACGCCCGAATTGCCCGAAAAGAGGGTGATGCGTCCGCGAAGCATTGCCTTCACCTCGTCGAGACCTTGGCCTTGGCTCGCCGAGACTTTGAGGCAGGGATAGCCGATGGTGGTGTAGAGGTGGATAAGCCCCTCCAGGTAGCGGCAGTCGTCTTCATCGTAGAGGTCAGTCTTGTTGAAGACGATGCAGACGGGCACGCGGTAGGCTTCGGCCGTGGCCAGGAAGCGGTCGATGAAGGTGGTAGATGTCTCGGGATAGTTGACGGTGACTATCAGCATACACTGGTCGAGGTTAGCGGCCAGGATGTGCGATTGCTTCGAGAGGTTGGAAGCGCGGCGGATGATGTAGTTCTTGCGGTCTTCTATCTCGGTGATGAAGGCTGTGCCTTCGCAGTTTTCGGCTATCTGCACGCGGTCGCCCACGGCCACGGGGTTGGTGCTGCGGATGCCTTTCAGGCGGAAGTTGCCTTTCACCTTGCACTCCACATCGCGTCCGTCTTCGGTGCGGACGATATACCAGCTTCCTGTATTCTTGATTACGAGACCTGTCATAAGTTTTTTGAATGAAGAATGAGGAATGAAGAATGAAGATTCTTCGTCGGGAGCGGCAAATTCTTCATTCTTCATTTTTAGTTCTTCATTATACCGTCATTATCTCCTTGTCTTTCGCAGCCAGCATTTCGTCAATCTGCTTGATGTACTTGTCGTGAATCTTCTGGAGCTTTTCTTCGCCGCCTTTCTGTGCGTCTTCGGCCAGGCCTTCCTTCACGGCTTTCTTCAGGGCGTCAATGGCATCGCGACGGGCGTTGCGCACGCTCACCTTGGCTGTTTCGCCTTCGCCCTTGCACTGCTTGGCCAGTTGTTTGCGTCGCTCTTCGGTGAGGGGCGGGATGCCGATGCGGATGATTTCGCCGTTGTTCTCAGGCATGATGCCCAGGTCGGAGTCGATGATGGCCTTCTCGATGATGCGGAACATGTTCTTGTCCCACGGTTTGATGGCGATGCTGCGTGCGTCGGGGGTGGTGACGGCAGCTACGTTGTTGATGGGCACCATCGAGCCGTAGGAGTCTACGCGGATGCCGTCCAGCAGGCGGACGTCGGCCTTGCCGGCGCGGATGTGTGCCAGGGTTTCTTCCAGGTACATGATGGCCATGTCCATTTTTTCTTGGGCTTCGCCCAGGATGTCTTTTACGTCTTTCATATCGGGTTTGTTTTAATTACTTCAGATGGGTGCAAATATAGTTAAAATCTTTGTTCTTCGCTCTTCGTTCCAGGTTTAATTATGTACCAGTGTCCCGATTTCTTCGCCTTGCATCACTTTGCGCAGGTTGCCGGGGGTGTCCATGTCGAAGACGATGATGGGCAGGTTGTTCTCCTTGCACATGCAGGTGGCCGTGAGGTCCATCACTTTGAGGCCCCGGGCGAGGACTTCGTCGTAGGTGATGTCGTGGAACTTCGTGGCCGTGGGGTCTTTTTCCGGGTCGGCGGTGTAGATGCCGTCCACCCGGGTGCCTTTCAGCATGACGTCGGCTTCAATCTCGATGCCGCGCAGCGACGAGCCTGTGTCGGTGGTGAAGAAGGGGTTGCCTGTTCCGGCCGACATGATGACCACTTCGCCGGCTTCCATGCACTCGATGGCGCGCCATTTGTTGTAGAACTCCCCGATGGGTTCCATGCGCACGGCGGTCAGCACGCGGGCTTTGACACCGGCGGCGGTGAGGGCCGAGCTGAGGGCCAGGCTGTTGATGACCGTGGCCAGCATGCCCATCTGGTCGCCTTTCACGCGGTCGAAGCCCCGTGAGGCACCACTGAGCCCGCGGAAGATGTTGCCTCCGCCGATGACGATGCCTATCTGTACGCCCATTTCATGTATCTCTTTGATTTGTGCGGCATACTGCGCCAGGCGCTCTTCGTCGATGCCGTACTGCTTTTGGCCCATCAGGCTTTCGCCGCTGAGCTTGAGGAGGATTCGTTTGTAAGGTGTTGCCATACTTGTAGTAGATGTTTTTTTGTTAAGTTTCGTTGGCGACAAAGATAATGCTTTCCTGTGAATATCCGGGCAGGCGGGATAGGGTTTTTCCGAAGTTCTCTTGTTTATCCTGTATGTTAAGCTTGGTTACTGCGAACGATGGGCGCGGTCCGTGTGCGTGATAGCCGTGGCTTTTGTCCGGTTGAGGCATGGCTGTGTAGTGTCAGAAACAAACATCCCAAGCTTTGCAGAGGCTTGGGATGTTTCGGAGTCAGATGGTTTAATGTCTTTTTAAGAATGTGTCGACTTGTGCGGCGGCATCGCGTCCGCTTGCCATGGCCCGTACTACGAGCGAGGCCCCGCTGGAGGCGTCGCCTGCCAGGAATACGTTGTCGGCCAGCTTCGGGTGCTGGGGCTTGAGGAATCCCAAGGCCAGCAGTACGATGTCAGCTTTTATCACTTCCGGTTTGCCCACGGGTTCCATCAGCGGGCGGCCGCCTTCTGGATTGGGTTTCCAGGCAATCTCCTGCACTTCCACTCCCGTTACCTGGCCGTTTTTGCCCAGGAAGCGCAGGGAGTTGATGTTCCATCGGCGCGTACAGCCTTCTTCGTGACTGGAGGTCGTCTTTAGTGTGCGAGGCCATGCCGGCCACGGCTTCTGGGGGTCGTCGGGTCCTATGGGCGGTTGTGGCATAATTTCTATCTGTATGACGCTTTTGCAGCCTTGGCGATGAGCTGTGCCGATGCAGTCGCTGCCCGTGTCGCCTCCTCCGATGACCAATACGTCTTTGCCCCGTGCAGTCACCAGTTCTTCACGCTTCAGCTCCTTGCCGGCCAATATCCGGTTTTGCTGTGCCAGCATGTCCAGAGCGAAATAGATGCCTTTCAGGTCGCGCCCCGGGATGGCGAGGTCGCGTGCTTCAGGCGTGCCCGTGGCCACGATGTAAGCATCGAAACCTGTGGGTAATGCCTGCAAGTCTATCTCCGTGTTGAATTTGAACTCGATGCCTTCGTCACGCAGCACCTTCATGCGCCGGTCAATCACGGCCTTGTTCAGCTTGAAGTTCGGTATGCCATAGCGCAACAGCCCGCCAGCGTCTTCGTTTTTGTCAAATACCGTCACCGCATACCCCATCAGGTTCAGTCGGTTGGCTGCTACCAATCCTGCCGGCCCGCTGCCGATGACAGCCACTTTTTGCCCATTGCGTTCCGGATGATGCGTACGCACGTAGTTCTCTTCGAAGGCATGTTCGGTGATGGCAGCCTCGTCTTCGCGGTTGGTTGTCGGTTCGTGCTCGGTCAGGTTGAGTACGCACGCTTTTTCGCACAGTGCCGGGCAGACACGGCCCGTGAACTCTGGAAAGTCGTTGGTAGAGTTGAGCAGCCGGTAGGCCAACTCCCAGTCTCCTTTGTACAAGGCATCGTTCCACTCGGGAGGCTTATTGCCCAACGGGCATGCCCAGTGGCAGAAAGGTACGCCGCAGTCCATGCAACGCGAGGCTTGCAGCCGGCGGTCGCCCGAGTTTAACGTCTGTTCTACTTCGCCAAAGTCGTGTATCCGGTCGTGTACCGGTCTGTATCCCGCCTCTTTGCGGTGTATGGTCAGAAATGCTTTTGGATCTCCCATAGTAAGTAAAAGAAAAAAAGTGTTCTTACATTTGTTTAGTAATCTCTTTGCATGTCGGCAATCTTCTGCTGCAGCTTCTTGACTTGCTCTTCTTGCAACACGCGCTTGTACTCGATGGGTACAACCTGTATGAAGTCTTCCACGTAGCGTCCCCAATCGTCCAGCATCTGGCGTGCCAGTTTCGAGCCGGTGTATAAGTAGTGCTGGCGCACCAGCTCGTGCAGTTCCTTGCGATACGAGCTCTCCTCGACAAGATTGATTTCCACCATGTCCATGTTGCAGAAGTAGTCGAAATTATGCTTTTTGTCCCAGACATAAGCAACTCCTCCGCTCATACCTGCGGCGAAATTGCGTCCCGTCTCTCCGAGGACTACTACGCGTCCGCCGGTCATGTATTCACAACAATGGTCGCCTGCACCCTCAACAACGGCTATGGCTCCGGAGTTGCGTACGGCAAAGCGTTCGCCTACCTTTCCGTTGACATACAACTCGCCGGAAGTGGCCCCGTAAAGTCCTGTGTTGCCGGCGATGGTATTGTCTTCGGCATGGAAATTGCTCCGCACGGGCGGCAGTATGGCAATCCGTCCCCCGCTCAATCCCTTGGCAAAATAGTCATTGGTCTCTCCTTCGAGCTTGAAACTGATGCCTTGCACCAGGAAGGCCCCGAAACTCTGACCGGCACTTCCTTTGAATTTTATGTTTATAGTAGAATCCGGCAGACCTTTGCTGCCATGTCTGGCTGCTATCAAACCGCTGAGCATCGCACCCACTGCACGGTCGGTGTTCTTGATAGCATAGTCGAGGTTCACCTCATCACATTCTTCGACAGCCCGTTGTGCCGAGCGTATTATCTGTTGGTCCAGTACCCCATCCAACTCATGCTTTTGCCTGCTGGTGTAATAAAGCGGGCATTTCTCTTCTTCCTTAAACAACAGGCGGTTGAAATCGAGCGTCGACGCTTTATTGTCTTTGCTTATCGGCTTCTGCAATATCAGTTCCGTATGCCCTACGATGTCATTTAGCTTCTTGTAACCCATCTCTGCTAAATATTCTCTTACTTCTTGTGCCAGGAATGTGAAATAGTTGACGATATACTCGTATTTCCCCATGAAATGGCGGCGAAGTTCCGGATTTTGGGTCGTCACGCCGAGCGGGCAAGTATTTAAATTGCATTTACGCATCATGACGCATCCCAGTACGATGAGCAGCAGTGTGCCGAACCCGAATTCTTCGGCACCGAGTAAAGACATTATGATAATGTCGCGTCCCGTCTTCAACTGGCCGTCCACTTGCAGGCGCACTTGTCCCCTCAGTCCGTTTTTGACGAGCGTCTGTTGCGTTTCACTGATACCGATTTCGGGAGAAATACCGGCAAAACGCATGCTTGATGCCGGACTGGCTCCTGTGCCACCTTCAGCTCCCGATATTACAATCAAGTCAGCCTTGGCCTTTGCCACACCCGCAGCGATGGTGCCTACGCCGCTCTCAGCCACGAGCTTCACGCTGATAGAGGCTTTCGGGTTGACGTTCTTCAGGTCGAAGATTAATTGGGCGAGGTCTTCTATGGAATAAATGTCGTGGTGTGGCGGAGGCGAGATAAGCGAAATGCCCGGGATGGAGTGGCGTGTCTTGGCTATCACTTTGTCTACCTTAAAGCCTGGCAACTGTCCTCCTTCACCTGGCTTCGCACCTTGTGCCACCTTGATTTGTATTTCTTCGGCATTTACAAGATATTCGGTGGTGACGCCAAAACGTCCGGAAGCTACCTGTTTGGTTTTGCTGGACAGGGATATTCCGTTGAGTTGCGAGTGGAAACGTTCATTGTCTTCGCCACCCTCTCCTGTGTTCGAACGGCTGCCCAGTTTGTTCATGGCCAAGGTGATTGCCTCGTGTGCCTCCTTGCTCAAGGCGCCAAAACTCATGGCACCCGCAACGAAATGCTTGACTATTGAATCGACAGGTTCTACGTCGTTGATGTCTATCGGAGTAGCGGCACGCTTAAAGTCGAAGAAGTCGCGGATGAATATCTTGTCGTCCGGATTGTCTACAAGCTTTGTAAATTTCTTGAATTTCTGATAATCTCCTGTGCGGGTGGCCAGTTGCAGTGTAGCTATGCTCTCCGGATTCCATGCGTGGCGTATGCCGTCTTTACGGAAATGGAACTGTCCGAGATTCGGCAGGAAGTCGGTGCAGGTCGTCTTGGCAAATCCGGCATCATGCATGCTTATGGCATCGTGTGCGATGGCCTTGAGTCCGATGCCTCCAATGGTCGACACGTCGGTACCGAAATAGGTTTTCAAAAGGCTTTCCGACAAGCCTATTGCCTCGAAAATCTTGGCTCCACGATACGAACGGATGGTCGAGATGCCCATCTTTGCCATGATTTTGAGCAAAGCCTTCTTTACAGCTTTGATGTAGTTGGCTTCGGCCGTCTCGTAGTTCTCTTGGACTTTCTTGCGCTTTACCAAATCATCAAGTATGGCGAATACCATGTATGGACATAGTGCTGAGGCTCCATACCCAAGCAAAAGGGCGGCGTGCATGGCTTCTTTGATTTCGCCGCTTTCCACTATTAATGCTGTCTGTACGCGCTTGCCGACGGAAATGAGGTAGTGATGTACGGCACTGACTGCGAGCAGCGAAGGGATGGCTGCATGTGTTTCGTCGATGTCTTTGTCGGACAGGATGATGTAGTTATATCCTTCGTCCACACTGCGTGCCGCCTCTTTGCACAAATCGCTGAGGGCTGTGCGCAATCCCTCTTCGCCTTTGGCACATTCGAAAAGCATGGGCAGTTTTACGGTGTTGAACCCTTTGTAACGGATGTTGCACAGAATGTCCAGTTGAGTGTTGGTTAAGATGGGATGGGGGAGGCGCACCATTTTGCAGTTCGACTGGTCGGGGTGCAGTATGCCAGAACCCACACGGCCGATGTATTCGGTCAGTGACATGACGAGGCTTTCGCGGATGGAGTCGATGGCGGGATTGGTGACTTGGGCGAACTGTTGGCGGAAGTAGTTGAACAACGGTTGTGGGCGTTCGCTGAATACGGCCAGCGGTGTGTCGTTCCCCATGGCCGCCGTGGGCTCTTGTCCGTTGACGCACATGGGTATGATGGTGTTGTCAATGTCTTCGGCGCCGAATCCGAACATGAGTTCGTGACGCACGAGGTCGGGCACGGCATTGCTGACTTTCCGGCCGCTTTTCAGTTTTTCCAGTTGGATGCAATTCGTAGAGAGCCACTGGCGGTAGGGATGTTCGCTTGCAAGCTGCTCTTTGATTTCTCCGTCGTAATAAATCTTGCCTTCCTGGGTGTCTATCAATAGTATTTTGCCGGGTTGCAGGCGTCCTTTTTCGGCTATCTCTGAAGGGTCGAAGTCCATGACACCTACTTCCGAGGCTACTACCATCAGGTCGTTCTTGGTGATGGTGTAGCGTGCGGGGCGCAAGCCGTTGCGGTCGAGCATGCCGCCGGCATAGCGGCCGTCGCTGAACAGCAGGGCTGCCGGTCCGTCCCAGGGTTCCATCAGGATGGAATGGTATTCGTAGAAGGCTTTCAGTTCTTCGGATATGGGGTTTTTGTCGTTGAAGCTTTCGGGTACCATCAGGGCCATGGCGTGTGGCAGCGAGAGGCCTGACATGACGAAGAACTCGAATACGTTGTCGAGGCTGGCAGAGTCGCTCATGCCGGGCTGTACGATGGGGGATATGTCTTTGATGTTGCCCAGGGTGTCAGAGCTGAGTACGCTTTCGCGGGCTTGCATCCATCCCCGGTTGCCGCGTATGGTGTTGATTTCACCGTTATGGCACAGCAGGCGGAAGGGTTGTGCGAGGCTCCAGGTGGGGAAGGTGTTGGTGGAGAAACGCGAGTGAACCAGTGCCAGGCCGCTGGTGAAGTATTTGTTGGTCAGGTCGGGGAAGTACTGCCGGAGTTGCAGGCTGGAGAGCATGCCTTTATAGACGATGTTCTTGGACGAGAGGGAACAGATGTAGAAATCGGTGTCGTGGATGCGCCGTTCGATGCGTTTGCGGATGAGGTAGAGTGTGCGTTCGAACGTGGGCACTTTGTCGTCGGTGACGCCTGTGACGAATATCTGTTTGATGTCGGGTTCGCTGGCCAGGGCGGTTTCGCCCAGGCACGAGGGGTTGGTAGGCACGTTGCGCAGGTGCATCAGCGACAGTCCTTCGCGTTCTATTTCTTCTATCATGATGCTCAGGATGTTTTGCTGGCGTGCGGGGTCTTTGGGCAGCAGCAGCAATCCGGTACCGTATTTTCCTTTTTCGGGCACGGGGATGCCCTGGAGGAGTATGAACTCGTGGGGGATTTGCAGCAGGATGCCGGCGCCGTCGCCTGTTTTGTTGTCGGCTCCTTCTGCGCCACGATGGCGCATGTTCTCGAGGACTTTCAACGCGTTGTCCACTAGTTCATGGCTTTTGTTGCCGTGGATGTTGACGACCATCCCGACGCCGCATGCGTCATGCTCGTAGCTGTCATTGTATAATCCTTTTTTCATATTTGGTTTCATTTGATTTGATTATTCTATTTGTTTACGTCAATTTGATTGCAAAAGTATAAAATTGCTTTCAGTCTGACCTATTATTGTTCGGCCTTCGTGACGCTTTTTTGAGGGTGAGTTGTGCCTTTGTTTCTGTTTGACGTATTTTGGGTGGTGATATGCTGTTTTTATAAGTGAATATATGCTTTCTGGTTTCAATCTGTTATAATCTTCTTCTTTTCCGGATTTTCTTGCGTCGGCTGTTTGGTTTTCTTCCGGGTTTTCTTAAAGGCGGGCAGTGTGCGGGCAAGGGGTGTCGGCAGGTCGTCCGGGCGACGGCCTTGCAAGGTTTTCGGGCGAGGTATGGAGAGACCTGGGAATGGTACGGAACGATTCTGGGAATGGTACGGAACGATTCTAGGAATGGTACGGAACGATTCTAGGAATGGTACGGAACCATTCTTATCCCTCTATTGTATGGCGCGGGAATGGCATGGTGGGCGGGCAAGGGAAAAAAAGAAAGCGCGGGTGCGGCTTCACAGCCCCCCGCGCCCGACTTTATGCAGCTAAAGTCAACGCGATGTACTCTATACACGCATAGTCATAAAAACACCTATTGATATTGTTGGGGCAAATGCTTTATCGGATAAACAGCAATTCGCGGTATTTGGGCAGGGTCCATAGCTCATCGGCCACAATCAGCTCCAGTTTGTCTATCTGGTAACGTATGGTCCCCATCTTGGGAGCCACGTTATCGTGGTAAGCGATGGCCTTTTCGCGCTCGCTCGTTATCTTGTTGGCTACTTTGCGTGCATTGACCAGTTCCTCTACGCCGGTTTCTATCAGTCGTGTGCGTTCTCCAATCTCCTCAATCAGTTTCATGTTCCGTTCGCAAAGCTTGTCGGCTTTGTCCGGGGCGAAAATCTGACGCATGTGTTGCACGTTCTCCGCCAAGAGGCTCTGGTAGTGGGTGGCCACGGGCACGATGTGGTTCATGGTAATGTCGCCCATCACGCGTGCCTCAATCTGGATGCGCTTCGTGTACGTGTCCCATTTCACCTCGTTGCGTGCCTCCAGCTCCTTGCGGGTCATGACGTTCATGCGTTCGAACATTCGTACGGACGATTCTGTCAGGTAGTTGTCGAAGATGACCGGGCAACTTGTCTCGCAATCCAGTCCGCGCTTGCGTGCCTCTTCGACCCATTCTTCCGAATACCCGTTGCCGTCGAAACGCACCGGCTTGCAGGCCTTGATGTCTTCGCGCAAGACGTCGATGATGGCATCGGCCGTCTCCTGTCCCCTTGCGATGAGCGCGTCTACCCGCTGCTTGAACTCTGTCAAAGCCTCGGCCACGGCTGTGTTCAGGGCAATCATGGCCGAAGCACAGTTGGCTTCACTGCCCACTGCCCGGAACTCGAAGCGGTTGCCTGTGAAAGCAAACGGCGATGTGCGGTTGCGGTCTGTATTGTCGATGAGCAATTCCGGTATCTCGGGGATGTCAAGCTTCATGCCCTGTTTGCCGGCCACGTTGAACAGGTTCTCCTTATCGCTCTTTTCAATATGGTCCAGCAGTTCGGACAATTGCTTGCCCAGGAACGATGAAATGATGGCAGGCGGTGCCTCGTTGGCTCCCAGGCGGTGGGCATTGGTGGCGCTCATGATGCTGGCCTTCAGCAATCCGTTGTGCTTGTATACGCCCATCAGCGTCTCGACAATGAAGGTGACAAACCGCAGGTTCTCTTCGGCCGTCTTGCCCGGTGCATGCAGCAGCACGCCTGTGTCTGTGCTCAAGCTCCAGTTGTTGTGCTTGCCCGAACCGTTGATGCCGGCGAAAGGCTTTTCGTGCAGCAGCACTCGGAAACCGTGCTTCCGGGCCACCTTCTTCATCAAAGACATCAGCAGCATGTTGTGGTCTACGGCCAGGTTGGTTTCTTCGAAGATAGGAGCTATCTCGAACTGGTTGGGCGCCACTTCGTTGTGTCGTGTCTTGCACGGGATGGCCAGCTCCAGTGCCTGTATCTCCAGCTCTTTCATGAAGGCCTGTACGCGGTCTGGGATGGTTCCGAAGTAGTGGTCCTCCAATTGCTGGTTCTTGGCAGAGTCGTGTCCCATCAGCGTGCGTCCTGTCAGCATCAGGTCCGGGCGTGCGCCATACAGCCCTTCGTCTACCAGGAAGTATTCCTGTTCCCATCCCAGGTTGCTGGTCACTTTCTTCACTTTCTCGTCAAAATAGTGGCACACGTCTGTCGCTGCCACGTTGACGGCATGCAATGCACGCAGCAACGGTGCTTTGTAGTCCAGTGCTTCGCCTGTGTATGAAATGAAGATGGTCGGGATGCAGAGCGTGTCGTCCATGATGAATACGGGCGATGTGGGGTCCCATGCCGAGTATCCGCGTGCTTCAAACGTGTTGCGTATGCCTCCGTTGGGGAATGAGCTGGCGTCTGGTTCTTGCTGTACGAGCAGCTTGCCGGAGAACTCTTCAATCATTCCTCCTTTGCCGTCGTGTTCGATAAAGGCGTCATGCTTTTCGGCCGTGCCTTCGGTCAGGGGCTGGAACCAGTGTGTGTAGTGGGTCACTCCGTTTTCTTCCGCCCATTGTTTCATGCCTGCTGCCACGGCGTCTGCTATGGAGCGGTCCAGGCACGAGCCGTTGTCAATCACGTCTATCAGTGTGTTGTAGACTGATGGCTGCAAATACTTGTACATCTTTGCCCGGGTGAATACGTTCTTGCCGAAATACTCGGAAGGGCGCTCGGTGGGGGCTGTCACTTCCAAAGGCTTCTTCTGGAAAGCGCTTTCTACGACTTTGAATCTTAAGTTGGTCATTTTTGTGTTATTGATTGGTTGTTAATGTTCTTGTTTGGGTTCAGTCTCGTGCTGTCAGGGGCGCAGGGTGAATCCGCAGAGCAGGTAGGCTTTTTCTGTGCTGGGGTTGACCGACAGGCCTGCAAAGAGGGGGATGCTGAAGCTTTTTGTCACCTGGATGTCTTTGGTTGCTTTGAGGGAGACGTTCGTAACGGCAAATCCGTTTGCCTCTGCGTAAAAGCTGGTGGCGTAGGGTACTGCTCCGACTGTGGCTGTCCAGTCGCAACCTCCCAGGCGGAATGGGGCGCTTGCCTCAAAGTAGGATGAGTAGCTGCGTTTGCCGTCGGCGTTGACTCCGTCGTTTCCGGCGAAGTTCGTGTACCATTGCAGGCTGACGGGGCCGAAATTGTAGCCCACGTTGGCTTCGAAGACGTGCGAGGTGCTGTGGGCTCCGTAGCAGAAGTAGCGTTCGTTGGGCGAGTTGAACCAATAATCTGTGATGCCTATGTTGAAGCGGCCGATGCTATAGCCGAGGGTCAGGTCGAACTCCTTGGTGTCTTCGGAATCAGACAGTCCCACGTTTCCCCAGGCTGTCAGTGACAATCCTTTGTATGACAATCCGAGCGTGGGTTGCAGGCTGATGTCGCCCAGTTCCTGTCCGCGCCAGATGTATTGGTTCACTAAGTCGGCTTGTACGTTCGCCTCTACTTTGTCTTGTGCATGGGCCGTGAGTGTGCCCACGCATGTCATCATCAGGATGATGGCTTTTCTTTGGATACCTTTCATAATTGTTTCTGTTTAATAGGATGAATATCTGCATGTATTCGTTAGGGATGTCTTTCCCTGTACGTGGGTTGCCGTCGTGCATGTACGTGGCTGTGATGAAATCATCGTATATGATTTATAGAATCATCGTATATGATTTATGGAATCATCGTATATGATTTGTCGAATCGTTCTTTATGATTCATCACACCTGTAAATGACTGTTCACTGCCATGCACGGTGATGGCCATCGCTACCTTACGGATACTCATCACAATGGGTTGTTTCTTCTTGTTATACTTACTCTTCGTTGCTGTGCGGAAACGGTTCTCCGCTTGTGTCAGTATGCCTGTTCGTGTATGCCGCTGACGGCACGTCCGCTTGGCTCGTTCATCTGGCTGAATGTTTTGTCCCATGCCAGGGCTTCTGCCGTGCTGCACGCCACGCTGGGCACGCTGGGCACGCAGGCGGCTGCGCTGTCGCTTGGGAAGTGGCTGGCGAATAGCGACCGATAGTAGTATTCTTCCTTGTTGCGCGGGGGATTGATGGGGAAGCGCTCGGCGGCGTGTGCCATCTCGTCATCGCTCACGCTGTCGGTCGTGATGCGTTTCAGTGTATCAATCCATGAATAGCCCACGCCGTCGGAGAACTGCTCCTTCTGCCGCCATGCCACCTCTGCCGGCAGCAAATCGGCAAAGGCCTTGCGCAGTATCTTCTTCTCCATCGTTGCCCCGGGGCACATCTTGGCCTGAGGATTCATTCGCATGGCCACGTCCAGGAACTCCGTGTCCAGAAACGGCACCCGCCCCTCGACGCCCCAGGCAGCGAGGCTTTTGTTGGCACGCAGGCAGTCGTACAGGTGCAGTTTGGACAGCTTGCGCACCGTCTCCTCGTGGAAAGCCCGGGCCGACGGTGCCTTGTGGAAGTAAAGATAGCCGCCGAATATCTCGTCAGCCCCTTCGCCCGAAAGCACCATCTTGATGCCCATGCTCTTTATCACTCGTGCCAGCAGATACATGGGGGTGGAAGCCCTTACGGTGGTGATGTCATACGTCTCCGTGAAATAGACGACGTCGCTCAAAGCATCGAGCCCCTCTTGTATGGTATAGTTTATCTCGTGATGCACCGTGCCGATATGCTCGGCCACGACGGCAGCCTTCGCCAAGTCAGGCGCCCCGTGCAGGCCGACGGCAAACGAATGTAGCCGGGGCCACCAGGCCGCTTCGCGCCCTCCGCTCTCTATGCGGTTCTGGGCATACTTCTGTGCCACGGCACTGATGATGGACGAATCCAGCCCGCCACTCAGCAAGACACCGTAGGGCACGTCGCTCATCATCTGCCGCCTGACGGCTGCCTCGAGTGATTGACGCAGCCGGACCTCGTCTGCATCGTTGTCCTTCACGTTGTCGTAGCAGAACCAGTCCCTCTCGTAGTATCTTCGCGGGCATCTGTCGTGAGCAGTCATGAGATGTCCCGGCGGGAAAGGTTCATACCTGTCACATTGGCCTTCGAGGGCTTTCAGTTCGCTGGCCACGTAGAGCAACCCCTCGCGGTCGTATCCATAATACAACGGAATGACTCCTATCGGGTCGCGGGCTATGAGGTAATCATCATGCTCGGCATCATACAGGGCAAAGGCGAATATGCCGTCCAGGTCGTCCAGGAACTTGTCACCTTTCTCACGGTAAAGTGCCAGGATGACTTCGCAATCGCTTCCTGTCTGGAAGTTGTATCTTCCGGCATAACACCGGCGGATGTCCTGATGGTTGTAAATCTCGCCGTTCACAGCCAATATCAACTTCTTGTCCGGACTGAAAAGCGGCTGTTTGCCCGATTGCGGGTCGACAATAGCCAGGCGTTCATGGGCCAGGATGGCGCTGCCGCCACAATAGATGCCGCTCCAGTCAGGGCCCCGGTGGCGAATCTTGCCACTCATCTGCAAGGCTTTCTGCCTCAGCGCAAACGTCTGTTGCTTGATGTTGAAAATAGAAACTATACCACACATAAAACTTTAGCTGACTATAAAGAGTATAATTAATAATATTGTATGTTAGTTGTATGCCGACTCTCCGTGTTCGTAGATGTCCAGACCTTCTTCCTCTACTCGTCTGTCTACTCTTATGCCTACCAGCGCATCGACCACTTTGTACAGGATGAAAGTAACGACAGCACTGAACGCAATCGAAACGACCGTTGTCAGCACCTGTACCCATAGTTGGTGCCAGTCACCGTAAAGTGCGCCTTCAGCTCCACCTTCACCTGTAATGATGCGGGTGGCAAATACACCGGTCAGTACCGAACCTACTACACCACCGATGCCATGCACACCGAAAGCATCCAATGCGTCATCGTATTTATACTTGGGCTTGATTACTGCCACCATTAGGAAACATACCATGGTCGTAATCAGTCCGATGCAGAAAGCACCCAGCAGATCTGTGGAGCCTGCCGCCGGGGTGATGGCTACCAATCCGGCCACAGCTCCCGTGCATGCTCCCACGGTAGTCGGTTTCTTGTTAAATATCCATTCAATGGCCATCCACGTCATGGCTGCCGTAGCCGTTGCGATGTGAGTTACCAGAAAAGCATTGGCGGCAATACCGTCGGCGTTAAGGCCACTGCCGGCGTTGAATCCAAACCACCCTAACCAGAGGAATGACATGCCGAGGAAGACAAAAGTAATGTTATGCGGCGTGATAGGATGACCCACTTTATAGTCTTCCCGTTTGCCAATCAGCAGAGCCATGACCAGTGCGGAGATACCGGCATTGATATGCACCACGGTGCCTCCCGCAAAGTCAATGGCCCCCATCTCTTGCAGGAAACCACCGCCCCAAACCCAGTGTGCCATCGGGAAGTAGGCCAGTATTACCCATAATACGATGAACACCATGTAGCCTTTGAATTTGATGCGTTCGGCGAAAGCTCCCAATATCAAAGCCGGAGTAATCAGTGCAAACATACACTGGAACATGACGAAGACCAGTTCAGGGATATTGCCCGCCGTAAGCGTCGACGTCGTAATGTTGTTCAGAAATACCTTTTCAAATCCGCCTATGATGCAGAACAACGGATTGCCGGACTCTTTAAAGCCAGTGCCAAACACCCAGGTGTATCCGATGGCTACCCATAGAATACTGACAATGCCTACGATGACCATCGTCTGCATGATGATGCTCAGCACGTTTTTCTGCCTGACCAATCCTCCGTAAAACAATGCTATGCCCGGAATGGACATGAGCAGTACCAATACTGTGGCTGTAATCATCCAAGCCGTGTTTCCACTGTCAAGTGTGGGTATGGTGGCATCGACTGCGTCGTTGGCCCATGCGCTGGTTGAAAACAATCCTGCCAAAGCTGTTGCCACGATCCATCTTTTATCCATGAAATGTGCTAATCTATGTTTACTCATAACTGTATCCTCCTGTTATTTCATTTGTTTTTTCAACCTTGTTATCCTGTCGCTTATGTACTTAAGCTCATTGCTCCTGTTCGGCATTATACAATGCTATGTCTCCTCGTTCTCCGGTGCGTATCCTTATGGCATCTTCCACGGGTATGATAAAGATACGTCCGTCGCCTATTTCACCTGTCTGAGCGGCTTTTTGGATAGCTTTCACTGTTTTCTCCACATTCTTGTCGCGGACAATAATTGAGATAAGTGTGCGTTCTATCGAACTGGTGTCATATACTATTCCGCGGTAGATGCGCCCTTGGCGTGCTTTACCGTTTCCTCTCACGTCATAGTAAGAGAACCATTCGATGTCAGCCTCAAGCAACGCTTTTTTTACGTCCTCGAATCTTGACTTGCGGATAATCGCTTCGATCTTTTTCATAATTGTTTCTCTTTTGGCAATGTTAATGAATGAAATCGTGTTATTGCGCAATAATTTTCTGCAAAATTGCAACTTTATGATAGCAGATACAAGTAAATACAATCGTATTGTAATTATAGTTTTGGAGAAGTTACACATCTGCTATAATATTTCTTGTTTTTATTTCAAATTGATATATATATCGTTTGTATATGTGAAAAATGTAAGTTGTTTAAAGGTTGGGATAGATTTGTTGTTATGCTTTTCTGCAGAATTGCTGACAATTCTACTTTTTTATAGATGCTTTGCTGACATGTTGCAGTTGTTTGAAAGAGGGAACAACATGTTTGTAGCCTGTTTGTCTGTGTGCAATAAAAATGGTTGCGTCGTTTGTTTCTTGAAGAGAAAGATGCAATTTCTTCTATTTATCGTGGCTGATATGAGGAACAAAGCATTACCTTTGTCTTTGTAATTTTAAATCGAGAGAACTTATGGGTTGTTTTATGAATGTTTTGTGGTTGGTGTTAGGCGGGGTTTTCACGGCTATTGAATATGTGGTGTCGAGTCTGTTGCTGATGGTGACTATTGTTGGCATTCCTTTTGGCATGCAGACGTTAAAGTTGGCAGGTCTGGCTCTTTGGCCGTTTGGTAAGAAGGTGGTGAGCGGCGAGCGTTCAAGCGGCTGTCTACATGTGTTGATGAATGTGCTTTGGATTCTGTTGGGAGGTATTTGGATAGCTGTATCTCACTTGTTTTTTGGAGCCATTCTATGTATCACAGTCGTTGGCATCCCTTTCGGATTACAGCATTTCAAGTTGGCAGGTCTGGCATTGACGCCTTTTGGAAAGGATATCGTCAATGATTAGTGTTTTTCTTTTCTAAGATTGAAAAAATAAATGGTTAATGGGGATACTTGTGTATCGGCCATTAACCATTTGTCGTTTATTACCAGCTATTGCCTTACAGCGGCATGTTGCCATGCTTCTTCGGCGGATTGCTCTGGTTCTTGTTGTGCGCCATCTCCAGGGCCTGCACCAGCTTGTAGCGGGTGTCGCGCGGCAGGATAATCTCGTCGATGTAGCCGCGTTCGGCAGCACGATAGGGGTTGTTGAACTTCTCTTCGTACTCCTGGATGATGCCCGCCTTCTCTTCGGCAGATGCCTTGCGGTAGAGGATGTTCACTGCTCCTTCGGCCCCCATCACGGCAATCTGCGCCTGCGGATAGGCCAGGTTGATGTCAGCGCCGGTGGGTTTGCTGGACATCACGATGTAGGCGCCGCCGTAGGCCTTGCGGGTGATGAGCGTAATCTTGGGCACAGTGGCCTCGGCATAGGCATAGACAATCTTGGCGCCGTGGCGGATGATGCCGTTGTGCTCCTGCACGGTGCCGGGCAAGAAGCCGGGCACGTCTTCGAACGTAATAATAGGTATGTTGAAGCAGTCGCAGAAGCGGATGAAACGAGCGGCCTTGTCGCTGGCGTCGATGTCCAGGACACCTGCCAGGTAGGCGGGCTGGTTGGCCACGATGCCCACGGAGCGACCGTTCAGACGGCCGAAGCCGATGACGACATTCTTGGCAAAGTGGGGCATGACCTCGAAGAAGTACTGGTTGTCCAGCACCGGCTCGATGATGTCCTTGATGTCATAGGGCAGGTTCGGGTCTTCGGGGATGACGGTCTGGAGGGCTTCCGTCTGGCGATGGATGTCGTCCGTGCAGGGGACGAAAGGCGCATCCTCCATATTGTTGGAGGGCAGGAAGCTGAGGAGCTCGCGGATGGTCATCATCGTCTCCTCTTCGTTGTTGCACATGAAGTGGGTGACGCCGCTCTTCGAGCTATGCGTGTAGGCGCCGCCCAGTTCTTCTTTGTCCACCACCTCGTTGGTGACGGTCTTCACCACATCCGGGCCGGTGATGAACATGTGGCTCTGCTCCTTCACCATGAAGATGAAGTCGGTCAGCGCGGGCGAATAGCAGGCGCCGCCGGCGCAAGGGCCGAGGATGGCGGAGATTTGCGGGATGACACCCGAAGCGATGGTATTCTGATAGAAGATGGAAGCATAACCTTCGAGGCTGTTCACGCCTTCCTGGATGCGGGCGCCGCCCGAGTCGTTCAGGGCGATGATGGGTGCGCCGTTCTTCAGGGCCAGTTCCTGCACCTTGACAATCTTGGCGGCGTTGGTCTCGCTCAGCGAGCCTCCATGTGCCGTGAAGTCATAGGCATATACAAAGACCAGACGGCCGTCTATCTTGCCATAACCCGTCACCATGCCGTCGCCGGGGATTTGCTTCTTCTCCATGCCGAAGTTGGTGCAACGGTGATTGACGAACTTGTCCAGCTCATTGAACGTGCCCTTGTCCAGCAGCAGTTCGATGCGCTCGCGGGCGGTCATCTTGCCCATGGTGTGCTGCTTCTCTATCTTGTCCACGCCGCCGCCCAGGGAGGCGCGTTTGTCCAGTTCTTCAAACTGGCTGTATATTTCTTCTCTATTCATAGTCTTTTTTGTTTTAGTTGATGAGTTGAGGGAGTTGACAAGTTGACGAGTTAACAAGGCTACAAGGGCACAAGTGTCTGCCTTGTTTCCTTGTTAACTTGTCCCCTTGTCAACTTGTCCTCTTGTCAACTGATAATTGATTCCTTAACGATTTCCAGTTCAATCAGCGTCTGGTTGGCATTGACCGCCTCGCCCTCGGAGACGAGGATGTTCCGCACGACGCAGTCGGCGCTGACCTTGTAGTTGCTCTGCATCTTCATGGCCTCGAGCACGATGGCGATGTCGCCGGCGGCCAGTTGGTCGCCCACCTTGACGGGGATGCTGACCACCTTGCCAGGCATGGGGGCCACGATTTTGTCGCCCTGCTTCTCGTCGGCACCCTTGCGGGTGTGCAGATATTTGGCCTGCGTGTCCACAATGTCCACGTGGAAGGAGCGCGTCAGGATGTTAATATCATAGTTCTTGCCTCCTTCTCCGCGCACCAGGCCGGCATTGAATGAATTGCCGTTGTGCAGGATGGAGCAGTTACCGTTCTCGGCCATCACGATGTCCACCTCGTAGGGTTGGCCGTCGATGGTGAGTTGCACCTTGTTTCCTTCTTTGCTGACCAGCGTGACGTCGGCCACGCGGTCGCCGATATGTATTTCCATTCTTTCGTTTTTTTAAGTTCTTACTGATGATGGGTTATTTACCCATCCGGTCAAAAGCTCGTTTACCCACCCGGTCAAAAGCTCGTTTACCCACCCGGTTAAAAGCTCATTTACCCACCCGGTTAAAAGCTCATTTACCCACCCGGTTAAAAGCTCATTTACCCACCCGGTCAAAAGCTCATTTGACGCCCCCGTCAAAAGCTCGTTTGACGCCCCCGTCAAATAAGGGTGCTCCGACCGGGGGAGGGTGGGGGTCAGATTCTCAGCACGCCTTTTTGCAGGCCGAACTCGCGCCAGCGGCTGATGGGGCGTGCGTCCGGCAACTGGGTGGAGGCGTTCTCCTCCAGGTTCACCAGATAGTCCATGTAGGCGGCTATCATGGCGATGTTCTCCAGTTCCTCGTTGTGGGTGTTGTTGCGCACCAGCATCTTGGCGTTCTTGGCGATGAAGAGCGTGTTGTATTCGCCGCGCACGAAGTCGGGTACGTGCATGATGCGCTTCAGGTAGGCCAGGTTGGTCTTCAGCCCCGTAATCTTATACTCGTAGAGCACACGGCGCATACGCTCGATGGCATACTGGCGCGTGGTGGCCCAGACGATGAGCTTGCCAATCATGGGGTCGTAGTAGATGGGGATTTCGTAACCCTCGTAGACGTAGCTGTCGATGCGGACGCCGATGCCGTTCGGCTCGGTCAGTTGCTTGATGATGCCGGGCGAGGGCATGAAGTTGTTCTCCGTGTCCTCGGCGCAGATACGGCACTCGATGGCGTGGCCGCGCTGGAAAAGGTCTTCTTGATGCAGGTGCAGCACCTCGTCGTTGGCTATGCGGATTTGCTCCTTCACCAAGTCCACACCCATCACTTCCTCCGTGATGGGGTGCTCCACTTGCAGGCGGGTGTTCATCTCCAGGAAATAGAAGTGGCGGTGCTTGTCCACCAGAAACTCGATGGTGCCCGCACCGCTGTAGTTCACCGCCTTGGCGGCGGCTACGGCCTTCTCGCCCATTTCCTTGCGGAGTTCGGGGGTGAGGAAGGGCGACGGACTTTCTTCCACAATCTTCTGGTTACGTCTTTGCACGGAGCATTCACGGTCGAAGAGGTGGATGACGTTGCCGTGGTTGTCGCCCAGGATTTGGAATTCGATGTGGTGCGGCTCCTCCACGAACTTCTCCAGGTAGACCGTGTCGTCGCCGAAGGACGACATGGATTCGGAGCGGGCGGTGTTGTAGGCTTCCTCCACCTCGTCTTCGCAGTGGATGAGGCGCATACCCTTGCCGCCTCCGCCCATCGAGGCTTTCAGCATCACGGGGTAACCAATCTCGTTGCAGATGCGGCGGGCCTCCTCCGCGCTCTGTAGGGGCTGTTCAGTGCCGGGCACCACGGGCACGCCGGCGGCAATCATGCGCTTGCGGGCGGCAATCTTGTCGCCCATGGCCTCCATGGTCTCGGGCGCCGGGCCGATGAAAATGATACCCTCCTCGCGGCACCTCCTTGCAAAGTCGGCATTCTCCGACAGGAAGCCGTAACCCGGATGGATGGCGTCAGCACCGCAATGCTTGGCGGTGGCAATCACTTTTTCGATGTTCAGATAACTTTCTTTCGCCACGGCCGGACCTATGCAATAGGCTTCGTCGGCATACGACACATGGTGCGACGTACGGTCGGCTTCGGAGAAGACAGCCACGCTCTGTATCCCCATCTCGCGACAGGAACGCATCACGCGCACGGCAATCTCTCCTCTGTTGGCAATCAATACTTTCTTTATCATATTATATTAATAATGTATATACACGTCTCGTTTGACGGTACAAAAGTACGTTTTATTTTAATTGTAGTGAATCAAACAGTGTCTTTTTTGCATTGGACAGGGAGTTTAAAACACGAAAAAAGGCAGGAACTCATCTTTTGCTCCCACCTCAAACCTTCTATTTTAGTTAATTACTCGTTTTTTTAATCTAAAGCTTGCTGAGCAAGCAATTTTTGAAGTTTGCCATTTAATAACTGGCACATGGCACCATTCCTCATCGTTTGATAGCGTTTGATTTGATACCTTAATTTCAGAATTTCATTTACGTTTTTTTCCATAATCATTTGTTTTTGTGCTTCCGCGTTTCGGAAGCTGTTAAACTTCATCTATTGTTATCCCTTTATTTACGATGCAAAGATAAGCAATATTTTTGAGAAATATGTTGTATAACATAGAAAATCTCTTCTTTTTTATCTTTTTTAGCCCTAAAACTCGGTTTTGTTAAGCAGATATAGCAATATGTCGGGATATTCCGTATATTTGTCCCACATACTTAACAGATAATATTATGAAGCGAATCATTCTTCCTTTTTTCGGGTTGTGCCTGGCGTTTTTTATGTCGTGTTGCAGTGGAGGGACTCATTTCATTACCGATGAGTCCTATCGTGCTCGTGTAGCGCAAGATTTGGAACAGAAGAAAACATTGTTGCCCAAAGGTGACTTGTTTGCTATCCTTGATGACACAAGTTTGTCTTTGTACGAGCGTGAAGCTTTGGAATTTCTTTATGCGTATATGCCTTTACCGGATATTGCAGATTTCTCTGGCGAATTTTATCTCGAAAATATCCGTGCTTCACAGCGTGCGGCTGATGAGATGCCATGGGGAAAAATCATCCCAGAAGATGTTTTCCGTCATTTTGTTTTGCCCGTGCGTATTAATAATGAACAATTAGATGGCGCCCGGATGGTGTTTTATGAAGAATTGAAGGACCGTGTGCGCACCCTTTCTATGTATGATGCTATCTTGGAAGTAAACCATTGGTGCCATGAGAAGGCTGTTTACCAACCTAGTGATGCCCGTACCAGTTCACCCTTGGCTACGGTGCGTACGGCTTTTGGACGTTGTGGAGAAGAATCTACTTTGTTGGTGGCAGCTCTGCGGTCGGTGGGCATACCTGCACGCCAGGTATATACTCCTCGTTGGGCGCATACAGATGACAATCATGCTTGGGTGGAAGCTTGGGCAGATGGAAAATGGCACTTTTTAGGAGCTTGTGAGCCAGAACCTGTGCTCGATTTGGGTTGGTTCAACGCACCTGCCAGCCGAGGTATGCTGATGCACACCCGTGTGTTTGGGTATTATCAAGGCAAAGAAGACGTGATGGAAGTGACTCCTAATCATACTGAAATCAATATTACAGAGAATTATGCCCCGACGGCAGAAGTCAAAGTCTTAGTAACTGATGTAGAGGGGAATCCCGTGTCGGGAGCTTGTGTGGAGTTTAAGTTGTATAATTATGCTGAATTTTACACGGTTGCCACTAAATATACTTCTGCCGAAGGCTTTTGCAACCTAACAGCCGGGAAGGGAGACATGTTAGTGTGGGCCTCAAAGGATGGTTCTTTTGCTTTTTCTAAAGTAACATTTGGCAAACAAGATGAGTTGTCATTAAAGTTGGACAAAAAAGAGGGGGATTTGTTTGCCATGGATATTGATGTGGTGCCGCCTGTTGAAAATGCGAATTTACCCGTCGTGACACCCGAACAGCGTGCTGAGAATGATCGCCGGATATTGCTGGAAGACTCCATCCGAAATGCTTATACTTCAACTTTTATGGATGAAGAAAAAGCCCGTAAATTTGTGCATACATTTTCAGGTTTGAGTTCAGAAGAAGAGAAGTTGGCAGTTCAATTCTTGGTGGCTTCTTATGGGAATCATGAGATCCTGTCTCAATTTCTGACCCAGGCTTCCAATGATGGAAAAATTTCTTTGGCAATCCGTCTTTTAGGAGTTGTTTCTGCGAAGGATTTACGTGACGTATCTTTTGATGTGCTGACCGATCACCTGCTGAATACTCCTGAATGTTCTAGTAAACACTATGCTGATGCCTTGCTGAATCCACGCGTGGCTACTGAAGCACTCACTCCTTATAAAGAGTTTTTCCAGCGGGTTATTAGTGGAGATTTAGCTGATTCTTATCGGGCTGAGCCTCAACAATTGGTAGAGTGGTGCAAGGATTCTATTACGTTGAATGATACATTGAATGTCCGTCGTGTCCCGATGTCTCCTGAAGGAGTATGGAAAGCTCGTGTCGCTGATCGTCTTTCACGCGATATATTCTTTGTCTCTCTGGCACGTAGTTTGGGTATACCTGCGTGGATAGATAAGGTTACAGGTAAGGTTTTCTATGAAGATCTTCAGGATAAGAATACAGTTTATGATGTGGATTTCGATGCCGGTTTGGTCGAGCAAATACCTCCTTCGGGGCATTTGACAGCTATGTATAAAGCTACGCCAGTTTTGGATGATCCTAAATATTACACTCATTTTTCTATTTCGAAATGTGTAGATGGCAGATTGCAATTGCAAGGCTACAATGAGGCTCTCTGGTCTACCTTGTTAAAGTCTCCTAAGGCTGTTTCAGAAGGGTATTATGTCATGACTTCCGGTACACGCTTGGCTAATGGAGGAGTATTGGCGCATGTCCGTTCTTTTGAGATAAAACAAGGGCAGACTACACGTATACCTCTTGTGATGCGCGAGAGCAAAGATGAAATACAAGTGATTGGGAGTTTCAATGCCGAGACGCTCTTTACTCCTTTAGAAAAAGGTAAGGAAGCGGTTGAGCCAATTAGTTTCCTGACTGCTTGCGGGCGTGGCTATTATGTGGTCGGAATACTTGGACCTGGGCAAGAACCTACTAACCATGCTTTGAAGGATATAGCCAAGTTGGGTAAGGATTTGGAGAAATGGGGCCGTAAGATGGTATTGCTTTTCCCTAATGCTGATATGTATAAAAGGTATCACGTAGAAGATTTTTCGGGTTTGCCCTCTACCATCATATATGGAATTGATTCGTTTGGCGCCGCTGACCAGATTGCCGATGAGATGAAGCTGTGCAATCGCGAGTCGTTGCCCATCTTCATCATCACCGACACTTTCAACCGTGTGGTTTTCGTTTCACAGGGTTATACTATTGGTCTGGGCGAGCAGTTGATGCGTACGATTAGAGGCTTGTAAGAGCTTCGATGGTACGAGCCACTCTTTGAGTCGTGGTTACAGGGCGGGAATATTCAGAAATGTGTACAGTACCTCCCATAGATACGGCTTCGTTGCGGTATTGCATGGCGCTGCTTACTTCTTCGCGGGCAGAGAAATGGAATTCATGAATGCCTGTCTCACGAGCAATACGTGCTATATTTTTTTCTGTTACTCCACAACCGGCGAGCAAGATAATGCGTTCGCCGGCTTTTTTTTGCAGTTCTTTCAGGAACGGAATTCCCTTTTCGGCGGTGGGCTGCTGTCCTGAGGTTAAGATGCGGTTGCAGCCTAGTGCAATGATATTTTCCAGAGCTTTCATAGGATTGCGACATACGTCGAAAGCGCGATGGAATGTGACAGACATGCCTTCTGAAGCTTCCATTAATTGTTCCATGAGCGGAAGGTCTATATCTCCTTCGGCAGTAAGGCAGCCGAACACTACGCCGTCTGCACCCAGTTGACGGGCATTTTCAATGTCTTTCAGCATGATGCTTTGTTCCAGAGGTGAGTAGAGGAAGTCTCCTCCGCGCGGGCGGATGATGACATGCAGTCGGGTAGAGGACAATGCTTCGCGTGCAGTGGCTATATCGCCATGCGAAGGAGTGGTGCCACCTTCGGGGATACCGGCGCATAGTTCTACACGGTGGGCTCCTCCGGCTTGGGCAGCCAGGCAACTCTCGACGGAGTTGGCGCAGACTTCAAACTGGTACTTTTCCATACGAATGAGTTTTGAAAGTTTGTTGAATGATGCAATAAAGGCGCGGATTAATCGGATTTGCGCGGATGATGCTGTATCCGTGAAATCCGCGTAATCCGCGCCTGTGTATGATTTATTATTTTACTGGTATATTGTTCGCTTTACTTAGCGTAGCTTACCGATCGCGTTTCGCGGATGACGGTAATCTTCACCTGTCCTGGATAGGTCATTTCGTCTTGTATCTTTTTGGCTATTTCACCGGACAGCTTTTCGGTTTGTTTGTCGTCTATTTTGTCGGCACCGACAATGACGCGTAGTTCGCGGCCGGCTTGGATGGCGTAGGTCTTGGTAACACCGGGATAGGACATGGCCAGTTGTTCCAGGTCGTTCAGACGTTTGATGTAGGCTTCTACTATCTCGCGGCGGGCGCCGGGACGTGCACCGGAGATGGCGTCGCACACTTGTACGATGGGTGCCAGCAGGCTGGTCATTTCCACTTCGTCGTGGTGGGCACCGATGGCGTTGCAGATGTCTGGCTTCTCTTTGAACTTCTCGGCCAGTTTCATACCATAGAGTGCGTGCGGCAGTTCGGGTTCTTCGTCGGGCACTTTGCCGATGTCGTGCAGCAAGCCGGCGCGTTTGGCTTTCTTAGGATTCAGGCCCAGTTCGGAGGCCATGACGGCGCAGAGGTTGGCCGTTTCGCGGGCATGTTGCAAGAGGTTTTGGCCGTAGCTGGAGCGGTACTTCATCTTACCAATGATGCGGATAAGTTCTGGATGCAAGCCGTGGATGCCCAGGTCGATGGTGGTACGTTTGCCGGTTTCGATGATTTCTTCTTCTACTTGCTTGCGGACTTTGGCCACTACTTCCTCGATGCGGGCGGGATGTATGCGTCCGTCGGTCACCAGTTGGTGCAGGGCCAAGCGGGCGATTTCACGGCGAACGGGGTCGAAGGCTGACAGGACGATGGCTTCCGGCGTGTCATCTACAACGATTTCTACTCCTGTAGCTGCTTCCAGGGCGCGGATGTTTCGCCCTTCGCGTCCGATGATGCGCCCTTTTATTTCGTCTGATTCGATGTGGAACACGGTGACTGAGTTTTCGATGGCAGTTTCCGTGGCTACGCGTTGGATGGTCTGGATGACAATGCGTTTGGCTTCTTTAGTAGCTGTCATCTTCGCATCGTCCATGATGTCGTTGATGTAGGATTGTGCTTCGGTCTTGGCTTCTTCTTTCAGCGATTCTATCATGCGCTCTTTGGCTTCTTCGGCTGAGAGTCCTGAGATGGCTTCGAGCTTTTCTATTTCCTGCCGTTGCAGGTGTTCCAATTCTTCTTTTTTCTTGTCGATGATTTCGAGTTGTGTTTCCAGGTTTTCTTTGATGGCTTCTGCCTCTTGCTTTTTGCGTTGCAAGTCTTCGTGGCGTTGATTCAGCACCATTTCGCGCTGTTTCAGTTTGTTTTCCGCTTGCTGGATTTTCTGGTTGCGTACGGCTACTTCTTTTTCCAGTTCGGCTTTCTTGTCCAGGAACTTGCCTTTGACTTCCAGCAATTTGTTTTTCTTCATGACTTCCGCCTCGGTTTCGGCCTCTTTCAGTATGGCTTCGTACTTGGATTTGAGCCCGTATCGGAAGAACAAGTAGGCACCTAATCCGCCGACGATGAGGCAGGCTGCTGATACTAATATTGAAACTATGTCCATTTTATATTAATAAATTAAGTATAAATAAAAAGCACTGCTTGGCCTCTCTTCTTGTAAAAGATGGCCTAACAGTGCGTGAATTTTCTTTTTATTGTCCACCCTGGCAAAAGGTGTTTGGAATGTCCCGTTCAGGTGGTTTCCTTGAAGTGGTTGTCCAATACTTCTGTCAGTTCTTTAATCTTGTTCGTATAAGGTTCTGTGTCGTTCCTGTCCTTCTGGTCAAGCACTTGCAGGGCAAACTCGAAGGCCGTGATGGCTATTGCTTTTTCGTGCGATAGTTCCGGGTTGGCCTGTCGGTTTTGGTTAAACCTTATATTTACCTGTTTGGCGGCTTCTCTTACTATTTCTTCGTCTTTGCGTTCGATGAAGACGGGGTAAGTAGTGCCTGCCATGTGCAGGTTGATTTTTATTTTATCGTTCATACATCTTTTTGGCTTTTCTATTCGTTCAGCAAAGCGATGCATTTATCGACTTCACGCACCAGTTTTGTCAATCGTTGCTTGGTTTCTTTCACGTCGCTTCCGTCCAAGCTGATTGCCGTGGCTGTTTTCAGGTCGTTGTAGCGTCTGTTCAGTTCGTCGTAGTCAGCTTGCATCTTTCTGCGTGTTTCTTCTTGCTCGGCTATCTGCCGTTTCAGTTCTGCGTTTTCGCGTCGCTGTTGTTCGTGCAGATAAATCAGGTGTCTGAGCCGCGTTTCAAAGGTATTTAATAGCTGCTTTCCTTCGTCTGTCATTACTACTCCGCCAAAATTTCACACAAATATACAATTTACTTGCATATTACAAAAACTTTTCGGCGAAAAACGTTGTTTTAGGCCGTATTTTTTCTGTTTCTGCCTTCGTGTAGGGCCGATTCTTGGATTTTTTTCTGTTGGACGGGCTGTTTCTGTCGGGCTGGTTTGCGGGTGATTCCGCTGGCAGGTCTCTTCCTTCGGACAAGGGGCGTGCTTCCTTCGGACAAGAGCCGTGCTTGTTGCGGGCAAGAAGCAGGTACTTGTAGGCTGGAGGGCGGATTTCTTTGTTGTTGATTGAGTTTGAGCTGTGTGCGAGAAGGTTTTTGCTTGTCTGTGTGCGTGGTTCTGAGGACGGGTGATGAATTTGTATGAAATACTTTGCAGAATTATTTGGTTTATATTATAAACTTGTCTGTCTTTGCATCGGAGTTCGAAGCCAAAGTGTTATTTCGATTGTTGATTAGAACCTTTTAAAATAAGAAAGAAGATTATGGAAGACAGAACATTGAATGAAAAGGAAAGTCTGGAGCTGATTACACGGATGATTCAGAACAGCAAGAAGAACATGGAGTTGGGCAGCGTGAATATCTTCCTGCTGTGGGGATACCTCTCGGTAGTGACGGCGGCCGTGGTGCTGTTGCTGGTGTGGCAGACGGGCATCATGAAGTGGAACTGGCTGTGGTTTGCCATCCCTTTGCTGGGGTGGCCTTTGCAGGCGTATCTGGGGAAGAAGGCCGGGCGTCCTGTGTTGACGTATACGGACAAGGTGATAACTGCCGTGTGGAGTGTGTTGGGCATGGCCATGGGTGCGGGTGCTGTGGTTTATTGTACGGATGCTGACACGTCTACGTTTATTCTGCCGATGATGGTGCTGTGTGCAGGCATCGGGGTGGCCATTACGGGTGCTGTCATTTGCGACCGGTGGATGAGATTCTGCGGGATATTTTCGTTCTTCATCGGGCTGTTTTCAATCAAAGGCATGGAGAGCTTTAATCTGGAAGGTTGGTATTACGATTGCGCCACTTTTATCGTGTGCATCGTGCTGATGTTCATCATTCCCGGGCACCGCCTGAACCGCGAAGCCCGCCGTATGCGGAAGGGAGGAGGGGAGTGATGTTCAAGGGACTGAACCCTTTGCTGCACAGTGAGCTGCGCTTGGCTGTGATGTCATTGCTCATCAGCGTGGAGGAGGCTGACTTTGTCTATATCCGTAAGGAGACGGGGGCCACGGCGGGTAACTTGAGTGTGCAGATTGACAAATTGTCGGCGGCGGGATATGTGGAGGTGACAAGACGTTCCGAGGGAAGAAGCCGTGCACGCTTTGCCGGATAACGCCTCTGGGTGTGCAGGCGTTCGAGGAATATGTGGAGGCACTGAAGACGTACATTGTTAAATGAAGAATGAAGAACGAAGAATGAAGGATAAGGGGTTGAGCGGGGTATCTGTCATTCTGAACGGAGCGTAGCGTAGTCGA
>NZ_JAMBLS010000017.1 GCF_023336905.1 Bacteroides sp. ET71
AATACCTTTCTAGAATGAATATAGAGAGAACAGACTTATCTATTTATTACATGAATATTTTTCTCGGGAATATGAGTTAATGCAAAATCTTGAAAATAAGTTCACGCAAAATTTCACCATCATTTGTAGAACTATTTTGTATTCCTTTTGATTGAGCATCGGCATATCGAATGTAACTTATGATATGCATCGTTTTTACTCCACTGTAACTGCGCATTGCTGTTTGATATTCACGCGACTGCCAAGAAGCTTTCAAACCAAGGAATGACGCTATGCCCTGCTCAGATTTATCGGGCGCGTAATAAGCTAGCATCAAATTTGAGAAAAAGACAAAGAGTGAGGATAATGTTAATTGTATTGGATTAGTTTTCAGATTTTCTTCGAAGTATTTTACGATACGATTTGCTTTCACTACATCTTTTTCTATTAAAGCTGCCCGAAGCTCAAAGTTATTATAATCTTTGCTTATGCCAATATTTTTTTCTATTTGTTCTGGGGTGACCCGTGTTTGATTTTTAGGAAGTGTGATGATAAGTTTTTCCATTTCTCCTGCCAAGCGGCTCAAGTCTGTTCCTACAAATTCTGCCAGCATGGAAATGGCTTTAGATTCTATATCGACTCCTCGACGTTTCATGTAAGAATTGATGAAGGTAGGAAGCTGAAATTCCTTTAATCGTTTAGATTCAAATAGAATCCCTTTTTTCTCGATTTCAATTGCCAACTTCTTACGTTTGTCTAACGCACCGTGTTTATGACAGATTACTAAGATTGTTGACATCAGTGGTTTCTGAAGATAGTAAGATAATTCATCCAAATTCCGCAGGGCTTGTGCTTCTTTGACGATTACGACTTGGTATTCTGACATCATTGGATATCGTTTAGCCGCGTTGATAATGGATGCTATGTCCGTATCTGCACCATAGACTATAGTTTGGTTAAACTCTTTTTCTGTTTCAGTAAGAACATGGTTGGCAATATAATCAGAAATGAGGTCTATGTAATAAGGCTCTTCCCCCATCAGGTAGTAGATTGGGTAATATTTTTTTGCTTTTAATTCTTTAAAGATGCTTTCAAAAGTAACTTCTTGTTGAGGCATGACATTTGAATTTTGCTATATAATTTTTATAGGAAGAGAATAGGATCCTGTTTTTCATATTGAGTGATTTTATGTATTTTTGTCCCCAGAAAAAAGGATCATCTTCCAAAATCGTACAAATATAGCAATGTTATCATTAAATCTCCCTACTTTCGAGGCTAAAATAAAGAAAGCCGGTGGAAAACATGTCATCTTTGATGTTATACGCCGTCGTTATGTGGCATTAACGCCAGAAGAATGGGTCCGACAGAATTTCATTCATTTTTTGTTGGAACATAAGGGATATCCTAAGGCTCTGATGGCTAACGAAGTACAATTAGCATTGAATGGAACAAAAAAACGGTGTGATACCGTGCTATACAAGCGCGATCTCACACCGCAGATGATTATTGAATACAAGGCTCCTCACATAGAAATTACTCAGGCTGTTTTTGATCAAATATATCGTTATAATCTGGTGTTACAAGTCAATTATCTGATAGTGAGTAATGGAGTATGCCATTATTGCTGCCGCATGGATTATGACCGTGAAAGTTATGCTTTCCTTCCTGCAATACCGTGCTATGCAGAACTTTGAAATTTTTTTTACGCTTCAGTTGTAAGTTTTCGTTTGCGTGTTGTTTTTTCTTTAGTCATATCTGTTTTAGCCTCAGATGTTACACCTGCCAACTCAGGGTCAATCATGATACGGCCACAATATTCACAAACTATAATTTTCTTACGTGAACGGATGTCTAACTGACGCTGAGGGGGAATTTTATTAAAGCATCCGCCGCATGCATCACGTTGCACGTAGACAATACCTAAACCGTTGCGTGAGTTTTTCCGAATCCGTTTGAAAGATTGTAGCAAACGAGGGTCTATTTTTGTTTCCAATTCTTTGGCTTTATCACGCAGAAGTTCTTCCTCTTGTTTGGTTTCTGCTATGATTTCATCCAGTTCTCCTTTTTTGGCTTCCAAATCTTTGGCACGCTCTTCTAATTTAGTTGTGCATTTTTCGACTTCTTCGTTTTTCTCCTTTTCTTGTTCTGAGAATTCCCGAATGCGTTTCTCGCACAATTCCATTTCGAGAGTTTGAAATTCAATTTCTTTACTCAAGAAGTCATATTCACGATTATTGCGAACGTTGTCTTGCTGTTCTTTATATTTACTGATGGAGGATTTGGCAGCTTCTATTTCTACTTTTTTGCCTGCAATGGAGGTTTTTAACTCGGCTATCTCACCTTTCAATCTTTCTATACGAGTATTCAGTCCGGCTATTTCATCTTCCAAGTCTTGTACTTCTAAAGGCAGTTCACCTCTTAAAGTTTTAATGTCGTCTATTTTGGACAACATCGTTTGCAACTGGAATAAAGCTTTCAGTTTTTCTTCCACTGACAGCTCTTGTGGATTCTTTTTTACTTCTTTTGTTGTAGCCATATTTTCTATATTTACATGTATTTAATAGGATTAGTATTTATTTGCGTTTTTCGTACCAGCAACTGAGGAAAAGCATTGTGAATAACACTTTCTAATAAATCTACAGTATATTGTTCGCTCTCGAAATGGCCAAGGCTTGCTAAGAGGATGTCATTCGCATGTCCTTGGAATTCGTGGTACTTGATTTCTCCTGTGACAAAAACGTCTGCGCCAGCTTGTATAGCCTGAGGAATAAGAAAAGCACCAGCTCCTCCGCATAATGCTATTGTATGTACTTCTCGTTTTTGCAAACGATTATTGTACATAAGGCAAGATGCATTGAAGAGTTTTTTTAGCCGAAGAAGAAATTCTGTTTCTTCTTCGGGTTCTTTCAGTCGTCCGATAACACCTGCTCCAGTTTCTGGTTTATTTTCACGGGGGCTTAAGATGTGGACATCAGTCAGACCTATTATTTCAGCAATCTTGTAGTTCACGCCTCCTTCCGCATTATCCAAATTTGTATGGGATGCGTAAATGGCAATATCGTTACGTATGGCTCTCATAACGCAACGTTCTACCTCAGTACGTCCTGTCAGAGCTTTTAATGGATGAAACAGCAATGGATGGTGTGCTATAATAAAGTTTATCCCTTGAGAGATTGCTTCATCCAGAACAGCTTCCGTGACGTCTAAACACAACAATGCCCCTGTAGCTTCCGTCCCTGTCAGTCCCGTTTGCAAGCCTGCATTATCAAAGCTGTCTTGCAAGGGCAAGGGCGCGAAATGCTCAAGGGCATCTATGATTTCCTTGATTTTCATCAGATTCGCATGATTTTTGGGTGCAAAGGTAGGAAAAAACGAGAAATAAAAAAACAGATGCAGATGGAAAATTCTCATTTTCGGCGATAGGGAGCTGGGGATGCTTAAGTTAGAGACAAAGAATTTGCCAATGTATTAGAAATATTTGTTAAGTAGTGGAATAAGGTTTATCTTTAGCCTAAAGATGTTCATCTCTAGGCTAGAGTTCTATATCTCTAACCTAAAGATCTACATCTTCAGGCTGAAGATGTAGATTTTCTAAACTCTTGTATCCTTTGAATAAGCATATCAAATAACTTTGCGATGTGGTTAAGACAGTGTATCTTTGCACCATCATAATAAAAAGAATAGTTATATGGGATATTTCGTAGGATTACCATTAGGAGGAACAACCGGAGAAAAAGAATATCAAGTACGTTTTGACAAAAATGTAGGATACCAAATAGAAACGTGTGCTCCGTTGTTGCCGGCAGAATGGGCTTTGCAAAGTGGCGTACAACTAACGTGGCCGCATGAAGATACCGATTGGACCGGAATGTTGGATGAAGTGGAAGCATGCTTTATTACTATTGCCCGCGAGATTGCTTCACGCGAACGCCTCTTAGTGGTGCATCCGCAGCCGGAAGAAATAGAAAGACAGCTTATAAAAGCCGGTGTACAGATGTCTAATGTACGTTTTGCGGCCTGTCCCACGAACGATACTTGGGCACGAGATCATGGAGCCATTACCATGCTGGATACCAATGGCCCATGTTTGTTGGACTTTACGTTTAACGGTTGGGGGTTGAAGTTTGCTGCCGATAAAGATAATCTTATTACGCGCCATCTGATACAATCAGGAGCCTTACACGGAGAATATTTAAATCGGTTAGGCTTCGTGTTAGAAGGAGGTTCTATTGAAAGCGATGGTATGGGGACATTACTCACAACCAGCCGTTGTCTGCTTTCACCTAATAGAAACGGACAGATGAATCAGGCAGAAATAGAAGAATACCTGTGTTCTACTTTCCATTTACAACGGATTTTATGGTTGAATCATGGTTTTTTGGCAGGAGATGACACCGATAGTCATATAGATACATTGGCGCGTTTTTGTGATCCGGAAAGCATCGCTTATGTCTGTTGCGACAACCCTTCAGACGAACATTATGAAGAATTGGCACAAATGGAAAAAGAATTAACCGCCATGCGAACTATTGACGGCAAACCTTATCGCCTGTTTCCTCTGCCTCTGCCAGATCCTATCCTGATAAATGGTGAACGTTTACCTGCCACTTATGCAAATTTTCTTATTTTGAATGATGCGGTGCTTTATCCAACATACAATCAACCGCAAAAAGATCAAGAAGCAGGTATCATGTTACAGAAAGCTTTTCCTAAACATGATATTGTAGGAATAAATTGCTTACCGCTCATCCGGCAACATGGTTCTCTACACTGCGTAACAATGCAATATCCTATGGGAGTTATCAAATAAAAAGTAACATCTAACCAATAATATAACTTTTATGGCAAGAATATTGAAAGTCGGAATCATCCAACAAGCTAATACAGCTAATATGCATGAAAATCTGATGCACTTGGCACATAGTATTGAAACTTGTGCTGCACACGGTGCAGAACTCGTGGTTCTTCAGGAATTGCACAATACACTTTATTTCTGTCAGACAGAAGATACGCGACTTTTTGACTTGGCAGAACCGATTCCTGGCCCTTCCACTGGCTTCTTTTCTGAATTAGCTGCATCATTAAACATTGTACTTGTAACTTCATTATTTGAGAAACGTGCTCCTGGGCTTTATCACAACACAGCCGTCGTATTTGAAAAAGACGGAAGTATTGCTGGAAAATATCGTAAAATGCATATTCCTGACGATCCTGCATATTATGAAAAATTCTACTTCACTCCAGGAGACTTAGGTTTTGAACCCATACAAACTTCAGTAGGTTGTTTAGGAGTACTGGTTTGCTGGGATCAATGGTATCCAGAGGCAGCCCGGTTAATGGCACTAAAGGGAGCGGAAATTTTAATCTATCCTACAGCCATTGGTTGGGAAAGCACAGATACCGATGACGAAAAAGAGCGTCAACTAAATGCCTGGATCACCATCCAACGTGCACATGCTGTATCAAATGGCTTGCCTGTTATCAGCGTTAATAGAGTCGGACATGAACCAGACCCCTCGGGTCAAACCAATGGTATTCTGTTTTGGGGAAATAGTTTTGTAACGGGGCCTCAAGGCGAAATTTTAGCAAAAGCCGAAAATCTTCGCCCAGAAAACTTGGTTGTACAAATCGATTTAGAACGCTCGGAAAATGTACGTCGTTGGTGGCCTTTTTTGCGTGATCGCCGCATCGATGCTTATCAAGAGCTAACAAAACGTTTTATAGATTGAATGTTAGCTGCTTGTTCATTATAAACTGAACACCTCCATAAACAAAAAGACCTAAAAATTGGGCTAGATATTCATTGCATCCCAATCCTTCTACTAATCCGATTAAGAAAAGAAATTGGGCCATGTAAGAGACCCCAAAAGCAATGGTAAAGAGCAATACTTGACGCCAAGTGTTGCTCTTTTTATTGGTAGGAAATATCCAATATTTAGACCAGATAAAGTTATGCGTTTGAGCTATAACGTATGCACTAATATTAGAAAGACGATAATTGACATCTAATATATGCATCATTATCCATACGACAAATGCGGTAATCAGTGCATTTAATGTACCGATTACCGCAAAACGGAATATCTGGGTAGTTCTTTTCAACTCCTTCCCTATTATTATTCTTTCACAATTAACTTTAGTTCTTCTAATTGTTTCGTTTCCAAACAAGAAGGAGCATCTAACATAACGTCACGACCACTGTTGTTTTTAGGGAAAGCAATGCAGTCACGTATACTGTCTAAGCCTGCAAATATGCTGACCCAACGATCTAACCCGTACGCTAATCCTCCATGGGGAGGAGCGCCATACTTAAAAGCATTCATTAAGAAACCAAATTGCTCCTGGGCACGTTCTGGTGTAAAACCTAATATTTCGAACATCTTCTCTTGCAATTTAGCATCATGAATACGAATAGAGCCTCCACCAACTTCTATGCCATTGCATACCATATCATAAGCATCAGCCCGTACTGCTTCTGGATTTGTATCCAGCAGAGGAATATCTTCATCTTTTGGGTGCGTAAATGGATGATGCATGGCCATTAGTCGGCCTTCTTCTTCGCTCCACTCAAACATCGGAAAATCTACGACCCACAAAAGGGCAAATTTATCTTTATCTCTTAATCCCAATTGATTGGCTACTTCAAGGCGGAGTTCACAAAGCTGTTTGCGGGTCTTCATTGTATCTTCACCGCTCAAAATTAGAATCAAATCTCCTGGTTTAGCATTGAATGCAGCCTTCAGCTCTTGTAATACATCTTGTGTATAGAATTTATCGACACTGGATTTGACATGTCCATCAGCTTCTACACGGGCATATACCAATCCCTTAGCTCCTATTTGGGGCCTTTTTACAAAATCAGTAAGCGCATCTATCTGTTTACGTGTATAATGCGCCGCTCCTTCTGCACAAATACCTCCAATATAAGTTGCACTATCAAAGACTGAAAAACCATGGCCTTTTAATATGTCCATTAGCTCGACAAACTTCATGTCGAAACGTAAATCTGGTTTATCACTCCCATAATATTTCATAGCTTCAGACCATGGCATACGCTGAAATGGTTCTGCCAATTCTACACCACGAATGGTTTTAAAAAGATATTTAGTCATACCTTCAAATAGATTAATGACATCGTCTTGCTCAACAAAAGACATTTCACAATCGATTTGAGTAAATTCAGGTTGACGGTCTGCGCGCAAATCTTCGTCACGGAAACATTTTGCAATTTGAAAATAGCGATCGAACCCCGAAACCATTAATAATTGCTTAAGAGTTTGCGGGCTTTGAGGTAAAGCATAAAATTGTCCGGGATTCATGCGTGACGGTACAACGAAATCACGTGCTCCTTCGGGAGTAGAACCTACTAAAATAGGAGTTTCAACTTCAATGAATCCCTTTGAATCTAGGTATTTGCGTACTTCAATAGTCATTTTGTGGCGAAGTTCTAAATTCTTTCGAACAATGTTACGCCGCAAATCCAAATAACGATATTTCATTCGGATATCATCTCCACCATCAGTATTATCTTCAATCGTAAAAGGAGGAGTTAATGATGTGTTAAGTATATGCAACGCAGATACTATTATTTCAATATCTCCCGTTGGAATATTTTTATTTTTACTGAAACGTTCATTTACTATACCAGTAACTTGAATCACGTATTCACGTCCAAGATGATTGGCTTGTTCACAAAGAGCAGCATCCAAGTTTTCGTTGAAGACCAATTGAGTAATTCCAAAGCGATCTCGTATGTCAATAAAGGTCATTCCTCCCATTTTGCGACTACGCTGCACCCATCCAGATAATGTAACT
Organism: Bacteroides sp. ET71; assembly: GCF_023336905.1. Taxonomy (GTDB): domain Bacteria; phylum Bacteroidota; class Bacteroidia; order Bacteroidales; family Bacteroidaceae; genus Bacteroides. Next base: position 7,795 of record NZ_JAMBLS010000017.1, read on the forward strand.
TCTTGATTTACATTTGAAATACGGAGTTCCCCGCATGTGTGTGATCTATACATATTTTATATATATAAGTGTTTACAAATAATTGTTATGCAAAAGTACACAAAAAACTTTCATAGAGTACTATGAAGAGATTTTTTTCATTTCTCGATTTTATTTTCATCGCTTTTCCAAAACCAAGGCATCTCACGTTCTTTCCACTCTTCGTTCATCTTCTGAAGGTACATTTTATTTAGCTGCTTTAGTCCGTTAATATAATCTTGAGCTCTTTGAAAAACATTTGGTGTGTCATGTTCAGCATTTTGAGGAACAATGACTCGCAATTCCTTTTTTACAATTTTTACTTCAATATCAACTCCCATGACAACAGGGTCACCATCATAATGTACTACGCCCGGCTTGTTTCTATGAATATTTAATTTTTGACACCGGAATGTTTTGATTCGACTATTTTGATTAATTGTTTTATGAAACAACTGAAAAGCTAATGTTGGTACATCCAATATTGTGAATGGTTCTAAAATCGTAACATCTAATAAACCGTCATCCAATGTTGCCTGTGGAGTTATATATGCATTATTCCCATATTGTGAAGCATTACCACAAGCTATAAGAAAAGCTTTATAGCGCGACATGCTTCCATCCATTTTTAATTCGTAAGTTTCCGGATGATATTTTAGGCTCTCAGACAGAGTTTTCTCCAAATAAGTAAGAGGCCCCCTTTTTCCTGCTCTTGAGAATTGCAGACTGACAAGAGCATCAAATCCTACTCCACATGTACAAAAAAAAGGAGTGTCATTAATGAGTCCATAATCTATATTTTCTATGACTTGTTCATTTATAATATCAATAGCTTTTCTTGGGTCTAACGGTATTTGTAAGTGACGAGCTAAACCATTCCCTGAACCGCAAGGAATTATCCCTAATGCCGTTTGGGTGTGAATAAGAGAACGGGCAATTTCATTAATGGTTCCATCTCCCCCAATTGCAATAACTGCAAATATCCCCTTTCGGGCTGCATGAGCAGCTATTTCTGATGCATGGCCAGCATATTCAGTATGAAAAAATGTTGGTTCAAAAAGGTCCTGGTTTAATCTTTTTTCAATCCAGTTTAAGATTTGTTGCTTATCTAAGAGTCCAGATTTGGGATTTACAATAAACACTATTTGCTTCTTAACGTCCATATAAAGAGAGGTTTTTGAAGGTTTGTAATGCAAAGGTAATGTAATTCTTATTAAATTGAAATCTTCTTTTGCTTTTTGAAGTTACTAAACTGCTTTTTTTATAGGAAACACATTGTTTTTTCAAACCAAATGAAGAGTATAACGACATATTTTGCTATCTTTGCACGCTGTTTTAAAAAAGAAATGCATAGCAAAAATTTATTTGTTAGGAATAAGTATTCATAGTAAAACAATATTTCATGGGGTTATTACAAGACAAATTTGCAAAATACGATGTGCCACAACAATTTATGGCTAAAGGCGTATATCCTTATTTCCGTACGATAGATAGCCATCAGGACACGGAAGTAATTATGGATGGCAGGAGAGTATTAATGTTTGGCTCGAATGCTTACATGGGATTGACATATGATAAACGAATTATCGAAGCTGCTAAAGCCGCAACAGACAAATATGGGACGGGGTGTGCTGGATCTCGTTTATTAAACGGAACGCTTGATATACATGTAGAATTAGAAAAGGAACTAGCTGAATTTGTTGGCAAGGATGAAGCTCTTTGTTTCTCCACTGGATTTACGGTGAATGAAGGAGTTATCCCGCAATTAGTAAGCCGTGGCGATTATATTATTTGTGATGACCGTGATCATGCATCTATTGTTGATGGAAGACGTCTTTCTTTTGCTACACAGTTGAAATATAAACACAATGATATGGGCGCTTTGGAGAAAGAACTCCAAAAATGTGACCCAGATGCTGTGAAATTAATTATTGTAGATGGTGTCTTTTCTATGGAAGGTGATTTGGCAAATTTACCTGAAATAGTTCGCTTAAAGAAAAAATATAATGCTAGCATTTATGTAGATGAAGCCCATGGCATAGGTGTCTTTGGCAAAGAAGGTCGTGGAGTCTGTGATTATTTTGGCGTGACAGATGATGTGGATCTCATCATGGGAACTTTTAGTAAATCTTTGGCATCTATTGGAGGCTTTGTTGCGGGTGATAAAGAAGTCATAAATTGGCTACGTCACAATGCTCGTTCTTATATATTTCAAGCAAGTAATACACCTGCTGCTACAGCCGCTGCGCGTGAGGCTTTACGCATCATTCGAACAGAACCTGAACGAAATCAACGTTTGTGGGAAATAACAAATTATGCATTAAAACGTTTTCGTGAAGCAGGTTTTGAAATCGGTGATACTCAGTCTCCTATTATCCCCCTATACGTACGTGATACAGATAAAACATTTATGGTGACAAAATTGGCTTTTGATGAAGGAATTTTCATTAATCCTGTTATTCCTCCTGCATGTGCACCTCAAGATACTTTAGTACGTGTTGCGTTGATGGCTACTCATACAAAAGAACAAGTAGATTATGCAGTCGAGAAGCTAACTAAATGTTTTAAAGTATTGGATATTATCCACTAAATATTTTATCCTTAAAGGGAGGGCTCGCATTTCTGTTATAGAAATGCGGGCTTTTTATTTAATACAACTTATCCCTAACCTATTTTGTCCGGGTTTTCTGTGTAACCTGATGTCATGAAGTACAGTAGTTCGGTATGCGAAGTACAGTAGTTCGGTATATGAAGTACAGTAATTCGGTATATGAAGTACAGTAATTCGGTATATGAAGTACAGTAGTTAAGTATGCGAAGTACGGTAGTTCAATATGCGAAGTATAGTATATTAACCATCCCCTTCTTTAAGAAGGGCACTCTTTTTGCTCAATAAAAAGAATCCTTGGCTTTTTAATTAAAGCAATATTTGAGGGAAACAACAGGACAGAAATATTTTAAAGGGGAAAATCAGACAATCATCTTCCTGTTTTTTTAACAATCTTATCTTGGAAATAAAAAATCAGGTCATCCCAAAATTGTTTTGGAATGACCTGATTTTCATTGTCGGGGTGACAGGATTCGAACCTGCGACACCCTGCTCCCAAAGCAGGTGCGCTAACCGGACTGCGCTACACCCCGCGTTAAATCGGCTGCAAAGATAAAAATTTTGTTTGGTTTCGACAAATTTCTTCTCTTTTTTATTGTATGAACTGACTCAATCCATATATAAATAGAAATCGTGAGTCAAAGCAACATATTCATCTGAATATTTCCCTTCTCCATCCTTTATGTATAGTTCATTTACTTCGCATTTGGTCTGCTGAGTTTTGAACTCAAACAATATTCGACGACATGTTTTTAAGGGACTGGTATAAACATTAGTTCTTCGGGAAAGATAAAAATCATATTCCCATGCCGTATTTAAGACTAATCTCTCCAGTTCGGATGGAATGATGATAGAAATAGCCCCCTGCGGGTTCAATAATGATTTAGAATGTTGAAATAATAAATTATAGTTAAGCTCCTCTACATGACGTGCCAGTCGCCGTTTGATATCTAAAGAACGTAAGGCATCGATAAAGTAAGGAGGATTTGACACAATGGCATCAAATTTCTCAATATCATCATAGTACCGGAAATTTTTACATATGATTTGGATTCTATTTCTCCAAGGAGAAGCCTCAACATTCTCCAAAGCCTGATTCGCCGTTTCTTTATCAATCTCAATAGCTACAAGTTTTGTATTCTTATTTCGTTGAGCTATTTGTAACGATATTAACCCACTGCCTGTTCCTACATCCAAAATTCGTTGAACATTTTCTACATTTACCCACGCACCTAATAAAACCCCGTCTGTTCCAACTTTCATTCCACAACGATCATGAAAGATTGTAAATTGTTTAAACTTAAAGAAGTCGTTTGACATATGCTCTGTTTTTAAATTGCTTCAAAAATACACAATATCGATTGAATAACTTCAAAAGTGGCATTGTTTTTGTGTTTTTAAATAAAGCGAGGAGCTTATTATAAATTAAATAGTTTAACTTTGCAGACACTTTTTATTTGTCTGTTATAACTGGCATAATTAAAAACAAAATGAAAAAAAGAAATTACCTATTCAATAGCGAAAATAAAGGCAGTGGAAATTCATTTTCTGTGATTGCAGACTTTGATGGGAATGAAGAGCAACTGATGGATATTAAAGTGGAGGATATTTTGCCCATATTGCCGCTACGAAATATGGTACTGTTCCCAGGTGTATTTATGCCTGTTTCGTTGGGAAGAGTATCTTCACTAAAATTAGTGCGTGATGCTGAAAAGAAAAACTCATATATTGCTGTTGTATGTCAAAAAATATCTGAAACTGAAAATCCTCAGTTCGAGGATTTACATCATATAGGAACTGTAGCTAAGATTGTCCGTACTCTTGAGATGCCAGATCAGACAACAACTGTTATCCTTCAAGGGTCTAAACGAATGGAACTAAAGCAGATTACAAATACGGACCCCTATTTAAAAGGTAGTATTACGTTATTAGATGAAGTACTTCCTGATAAAACTGATCGTGAATTTCAGGCTTTGGTAGAGGCGTGTAAAGATTTAACGGTGAAATATATTAAAACATCAGAAATGTTTCCACAAGAATCTTCGTTTGCTATTCGGAATATTAGCAATCCAATGTTTCTGGTGGATTTTATATGTACAAATTTACCATTAAAGAAAGATGAAAAAATAGAGCTACTACAAATCAATTCTTTACGCGAACGAACTTATCGTTTATTAGAAATTCTGAATAAGGAAGTTCAATTAGCAGAGATTAAAGAATCTATTCAAATGCGTGCTCGTGAAGATATAGATCAGCAGCAACGTGAATATTTTTTGCAGCAACAAATTAAGACTATTCAAGATGAATTGGGCGGTGCTTCTCAAGAACAGGAAATAGAAGAAATGCGCGCTAAGGCTGAAACTGTAAAATGGAGTGAAGAAGTTAAGAAAGTGTTTCTGAAAGAAGTAGATAAACTTGAACGTACTCATTCACAATCGCCTGACTATAGTGTACAATTAAACTACCTTCAAACTATGCTAAGTTTGCCATGGGGAATTTACACTACAGATAATTTAAATTTGAAAAATGCGGAAAAAATCCTGAATAAAGATCATTATGGATTAGAAAAAGTCAAAGAACGAATATTAGAGCATCTTTCTGTATTAAAACTAAAAGGAGATATGAAATCTCCAATTATCTGTTTATACGGACCTCCAGGAGTCGGAAAAACTTCTTTAGGCCGTTCTATTGCTGCAGCTTTAAAGAGAAAATACATCCGTATGTCTTTAGGAGGGGTACATGATGAAGCCGAAATACGGGGACACCGTAAAACTTATATAGGTGCTATGCCTGGCCGAATTATTAAAAGTTTGATTAAGGCTGGTTCATCTAATCCGGTTTTTATTTTAGATGAAATAGATAAGGTTACTTCTGATCGGCAAGGCGATCCTTCTTCAGCTTTATTGGAAGTCTTAGATCCTGAACAAAATACTACATTCCATGACAACTTTTTGGATGTTGATTATGATTTATCCAAAGTTATGTTTATTGCCACAGCCAATAATTTGAATTCTATTCCTGGTCCATTGTTAGATCGTATGGAATTAATAGAGGTTAGTGGATACATAACAGAAGAAAAAATAGAGATTGCACGTCGCCATCTGGTACCCAAAGAGCTAGAGGCTAATGGCATGAAAAAAAATGCGATCAAATTTCCTAAAGCAACTTTAGAGGCTATAATTGAAAATTATACTCGAGAAAGTGGTGTGCGTGAGCTGGAAAAGAAAATAGGAAAAATTTTGCGTAAGTTGGCGCGACAATATGCAACAGAAGGATCTTTTGAAAAGACAGAAATTAAACCAGAAGATTTATATGGTTTTCTGGGAGCTCCAGAATATACTCGAGATAAATATCAAGGGAATGAATATGCTGGTGTTGTAACTGGACTTGCATGGACTGCTGTAGGAGGAGAAATCCTGTTTGTTGAAACAAGCCTTAGTAGAGGGAAGGGAGGCCGTTTGACCTTGACAGGCAATTTAGGAGATGTAATGAAGGAATCTGCAATGTTAGCATTAGAGTACCTTAAAGCTCATGCTTCTTTATTAAATATTGATGATGAAATATTTGATAATTGGAATATCCATATTCATGTACCTGAAGGGGCAATTCCTAAAGACGGACCTTCTGCAGGCATTACTATGGTAACGTCCTTAGCATCTGCTTTAACCCAACGTAAAGTTAAAGCTAATTTAGCAATGACAGGAGAAATTACATTACGTGGCAAAGTTCTTCCGGTCGGTGGAATTAAAGAAAAAATTCTAGCAGCTAAGCGAGCTGGGATCAAGGAAATTATTTTGTGTGAAGAAAATAGAAAAAACATCGAAGAGATTCCAGAAATCTATCTGAAAGGGTTGACTTTTTATTATGTAAGAGATATCAAAGAAGTGTTATCAATAGCTTTAACAAATGAAAAAGTGGTGGATGCTATTGATTTTAAAGTAAAAAAAGAAAAAGGCGAAAATAAAGGATGATATTCAAATTACAATATATAGACAATAAGACAAATGCACGAGCTGGGCTAATCACCACAGATCATGGAACAATAAAGACTCCTATTTTTATGCCGGTAGGAACAGTTGGCACTGTAAAGGGAGTTCATTTGTCAGAATTGAAACAAGATATAAAAGCGCAAATTATTTTAGGAAATACTTACCATTTATATTTGCGTCCAGGCTTGGATATCATTGAAAAAGCAGGAGGTTTACATCGTTTTAATGGTTTTGACCGTCCAATATTAACAGATAGTGGAGGTTTTCAGGTTTTTTCATTAGCTGGTATACGTAAATTGTACGAAGAAGGAGCTGAATTTCGTTCACATATAGATGGTAGTAAACACTTTTTCACCCCTGAAAAGGTTATGGACATTGAACGTACAATTGGTGCAGATATTATGATGGCTTTTGATGAATGTCCTCCAGGTAATTCTAACTATGAATATGCGAAGCAGTCATTAGGGTTAACTCACCGTTGGTTAGATCGTTGTATTCAGCGCTTTAATGAAACAGAGCCTAAGTATGGGTATAAACAATCTCTCTTTCCCATTGTGCAAGGATGCGTTTTTCGTGATTTACGTACTCAATCCGCAGAATTTGTTGCTTCTAAGAATGCAGATGGAAATGCAATTGGAGGGTTAGCAGTAGGAGAGCCAGTAGAAAAGATGTATGAAATGATAGAACTGGTCAATGGTATTCTTCCTAAAGACAAGCCTCGATATCTAATGGGAGTCGGTACACCTGTTAATATATTGGAAGGTATAGAACGTGGTGTGGATATGTTTGATTGTGTAATGCCTACTCGAAACGGGCGCAACGGGATGCTGTTTACCAAAGATGGCATACTGAATATGCGTAATAAGAAATGGGAAGCAGACTTTTCTCCTATCGAAGCAAATGGTGCGTCATATGTGGATACTTTATATTCTAAGGCATATTTGCGACATTTGTTTCATGCTCAGGAAATGTTAGCTATGCAAATAGCCTCTGTGCATAATTTAGCTTTTTATCTTTGGTTAGTAAACGAAGCTCGACAGCATATTATTGCCGGTGACTTTGCGACGTGGAAAGCAGTTATGGTAAAACGTATATCTACAAGATTATGACGCTATTAAAATTGCCTATATTGAGAAAAATGAAATGGCCTGAAGAAAAGCTTTTAAAGCGCTTAGATTGGTATATCATGAAGAAATTCTTGGGGACTTATGTCTTCGCCATTGCATTGATTATCTCTATTGCGGTAGTATTTGATTTTAATGAAAAGCAAGATCGCTTTATGTCGCATGATGCACCTTGGAGTGCTATTATCTTTGACTATTATCTGAATTTTATACCTTATTTTGCCAACTTATTTAGCCCTCTTTTTGTATTCATTGCTGTCATTTTTTTTACTTCGAAGCTGGCAGAAAACTCTGAAATTATTGCCATGTTTTCCACTGGAATGAGTTTTAAGCGTATGCTACGACCATATATGTTATCTGCTGCTATTATAGCTGTTGTGACATTTGGTTTAGGTGCTTATATTATTCCTAAAGGAAGCGTTACTCGTATCAACTTTGAAGACAAATATTATAAGTCGAGAAAAATGAATACGGCACGTAATATCCAATTAGAAGTAGATAGTGGAGTCATCGCATATATTGATCGTTTTGAAAATTACAGTAATACGGGGTATCGTTTTTCACTAGATAAATTTAAAGGAAAGCAACTCGTTTCTCATTTGACAGCCAGAAGCATTACATATGATACTGCTGCCGTACATAAGTGGATTGTGAAGGATTATATGATTCGTGAAATGGATGGAATGAAGGAAATAATTACTCAGGGAGCTCGAATTGATACCACTCTTTTTATGGAACCTGCTGATTTCCTGATTATGAAAAATCAGCAAGAAATGTTGACAAGTCCTCAATTGAGTGAATATATAGATAGACAAAAACAACGAGGCTTTGCTAATATTAAAGAATTCGAAATTGAATATCATAAACGCATTGCCATGTCTTTTGCTTCATTCATACTAACACTGATTGGCGTCTCACTTTCTTCACGTAAAACTAAGGGGGGGATGGGACTGCATTTAGGTATAGGTCTGGCATTAAGTTTTTCATATATTTTATTTCAAACTATTGCTTCTACTTTTGCTGTGAATGGAAATATGCCTCCTGCTATTGCTGTTTGGATTCCAAATATTCTTTATTCTTTTATTGCTTTCTATCTATATCAAAAGGCACCTAAATAAATCGTTAATGGATAACTACAAAAAAAATATTGGCCGACGTGAATTTCTCAGAATTGTGGGAATTGCTACAGCAGCTTCTTCTATAAATATACTGCAAGGATGTACGCCTGGACCGAAGAAAAAGCTAAAAACTGCTGTAGATGATGCAGATTCTAGGCCTGCCAAAATGACATATCGAAACTTTTCTGATCAGGAGAAAGAAAGTGTTTCTATTTTAGGATATGGTTGTATGCGTTGGCCTACTACCCCATCGCCAGACGGGAAAGGAGATTTGATAGATCAAGAAAAAGTAAATCAGTTAGTGGATTATGCCATGAAGCATGGGGTAAATTATTATGATACTTCTGTATATGTTCAAGGATGGAGTGAAAAAGCGACTGGCATTGCTTTAAAACGGTATCCGAGGAAACGATTCAAGATTGCTACCAAATTATCCAATTTCTCCAATTATACCCGTGAGAATTCTATTAAAATGTATAAGCAGTCTTTCGTTGATTTGCAGGTAGAATACATAGATTATTATCTGTTACATTCAATTGGTAACGGTGGAATACGTACTTTCAATGCCCGTTATATTGAGAATGGAATGTTAGATTATCTGATAAAAGAACGTGAAGCTGGACGTATTCGTCATTTGGGATTCTCTTTTCATGGAACAAAAGATGTATTCGACGAAGTACTTGCTATGCATGAGCAGGTGCATTGGGATTTCGTACAAATTCAATTGAACTATTTGGACTGGAACCATGCATCAGGTAATAATGTAAATGCTGATTATCTGTATGAAGAGTTACAGAAAAAGCATATTCCTGCTATTATTATGGAACCATTGTTAGGAGGGCGTTTATCTAAATTGCCTGACCATATTGTAGCGAGACTTAAACAAAGACAACCGGAAAATAGTGTAGCTTCATGGGCGTTTCGTTTTGCTGGTTCTCCAGCGAATGTACTGACAGTCTTAAGTGGCATGACGTATATGGAACATTTACAAGATAATCTGCGTACATATTCTCCTTTGGTTCCTTTAACAGAAGATGAACGCCAGTTCCTTTTCGATACAGCAAATCTCATTACTCAGTATCCTACCATACCGTGTAATGATTGCAAATATTGCATGCCATGTCCCTATGGTATTGATATTCCTGCTATACTATTGCATTATAATAAATGCGTTAATGAAGGCAATCTTGCAAGAAGCATCCAGGATGAAAATTATCACCAGGCTCGTCGTGCTTTCCTTGTCGGATATGACCGAAGTGTACCTCGTTTACGTCAAGCAGACCACTGCATTGGATGTAAACAGTGTAACCCGCATTGCCCACAGTCTATCGATATACCTCATCAAATGCAACGAATCAATGATTTTGTAGAAAATTTAAAGCAAGGAACATTATAGAATCTTATTGGATTATTATGGAAATACAAGGTATTATAGACCTGTTGCATCAAGGCGGGTATTCATGTGTAGTACAAAATGATACAGAAATCCGGACTTTCCATCGTCATGGTGTTATTGATTTATACGAGCTGTATCAATCTTCTCCAGATTTTTGTTGTGGCGCGTTCGTGGCAGATAAAGTCATAGGAAAAGGAGCTGCGGCCTTACTTGTGTTGGGAAAAATTTCGTATTTGTATGCGGATGTTATCAGTACTCCAGCTCTCACCCTGTTGCGCCAAGCCCATATTTCTACAAATTTTGGCATTGAAGTACCTTTTATTATCAATCGTAAGAAAGATGGACGCTGTCCTTTAGAAACTGCTTGCGACGGAATCAATGACCCAGAAACTATTTATCCCGTCATACAAGATTTTGTCTCTAAGAGGTTTGCACCCTGATAAGATGCCTATGAATATCTGCAAAAGCCCAAGCCTTGCTACGAACTTAATAACTCCACCAACTCTTTGTCAACACAAAGAAGCATAATATACCATGGTTCAGGCTTTATATACCATGATTCTATCATATTTGCAATCATTACAAGAGAAAAGTAAAGTTTGTGTGCGAATATCCGCTTTAAATGTTGATTTGTACTATGAAAAACTTTTATGAAAATGGTAGTTTCCTTAAAAAAAGAACTATATTTGCAACAAGGATTGTCTCCTATTTACAGATTTAACAAAATTAAAAAGAAACTGTTATGAAAAAACTTACTCTCAAAATGGCTGCTACCGTTATGATTTGCGGTGCGTTTCTTTTCAGTTCGTGTGTGGGATCATTTGGTTTGCATACCAAATTGAGCAATTGGAATCAGAACATCAGCAACAAATTTGTTAACGAACTGGTATTCTTGGCTTTTAACATTATTCCAGTGTATGGTGTATGCTACTTAGCTGATGCACTAGTCATTAACTCCATAGAATTTTGGAGTGGCAGTAACCCAATGGCTAGTATTGGTGATGTCAAAACTATTAAAGGAGAAAATGGAAATTACCTAGTCGAAACATTAGAAAATGGATACTCTATTACTAAAGAAGGAGAAGATGTTTCTATGCAATTGATATATAATGCAGAGCAAAATTCTTGGAATGTAGTAGCTGATGGCACTAGCGCAGAGCTTCTGAAACTGAACAACGACGGAACAGCTCAAATGACTTTACCTGATGGTGGTGATTTAACCGTTACACTTGATACACAAGGTATCTCTACTGCTCGTCAAGCTGTAATGACAGACAGTTATTATTATGCTTTGAATTGACCTGATTCGTAAATATTCAAACGGGCAAATGTTCTCAAATTAACATTTGCCCGTTTTTTTGTTTCTCATTAAAAGGGATAACCTACGGCGAAATGAAACGCAAAATCGCGTTTGAAATTGGGATGAATGATAGGATATCTTTGTTTACCGCTTTCGTAAACTGGGTTGATAGCTTTCATTCCTCCATCGAAACGTAGTACGAAAAAGTCTAAATCAAGACGTATCCCTAATCCATATGCCACAGCTATTTGCTTATAGAATTTGTTCCATTCAAATTTTCCTCCAGGTTGTTCATCGTATTCACGCAGCGTCCAGATATTACCTGCATCAATAAATATTGCCCCCTTAAGTTTCCAAAACAATCGCGTACGGTATTCGATACTTGCATCAAATTTAAGATCGCCAGACTGATTTAAGAAATTGTTATCTCCAGGAAAGGAACCCGGTCCTAAGTCACGTACTGACCATCCGCGTACACTGTTGGCACCTCCTGAGAAATAACGTTTTTCGAAGGGAACCACCGTCGCATTTCCATAAGGGATGGCAATGCCTGCACCAATGTGAAAAGCCAATGAATTGCGATTATCTATTACTATATTTTTAGCAAAATCTACATCGGCTTTGACATATTGTGCAAACGGTATTCCTAAAAGCGTGTATTCGTCATCGGCATTTCGTTGCATATGGGTTGCTTTTGCCAAGGCATATAACAAATTGCCGGCCGATTCGAAATTAAATCGTACAGTGTAAGAATTGCCTAATGTAGCATTGTTCATCAATGCCCGGCCGGCACTATTGTATGTATAACTATAACCTGTCCGTACTATTAAGCGATCCTCGTAGTTATACTTCAATATGTAGTTTTCCTCTTGTTCCAAATATAGATTACGAAATCCTTCATCCATCCATGGCATATAAAGATAGTTGATGTCAAGCAAATCGATGCGGTGCTGGGAGCGTAAATGTTGCATCCCCCATTTATAACTCCATCCAGCAGATGCTACGATACGGGTAAATTCTGGTCGCATTTGATAATTATATTGTAAACCAAATTCGGTGGTCGCAGATATGCGTCGTGTAAAGTTGTTCGACAGAAACGGAAACAGGAAACGTGGGAAATTGATAGATGTTTCGGCACCCAGTTCGATATAGTTTTGATTGTATCCAGTCCCTTGCAATCCGGATACAGCTTCGTAAGCGCCACGCAGTTTTAGCATGAACACTTCTGAACCCCGGAAAAGGTTACGATGATTATATGTGACAGAAGCGCCTGCTCCCAGGTCTCCGGCAGAATTGGTTCCTTCCACTTCGAAGGAAATGGATTGTGGCTTATTCTTGGTTAGCATGACATAGGCGTTCAGCCTGGTGCTGTCTTTTTGTGTTTCCAGAAAGCGGATGTTTGTGTATTTCAAAGCCTGTAACCTGCCATAGTTCAGGTAGGTACGCTGCACGTCTTGGGCATCGTACAGCTCACCTGGCGCGAAATGCAAGTTGTTTACCAATACATTGGGACGCAGATAGAGTTGGTCTTTATAATAGATGGGGTATTGCAGGTAGTGGATGGAATCGGTCACTGATATGTTGTTCGTAGTGGTGGATTCCAGCATGTTATAGTCGGTGATGAACGAAACCTTGTTGATGCGGTATTGTGAATGAGGCACCGAAGCGCCACTGGCATGACGGTGATAAGGTGCCAGATGAAGCGTCAAATCGACCTGGTAAGTATTGCGTACAGTGTCGGCGGTGTAAGAAATGTAATCTTTGTTGAATTTATAATAGCCGTATCTTTGAAGATTAGAGGTGATGCGCTGACGTTCTGCATCCAGAACATTTACGTCCAGGTACATTCCTTCATGAAGCAGTGTAGAGGCAGAATCACGACGCATGTATGTACGGATTTTGGAATCGGCTATGTCGTATTTCAACGTGCGCACCGAATAAGGCCGCCCTGTATGTATCTGGTAAGTCAGGCGCATTTTCCGTCCGCTGACTTCGGGCAGGGTGTTGACCGTGGCTCCCATGTATCCCATGTTTTGTACGGCTTTGGTCATTTCTTCAGCAGTTCGCATGGTTTCTTCCGGGCTGTAGATGACAGGAGCATCTCCCATGCGGCGCAATACGCGGTTGATCCAACGTGTTGAGTCACGTCCCGACCAGTTATAAACGTACAGTTGAGTTTTTATCAAGCTGAACCACTTTGAATTGGGGTGTTGCCGGAGGTATAATGACAAATCGGATGGCTTGACCTCTTTATTATCCGTTTGTATGCGCACATCGTCCAGCAGATAAGAACCTTCGGGCACATATTTCGTCACCGAGCAGGCAACAAGCGTTAGCATGAGGCAAGCCGATGACAAAAGGCGGATCATATGTTTCAATCTTTTTTTCATCTGTCCCGTATAATCTGCTACAAATATAGCCGTTATTTTTCTGTCTGGAAAGTGAAAATGAAATATAAAGCAGAAAGCCGTCCGCTCCTCTGTCTGATAAATCTCCGGAATACGGCCCAAAAGCTGTTGCCCTATGGGAAAATCTCTATTTCCAGCTTAGAAATATATATTCACAGGATAGAAATATATATTCACAGGCTGGAAAAATATATTTCTAAGCTGGAAATAGAGATTCTCACCTTGCCGGTAGATAAATGGGCTGTATTGCAGGAAACTTTTCCATACGAACGGGCAAGTTAAATGTCTCGGAGGCTCTCTTCCCGAGCATAAAGGCGGCAAACCTTGGATTATTGGAAAGATTCGTGTACTTTTGTCCGCGATTAACAAAAACCATTATGGCACTAAGCAAGAACCGGATTAAATACATTCACTCGCTCGAACAGAAGAAATATCGGAAAGCCGAAGGAGTTTTCCTGGCCGAAGGCCCCAAACTGATAAATGATTTACTGGGAAAATTCGCCTGCCCGCTGCTTGTGGCGACTGCCGAATGGCTGTCCGCGCATCCCCATCCGGATTCGGAAGAAATCATAGAGGCCACGGAAGAAGAATTGGCCCGAGCTAGCCTGCTGTGCGCCCCCCAGCAAGTCCTCGCCGTTTTCCGCCACCCCCAGGAAGCCGCAGATTTCGCAGCCCCTACCCGTTCATTATGCCTGGCGTTGGATGGCGTACAGGACCCCGGCAATTTGGGAACCATCATCCGACTGGCCGATTGGTTTGGGATAGAGCATGTTTTTTGTTCACCGGACACAGTGGATGTCTACAATCCCAAAGTCATACAATCTACGATGGGGGCCATTGCTCGCGTGGCAGTTCATTACACTTCTTTATCCACGCTCATAAACAGATTGCCAGCAGAGACCCCGGTTTATGGAACCTTTCTCAACGGGCAAAACATTTATAAGCAAAAGCTGTCAAAGCATGGATTGATAATCATGGGAAATGAGGGAAACGGCATCAAGGTGGACATTGAGAAGCTCGTTACATACAAACTTCATATTCCGAACTATCCGTCAGGCCGTGAAGCATCAGAATCACTTAATGTGGCCATAGCTACAGCAATCGCTTGCGCCGAGTTCCGGAGACAGGCATCATCTTTGTAAAGTCAAAAGGATAATAATGCCATATCTCCAGCCCATACTCCGGCGTCATCTCCAACTTGATAACGCCGGGAAGCCACTCCACATTTTCCACTTCCTCCGTAAAAGGAAAAATGCGGGCCAGTCTCCCACCCTCTATCTCTACGCCATACATCTTCAAATATCCGCTTGAAGAAGTATAAAGATAATGAGCCACATAACGATGCTTGGTCGAAATCATTGGCGAACAGGCTGTCTCAAAGGTCTTATCGGACTTTTCTTTAACGTCGGCTTCGTTTTTCCAAGTACAGGCGTAGCAGGCCGCTCTATCTTCTCTATCGTATCTGTCGCCAGGCTGTCTTTAGCATGATAACGCATCAAAGAAACTTTGTCAATCAACAACGTCTGGTTACCAGATAATTGACGAGGATAATATACAAAGCCATATATCTTCTCGATTCTTCCCAATGTATCAGCCCAAAGGCTTATGGACTCTTCTCCTGAATGTTGTATTCTACGGACAGTATTTACGATACTGTCTTTCTCATAATATACCTGCATGGCCATTACAGGTTGATACAGTGAATCTTTCGTAGCCTTTCCTCCAAGAAAATGGAATCGCATATTCCATCGTAAAGTATCTCTGTTCTGGAAATTAATATCAGAAGGAAGATTAAATGCCATTTTATTATCGAATGGCATACCTGTTAATTGATATACTTCTTGCCATGCCCATACGTTAATACTATCTCCCGCTTTAGATTCCTTTGGTTTATTATCATGTATGGCTATCAAATTATCAATATTCTCTTTCTCTGCTTTCAACCGTTTATTAATCTTTTCATAAATATCTCTTAAAACCTCAGGATTATGTGCAAGCCAAGCCATAGATGTATCAAACTCGGCTTCCGTGATAGCATGTTTTTTGAATACAGAGTTTATATAAAGCGCCCGCTTATAATTTTCATTATACGGAAGCTGTTCTCCCATAACTTTTGCTATATGATAATCATACAACACAGCTTCCATCTGCGCATCAGATAATATTGTATCAGGACGCTTTACTTTGCATGAAGTGAGGCAAAGAACTCCGATGAAAATCATCCCCCCCAATTGGATATACTTCTTTATCTTTATCATTTTTTCTTTACAATCAAATGATAAGCCTCACTAAATGACTTATTGTAGAATAAGAATAATGCAATGACTCCACAACTTATAGCAGCATCAGCAAAGTTGAATATGGGACTGAAAAAAATGAAATGTTCTCCTCCAATAAAAGGCATCCATTGAGGCCAATAAGTATCTATGATAGGAAAATAGAACATATCTACTACTTTTCCATAAAATAAAGGAGCATATCCTCCGCTTTCCGGTAAAAATGAAGCTATTTGAGAAGGGGTACTTTCATTAAACAACACCCCATAAAAAAGACTGTCGATAATATTCCCCAATGCTCCACTCAAAATTAAAGATACACATAGGATAAATCCCATCTTTAATTGATATTTAATACACTTGTACAAAAAATATCCAATAATGCTGACAGCTACTAATCGGAAGATTGTAAGGAACAGTTTTCCAAATATTTCCATGCCAAATGCCATACCTACATTTTCTGTAAAGAAAATATAAAACCAATCTGTTACACGAATACTTTCATGCCAATACATATGAGTTTTAATCCAGACCTTTATAATTTGGTCTATAAGCAAAACTCCTAAAATAACTAAGGTGGCTATTCGTCCTTTTGTAAGAAACCTGTTCATCGTCAATCCTATGCTCTCGTCATAAATACGAGCTACAAACTTACGTTTGCAGCTCGTTGCTCTAATATTATATTTTTTATTTTTTCCCATTATTCTTGGCTTCAATGCTCAATGTTGCATGAGGCACTGCTCGAAGACGTTCAGCAGGAATCAGTTTACCTGTTTCACGACAAATGCCATACGTTTTATTCTCAATTCGCACCAATGCGGCTTGTAATCCTTGTATAAATTTCAATTGCCGCTGAGCTAGACGTGTAGTTTCCTCTTTAGAAAGTGTGTTTGCTCCTTCTTCCAACACTTTATAAGTCGGAGAGGTATCATCTGTATCATTGCCATCTGCACCTGTTAAACTAGCTTTTAGCATATCATAATCACGCTGCGCCAATGCTAATTTATCTAAGATAATAGCGCGAAATTCTTCTAACTCGGCATCCGAGTATCTTGTTTTTTCAGCCATAACGTAATGTGTTTAAATGTGGTATTAAAAAACTTATTCTTTAGCTACACATATCTGAAGAGAAAAATCATCAAAATTTAATTCAACCCCGTTTTTCACTTCATCAGTCAGTGCAAGCTCCGTTCCTAAAACTTGGTTGCAAATATAGTCTTTATATTCGGTTACTGCATCATCTGTTTGGGGATTTTTAGATAATGTGATACTTATTTTATCAGTTATTTCGAATCCACTAGACTTACGCAAATTTTGAATACGGTTGACTAGCTCACGTGCAATACCTTCACGACGAAGCTCATCAGTTAGAGTAACTTCCAAAGCTACAGTCAAACGTCCTTCATTAGCTACTAACCAACCTGGGATATCTTCACTATAAATGTCTACATCTGATGCATCAATCGTTGCAATTGTTCCATCTGGTAGAACAAAAGAATAACTTGTTTTCATCTCCAATTCAGCAATAGCTTCTTGACTCATATTGTTCACTAAAGAGGCTATCGTTTTCATTTGTTTACCGAATTTAGGCCCTAGCTTTTTAAAATCACATTTTACTTTCTTGATCAATACACCAGCAGTGCCATCCACGAACTTTATTTCTTTCACATTCACTTCATTCATAATGAGAGATTTCACAGCTTCAATGTGAATTTGCTGTTCTTCGTCCACTATTGGTATCATGATACATTGCAGCGGTTGACGCACTTTTATATTTACCTTGCGGCGTAAAGCTAGTACCATAGAAGTGATATCTTGAGCTACCTGCATTCGTTCTTCCAAGTCCAAGTTAATTAAATTTTCATTACTAACTGGGAATTTGGCCAAATGTACAGATGTTACGTTATCACGTTCTGTCACTTTTACTAAATCTAAATAAAGCATGTCCGCATAAAAAGGAGCAATCGGTGCCATTAGTTTTGATACAGTTTCTAGACATGTATAAAGAGTTTGATAAGCCGAGAGTTTGTCTTCGGTCATACCTCCTCCCCAAAAGCGTTTACGGTTCAAACGAACGTACCAATTAGAAAGGTTATCATTAACAAAATCTGAAATAAGACGACCTGCACGCGTTGGTTCATACTCATTGTAACAAGCATCTACCTCTTTTACCAGAGAATTAAGTAAGGAAAGTATCCATTGATCAATTTCTGGACGTTCATTCATTGGCACATCAGATTCACTATAATCAAAATGGTCGACGTTTGCATAAAGAGCAAAAAATGAATAAGTATTATACAATGTGCCGAAGAATTTGCGCCGAACCTCTTCTACTCCCTCTATATCAAATTTTAGATTATCCCATGGCGACGAATTGGTAATCATATACCAACGCAAAGGGTCTGAACCATATTTTTCAATAGTGGCAAAAGGATCAACAGCATTTCCTAAGCGTTTAGACATTTTATTACCGTTTTTATCGAGCACTAAACCATTGGAGATAACAGCCTTATAAGCGACAGAATCGAAGACCATTGTTGCAATAGCATGAAGCGTAAAAAACCATCCACGAGTTTGATCTACTCCTTCAGCTATGAAGTCTGCAGGATAAACTTGACGATTATCTAATGCTTCTTTATTTTCAAACGGATAATGAATTTGTGCATAGGGCATAGAACCAGAGTCAAACCAAACGTCTATCAAATCTGATTCACGTTTCATTGGCTTACCACCTTCCGACACTAAAACAATATTATCCACGTAAGGGCGATGTAAATCTATTTTACCATAATTATCTTTAGTATAAACACCTGGTATAAAACCTAGTTTTTGATAAGGATTCTCAGACATGAATCCTATAGCTACAGATTTTTCTATCTCATTAAATAATTCTTCTATTGAACCAATACATTTTTCTTCATTACCATCTTCTGTTCGCCAAATAGGTAACGGAGTTCCCCAATAACGAGAACGGCTTAAATTCCAATCATTCAAGTTTTCTAGCCATTTACCAAAACGCCCCGTTCCTGTTGATTCTGGTTTCCAATTAATGGTTTTATTTAATTCTATCATACGTTCTTTACATGCTGTACTACGAATAAACCAACTATCTAAAGGATAATAGAGTATAGGTTTATCAGTTCGCCAGCAATGGGGATAGTTATGTACATGTTTTTCGATTTTGAAAGCTTGATTAGCAACCTTTAGCATCATACAAAGATCTAGATCCAGTGACTCGGCTGTTTGTGCTGCTTTCTCGTCATATTTCCCATCAATAGTAAAACGTGGATCATATGCATTCTTTACCCATCGCCCTTGATATTCTTTGTACAGATCTACGTTAATGCAAGCCTGAACAAAAGTTGGATCTAATTCATCAAGTAAATAGAATTTTCCAGTTAAATCAACCATGGGACGTGTTTCCCCGCGTTTATTTATCAAGAAAAGTGAAGGAATGCCTGCTTGGCGTGCAACAAAAGCATCGTCAGCGCCAAAGGTTGGAGCGATGTGTACTATGCCAGTACCCTCTTCTGTTGTTACATAATCACCTGAAATGACACGAAAAGCATTAGATTCAGCTTCTTTCCATTGACCATTATTATCTATTTCGATCGGTTTTACCCAAGGTATGAGTTGTTCATAATGCATTCCCACAAGATCGGTTCCTTTATAGTTACCCACAATTTGGAATGGTATAAGTTTGTCCCCATATTTATAGTCTGTTAGAGATATACTCTCAGCCTTTTTATTGAAATGAGTATAGAGTAAATCTTTAGCTAGAACAACGGTAATTTTTTCACCCGTATATCCATTATAGGTACGAACAGAAACATAATCAAATTTAGGTCCAACACAAAGAGCTGTATTAGAAGGCAAAGTCCAAGGGGTCGTAGTCCATGCAATAAAATATGGTTTTCCCCATTCTGTCATTTCAGGTTTAGGATCTTTAATTTTAAAAAGAGCTACAAGAGTCAGATCTTTCACATCACGGTAACAACCAGGTTGATTCAATTCATGTGAACTAAGTCCCGTACCTGCGGCTGGCGAATAAGGCTGAATGGTATATCCTTTATAAAGAAGCCCCTTATTATAAAACTGTTTAAGAAGCCACCATAAAGTTTCAATATAGCGATTGTCATATGTAATATAAGGGTTCTTCATATCCACCCAATAACCCATTTTATGAGTCAGGTCTTCCCACTCTTTAGTAAATTTCATCACTTCTTTACGACAAGCTACATTATAATCAGCTACGGAAATTGTTTTGCCGATATCTTCTTTTGTAATGCCCAAGGCCTTTTCTACACCCAATTCGACAGGTAAACCGTGCGTATCCCACCCTGCTTTACGCTTCACCTGAAAACCTTTCATCACTTTATAACGACAAAAAGTATCTTTGATGGTACGAGCTAATACATGGTGAATGCCAGGCATACCGTTGGCAGAAGGAGGCCCTTCGAAAAAGACAAAAGAAGGACATCCTTCTCGCTCTGTCATACTTTTGGCGAAGACTTGATCTTCATCCCATTTTTTCAATATTTCTTTGTTGATTTCCGAAAGATCAAACTTCCGGTATTCGGCAAACTTCTTACCCATCATTATATATCTTTAATTATTATCACGTTATGTGTTCAAGGGCGCAAAAATACAAAAAAGTTAGGAAAAACAGAGAAAGGTTATTTAAAATAATAGTAATGAAACTCAAGCTTGAGCAAAAATGTAAATGCGAGCAATAGTTTTTAAAGCAAAAAAGCAAGAAACTTTCCCAAGCTCCCTGCTTTTAATTTGCCTTAACTCAAAAACTTTAAAAAAGTGTGATTCCGCTGCGATTCGAACGCAGGACCCACGCCTTAGAAGGGCGTTGCTCTATCCAGCTGAGCTACGGAACCAACCTTATGCTATCCATTTAGATATCGCGTGCAAAGGTACGTTTTTCTTTATGAATATACAAACTATTATAACGAAAAATTATATGGCAATATTATTCACATTTTTCCCTTCTTGCCAAGCTTTAATGTTGGAAACAGCTATTTCCATCAAACGTTGACGAGCATTAATACTGGCCCAAGCAATATGTGGAGTTATAAAACAATGGCGCGCATGGAGCAAAGGATTATCTGTGTGGGGAGGTTCTGAGGATAAAACATCTAATCCAGCTGCGTAGATTCTTCCTTCGTTTAATGCATTGGCCAAAGCCTGTTCGTCTACCAATGCCCCTCGAGCGGTATTAATTAGGATTGCTGTCGATTTCATTAATGCCAGGCGTTGAGCATTAACTATATTATGAGTTTCATTGGTCAAAGGACAATGCAAACTGATCACATCGCATTCTGTAAAAAGCTGATCCAATGAATTTGCTTTATGAATCTCTGGAGGAAGCTGAAGAGACGATTTAGAAGTCCAGGCTTCAACTTGCATGCCAAAACCTAAAGCAATACGAGCTGTTTGATAACCAATATTCCCTAATCCAATGATGCCTATTTTTTTTCCGCTTAACTCAATAAGAGGTGCATCCCAAAAACAAAAATCTTTGCTACACGTCCACCGGCCTTGACGTACAGCTTCTGCATGATGTTGTACTTGCAAAGCAATGTTCAACAAATGTGCAAAAACCATTTGTGCAACAGAACCAGTACTGTATGCAGGAATATTTGTTACAACAATACCATGCCGGTTCGCTGCTTTAATATCTATTATGTTATATCCTGTCGCTAAAACGCCTATGTAACGTAGTGTAGGCAATGAATCGATATCTGTAGCACTAAGAGTTGTTTTATTCGTTAAAAGCACTTCAGCACCTTTTGCACGTTCTAGTAACTCGCTAGGAGAGGTGCGGTCGTAAATAATACATTCTCCTAGCGCTTTGAGATTATCCCAGCAAAGGTCACCCGGATTGGCGGCATAACCGTCTAATACCACAATTTTCATATTTTCTGTTGTTACTATATTGATATTGATTAATATGTATAGAGCATTTACTTAGAATAAAAAATGAAGGCTACTTTCATCATTCTTTCCCCCAAAGTTGTTCCATTCGTTCTTTGTGGCGCATTTCTGCTGAATTTTCTTGAGGGTGCCAGATATGGTAATTTTTCAAATCGTCGGGCATAAACTGCTGACGAACGAAATGTCCAGGATAATTATGGGCATATTTATAGCCATCAGAATATCCTAATTGTTTCATCAATTTAGTTGGTGAGTTGCGTAAATGTAGAGGAACTGGCAAATTTCCTGTTTGTTTTACCAAAGCCAGGGCATCATTGATTGCCATGTAAGCAGAATTGCTTTTAGGGCTGGTTGCCAAATATATGGTACATTCTGCTAATGGAATACGCCCTTCGGGCCATCCTATTTTCATAACAGTATCAAAAGTAGCATTAGCCAACAACAGCGCATTGGGATTGGCAAGCCCTATGTCTTCAGCAGCACTGATAACCAATCTTCTAGCAATGAATGTAGGATCCTCTCCCCCTTCTACCATACGGGCTAGCCAATATATAGCAGCATCTGGATCAGAACCTCGAATACTTTTAATGAAAGCAGAAATGATATCGTAGTGCATCTCTCCATTTTTGTCATAAGCTAATGGATTTTGTTGAAGACAGTCTATGACAAGAGAATCATCAATGACTACAGGATCATGTTCTGTTGCTTCTATCACTAATTCAAGTATATTAAGTAGTTTACGAGCGTCTCCTCCACTATAACGTAACAAGGCATTTGTTTCCTTCAGTTCAATTTTTCTTTCTTTTAATATGAAATCGGTAGTAATAGCACGATGAAGCAAGGTTAACAAATCATCTTTTTCTAAAGGCCTGAGCACATAGAGTTGACATCGAGAAAGCAATGGCCTGATGATCTCAAATGAAGGATTTTCTGTTGTTGCTCCTATCAACGTAACGATTCCTTGTTCCACAGCACCTAATAAAGAATCTTGTTGAGATTTGGAGAAACGATGAATTTCGTCAATGAAAAGAATAGGACTGGTAGCAGAAAAAAAATGATTACTCTTGGCACGCTCTATGATGTCACGTACATCTTTTACTCCACTAGTTACCGCACTCAATGTATAGAAAGGGGTTTCCAACTTATGCGCAATAATTTGTGCTAATGTAGTCTTTCCAACTCCAGGAGGCCCCCAAAGAATGAAAGACGAAATATGCCCGGAATCTATCATACGACGTAATACAGCACCTTGTCCTACAAGATGTTTTTGCCCAATATATTCATCCAATGTATTGGGGCGAAGTCTTTCTGCTAAAGGTTGCATAATTTCAAAATAGAGTTAACACCATGAATCGTATTCCCCATTTGGTTGTCCCGGGTATATTCGTATATGTCAATCTTCTAACATATTCTATATGGAGCAATTTGAAAATGTTATAGATGCCTACACTTGCTTCAATATAAGGCGTTCTTCCCATGACATAGCTTGTCGGTTGGCCATCACGCATAGGGAAAAGAAATATCTCTGGATCTTGATTTTTATATGGATTGTTTTTATCGGTTAGCGTACCCCATAATGTTCGTATCCTGAACATTTCTCTCCATTTCAATTTTCTGATGAGCGGAATGCGATTAAAAAGTTTTCCATTTAAATCATAGCTTAAAGCCAATGATGCATATCTATCATTCATAAACTCCATATTATTAATAAGATTGAACGATTCATTGTTTTGAGTAATATAAGAAAGATTGGCCATCGGCAAATTTAGCAAAGGAAAAGGAGCTTTGTTCCACTGTGCACCTGCACGGGCGGTTACATCAAGTTTTCCCCATGACCCGAACCAAAACCTTTTTCTCATACTCAATTCCGTTAAGTTGAAATTATAATCTCCACCTAATATTCCTTTGAAACCAGTTGTGTGCGATAATGAAAAAACAGGAGCATCAAGCGATACTGGGATGCGTCTCTGCTTGGTATTAACGAAAGTTTCTCCTGGAGCATACCTTAACGTTACTCCTAACTCTGTTGTCGTTATATCATGTACTTTAGTGTTTTTCTCATCCAATACTCCAGCAACACTTCCATTATTCTTCCAATATGCCAAATTTCCCCCGGGTTGATCATTGCGATGCCGCATGAGAGCCTGCATAGAAAATCCAGTTTGTGATTCTAGTTCATAAGTTAATGTTGCATCACGGATATACGACATCTGATCCACTGTTGCCCATTTCCACCCAACAAACATATTATCTTTGTCCGTAACTAAATATTTATCCATTGGGCTCATTACATCATATGTGTATTTGAAAGCGATGTAGTGTTTAGGAAATTCCCATAATACATATTCTCGTTTATTGAAAGAGTAAGCGGCTTGAGCAGAATAAAACCATTTTTTGTCTTTCGTTCCATAAGCTCCGTAACCACTAAAACTCCAATGAGGATGCAAATTACCGGTTGTCATAGCACTTACACGAAAACGGGTTCCATTCAGATAATTGCTGGTTATCATTGTATTGATTGGTCCAATATCTACTTTGCTGGGATGTTTTTTGCCACCAGTTTCTACAAAATTCTCTATTAATGCTTTTGCTGCAAAGATGATATACTTAAAACCGGGAATCTGTTCTATACGATTCATAAAAACATCCATCGAACTTTCTTTTGCAGTCAAAGGCACTTGACGAATTTGGGCCCAATATTCATCTGGGCGTGATAACATATTAGCTTCTTTTATTACATCTCCTTTTAATCGAAAAAGACGAGGTTCAATAGGATCAAACTTATATTCTGTATATTTGGTTGTGCGTTGAACCTCGAGACCTTGTATACCTTTTGTAATACCCAATTCCACAATCATATCATCATCTGCTAATACCCAGCTTTTGTCAGGAAGTTGTTCAAACTCTTGAACAATATTCATTGATTCCACCCAATTGACTCCTGTATTTTTCGGTAGATTCATAGTACAGCGTTTTACAGCATACGTTGAATCTTTCAATACATACAGATGACCAGTGAAACCAAAATCTTGTGAGTTCTGAGGCACAAATGTCAAATGAATACATTCACTACCATCTACCATTATCGTATCTTCCAGATAATATTTATAAAAAGCAATAGCTCCACGACCAATAGGGCTAGTAAAATAGCGTTGTAGCAAACGAATGTTGTCGTCATAAATATTGATGTCCGAAAAAACATCATTTAAGACAGTTCCAAGCATATCACCTGTATTGAAGAATTCTTCTACACCCGTCGAATTCATACCTTCTATAATCGTTTTCTTACTTTGAGGTGTTTTACGATAAATAGTACGACTGGCCGTTTCTTTGATGGAAAGAGGTAGAATCAGTTTACCAGACAGAGCAGATTCTTCAACTTGATCTTTAAAGAAAGCGAACTTCTTGTATACTCCTTTTTCTAATTTATCCGGAGTGATGTCATTGAGAGACATCTTCATTTTTTCATATTTCTGGTATTGATAGAAATCTTTTTCTTCTAATTTCAGATTCTTTTTATGTGCAATAACTTTACGCATAAAATCAACAGCCGGATTGTTTTTACGCGAATAATGTTCGCGTTTAGGCTTGACCACTAATTCTGACAGCACAATGTTATCCGGGCATAATTGTATATCCATATTACTCTCTCCAGGCTGTACTTTTACTATTTTTGTTTTATAGCCCATATAGGAAAAGATTATTTCATCAAACCCCTGCCTGATAGTCAAGCGATATTCGCCTTCTTCATTTGAACGTGTACCAAAAGTCGAACCTTTGTATTGCACGTTGACAAACATCAGCGGTTCATGAGTAAGCGAATCGGTGATGACTCCCCGAATTTGGGCTATTGCATCCTGTGGAATGAATGTTAGCAGCAAAAAAAGAACGTAATATATGTGTAGTTGCTTCATATCTTTCACTTTCAGGGCACAAAAATAGCAAATAGATGTACTTCTTGAAGCAAATATACTCTAAAGAAAAACAGGAATCTTTAAGAGTTTACTATCAAAGAGTATATTTACGGCATTGAGAGAAATATGTGTAACAGCTATTTCAACAAGGTTTGTACAATTCGTTCTGCAGCGCGTCCATCCCAACGTTCAGGTAATGTTGCGTGTTTCCACTCACCTTGCATTAATTTGTCAAGCGCTGCAGATAAAGCAAAAGTATTCTCTCCTACAAGTTCGTTGGTGCCGATGCGCCATGTTTCTGGATGTTCGGCATAAGTGTTAAGAGTGATGCAGGGGACGTCAAGGAAGGTAGCTTCTTCGGCGATATTACCTGAATCGGTCACGATGCCTTTAGCTTGGTTAATAAGGAAACCGAAATGAAGGTAGCTTTGTGGGGGGAGCAAATGAAGAGTAGGTACAGCCAACCCCAATGATGCTACAATCTGCTCTGCATAGGGATGCAAGGGAGCGACAATGGGCAAATTCCCTACTTTGTTGACAAGGGTTTGCAAAAGAGATTGTAATACAACTCGTTTCTCCAGCAAATCATGCCGGTTAAGAGTGAGAAGAATGTAGTTGCCTTTACGAAGACCAAGGGTGTCAAACCACAAAGGCTGCAATAAACGATTACGATTGTAGCGGATAGTATCTATGAGTATATTACCAACATAGTGTATGTAATCTGGTATCATACCTTCTTGATTCAGGTTCCGGTTAGCTATCATTCCTGCAGTAAAGAGATAGTCGGAAATAGCATCGACAATCGTACGATTTACTTCACGGGGCATGTTCATGTCGAACGAACGCGTACCAGCAATCACATGGGCCACTTTCAAACCTCTTTTTTTAGCCACGATGGCACAACTCATGGTGGCAGTCATGTCGTCGACCACCAATATAGTGTCAGCCGGATGATTATCTAATTCCTTTTCAAAAGCCAGCATAATGGCTGCAGCTACTTGAGAATGGTCATGTCCAGAAACGCCCAGGTAACCGTTCGGAACGGGCATGGCTAGGTCGCTGAACAAGGACGGTTCTAATGCTACGTCATCTTGCGGACCTGTATAGATGACACGATAAGAAATGTCTTTCCCTGCTTTTCGCGCAGAGTCAATGGCCCGGCAAATGGGAGCTATTTTCATGAAATTAGGGCGGGCTCCTGAGATGATAGTTACTTTCATCGGTGTAGTTATAAATAAATGACGGTGCAAATATACGTTTTTACATGAAAATTTCGTTTCTTTGCCTGAATTTTTAAAGAAAGATACGGTGCCTACATTTGTTCAAATACTCGATTTCATAGGAACCTTTGCATTTGCCGTCAGCGGCATACGGCTGGCTTCTGCTAAACGCTTCGACTGGTTTGGAGCTTATGTGTGTGGATTTGCAGTAGCGGTGGGGGGAGGAACCATCCGCGATTTGCTACTGGACGTAACTCCTGCATGGATGACAGACCCGATTTATCTGTTTTGCACGGCTTTGGCCTTGGTATGGGTGATTGTCTTCGGAAAACATATTGTACACATGAACAACACGCTTTTTACATTCGATGCTATTGGTTTGGCACTATTCACTGTAGTAGGATGCGGCAAAGCTTTGGCTCTGGGTTATCCATTCTGGGTGGCTATTATCATGGGCAGTATCACGGGAGCGGCAGGTGGTGTTATCCGCGATGTGCTTATTAATGAAACACCGCTTATTTTTCGCAAAGAGATTTATGCTATGGCTTGTGTCGTAGGAGGGACAGTTTATTGGATTTGTTGGGAGTTGGGTGCCGAATCTTTTATTTGCCAACTGGCGGGTGGCATCACGGTTTTTCTGGTCCGCGTGCTGGCTGTGCGTTATAATATTTGCCTTCCTATCCTTTCCGGGAATGAAAATGAATAATTCCTTTTACGGACTTGATATCTACATAAAAATCCCCGCAAGTAGTTTGAAACTGCTTGCGGGGATAATCGTTTTTCTTAGAAGAGTGTGTCTTCTGTGTTGAACAGTTTACGGCTGTTCAAGCGAACAACCTTGCCATACTGTCCAAGCCGATCGAGGTCAATCATTTTCGGATTGCCAATGATGCCTATGGCGTAAGGCTTGCCTTGCACGTTTTGTTCATAGAACTTGGCAATATCGTCAAATGTCAGGGCGTCGATTTTCGGCAAGTTTTCCTTGGCTGGGTCGCCTTCGTAGCCCATACGTTGGAAAATGCGTAAGTATTGAGCTTTGTCGCGGAAGTCGGGATGACTGCTCAAAGCTTCTTGGCGCAGGTAGCTTTTAATGTTGCCGATGCGTTCTGTATTGCGGGGCATGTTATTTACCAAGCCCATGAATACGTCAATGGCATCGTTTGCCTTGTCGTTTTGGGTTCCGATATGTCCGTACATGTATGTCGGATTACCGGGTAAGGAGGGGGTTATCACTTGTGCACCTGCATAGTAGGCCATCGAACGTTTCTCACGGATTTCGTTCATCACCAGTCCTCCGAATCCTCCGGAGAAGTATTGGTTGAAGGCATCGCGCTGCACGTCGTCTTTCTTGTCATAAGCGCCCATGGGCATGAAGAAGAAGATTTGTGCTTGTTCGGCATCGTCGTTAGGCAGGAAGTAGACGGTGTTTTCTGTCACGGAAACCAATGACTTGTCTTGGGGCGAAGTCGTGGGACGTTCGTTGGCTACGAGTGGCAGGTTCTGGCTCAGTACGTTATAAGCTGTTTCGAAGGGCAGGGTTCCGCAATAGAAGATTTCTGCCTCGTAGTTGGCAGCACGGTTGATGTCGCCTGTCAGTTCGGATATTTGGAGCTCCAGCATCTGTTTGTCTGTCAGTTCGTCGATGTAGGAGGATTTTTCCCCGTAACGGATGTATTGCGACAGGGCGTCGGCCAGTGTGTTGACGTTTTCTTTGCGTTGTTGGCGCGAACCGAGCACGGAACCTTTGATGCGGCTTAGTTGTTTGTCGTCCAATTGTGGCATGAGAATCTGCCGTGACAGCAGTTGGCAGGCTTGGGGAAGTGTCTCTTCGTAGCCGCGCATCATGATGTACAGGTAGTCGTCGCTGGCCCATACCTGGCAAGTGGCGTTCAGTTTGCTCAGTTCTTCTTTCAGTTGCTGCGGTTCGTAGGCTCCCATCACGCCGGCGTTGTTCATGAGTTCGGCGGCGATGCCCAATTTGGGGAACTCGCGTTCGCCGGCGCCGTAGCGCAGGGTGAGGCTGAAGACGTTGTTCTCGGTATTGGGCGTGTAGTAGAGTTTGGAGCGGTCGTTAAGTGGTTTGACTTGCACGTCGCTAAAGTCGATGAACTTTTCTTCTACCTGTCCGATGGGCATGTTTTTGAATTGCATGGCGTAGAGCGATTGTTTGCCTACGGGTGGCTCGATGGGTTTGTAGCCGGGCTTCTGAATTTTCTCGGCTTTCTTGGTTTTGCCTTGTTCGATGTAGAGGGCCAGGTAGTTGTCGTTCAGGTATTGCTTGACGACGCGTTTGATGTCGTCGGTGGTGACGGCCATGACTTCGTCTTTGTAGTTGAGGACGCGTGCCAGGTCTTTTTCGTTGATGAAGGCGTCCATCAGGAGGTTTCCTTTAAAGGTATTAGACTCCATCTGTACGTCGAAGTCGCGGCACATGTTCATTTTGATGGCTTCGATTTGCCAGTCGGCAAACTGTCCGTCGGCTATTTGCCTGATGGCTTTCAGGGCTTTTTTCTCGGTGCTTTTGTTGGATTCGAAGCGGCGTTGGTTTTCATCGTACAGGGGTACGCACTGGACGAGGTTGCGGCCTTGTTCGCGCATGGTCAGGGGCATGGCGGCGCAGTCGGTCAGTTCGCCGTCGAGGGCCAGTTTGTCCAGGGTGCCGGTGTGGCTGCTGTTGCTCAGCAGGGAC
Organism: Bacteroides sp. ET71; assembly: GCF_023336905.1. Taxonomy (GTDB): domain Bacteria; phylum Bacteroidota; class Bacteroidia; order Bacteroidales; family Bacteroidaceae; genus Bacteroides. Next base: position 37,801 of record NZ_JAMBLS010000017.1, read on the forward strand.
ATGGCTATTTCGAGGGGAATTTCGTCGGGATGTCCGGCGGGTACACCTTTATATATTAGGCAGACGCTGGGATAGTAGCCGACTTTGGCGGTGTGTTGGGTGCGTCCCTGTATGTTGAGGTCGGGCCATGTCTTGCGTTCCGGCAGGGGGCGGTTGGGCAGGCGTCCGAAGGTTCCGGCGATGTTTCGGGCTATCTGCTGTGCGTTGACGTTGCCCACGAGGATGAGTACCATGTTTTCGGGGACGTACCATTGGTTGTAGAAGTCGATGAGCCGGCTCAGGTGCGGGTTTTTCAGGTGTTCGGGCAGGCCGATGACGTCGCGTGCGTAGGGATGTCCCTCAAAGGCTTTGGAGAAGAGGAAGTTGCGTTGCTGGCTGCCGGGGTCGTCCTGGTACATGTTGTATTCTTCGTACACGTTCTCGAGTTCGGACTGGAAGGTGCGGAAGACGGGGTTGATGAATCGTTGGGAGGAGATTTCCAGCCACTTGTTTATCTGGTAGGCAGGGAAGGAGTTGTGGTAGTAGGTCTGGTCGTAGCCGGTGGCGGCGTTGAGGTTTTTGCCTCCGATGCTTTCCATGAGGTCGGAGAACTCGTTGGAGACGCTCAGCTTGCCTTCTTCGACGCTCAGTTCGTTGATTTCGCGGTTGATGGCTTCCTTCCGTGCCGGGTCGTCGGTGGCGGCCCGCTCGTCGTATTTGGCGATGATTTGCTCGTACAGGGGTTTCTCCTTGGCCCAATCCAGGGCGCCTATCTGGTCGGTGCCTTTGAACATGACGTGTTCCAGGTAGTGGGCAAGTCCGGTGTATTCGGCGGGTTCGTTGACGGAGCCGGCGCGGACGGCCACGATGCCGTAGACGTCTGATTTCGTGTTGTCTTCCCATATATATACGGAAAGACCGTTCTTCAGCTTGAAGGCTTTCAGCCCTTGTCCCCACGCGGGCGCGGCGGCCAGCAGGAGTGTCAGCAGAAGAAGTGCTTGGTGTTTGATTGACTTCATGATTGCTTGATTTGATTTTAAGTGAATAATGTGTTTTTCGTTATCTGTCAGCAAAGCTATGAAAAAATCACATATGTTCTACGATTTTTTCGTAAAAAAAGATGCGGGCTGTCCGTAAGGTGTGGTGGGGTGATGTCGGCGGCTGTTTGTCTGTATCACACGTGTTATCTGTCTGTATCACGCGTGTTACCCGTCTGCATCACGCGTGTTACCTGTCTGCATCACGCGTGTTACCCGTCTGTATCACGCGTGTTACTTGTCTGCATCACGCGTGTTACCGATTTGCATCACGCATGAAGCCCATCTGACATCACGCGTGAAAGGGTCTTGACATCACGCCTATTAACAATATAAAACACGCGTGATGTCGGATGCCTTTCACGCGTGATGTCAGACGCCCTCCCGCCGTGCTTCCGGAAGGGGTCTGGAGGCAGGTGTCTGCGGACTGCGGCCGGCTGCCCCCGGGGAGGCTATAATATGATATTAAACATATCTTCTGCCCTTGTTTTTTCGGAGGGGAAGATGACAATATGTCAACGAAAAAGGCTACATTTGCAATCGTTCAAGTTAACCGACATTGTAGAAACACTGTAATTGAAGAACTGACATGAAAAAAGAAATCAAATTCAGCCTTGTCTACCGAGACATGTGGCAATCTTCCGGCAAATACCAGCCGCGAGTAGACCAATTGGTACGCGTCGCCCCGCTCATCATCGACATGGGTTGCTTCGCACGCGTCGAGACCAACGGCGGCGCCTTCGAGCAAGTGAACCTGCTGTATGGCGAGAACCCCAACCGGGCCGTACGCGCCTTCACCCGACCCTTCCACGAAGCAGGCATACAGACACACATGCTGGACCGCGGCCTGAACGCCCTGCGCATGTACCCCGTACCCGCCGACGTGCGCCGCCTCATGTACCGCGTCAAGCACGCCCAAGGCGTTGACATCACCCGCATCTTCTGCGGCCTGAACGAGACGCGCAACATCATCCCCTCCATCAAGTACGCCCTCGAGGCAGGCATGATACCCCAGGCCACGCTCTGCATCACCTACTCCCCCGTCCACACCGTCGACTACTACGCCGGCATCGCCGACCAGCTCATCGCCGCCGGAGCCCCCGAAATCTGCCTGAAAGACATGGCCGGCATCGGACGACCCGCCATGCTGGGACGCCTCGTCAAGCGCATCAAGGAGAAACACCCCGACGTCCTCATCCAATACCACGGCCACAGCGGCCCCGGCCTCTCCATGGCCTCCATCCTCGAAGTCTGCGAAAACGGCGCCGACATCATCGACGTAGCCATGGAACCCATGTCCTGGGGTAAGGTTCACCCCGACGTCATCTCCGTACAGGCCATGCTGCGCGATGCCGGCTTCCAAGTGCCCTACATCAACATGAAAGCCTACATGGAGACACGCAGCATGACGCAAAGCTTCATCGACGACTTCCTGGGATACTTCATGGACCCCACCAACAAACACATGTCCTCCCTGCTGCTCAAATGCGGACTGCCCGGCGGCATGATGGGCTCCATGATGGCCGACCTCAAAGGCGTGCACGCCGGCATCAACATGCTGCTCAAGGGGCAAGGCAAACCCGAACTCAGCCTGGACGACCTGCTCGTCATGCTCTTCGACGAAGTAGAATACGTATGGCCCAAACTCGGCTATCCCCCACTCGTCACCCCCTTCAGCCAATACGTCAAGAACGTGGCCCTCATGAACCTCATGCAACTCGTCAAAGGTGAACAACGCTGGACCATGATTGACAACCACACCTGGGACATGATACTCGGCAAGAGTGGACGACTGCCCGGTCCCCTGGCCCCCGAAATCATCGAACTGGCCCACCAGAAAGGCTACGAATTTACCGACGCCGACCCGCAGCAAAACTACCCCGATGCCCTCGACCAATACCGCAAGGAAATGGCCGACAACGGCTGGGACTGCGGCCCCGACGACGAAGAACTCTTCGAACTGGCCATGCACGACCGCCAGTACCGCGACTACAAGTCCGGCATAGCCAAAAAGCGTTTCGAAGAAGAACTCATGCGCGCCAAAGACGCCTCCCTGGCCAAAGGCGGCCTCTCCGAAGACGCCATACGCAAGCTCAAACGCGCCAAAGCCGACCCCATCATCGCCCCCTCCAAAGGACAAGTCCTGTGGGAAGTATCCGTCGAAGGCCCCTCGTCCGCACCCTTCATCGGGCGCAAATACCAGCACGACGAAGTCTTCTGCTACCTCTCCACCCCCTGGGGCGAATACGAGAAAGTCATGACCGGATTCACCGGACGCGTCGTCGAAGTCTGCGCCAAACAAGGCGACATCGTCAACAAAGGCGACGTCATAGCCTACGTCGAGCGCACCGACATCTTCGCCTGACGCCGGCCAAGAATCTTTTCATTTTTCCGGGTCAAAACTTGCATACTTCCAACTTTTGACCCAACTTTGCGCCGAAATAGCAAGACAAAGCGTTTTGTAATCCTCATCGGAGGGCAGAAGAAATGCCGGATAAGATGACTGGGTAAAACCAATCTTCTTATCCGGCTTTTTTCATGTGTGCCGGCACAACAAGACAAACTTTGCAAGCTCATTTCACATTCTATCAACGAAACCCTTAAAGCAAAAAGAACAATGAAAAGAGATGCAATCGACTTAGGAACCATCAACGTGTTTACACTGTTCAAGAAGTATTTCATCCCCACCCTCATGGGCATGCTCAGCATGTCGGCCGTCACAGCCGTAGACGGCATCTACGTAGGCCACGGCATCGGCAGCGACGGCATCGCCGCCATCAACATCTGCATCCCCCTGCTGATGCTTTTCACCGGCGTAGGACTGATGATGGGCGTAGGCTCGTCCGTCGTGGCCTCCATACAATTGTCGAAAGGAAAGACGAAAGCCGCCCGTATCCATGTCACACAAGCACTGCTGTCAGTGACGCTAATAGCCATTGTCCCCTCCACACTGATGTACATCTGGCCCTCAGACACCGCCCGTCTGCTCGGCGCTTCCCCGTCACTGACTCCCCTGGTGCGCGAATATTTACTCTGGTTCATACCTTCCCTACTGTTCCAGATGTGGTGTTCCATCTGCCTGTTCGTCATTCGTCTGGACGGTAATCCCCGCCTGGCCATGCAGTGCAACGTCGCTGCCGCTCTCATTTCCGTCATCTTAGGTTGGCTGTTCATTTTCCCGCTGAAGTGGGGATTAATGGGGGCGGCCCTGGCAGCTACCATCGGTTTGCTTGCAGGCAGCATCATAGGGATTGCCTACCTATCTGGCTTCGCCACCAGATTGCGCCTCTACCGACTGAAGTGGAGCATGAAAAGCCTGCGCCTCTCGCTACGAAACATCAGTTACCAATGCCGCATCGGCTCTTCCGCACTGCTGACCGAAGCAACACTGGCCATGCTGATGTTCATGGGCAATCATGTGTTTATGAAATACTTAGGAGACGACGGCGTAGGTGCCTTCGGCATCGCCTGCTATTACATACCTTTTGTATTCATGGTTGGCAATGCCATAGCCCAATCGGCCCAGCCTATTATCAGCTATAACTTTGGATTGGGATACCGGACAAGGGTATCTGCGACAGAACGGATAGCCCTATACACGGCAGTCGTTTGTGGCATCATGGTAACAATGATTTTCGCCTACTTTCCCCATCTATTAGTGGGGCTGTTCATTCGTCCGGACAGCCCGGCTGCCCGTCTGGCTATCGAAGGATACCCATACTTCGCAGCAGCCTTCGTCTTCTTTATCATCAATTTGACTGTAATAGGCTATTACCAAAGCATAGAACGGGTAAAGTCTGCCACTCTTATTGCCTTGTTACGCGGATTCATTCTGTTGATACCCAGCTTTTTGTTTCTTCCCAAAGCCATGGGGATTCATGGCATCTGGCTGGCTCTTTGCCTATCCGAACTCTTAACGACCGTAATTATTGCACTCAATTACGGCATAGAACGGATACGCATCACCAATCATAGAAACAGTTAAGTCTATCTGATAAAATTTGTGACCAATCCTTTCCTTCATGAGCTTTTACCATCACCCGGACAGGCAAGGATTGGTCTTCCTGTCAAAACGCTTCTGTCATGTTAAAATAAAACAGAGTCTGATTATTCACCGTATTCTTACCCAAATCCAAACGTACATTCATACGAGGTTGCACCTCGATACGCAAGCCGACACCGTAATTGGGCAGCACCCCTTCCACCTTAGTGGCCGTAGGCCCCATAAAGCCACAGCCGGCCCATGCCACGAATCCTAAATGCTGAATGATGCGTTTTAACCAAGTGTCTTCGTCTGTATTAAACATCTGGCGATACTCTGCCAATACTACATGCGAAGATTTATCACGATATTGCCCCATGTAGTAGCCTCGCAAGTCAAAAGGTGTACCCGTCAAAGAATATTGTGTCAAAGGTATATCCTTGCCAAAGACATTTTTACTTTGAGCAGTCCAAGCTATGACTTTACGTTCGCCTATTTGCTTATATTGACGGTAATCTAACTCTAACCGATAAAAGTTTTTATCGCTCCCAAATATTTTGTGATACATCATGCCTCGAAAATCCAAGTACATTCCCCGATAAGCATTGGATGGTACATCACGACTATCATAAGTCAGCAAAAAGCCCAATCCGGAATTAAAGTTCTTATATCCATGTGCATCCCCACCAGCATCTGTGTAAGATTCTTCCATCGCCAGATACTTTCCCGGATTAGTGAAATGATCATAATTGATATCAATCTGAGGACCTGCAAATAAATTGGTATTGCCCAGGCGGAACAAAAACCAGGGATTAATTTGTACGCCGCTATACCGGTATTGACTGGTCGTATCGCTTCGCACATAATTTTTATTGGTAGAATAGCCTACTCCATAATAATTTTCTTGAGTATTCTTATAGCTGAATTTGCCAAAGATGCGAAAACGGTCGTTCTTAAAGAACAACTGCGGTTTCATAAACAAGTTAATGCCTCCATCGAATATAAAAGCAATGGTCATAGGGAGTACAGAACGTTTTAAGGTACTGTCCGAAGGCTGAATACTAAAAGTCATCAAAGCACTGCCTCCTACTAACAAACCGAAATCGGGAGAATAGCTAGGCCCCCCTAATATATTATAATGGAAATTGCGTTTAGCTACACGTTGCCGACGTAATTCTTTCTGAGAGAAAACGGAATCGTGCGATGTCAATGAATCATTTTTTGTCTCTTGAGCTTGTAAAGCGCTCACTGTTATCAAGGATAATAAAATAGTAATCAATACAGATTTCTTCATGCGATATGTAAATGAATTGCAAAGGAAACTCTTTTTCGTGAAATAGTTTCCTCAAAAGCGACAATAAATCTAAAGGCTGTCCTAAAATATTAAAAAATCCACTATTTTTGCCCCCGAAAACAACAATAAACAGATATATAAATGGAAAAGAAGTTTTTAATCGTAGCCCTGTTCAGCATTTCTTCATGGGCTGCACAAGCTCAGCAAACGGGAGGCATCAGCCCTGATATGCTTCGAGAGATTCAACAATCTTATGAAGAGACACGCTCGGAAAAGGCCATCCGCAATGCAATAGTCAATAACGACATCCGTAAGTTGACAGTCAACTGGGACAATCAGAAGGGATTGGACACTGATTTCTCCATCCGGGTGAAATCAAAAGGTATTACTGACCAACAGTCATCCGGACGGTGCTGGCTGTTTGCAGGCATGAACGTGATGCGGGCCAAAGCCATCGCTCGTTATAACTTACCGGGGTTGGAATTTTCGCAGGCATATTCTTTCTTTTGGGACCAACTGGAGAAGGCCAACCTGTTCCTGCAAGGCATTATCGATACGGCAGACAAACCGATGACCGACCAGACCGTAGAATGGCTGTTCAAACACCCGTTGAGTGATGGGGGCACCTTTACCGGTGTAGCAGACATTGTAAGCAAGTATGGTTTAGTGCCTAAAGAGGCCATGCCCGAGACTTATAGCAGCGAACATACCAGCCAGATGTCCAACCTCATCGGGCTGAAGCTGAAGGAGTTTGGGTTGGAGCTGCGTGACAAGAAGGCCCAAGGCACCAAACCGGCTGCCCTTGAAGAGCGGAAGACAGAGATGCTGAAGACGGTCTACCGTATGCTGGCCCTTACCGTGGGTGTTCCGCCTACGGAGTTCGATTATGTGCGCCGCGATGCCGGTGGCAAGCGTGTGGAGGTAGAGCATCACACACCGATGTCGTTTCTGGAGAAATACGGCGACACGCAGTTGCTGAACAATTATGTGATGCTGATGAACGACCCCACCCGTGAATATTATAAGTGTTATGAGATTGCCTACGACCGTCACCGTTATGACGGCAAGAACTGGACATACGTCAACCTGCCGCTGGAAGACATCAAGCAGATGGCCATTGCTTCGCTGAAAGACAGCACGGCCATGTACTTCAGCAGCGACATCACGCAGTTGGATTCCAAACGGGGCTATCTGGATGTGAACAACTATGATTTCGGCTCATTGATGGGCGTGGACTTCGATATGGACAAGAAGCAACGCATACAGACCTTCAGCAGCATGTCTGCCCATGCCATGACATTGGTGGCCGTTGACCTGGATGAAGAAGGCAAGCCCACGAAGTGGATGGTGGAAAACAGTTGGGGGGCATCGTATGGCCATCAGGGACACCTGATTATGACCGACCGCTGGTTTGACGAATATATGTTCCGCCTGGTGGTGGAGACGAAGTATGTGCCGGAGAAGGTGCTGAAGGTGTTCAGTCAGAAGCCCATACAGTTGCCGGCCTGGGACCCGATGTTTGCGGAGGAGAAGTAAGATGAGTTTATGAGTTTGTGAGTTTATGAGTTTGTGAGTTGGTAAGTTTATGAGTTGGTAAGTTGACGAGGGGACGAGGGGACGAGACTACATGGGGGAAGCTGAGTCATCATTTTGCAAGACCTTGTCACGTGTTAACTCATAAACTTACAAACTCATAAACTCACAAACTCATAAACTTACAAACTAATAACTTAAATGAAATGATAATGATATGGTAAAGCACATTGTATTATTCAAGTTGAAAGAAGAGGCGCCGGCCGAACGCAAGCTGGAGGTTATGCACGCCTTCAAGCAGGCCATCGAAGCACTGCCGGCCAAGATACCTTTTGTCCGGAAAGTGGAAGTGGGATTGAATATCAACCCGGGCGAGTCGTGGCACATTGCCCTGTATAGTGAGTTTGATTCGTTGGAGGATGTCAAGGCGTATGCCGCGCATCCCGACCATGTGGCTGCTGCCGCCCTGCTGGCTGATGTGAAGGAGAGCCGGGCTTGTGTGGACTATGAAATTTGAGGAGGAGGGTATGAAGACAAGGATACGTAACATCTTCATGACAGTGTGCCTGGTGCTGGCCTCGATGGCGGCGCAGGCGCAGATATTGGAACCGGTGAAGTTCAAGATGGAGTTGAACAAGCAGGACGACGGGAAGGCCGAGGTGGTGTTCACCGCGAAGATTGACCCGGGATGGCATGTCTACTCCACCGACCTGGGCGACGGGGGGCCGATATCGGCTTCGTTCCACGCCGAGAAGCTGGAGGGGTGCGAACTGGTGGGCACACTGAAGCCTGTGGGCAAGGAGGTGGAGGCCTACGACAAGTTGTTCGACATGCAGGTGCGCTACTTCGAGGGAGAGGCGCAGTTCGTGCAGGAACTGAAGCTGACGGCAGAGGACTACGTGATAGAAGGTTACCTGGAGTATGGCGCGTGCAACGACGAGAACTGCCTGCCGCCCACGCAGGTGCCTTTCAGCTATGGCGAGAGGCCGGCCGGAGGGGACAGTCCCGTTATCGGCGGGGCGGACGGACAGACGTCGATAGCGGTGACGGACGGGCAACCGTCGTACTGGGCACCGGTGGTGGACGAGCTGAACGGGTTTGGCGAGACGGTGGCGCAGCGCGACCTGTCGTGGCTCTATGTCTTCGGCATGGGCTTCGTGTGGGGATTGCTGGCGTTGTTCACGCCGTGTGTGTGGCCCATCATCCCGATGACGGTCAGCTTCTTCCTGAAGCGGTCGAAGGACAGGCGGAAGGGTGTGCGCGACGCTTGTACTTACGGGGCGAGCATCGTGGTCATCTACGTGACGCTGGGGCTGGCGGTCACGGCTCTGTTCGGGGCGAACGCGCTGAATGCGTTGTCTACGAACGCTGTGTTCAACGTGTTCTTCTGCCTGCTGCTGGTGGTGTTTGCCGCGTCGTTCCTGGGGGCGTTTGAGATTACGTTGCCTTCGCGGTGGAGCAATGCGGTGGACAGCAAGGCGGAGCAGACGACGGGTTTGCTGAGCATCTTCCTGATGGCGTTCACGCTGTCGCTGGTGTCGTTCTCGTGCACGGGGCCGATTATCGGATTCCTGTTGGTGGAGGTGTCGACCACGGGCAGCATCATGGGTCCGGCCATCGGCATGTTGGGCTTTGCGCTGGCGTTGGCGTTGCCGTTCACGCTGTTTGCCCTGTTCCCGTCGTGGCTGAAGTCGATGCCGCGGTCGGGGAGCTGGATGAATGTCATCAAGGTGACGCTGGGCTTCATCGAGTTGGCCTTTGCGTTGAAGTTCCTGTCGGTGGCCGACTTGGCTTACGGATGGGGCATCTTGGACCGTGAGACGTTCCTGGCGTTGTGGATTGCGTTGTTCGGGCTGCTGGGCCTGTATCTGCTGGGCAAGATTAAGTTTGCGCACGACGACGAGGAGACGCGCATCGGTGTGACGCGTTTCTTCTGCGCCCTGGCCTCGCTGGCTTTTGCCATCTACATGGTGCCGGGCCTGTGGGGTGCGCCGCTGAAGGCGGTGAGTGCCTTCGCCCCGCCGTTGCAGACGCAGGACTTCAACCTGTACACGGACGAGGTGCACGCGCAGTTCACGGACTATGACCAGGGCATGGCCTATGCCCGCCAGCAGGGCAAGCCGGTGATGCTGGACTTCACGGGCTATGGCTGCGTGAATTGCCGCAAGATGGAGCTGTCGGTGTGGACGGCCCCGGAGGTGCGCACGCTTATCAATGACGACTATGTGCTCATCACGCTGTACGTGGACGACAAGACGCCCCTGCCCCAACCCATGCGTGTGGTGGAGAACGACGCGGAACGCACGCTGCGCACGGTGGGCGACAAGTGGAGCTACTTGCAACGCACGAAGTTCGGGGCGAACGCGCAGCCGTTCTACGTGCTGGTGGACAACGAGGGGCGGCCGCTGAACCACTCGTACTCCTACGACGAGGATGTGCAGAAGTATGTGCAGTTCCTCGAGACGGGGCTGGAGAATTATAAGTAGCTACGAGATACGAGATACAAGATACGAGTAGGCCCGCAGGCGTTGGACGACGCGCCCTGCGGGCTTTTTGTGTGTAAGAGGGTGCCGCAGGGATGCGGCACCTCCTATGAGTCGTGAGAGGCACACGCTTCACAGGCATATCCCCCTCCGATTAGCCTAAGGATAGGCCGCATATCTCACGTGGAATAAACTACATATTCCACGAGGAATAAGCAATATATCTCATGTGGAATAAAGAAATTATTCCACATGGAATAAAAAAGTTATCTCACGTGAAATATATTTTGTATCTTTGCACAGATATCCGGCGTAGAAGCCTCGGTATCCGAAGGAGAACAGCCTATGTATCCGGAGGAGAACAGCCTATGTATCCGGAGGCTCTATCGAGGCTGCTGCGCCTCTTCATTCACCAAACACCCCTTGCCTATGACTAAGAAGAACCGCACGTGGTACGTCACCCTGCACCCCTCCAATCTCACCCCCATCAAAGACGCCCTCGTCCCCCAAGTGCGCCACCCCCGCAGCTATACGCTGGACGACGTCTTGCAACGCGTCAGCCACGACAAGAGCATCGCCCTCGAGCCCGAAAACGTACGCCATGCCGTCGGCCTCTTCCTGCGCAAAGTCGAAGAGATGCTGCTCGAAGGCTCCATCGTCCGCCTGCCCATCGGGCGCCTCACCCCCACGGTGAACGGCATCTGGGGCACCAGCCGGCGCTATGACCCCGACGTGCGCGCACAGAACCAGGCGACCGTGAGATACAGCGTCAGCCCCCGCCTGCAACGGCTGATGGACGAACAAATCCTGCTGCAAGACACACCGGGAGGCACCAAGTTCTTCATCCACACCGTGAAAGACAACAAGAGCGGCAGCATCGGCGACCGCCTCACCCCGGGCGGCATCGTCTTCATCTACGGCCAACAACTGCTGATGAATGGTGACCTGCCCGAACGCGGCGTCTACCTGCTTCGTGCCGACACGATGGACGTGGCCTGCCACCTGACGCCCGACACCTTCGCCCTCTGCACCCGCGGCCGCATCGCCCTCCAGCTTCCCGCCGACCTCGCGCCGGGGCAGTACCGGCTGAAGGTGGTCAGCCAGTGCTCTACCAGCCCCAAGCCCTTGAAAAAAGCACGCGCATATCTCTGGCCGGGGGTGCTGACGGTGCAGCATGAAAATGAAGAATGAAGAGTGAAGAATGAAGAATATCCTCCCCCTGCCCCACAAAAACAAGAGAGTGTGTCAAAATATAAAATGGCACGCAGATGACGCAGATGCGACAGATGACCACTGATTATACTTCGTTGATTTACAGTTAGACAAATCTGCGAAAATCTGTTTAATCAGTGTCATCTGCGTGCCATTTTATATTTTGACACACCCCCCCTTGCAGAAGTCTTCAATCCCCCTTATTTCTCAACTCTCAATTCTCAATTCTCAACTCTTTAACAGTACTCCGCCCACGACTTGATAGCCAGGTCGTCCACCGACATCGTGCAGAAAGCGTTGATGAAGGCGCTGGCCAAACGGGCATTGGTGATAAGCGGGATGTTCAGGTCGATGGCTGCGCGGCGAATCTTGTAGCCGTTGGTCAATTCACCCGCGGAAAGATTCTTCGGTATGTTCACCACCATGTCTATCTCCTTGCGGTGCAGCATGTCGAGCGCCTGCGGCTGCCCCTCCTCGCTGGGCCAGTAGACCAAGGTGTTCTCCACTCCATTCTCCGTCAGGAACTTCGACGTGCCGCCAGTAGCAAAAAGCTTATAGCCCTTACGCTGTAACTGCCGGGCAGCCTGGAGCATCTCCACCTTCTGCTTCGGCCCACCCGTGGACAGCAAGATGTTCCGCTCGGGTATGCGCTGACCCACGGACAGCATCGCCTTGAGGATGGCGCAGTTGGTGTCGTCACCCAGACAGCCTACTTCACCCGTCGAGGCCATATCGACGCCCAGCACAGGGTCGGCCTTCTGCAAGCGGTTGAAGCTAAACTGGCTGGCCTTGATACCCACATAGTCGAGGTCGAACAGATTCTTGTCCGGCTTCTCCACGGGGATGCCCAGCATAATTTTGGTGGCCAGCTCGATGAGGTTAATCTTCAGCACCTTGCTCACGAAGGGGAAGGAACGGGAGGCGCGCAGGTTGCACTCAATGACCTTGATGTCGTTGTCTCTTGCCAGGAATTGTATGTTGAACGGCCCCGATATCTTCAACTCGCGGGCTATCTCCCGACTGATGCGCTTGATGCGGCGAACGGTCTCGACATACAGCTTCTGAGGCGGGAACTGAATGGTGGCATCTCCTGAGTGTACTCCGGCAAACTCGATATGTTCGCTGATGGCATAGGCGATGATTTCTCCATCCTTTGCCACGGCATCCATCTCCACCTCCTTGGCATGTTCGATAAACTGGCTGACCACCACGGGATGTTTCTGGCTGACATTGGCTGCGAGCTGGAGGAAGCGTTCCAGTTCCTCCTGGTTGGAGCAGACGTTCATGGCGGCACCGCTCAGTACATACGAAGGACGCACCAAGACGGGGAAACCTACTTTCTCCACAAAAGCATTGATATCTTCCATCGAGGTCAGTGCGCTCCATTCGGGCTGGTCCACGCCGATGCGGTCCAGCATGGCGGAGAACTTGTCGCGGTCTTCGGCGTTGTCGATGCTCTTGGCCGAGGTGCCGAGGATGGGAACCTGCTGGGCATCGAGGCGCATGGCCAGGTTGTTGGGGATTTGTCCGCCGGTAGAGACGATGACTCCATGCGGGTTCTCCAGGTCGAGGATATCCATGACACGCTCGAACGTCAGTTCGTCGAAGTAGAGACGGTCGCACATGTCGTAGTCAGTCGATACCGTCTCAGGGTTATAGTTAATCATGACGCTGCGGTAGCCCTCCTTGCGGATGGTGTTCAGTGCCTGCACGCCGCACCAGTCGAACTCTACGCTGGAGCCGATGCGGTAGGCACCGGAGCCGAGTACGACGATGGACTTGCGGTCGCCCAGGTAATGTACATCATTCTCCGTGCCGCTATATGTCAGATACAGGTAGTTGGTCTGGGCAGGATACTCGGCCGCCAACGTGTCTATCTGCTTCACCACAGGCAGGATGCCGCGCTGCTTGCGATGCTGCCGCATGGTGACGATGGCATCCTCCATCTCTCCCTCCATGCCGATGGCGCGGGCCACCTGGAAGTCGGAGAAGCCCTGACGTTTCGCTTTATATAATAAGGTGTCGGGCAGGTCGGTCAGTTGCTTGTGGTTGGCGCCCCAAGCGTGGAGTTCCTTCGAGGTCTGCATGATGTTCATCAGCTTCTCCAGGAACCAGCGGTCTATCTTGGTCAGCTCGTGCACCTGGTCGACGGTATAACCTGCACGGAATGCCTTGGAGATGACGAAGATGCGCTTGTCCGTCGGCTCACGGAGTGCCTTGTCGATGTCGGGGATGACCAACTCTTTGTTCTCCACAAAGCCGTGCATGCCCTGTCCTATCATGCGGAGGCCCTTCTGGATGGCTTCCTCAAAGGTGCGGCCGATGGCCATGACTTCGCCCACGGACTTCATTGAGGAGCCCAGCTCTTTGTCCACACCGTGGAACTTGCCCAAGTCCCAACGGGGTATCTTGCAGACCACGTAGTCCAACGCCGGCTCGAAGAAGGCACTCGTGGTCTTGGTGACGGAGTTCTTCAGTTCGAAGAGGCCGTATCCCAATCCTAACTTCGCTGCCACGAAAGCCAGGGGATAGCCCGTCGCCTTACTTGCCAAGGCGGACGAACGGGATAACCTGGCATTGACCTCGATGACGCGGTAGTCTTCCGACTGCGGGTCGTAGGCATACTGCACGTTGCACTCGCCCACGATGCCGATGTGACGGATGATGCGGATGGCCAGCTCGCGCAGCTTGTGGTAGTCGGTGTTGGAGAGCGTCTGGCTGGGTGCGATGACGATGGACTCGCCGGTGTGGATGCCCAAGGGGTCGAAGTTCTCCATGTTGCAGACGGTGATGCAGTTGTCATACCGGTCGCGCACCACCTCGTATTCCACCTCTTTCCAGCCGCGCAGAGACTTCTCTACCAATACTTGGGGGGAGAACGAGAAGGCTTTTTCTACCAATACATTCAGTTGCTCCTCGTTGTCGCAGAAGCCGCTGCCCAGGCCTCCGAGGGCATAGGCGGCGCGGACGATGACGGGATAGCCCAGCTCACGGGCGGCACGGCGGGCGTCTTCGGCACACTCTACGGCCTCGCTCTTGATGGTCTTCACGTCAATCTCGTTCAGCCTTTCGACGAACAGCTCGCGGTCTTCGGTGTCGATGATGGCCTGCACGGGCGTGCCCAGCACGCGGACGTTGTACTTGTCCAGCACGCCTTCGCGGTAGAGCGACACGCCGCAGTTCAGCGCCGTTTGCCCGCCGAAGGCCAGCATGATGCCGTCCGGCCTCTCCTTCGCGATGACCTTCTCCACGAAGTAAGGCGTGACGGGGAGGAAGTAGATTTGGTCGGCCACGCCTTCCGAGGTCTGCACGGTGGCGATGTTGGGGTTGATGAGCACGGTCTCGATGCCCTCTTCCTTCAGGGCCTTGAGAGCCTGCGAGCCGGAGTAGTCGAACTCGCCTGCCTCACCAATCTTCAATGCGCCGCTACCCAGGAGCAGCACTTTCTTTATATCTGTTGGTTTCATATTGCTTATAGGATTGTTCTTGTTTACATATTTATTTACATCTGAATGACGACTTTCCCGTTTGTCCCCCATGACCGCCTCGTTTGTCCCCGACGAGGGTGTCGTTTGTCCCCCACGAGGGCCTCGTTTGTCCCCGACGAGACCCTCGCGGGACTCCTATTGATTATCAACAAGTTACAATGGCTGTTTTCAAACGGGACGGGCGAGAAAACTATTTACAAATCAGAGCAGCTTCACGAACTCGTCGAACAGGAACTCCGTGTCCGTCGGTCCCGATGCCGCTTCGGGGTGGAACTGTGCGGAGAACCAGGGATTGCGTTTGTGGCGGATGCCCTCGTTCGAGCCGTCGTTCATGTTCACAAAGAGCGGTTCCCAATCCGTGCCCAGCGTGTTGTTGTCCACCGCATAGCCGTGGTTCTGGCTGGTGATGAAGCAGCGCTCCGTCCCCACCATGCGCACGGGCTGGTTGTGGCTGCGGTGTCCGTACTTCAGCTTGTAGATTTTCGCCCCTCCGGCCTTGCTTAGCAATTGGTTGCCCATGCAGATGCCGAAGATGGGGAGCTTCTCGTTCTGCATTGCGCGGCGGATGTTCTGCACGGCAGCATCGCACGTATCAGGGTCTCCGGGGCCGTTGGAGATGAACAGGCCGTCGAACTCCAGGCCGTTGAAGTCATAATTCCAGGGAACGCGGATGACTTCCACGCCGCGCTTTATCAGGCAGCGGAGGATATTGGCTTTCACACCACAATCGACCAGGACGACCTTTTTTAATGAAGAATTAGGAATGAAGAATGAAGAATTCAGTTGTTCGTTCAGTTCGTTCTTCGGGGTATCGACGGGGAACGTCTTGCTTTTGTCGCCTGCATAGACAATGATCTCCTTGCACGACACGCGGTCCACATAGTTTATCTCCCCATACGAAGGAAATTCTTCATTCTTCGTTCTTGATTCTTCATTAAACTCGATTCTGCCCATCATCACGCCATGCTCGCGCAGAGCCTTGGTCAGTGCCCGCGTGTCGATGCCCGTGATGCCGGGAATCTGTTCGCGTTTCAACCAGTCGCCCAGGCTCTCCACAGCGTTCCAATGGCTGTAGTTCTCGCTGTAGTCGCTGACGATGATGGCCTCGGCATGTATCTTTTCACTTTCCATGTAGTGGGGCAGCCCATTCTGGGCGAAGGTGAAGGGCGGCACGCCGTAGTTGCCCACCAAGGGATAAGTCAGTGTCATCAACTGCCCGGCGTAGCTGGGGTCTGTCAGGCTTTCGGGGTATCCCGTCATGGCCGTGTTGAAGACCACTTCGCCCGCCACGGGCTTCTCATAACCGAACGACTGCCCGTGGAAGCACGAGCCGTCGTCGAGGATAAGGGTTACGTTTCTCATTCTTTATCTGGTTCGTTATTGTTGTTCTTATTATTCTTTATTCTTTTCATCGCAGGTCCCACCAGCCCTATGCATACGCCGATGGGCAGCCACAGGCCGATGTTATCGAAGATGATGCCAAATGCCACGCCGAGTGCGATGCCAATGGTTAACCATTCGCCCGCGATGTCGGGTTTCTTCTTTTCATTCTTCATTCTAAATTCTTCATTCTTCATTTAGAACTGATATACCTGCTCGATGTAGTCGATGAACGCCTTGTTCAGCATCTTCACCCCGCCTGGCGTGGGATAGTCGCCACTGAAGTACCAGTCGCCCGGATGGTTGGGGCAGGCTTGGTGAAGTCCTTGTATGGGCTGGTAGACAATCTCTACCTTGGCTTTGATGCCCTTAGGCGTGAGCAGCTCAGCAATCTTGGCCGAAATCTCCTCGTCGCTGAAAGGTGCGTAGATGTCCTTCACATAGTTCTGCATCTGCTCCTTGGGCAAGTCTGCCTGCTCTTTCGACTTACGGTAGGCCGAGGCGATGATGTTGCGCATCTCCCTCTCCTTCAGCAGTTCGATGGCAGCTTTGAAAGCGATGAACTCACTCATGCGGGACATATCGATGCCGTAGTAGTCGGGGTAGCGCACTTGGGGAGAGCTGGACACGATGACGATCTTCTTCGGTCCCAACCGGTCCAATATGCCGATGATGCTCTGCCTGAGGGTGGTGCCGCGCACGATGCTGTCGTCTATGATAGCCAAGTTATCTACTCCCGGTACCAAGCTACCATAAGTGATGTCGTACACATGGGCTGCCAAGTCGTTGCGGGTGTTGCCCTCGGCAATGAACGTGCGCAGCTTGATGTCCTTGATGGCCACCTTCTCGCTACGTATACGACGGGACAAGATGTTGACCAGTTGTTCGTGCGTAGGAGTGTGTTCCAAGGCATCTATCTGATAGACCTTCTCTTCATTCAAGTATTCATTCAACCCTTCCATCATGCCGCAATAGGCCACTTCAGCCGTATTGGGGATGAAGGAGAAAACAGTATGGTCAATATCATTGTCGATGGCCCGAAGGATGCTGGGCACCAACTCCTTGCCGAGGAGTTTCCTTTCCAGGTAGATATCGGCATCACTTCCTCGGCTGAAATAGATGCGCTCGAAAGAACAGGGCTTCAGAGCGCGCTGCTTGTTCACCTGCACCGTACGCATCTTGCCACCTTTGGTAAAGATAACCGCCTGTCCGGGTTGCATTTCCTTGATGGAGTCGATGGGTACATTGAATACCGTCTGTATCACAGGACGCTCACTGGCCAGCACTGCCACTTCATCGTCCTGATACCAGAAAGCGGTACGGATCCCCCACGGGTCACGGATGGCAAATGACTCGCCGCTACCCGTCAGTCCGCAGATGACGTATCCCCCATCCCATTCCTTGCTCGACGTGCGCAACACGTTGGCCAAATCTATATGATCTTCTATATAGTGAGTGATATCCATCCCTGCCAATCCCTCAGCTTCAGCAATGTTGAAGAGTCGTTCCACTTCCCGGTCCAACCGGTGGCCTACCTGCTCCAGCATGATATAGGTATCGGCATATTTGCGGGGATGTTGCCCCATAGCTGTGATGCGGGCAAATATCTCATCCACATTAGTCAGATTGAAGTTGCCGCACAAAGCCAGGTTCTTCGCCCGCCAATTGTTTCTCCTTAAGAACGGATGCACATACGAGAGGCCCGACTTGCCTGTAGTAGAGTAACGCAGATGTCCCATATAGACCTCGCCGGCAAAAGGCAGGCATTTCTTGGCATAGTCCGCATCGTGCAGTTGCTCAGGCGTCAGGTCTTTAAATTGGCTATGCACGGTATTGAATATCTCCGTAATGGCTCCCGAGCCTAAAGCCCTTTCGCGAAACATGTATTCCTCTCCGGGGTTAGCTTCCAGCTTGACGCAAGCCAGACCGGCTCCCTCCTGCCCCCGGTTATGCTGCTTCTCCATCAGCAGGTAAAGCTTGTTCAGCCCGTACATCCATGTCCCGTACTTCTGTTCGTAGTACTCCAAGGGTTTCAGCAGGCGTATCATGGCCACGCCACATTCATGTTTCAGTTGTTCCATATATATTATATAATGTATGTCAGTTTATAATTGTTTTGAAACGTTCAACCTTGCTACGTTGAAACGTTCAACCTTGCTACGTTGAAACGTTCAACCTTACTACGTTGAAACGTTCAACCCTGCTATTCGATATCACTCCACCGTCACCGATTTAGCCAAGTTGCGCGGCTGATCCACATCCATCCCCTTGCACACGGCAATGTGATAGGCCAGCATTTGCAGGGGCACGGTAGTGATAAGCGGTTCGAGGCACTCGGGCGTTTCCGGCAATTCAATGCACGTGTCGGCTATGCGACTGATTACCGTATCTCCTCGGGTGACCAGGGCAATGACACGTCCCTTGCGGGCCTTGATTTCCTGTATATTGCTCAGCACCTTTTCGTAAAGACCGTTGCGGGTGGCGATGACCACGACAGGCATCTCGGCATCTATCAAAGCAATAGGCCCGTGCTTCATCTCGGCTGCGGGATAGCCTTCGGCGTGTATGTATGAGATTTCCTTCAGCTTAAGCGCCCCTTCCAAAGCTACCGGATAGCTGTATCCACGTCCCAAGTAAATGAAGTTGTGGGCGTAAGTGAATATCTTCGAAAGTTGGGCAATACGGTCGTTAAGCTGGAGTACTTCTTTCATCTTACTTGGAATGGCACTCAATTCGCGAACCATTGACAAGTACTCGGCCTCGGAAAGCGTTCCCCTTTCCTTGGCCAAGGTAAGAGCCAACATCACCAATACCGTCACTTGTCCCGTAAAAGCCTTTGTGGAAGCCACACCAATCTCCGGCCCCACGTGAATGTAAGCACCTGTATCCGTGATGCGCGGGATGCTGGAGCCAATGACATTGCAAATACCGAAGATGAAAGCCCCACGGCTTTTGGCCAGCTCTACGGCAGCCAAGGTATCGGCTGTTTCACCACTTTGCGAAATGGCTATGACCACATCGTTCTCATCTATGACAGGATTCCGATAGCGGAACTCACTGGCATATTCCACTTCTACCGGGATGCGGCAGAAACTTTCTATCAACTGCTTGCCAATAAGGCCGGCATGCCAAGACGTTCCGCACGCCACGATGATGAACCGTTTGGCACGAAGCAAGCGCTCTTTATGGTCTATCACGGAAAAAAGTATCACATGATTCTCATTCACATTGATACGTCCCCGCATGCAATCGCAGATACAATCCGGTTGCTCGAAGATTTCCTTCAGCATGAAATGCGGATATCCTCCTTTCTCCAATTGACCAAGGTTGAGGGCGACCGTTTTCACTTCGTGCGAACATTCTACATTGTTCAGGTTCACGATGCGCAAAGGCTTATCTCGGCGGATGAGTGCTATTTCTTCATCTTCCAGATAAACCACCTGATCCGTATATTCTACAATAGGAGTAGCATCCGACGCCAAAAAGAATTCGTTTGTACCGATACCCACGACGAGCGGACTACTTTTACGGGCCGCCACGATTTCATCGGGATTATCCCTGTCCAGCACAGCAATGGCATATGCGCCAATCACCTCCTGCAAGGCTAGTTGTACGGCTGTAAGCAAATCTATGTGATTAGAATTCTGAATATATTCTATCAACTGCACCAGCACTTCAGTATCCGTACTGCTTTTGAATACATAACCTTTGGCCTGGAGCTTTTCTTTTAGTGTGGCATAGTTTTCAATGATGCCATTGTGGATAAGGGCTAATCTTTCAGAGGAAGAAAAATGAGGATGTGCATTGAGCGAACAAGGTTCTCCGTGCGTAGCCCAACGAGTATGAGCAATACCAACTGTTCCGGAAATATCCTTATGAGTAGCAAATGCTTCCAAATCAGCCACCTTTCCTTTGGTCTTATACACATTTAGCTGTTTATTGTCACTGATAAGTGCCACTCCAGCACTGTCATATCCGCGGTACTCCAACCGTTTCAATCCTTTAATAAGGATGGGATAGGCTTGTTTCTTGCCTATATAGCCTACTATTCCACACATATTCAGATTCAGATTTTGTTTTTGATGGTGCAAAGATAGTGATTATTACGAACATTATGTTAAGAGAAGGGAGATTTCTTGAACAGATAGACATAGATTTGTCTGTTCAGCTATATTTAGATGTTCAGTAGAATAAGAGTTTGAATTTCGCAGCACAAAAAAAGTCCAAAAGTTCTTTTTTACACAGATTTCCGCTATCTTTGCGCCTTGGAGTCAAAGGGGTGCCCCCGCATGGGGCTGAGATTATACCCTCGAACCTGATGCAGGTAATGCTGCCGTAGGAATTGGACATCGTTTATCTTCATCACGTACTCATTTCAGGGTGCCCCGGTTGTTCTCCTCCTATTTTATACATTTATATAAAGAATTTAAAGATGAAAATCAGATTAAACGGCAAAGAGCTTGAAAGCTCTTCTGCAAATTTACTTGAGTTATCTTACGAACTTTCCTTGCCACAACAAGGAGTAGCTATCGCAATAAATAATCGCATGATTCCGCGCACTGCTTGGGCTAATACTAAGTTGGAGGAAGAGGCATCGATTGTCATCATCAAAGCTGCTTGTGGAGGATAAATTATGATACCCGTACAATTCATTACCCACCAAACAGAACGCTATACTTATTTAGAAAGTGCTCGTTTAGCTCTTGAAGGCGGATGCCGATGGATTCAATTACGTATGAAAGATCAGCCTTTGAACCTTGTTGAAGCAACTGCACGAAAAGTGCAAGCACTATGCAAAGAATATGATGCCATCTTTATTATTGATGATTACGTAGAATTGGTGCAATATCTTCACGCTGATGGCGTACATTTAGGACTTAAGGACATGCCTATCAAGCAAGCACGTGAACAATTAGGTGAAGAATATCTAATAGGTGGTACAGCCAATACTTTCGATGATATTGTATATCAACAACGTGAAGGAGCAGATTATATAGGTTTAGGACCTTTCCGGCATACTACAACCAAACAGAAACTTAGCCCCTTATTGGGTCTCGAAGGATATACAACTCTCATGCAACGCATACGTGATGAACATATTACCTTACCAATAGTAGCTATTGGTGGAATCACTCGCGATGATATTCCTAGCCTGATGAAGACGGGTATTCAAGGAATTGCGTTATCTGGTTCCATTTTACGGGCAGATAATCCAATCAATGAAATGCGTTGTATATTAGAAACGACATATTAAACATTAAATGCATTATATATATGAAGAAGCTCACTATTGCCGGGCGCGAATTTGAATCGCGTCTTTTTCTGGGAACAGGAAAATTTAGCAGTAACCAAGTGATGGAGCAGGCAATTCTTGCATCCGGAACGCAAATGGTAACTGTGGCCATGAAACGAATAGAATTAGATGACACAAACGACGATATGCTGCAGCATATTGTTCACCCTAATATTCAGTTGCTCCCTAACACGAGTGGAGTCCGTAATGCAGAAGAAGCCGTCTTTGCCGCTCAAATGGCTCGCGAAGCTTTCGGTACAAATTGGCTGAAATTGGAAATCCATCCGGATCCGCGTTACCTCCTCCCCGACTCTATTGAGACTTTGCTGGCCACTGAACAGCTTGTCCGTCTTGGCTTCATCGTTTTGCCTTATTGCCAAGCAGATCCTACTCTATGCAAGCGGCTAGAAGAAGCTGGTGCATCAGCAGTTATGCCACTGGGGGCTCCTATTGGAACGAATAAAGGCCTTCAAACCCGAGATTTTTTGCGCATTATCATTGAACAAGCAAGTGTTCCTGTCGTCGTTGACGCTGGTATTGGTGCCCCCAGTCATGCTGCCGAAGCAATGGAGATGGGGGCGTCAGCATGTCTGGTAAACACTGCTATTGCCGTTGCTCAAGATCCTGTACAAATGGCTACGGCTTTTAGTGAAGCTGTAGTTGCTGGTCGCCGCGCTTATGAAGCAGGATTAGCTCAGCCTTCCACTTCTCTACAAGCAGAAGCCAGTTCTCCTCTCACTGCATTTCTTAATCAATAATTCACTGAAGACATGAATCCACGTATCAAATATTCACGTTCCGAAAAGACTTATTTGGCTGGTAATATTTATCCAGATCTCCGTGTAGCCATGCGGTGCGTCGAACAGGTCCCTAGCGTTTCGTTCAATGCCAACAATGAAAAAGTCTATACTCCAAATCCAAAGGTATATATATACGATACCAGTGGCCCCTATAGTGATCCAAACATTCCTATTGATCTTCAGAAAGGTTTGCCAAGGCTGCGAGAGCCATGGATTATTGCCCGTGGCGATGTAGAAAGATTGTCGGGAATAAGCTCTGAATATGGCCGCCAAAGACGTGATGACCCAACTCTCGATCATTTGCGCTTTGAACACATTACTCTTCCGTTACGTGCTACGTCAGGGAAGCATTGTACTCAAATGTACTATGCTAAACAAGGCATTATTACACCTGAAATGGAATATGTTTCCATCCGTGAGAACATGAACTGTGCAGAATTGGGCATAGAAACTCACATAACTCCTGAATTTGTACGTCAGGAAATTGCTGCCGGACGTGCCCTTCTACCTGCCAATATCAATCATCCGGAAGCAGAGCCAATGATTATCGGACGCAATTTCTTGGTGAAGATTAATACAAACATCGGCAATTCAGCTACAACTTCAAGCATAGAAGAAGAAGTTGAGAAAGCGCTATGGAGCTGCAAATGGGGAGGTGATACGCTCATGGACCTATCTACCGGGGCAAACATACATGAAACCCGTGAATGGATTATCCGAAATTGTCCTGTTCCAGTAGGGACTGTCCCTATTTATCAAGCACTGGAAAAGGTCAATGGACGAGTGGAAGACCTTTGTTGGGAATTATATCGTGACACACTCATCGAACAATGTGAACAAGGAGTCGATTATTTTACTATCCACGCCGGCATCCGCAAGCATAATGTGCATCTGGCAGACAACCGTCTATGCGGAATAGTCAGTCGTGGAGGTAGCATTATGAGCAAATGGTGCTTAACCCATAATCAGGAATCTTTCCTTTATGAGCATTTTGATGACATCTGTGACATATTAGCACAATACGATACGGCTATTTCATTGGGCGACGGCTTACGTCCTGGTTGTATTCAAGATGCCAACGACGCAGCCCAATTTGCTGAATTGGACACGATGGGAGAACTTGTCACTCGTGCTTGGGCCAAAGATGTCCAAGCATTCATTGAAGGCCCCGGCCATGTCCCCATGCATAAGATACGGGAAAACATGGAGCGTCAATTAGAGAAATGCCATGAAGCTCCTTTTTATACCTTAGGCCCCATTGTAACTGATATCGCACCAGGATATGACCACATCACGTCGGCTATCGGAGCAGCACAAATCGGATGGTTGGGTACGGCAATGCTGTGTTATGTAACTCCTAAGGAGCATTTAGCTCTGCCTGACAAAGAAGATGTACGTACTGGTGTGGTAACGTACAAAATTGCCGCACACGCTGCCGACCTGGCCAAAGGCCATCCCGGTGCGCAGGCACGCGACAATGCACTAAGCAAAGCCCGGTATGAGTTCCGATGGAAAGACCAATTCGATTTATCACTCGATTCAGAAAAAGCAATGGCCTATTTTCACGCAGGAAAGCATGTAGACGGTGAGTATTGCACCATGTGCGGCCCCAATTTCTGTGCTATGCGTCTGAGCAGAAGTATTAATCCACAAACCAAATCAGAATAGTATGTTTAGTGAAGAATTAGATAAAATAAGTTGGGATGACATTACAGCCCGTATCCAGGCAAAAACAGACAATGACGTACGCCGTGCTTTAGGCAAAGAACGTTGTGACCTCGAGGACTTCATGGCCCTGATATCACCTGCTGCTACGCCATATTTGGAAACGATGGCACGTTTAAGCCGGCAATATACCTTGGAACGCTTCGGCAAAACGATATCCATGTTTATACCGCTTTATCTTACGAACTCATGTACAAATTCGTGTGTATATTGTGGGTTCCATGCCAGTAATCCCATGAAACGGACAATATTGACAGAAGAAGAAATTGTGAATGAATACAAGGCCATTAAACGCCTCGCACCATTTGAGAACCTCTTGTTAGTAACAGGCGAGAATCCTGCCCGTGCCGGAGTTCCCTACATAGCACGTGCGCTGGATCTTGCCAAGCCTTATTTCAGCAATTTGAAAATAGAAGTAATGCCACTCAGCGCTGAGGACTATAAAGAACTGACCTATCACGGGATGAATGGAGTTATCTGTTTCCAGGAAACTTATAACCGGGCACATTACAATATTTACCATCCCCGAGGGATGAAATCGAACTTTGAGTGGCGGTTGAATGGATTCGACCGCATGGGCGAAGCCGGAGTCCACAGCATAGGTATGGGAGTATTGATAGGATTGGAAAAAGAGTGGCGTACAGATATTACCATGATGGCAGCCCATCTTCGCTATCTTCAAAACCGGTATTGGAGGACGAAATACAGTGTAAACTTCCCCCGCATGCGCCCTTCCGAGAACGGAGGCTTCCAACCCAATGTAATAATGAGCGATCGAGAATTAGCTCAGACTACTTTCGCCATGCGCATTTTTGACCACGATGTTGACATATCATACTCTACGCGTGAACCAGAATATATCCGCGACCATATGGCAACTCTGGGAGTCACGACAATGAGTGCGGAAAGCAAAACAGAACCAGGCGGATATTATACTTATCCACAAGCGTTGGAACAATTCCATGTCAGCGACGAACGTACGGCCATGGAAGTGGAAAAAGCTTTACGCATTATGGGACGTGAACCTGTCTGGAAAGATTGGGATGCCTCATTCGACCAGCCGAAAACCTCTCAAGCCGTGTAATAAATAGCATGTGTAGTAAATAGAAAAAGACATAAGGACCAATGAATATCCGTACCAAGCCAGCCTCATGTCCTGAGCATGTCACTATCGAGTCATGGAGAAGACGAAGAATCATGTACGATGATTCTGGGAATCATATACGATGATTATATGTCAATCCTCTATCATTGTACGACCAAGATACGGAGAAGGCAAAGCCATCTTGGCCCGTTGGATGCGGATGTTCATTTAAGAAGAGCCATTATAAAACAAAACCACTCATATAATAGTAGTAAAATCTATGCAAATATTTGAACGTTACGAACGCCAGGTCGCATTGCCAGAGATTGGGACAGAAGGACAAACACGTTTCATGAAATCTCGTGTGCTTGTGGTAGGGATAGGCGGATTAGGATGCCCGGCCTCTTTGTACCTGACCGCAGCAGGCATAGGCACTTTGGGGTTGGTGGACAATGACATCATCAGCTTAAACAATTTACAAAGGCAAATATTATACACCGAAACTGAAGTCAACCAACCTAAAGTATTGTTTGCAGCACGGCGCTTGCGGGAGTTGAATAAGAATGTCCATATTGAAATACATCCTTACCGATTGGACAAGCGTAATGCCATCGATCTGATAAAAGGATATGATATAGTAGTAGATGGATGCGACAATTTCCATACACGATACATTTTGTCTGATGCGTGCGAGAAACTTGGCATCCCATACGTATACGGAGCCATCAATGGATTCGAAGGGCAAGTCTCCGTGTTCAACTACGGAGACTCCCCGCGCACCTATCGGGAACTTTATCCGCAGGAAGAAGAACTGTGTGGTTTAAATCCCGAAAAAAATGTGATAGGCGTAGTTGCAGGTACAACGGCTTGTGTACAAGCAACAGAAGTATTGAAAATAATAGCAGGTTTTGGAGAAGTGCTGAGTGGTCGTTTATGGGTTATGGACTTACGGACTATGACATCAAATATTATTAATTTCTAAGCATGATATGAAATTGATTGTTATAAGCAGACCTGACTTTTTCTCGGGAGAAGCAGAAGCTCTTAACGCACTTCTTCATAATGGACTAGAACGCCTGCACTTACGTAAGCCCAAGGCTAAACGTGAAGAGCTCGAAGCCCTGATACGCTGTATACCAAAGGCATACAGGAAACGGGTCGTTCTGCATGATTACCACGATCTTGCCATAAAATATGACTTGGGAGGAATACATTTAAATCAAAGGAATCCGCTACCCCCTGAAGGATATGACGGAATCTTAAGTTGTTCATGCCACTCATTGGAAGAGGTAAAATATTGTAAAACCAAGTATTCATACGTCTTCCTCAGTCCGATTTACGACAGTATATCAAAAACAGGCTATCATTCTCCATTTAATTTGAATGACCTTCATGCAGCAAAAGATTTGATTGACCATCAAGTCATAGCACTAGGAGGCATAAACGAAAGCCGAGTGGAAGAATTACAGAATTTAGGATTCGGGGGAGTTGCCATATTAGGCGATATATGGAATAAAGAAGGTACCGACTTTGTTGCACACTTTCGCCATTTGATGCGTAAAATATATAAGTCAGTCCCCACTGTTCTTTCTATCGCCGGATCAGACCCATCAGGAGGAGCAGGGATACAAGCCGATTTGAAAAGTGCATCAGCCTTTGGAGTATTTGCAGCAACAGCTATTACGGCTGTTACTGTACAAAATACGAAAGGAGTATGGTCTGTTCACCCTCTCCCTCCCCAAGTGGTCAGCAGCCAAATACAAGCAGTGCTAGATGACTTATCTGTACACGCCATTAAGATTGGTATGGTTTATAATGAAGCAACAGTTCTTTCTATTGTCACAGCCCTGCAAAAATATAGCGGTCCTATTATCTATGACCCTGTATTAATATCAACAAGTGGCCATAAATTAATGTCACCAGATGTGTTACAGACTATTTCTCAGGAACTCATTCCTCGCTGCACATTAATAACCCCCAATTTACATGAAGCACAACTATTATCCAACTCATCCATCAACAGTGTAAAAGATATGGAATGGGTGGCTAAAAGTTTATCGGAACAATATAAAACAGCTTTTCTCATAAAAGGAGGCCATTTAAACGGGATGGAGATGTGTGATGTTTTGTATTATAATCATCAATTCTACCATTATGCTTCACCTAAAATAAATAGCCAAAATCTTCATGGGACAGGATGCACACTTTCTTCTGCTATCGCATCTACCTTGTCACTAAAAAATCCATTAGAAGAAGCTATTCGATTGGCTAAGGATTACGTTAGCCAAGCTATTGCAGAGGCTTCTGATTTGAATATTGGACACGGTCAAGGACCGTTGTGGCATTTTTTTACATAATATAACAAGATATTCTCCTCAATATACTTTATCTTTGTCCCACCTAACAAAAGATAATACCATTATGCAGAAATCAAAAGTTTATTTTTCAGATTTGCGTACTTCACCTACATGTAACCTACTGGATAAAATGGAGCGTCTCGTTCGTAAAGCTGGACTCGAGAAACTTCCTTTGAAAGATAATTTTGTAGCTATTAAAATACATTTTGGGGAACCAGGAAATTTAGCATACATCCGTCCGAACTATGCTGCACGAATGGCTAATATTTTGCGAAAATTAGGTGCCAAGCCTTTTTTAACAGATTGTAATACTCTATATTCAGGGAAACGTTCCAACGCTGTAGATCATTTACAGAGTGCCATGGAAAATGGCTTTAATCCGATTTCTGCCCAATGCCAAGTCATTATTGGAGATGGATTGAAAGGAACCGATTATAGAGAAATCCCGATACCTGATGCAGAATACTGTCCTGCTCCTAAAATAGGCACAGCCATTGCTGATGCAGATATTATTGTCAGCATGAATCATTTTAAGGGACATGAACAGGCTGGGTTTGGAGGCGCTTTAAAAAATTTAGGTATGGGCTGTGCCAGTGTAGGAGGGAAATTGGAATTACACGCTGCCTCTCAACCTAAAATAGTAACAGAGCATTGCATAGGGTGTAATATCTGCGTTAAACACTGCGCACATAATGCTATTCATCTTGATTCTCAAACACGAAAAGCTTACATAGATTATGATACATGTGTAGGTTGCGGTCAATGTGTCGCTCTTTGTCAACATGATGCAGCAGTTGTTAATGATTGGGATACTTCTGAACGTCTGAACTATAAAATTGCAGAATATACCAAAGCTGTTCTTTTATCGAAACCAAACTTTCATGTTTCTTTTATAATGAATGTATCGCCGGAGTGTGATTGTTGGAATCATAATGATGCAGCTATTGTACCAGATCTTGGCATATTAGCTTCTTCCGATCCTGTAGCATTAGATATGGCTTGCGCAGACCTTGTAATGCAAGCTCCGATTCTGCATAATAATAATATTTTAGCAGAGAAACATAATCACGAAGATTTATGTGGACAAGATAAATTCCATTTGATACATCCTGATACAGATTGGAAGGCAGGCCTTCACCATGCTGAAAAAATGGGTATTGGAACTACACATTATGAACTTATCACAGTATAAAATATTTGGAAGTATCATCAAAATTTTACAGTCTGAGCCAGATTAAAATTCGTGAATACCTACATCCTAATTTAATTAGATAATAACATTATGGATAACGACAAAAAGATTATTATTTATCAAGTATTGGCACGTTTATTCGGCAATAATAAGAGCCATTGTATTCCTAATGGTAACATAAAAGAAAATCAATGCGGAAAAATGGCAGATTTTACAAATAAAGCTTTAGGAGAAATCCGCCGTTTAGGAGCTACTCATATCTGGTATACAGGACTTCTTGAACATGCAACACAAACAGACTATCGACGTTATAATATTCGTCCAGACCATCCTGCCATAGTTAAAGGGAAAGCAGGCTCCCCTTATGCAATTAAAGATTACTATGACATTGACCCAGACTTGGCAAAAGACATTCCAGGTCGAATGAAAGAATTTGAGAATCTGGTACAACGAACTCATCGCAATGGTTTAGGTGTCATCATAGATTTTGTACCTAATCATGTAGCTCGTCAATACTGCTCTGATTCACTGCCACAAGGACATAAACAGTTAGGTGAAAATGATGATACAACTCAGGCATTTCTTCCACAAAATAATTTCTACTATATACCTAACACTCCCTTACAAGGACATTTCGATATGCAAAGCTCAGCTCCAGAACCGTATAAGGAATACCCTGCTAAGGCAACAGGAAATGATCGTTTTGACCCTTATCCTGAAATCAATGATTGGTATGAAACGATAAAACTTAATTACGGCATTGATTATCAAAATAATAAAGCTACTTCGTTTTCACCTATACCTGATACATGGTACAAAATGTTAGATATTCTTTTGTTTTGGGGAG
Organism: Bacteroides sp. ET71; assembly: GCF_023336905.1. Taxonomy (GTDB): domain Bacteria; phylum Bacteroidota; class Bacteroidia; order Bacteroidales; family Bacteroidaceae; genus Bacteroides. The sequence continues at coordinate 67,487 of NZ_JAMBLS010000017.1, forward strand.
CTAAGAATATTGATGGTTTTCGTTGTGATATGGCCGAGATGGTTCCTGTTGATTTCTGGCAATGGGCCATTCCATTAGTAAAAGAACAATATCCTCATCTTCTTTTCATAGCAGAAATTTATAATCCCACTCTTTATCGAGATTATCTTTATCGAGGACATTTTGATTATCTTTATGACAAAGTAGGACTTTATGATACACTCAGAGCCATTATATGTTGTCAAGAATCAGCAACAGCCATTACTCGCAAATGGCAGGAACTTGATGGCATTAGTCATCACATGTTAAACTTTCTTGAAAATCATGACGAGCAACGCATAGCTTCTGACTTCTTTGCATCTGATCCTTGGAAAGCAATACCTGCGCTTATTGTTTCAGCATGTCAAAACACTTCTCCTTTTATGCTTTATTTTGGACAAGAACTCGGTGAACGAGGCATGGATGCTGAAGGTTATAGTGGCTGCGATGGACGCACTACAATTTTTGATTATTGGAGTATTGATTCTATACGTCGTTGGCGCAATAACGATTCTTTCGATGGACGTATGTTGACTGAGCCAGAAAAGGCACTTCAAAATACTTACCGACGTATCTTGACACTTTGCAATACTGAAGCATCCATTTGTCGAGGAGAGTTTTTCGATCTTACTTACGTTAATATGGGAGGATGGCGTTTTAATGAACACCGTCAATACGCATTTTTACGTAAATGGGGAAAAGAAGTGTTGCTGTGTGTCGTTAACTTTGACCCACAGGTCGTAAATGTATCAGTCAATATACCATATCATGCTTTTGAATATTTGCAAATGCCAGAGTTAGAACAATGTCGTGCTACCGATTTATTAACAGGAGAAGATTTAACACTTAGTTTTGTATCATATCGGGGAGCGGAAGTTTCTGTTGAAGGTTATAGCGGAAAGCTCCTAAAAATTCTACTTCCATAGAAGCATTAAAATAATAAAAATCAGAACTATTTTAAGTGTATAGAAATTTTGTTTTCAATGCTTGCTACCA
>NZ_JAMBLS010000018.1 GCF_023336905.1 Bacteroides sp. ET71
TAGTCGAAGAATCTCCCGGCGTGCTTGGGAAGTATGGGTGAGATGTTTCGACTGCGCCCTTCGGGCTCCGCTCAACATGACAGGAAGGTCGAGTATTCATTCCTTATCCGTCGTTCTTCGTTCTTCATTCTTCATTCTTCATTAATTTAGTCTACCGTCCATGCCCGGTTGTGTGCCTGTGTCTTCTGCGGGTCGTAGTGCATGCCGGCCTGGGTGGGGAGTTTCAAGACATAGGTGCGTTCGCTTTTGTTCTGGAGGAAGGTGTCGCGCAGCCAGGGGTTGGCGTCTTTCAGTTGGGCGTAGGTGATGCCTTTGCCGCGGGCGTAGGAGGCCAGGTCGGCGATGCCTGTGGTGACGGTGTCTGTGGTGCAGGGGATGGGGGGATAGAGGTCGGAGTGTTTCAGCAGGAAGCCGTATTGTTGCGGGTGGGTGAGTACGGCCTTGGCGGCGAGGAGACGGAACATGTAGCGGGTGGTCTCTTCGACGAGCCAGAGGTCGACGGCGCGCTGGACGCCTTGTTTCTGGAGCTGTTGGGTGATGCGCCCTTGTCCGGCGTTGTACGAGGCGGCCACGCAGAGCCAGCTTCCATACTTGGCGTAGGCTTCGCGCAGGTAGGCGCAGGCGGCGCGGGTGCTTTTTTCGATGTGGTAGCGTTCGTCGATGTTGTCGTTCACCTCCAGCCCGTAGTCGCGTCCCGTGCCTTTCATGAACTGCCACATGCCGGCGGCTCCGGCCCCGGAGCGTGCCAGGGGGTTGAGACTGCTTTCGATGACGGCCAGGTATTTCAGGTCGTCGGGCAGGCCTTCTTCGCGCAGGATGGGCTCGATGAGGGGGAAGTAACGGTTGGCGCGCTTGAGGGTGAGCATGGTGGAGGAGTGCATGTAGGTGAAAGCCATCAGTTCGCGGTCCAGCCGCTCGCGCAGGTCGTAGCGGTCGAGGGCGATGGTTTCGTCGGCAAAGCTTATGCTCTGCGGCACCGAGGGCGGGGCGGTGAGCGAGGGGACTTCCGAACGGACGGAGTCGCGCTCGGGGTTGAAGGTGGCGTGGCCTACCAGCAGCGGCAGGCTGATGCCCGTGCACAGGGCGGCGCAGGCGGTGAGGAGGGTGAGTTTCAGAGGTCGTTTCATTGTCTTTCGTTTTGTATATAGTTTTTATTTATCTGTCTGTCTCATGGCCGAAAGGGCTTATATGCCTCCAGGATGCCTCGTGGCGGGGGTGGAGATGAGTATAATACTCATCCGGGATGACTATAATACTCATCCCCGAACGATATAATACTGTTTTGCCTTTCCCTTGGGAGCTTTCTGGCTACTCTCTGGGTTTGTATAGATTTTTCCATTAGGAAGATTCCCGTTTCAGTTCCTGACAGGCATTCGTTCCCATACCCACCGGGGAATGAGCCTCCAAAGGAATACCAACAAACGGTAGCGCCCGTCGATGACGCAGACCCGCTCCCGTCGCCCCAGTGCCCGGACGATGCGGGCGGCCACCCGCGCAGGGTTCATCAGCATGGGATAACGCTTGTCACCCCGCAGCAGGTCGGTGTCTACGAAGCCCGGCCGTATGTCCGTGAAACAGATGGCCAGCCGTTGCATCCGCGCCAGTTGGGCCAGGGCGTCGATGTACGTGTTCTGGAAGCGTTTCGTGGCGGAATAGGCCGGTGCCGCGCCCAACCCTTTCGTACCCGCGATGGAGCTGATGACGCCGATGTGCCCGCCCCCGCGCCGCCGGAAATAGTCGTAAGCCGCGTCCACCATGCGGATGAAACCGTCGACGTTGGTCTGCGCCGTGCCCAGCTCTACGTCGGCCTGCAACGTCGGGTTCTGTCTCCCGATGCCCGCGCAGAGCAGGAATACGTCCATCCCTCCCAACTCTTCCACCAAGCCGTGCAGTTGCTCCGGGGCATCCTCGCGGGTGACGTCCATCTGCCGATGCTTCACCCGGGCGGGAGCCAAGGCTTCTATCTCCCTCAACCTCTCCACCCGCCGGCCTGCCACACCCACGTGCCACCCCTGCCGGAGCAACTCCATGGCCACCTCGCGTCCGATGCCCGACGTGGCCCCTACGATGACGATTCGTCTCCTTTCCATTCGTTCCATTATCCCATTTGGCTTCATTCGTGGGCAAAGGTACATCATTTCCCCATAAAATACGCAGCAAAACTTTGCATTTGTCAGAATATGAAGTATATTTGTTTCCGTTTTTCACCCGCCAGCGGGTGAGGACCAATCATAAGCATCATAATCACTAAAAACCTGCAGAGAAGAATGGAAAAAGTAATTGTCAATTCGTATGAAGATTTTGAAAAACTGGTAGGCCAGCAGATAGGCATCTCCGACTACGTAGAAATAACGCAGGAACGCATCAACCTCTTCGCCGATGCCACCTCCGACCACCAGTGGATACACGTCGACGTAGAACGCGCCCGGGCCGAAAGCCCCTTCAAAAGCACCATCGTGCACGGCTACCTGACCCTCTCCATGCTGCCTTATCTTTGGAACCAAATCATCGAAGTGAACAACCTGAAGATGATGATTAACTACGGCATGGAGAAGATGCGTTTCGGTCAAGCCGTCCTGTCCGGCCAGCGCATACGCCTGAACGCCCAACTGCAATCGTTGGCCAACCTGCGCGGCGTGGCCAAAGCCGAAATCAAATTCTCCATCGACATCGAAGGCGAACGCAAGAAAGCCCTCGAAGGCGTGGCCGTATTCCTCTACTATTTCAACAACTGATTAGCGGGCAAAGAACTCCCGCCACACATGGCACACGGCTGCCACCGGATGGTACCACAACATGCGGGGACCGGCATAGCGCATCACACGGCGCATCCGTTCCCGCATGTCCCGTCTATAACAATGCACCGGGCAGACACGGCACGTACCCTTCCGCTCCCCGAACGGGCAATGCTCCAGACGCAGCCGTGCATATTCCAACAACTCCCGGCACTCGGCACACAAAACCTCGTTCCCCTCTTTGCGGCGGCAATAGAGGCGGACCATCTGTTCTACAATACGTTTCTCCTGTGCAATGCGTGACATAGCTCTTTCCTCCCATAACGCTTATCCCCGCAAAGGTAAAAGATTTCCGCCCATCCTCCCAACCAACCTGCGGCTTTTTTCTTACCTTTGCCCCGTAATGTTAACGTTTAGCCCTATGATAAAGATACTGCTTCTCATCATACTCTTAGCCTTTTTCCTCTCCTCCTGCGGTGTAGTCCCCCTCACAGGGCGTCGCCAGATACTTTTGGTCTCCGACCAGGAAGTCCTCTCATCCAGCCTGACACAGTATAAGGATTACATAAAGGCAGCTCCCAAATCCTCTTCTGCCGCGTGGTCTGCCATGGTGACGCGGGTAGGGAAGAACATGGCTGCTGCCACCACACGCTACCTGCGCCAGAACGGCCTGTCAGGCGAGATAAAAAACTTCTCTTGGGAATTCAATCTGGTAAAAGACGACCAGGTAAACGCTTTCTGCATGCCCGGGGGCAAGATTGTGGTATATGAGGGATTGATGAAGATAATATCCTCGGACGATGAATTGGCTGTGGTATTAGGGCACGAAGTGGCACATGCCGTGGCCAAGCACAGCAACGAACGCATGAGCCAGCAAATGCTGACACAATATGGCGCACAAATCCTCAACCATTCTTTATCCGAGAAAAACATAGCTGTACAAAAACTGGCAGGAATCGTATATGGTGTCGGTACCCAGGTAGGAGTAATGCTGCCTTTCTCGCGCAAGCACGAGTCAGAAGCCGATTACATGGGACTTATCCTGATGAAGATGGCCGGTTATAATCCCGATGTGGCCGTAGCCTTCTGGCAAAAGATGGCCTCCGGCAGTACAGGAGCTGCCCCAGCTTTGTTGAGCACACATCCCAGTGATGCCCAGCGCATTCGTGACATCCGGAAAGCATTGCCGGAGATTAAGGCCAAATACTAAAACTCTTTCTTTGCACAGAAATGCATGAGCTGTCCCGTCGATGGATGGGTAAACTCCAGCATGTCGGCATGCAGGTAAAGCCTGTCCGCCCGTTGGCCATAGAGAGCGTCGCCAACAATGGGGCAATGCAATCCCAGGGGATGGGCGGCGTGCACGCGCAATTGGTGCGTACGTCCCGTTAAAGGATAAAAAGCAATAAGAGTACGCCCGTCTGTCCGTCGTTCCAATACTTGGTAGTCTGTCACGGCAGCTTTACCCGATTGCTGATTGACCATTTGGCGTGGCCGGTCGTACCAGTCGGGACTCAGAGGCAAATCGATACGTCCGGAATCCGACGTTACTACTCCATCCAGCAGGGCAATGTATCGTTTGCGGATGAGACGTTGTTCAAATTGGGTTTGCAGGTGCTGATGTGCTTCCTTTGTTTTTGCCAGAAGCAACAGTCCCGAAGTATCCATGTCCAGACGGTGGACTATCAGCGGCTCTTCCGTTTGGGGGAAACGCGCCCTCATCAGGCTGTAAACCGAATCTATCTCTTTTTTGCCGGGCACAGAAAGCATTCCTGCCGGTTTATCGATTACTATTATAGCATTGTCTTCATAGATGATGCGCAGTGTTTCTTCTTTTCGCCCTTTTTGTGCCAAAGGATTTGGCTCTACATCTAACCCTTGCAGCATGTGGTGCAGGATGGGGCCACACTTGCCTGTGCACGATGGATAGAAATTTCCCTGTTTCCTTATTTCAGTTTGCGGGGAAGCTCCCCACCAGAATTCGGCCATGGCTATTGGTTTCCAACCGTTCAGATAAGCATATTGCAGTAATTTGGGGGCTGCACATTCTCCAGCACCGGCCGGTGGCACTCGTTGTACTGTGTCTGCAAATATCTCGCACAGATCTTTTGTCTCGCCGCGGTGGTTTAGTAACCGGAATTGGGCAAAAAGCCGCTGTTGCAGGTCTGCGGAGCGTGTTTTTCGTTCGTGTTTCAAGGCTTGCAGATGCATTTCGTAGGCATTTACGGCTTGTAGAACTGTATTAATGCGTTCTTTCCAACGTCTTTCCAAACGTTTATATTCGGCTTTTTGATATTGGCTTTCGTGGATAAGTTGCTCACCTTCAGCTTGCGTAAAATGGGGAGAACGTCGTCTTTCCTCTCGACGTGCTTTGGCATCCTTCATTTTGCGGCGTTCCGTATTCAATTCCTGTGTGGCTTCTTTCTCTAAAGTATGTAGTTCTTGCTGTTGCAGTCGATAGGCATCGTTTTCTTCCAGTTCTTTGATACGGGTATTGAGTAGAGATATTGCTGCCTCTTCTTGCTTGAAAAAGCCATTGGGTTGAAGCAGGTCATACACTGGTGGTACAAAAAAGGGATATCGGTTGCTGCCGACTAAAATGCCTGAGAAGGCAGCCAGATACCCTAATTCTCCGGCGTTGGTTTGTATGACAAGTACGCCAAACATTTTGCCTTCGTTCCATTCCGGATGTTTACGCAAATACTGTTGTACTTCTTCCGCTGCCCGTATGCATAGCGGATGGGGTGTGTAACAAAAAGGGTAGGTGAATTGTGTTGGTAAGGGAATATCAGCGATGGATGAACAGAATTTGTGAAACATGGTGTATCAAAATATGTAGTTTGCAAAAATACAAATCATCCGGAAGAAAGCAAGCTTAAGCGGTTGTGATTTTTTTCTGCGGATGGTTCTTTTTTCTCTTTGCTACAAGCCGGAAACGGTTTTCATGCCATTCTTCGATGTTTCTATTCCGTACCTCGTTCGTATCTATATGGATTATTCAGTATATCTCCGAACATTGGATAAACCGAATATCAATGATTTTAGTAGTTATATCAGTTTATGAACTACTGTACTTCATATATCGAACTACTGTACTTCATATATCGAACTACTGTACTTCATATATCGAACTACTGTACTTCATATACCGAACTACTGTACTTCACGGCGTCAGGTTACACAGAAAGCCCGGACAAAATAGGTTGGGCATAAAATCAAAACAGCTTCTTGTAGAGGCCGGATGATGTAATAATGATGTAGCGGTGGTTATGGGCAAATGATGGATATATGAGGAGGGTAATCATCCTTTGATGATTTTCTTGCCAATGTGTCAGGGGTTACATCCCAAAGTATAGGCAAGTACTTTTGTCTTTCATGCTGCCATCTCTTTGGAGGCAAGGGTAATGTAGAAGTTAAAGCGAAACTTTCTTGAATATGATTTATATGCTGGCATGTCCGGCAGCGGACAGCTTGACGGTGGCGGGCAGATACATGCCCGCCTACCATTCTACTAACGATTTTCTTCCTCTTCTTCTTCTTCGATAAAATCAGCATCATCGGGATGAGGGGGAAGCACAGGTTCCGGCTGTTGTGTAGCAGTCTTCTTCATTTTTTTACCGTGTTTACGTTCCCATTCCCAAGCCGCTTTGCGTGCCTGGTAATCTTCATACTGTTTTTCCAGATAGTTGTCTGCCATAATCTGTATGTATTTAAGGGTTAAACGAAAGTATTCAGCGTTGAGTAGCGATGGTAAACTCTTGCCAATCATATTGTCGCCCGATATCGTCGGCCACGGCTACACGTAGAATGAGTTTCCCGCTTTTTATCCGTTTTCCGGCTGTGACTGTGGCGGTATATTTCACTCCATTGTGAGGTTTGATTTCTTCTACCAAGATGGAGGGAGAAATGTGAATGTGCTTCATTCCCGTGGTTTCTTCTACTATTGGTACGATATTGATGGCCGGAAGTGAACCTTCGTTTATGATTTCGAATATCACTTTGCTGTGTTCACCTGACCGAATGACATGGTCGCGGTCATCGTCAATGAAACGTATTTTTTGTATTCGTAACTGTTCTATATTCGAGGAGTGTGAGTAGATTTCTTCTTCGTTTGGTTCTGTGGACATATTTCCTTCTTGAGCTTTGTTGCGTGAGACAGCATTGCCGATGACAGCACCGGCCACTGTTCCTACGATAGATCCGATGGCCGATCCACGGTAGCCTCCATGCCAGCCATGTCGGTTTTCACCTATCAATCCACCCATTGCGCCGCCAATGTTTCCACCAATGGCTGCCCCTGCTAAAGTTGCACCGGGGTCTCCACTCGTTATGTTCCGGCTAGTTCCGCATCCGCAGACTGTTACCAGGCAGACAAAGATTGTAATCCATATGAAGCTGTTATGTTTCATGGTGATGTATATTTATAATTCGTCTCGTGTGAATGCGATGGCACGGTTAATATATTCAACGAATGGATAAGTGGTACGGAACAATTCGATGGTGCGTTCAGCCAGATTGTTCGTCAAAGCAAAGTCTTTCCCTGGTGAACAGACCAGGCAATAGGTTCGGTATTTTAAATATTCGGAGAAGGCGGTGTCACGTGGATAGCCGTTGGGTACGCGTTTCAGTTTATTGTCGTTGTCCAACTGGAAGTCGGGCGCTTGGCGTAGTGCCTGTTCGAAATCTCCATCTCCGTTGCAGATATCTTCGCGAAGTGTGCGGAGTGCCTGTGGTTCCATCATGTAATGTCCTGAAGCCAACATGTTACCGGAATTATAACCGTTTTCTTCCGGCCCCACTTGGAAGTAATAGCCAGCAAATCCTGATTTCTTTCCTCCTGGGCAGATGAAAGCTCCTATGTGTGTCTTATACGGACTCTTGTCGGACGAAAAACGTGTGTCACGATAGATGCGATAAGTACAATCTTTTACCGTTAGGTCTTTGATACGTTCGTCGAAAGAGGCAATGCCTGTGATGAGTTGCTCAGTCAGGTTGTCGAACAGGGTTTGGGCTGCGCGATATTCATCTTTATGTGCAGTGAACCATGTCCGGTTGTTGTTGCGCTCCAGTTGTTCGAGAAATTTGATGACGGTCTTCATAAGGCTTCTTCTGTAAAATAGTAATGTATGATACCGATAAGCGCAAATGTAGGAATTATTTTGGGAAAAGGGGGCTGTGGTGCGCTTTTTTTTCGGGAGGGGTATAAAAAAAGGATGCACCTGAGTTTGAGTGCATCCTTTTTATCATAAGAATGTTATTTTAAAGAATCTTATTGTTTTACCCAGTTGCCTGTAATCCAATCGCAAGCGTCGATGGCTTCAGCCAAAGTGTAGCTTAAGTTGGCGTTTACGCTGTTGCCTGTGCCTGCGATGAAATCGGCGTTGGTGTAGATGCCCTGCTCGCTTACAAGGTCGGCACTGATGGTCATGTTTTGCAGTGTGGATTCACCGTCCTTCAAAGAAGTTTCCGTTTGTGTGGTTTCTACTGTCAGGGGCATGCCTTTGCCGCAAACGATGGCACCGTCGATGTGGACTTTCGTGCCGGCACGGAGGCGGATGCCTTGCGTGTCAGAGCCGTTTCCTACGAGGAGCAGGTTTTGCAATGTGGGGAAGGAAACCGGAGTAGCTCCTTCGGGGTCGCTGCCGTTGTTATCGGCTTCGATGAGGCAGTCGCAGTTGTAGCCCAGCGTGTTTTCTGCTTCTTGGTAAGCCAGCAAGTTGGTGGCAGTGCCGTTCCAGCCTTCTGTCCAGTCGAAAGAGTCGTCGCTGCAGTTTACGGAGATGAGGTTTCTTACGTTTACCGAGCCGCCGAACCATTCGAAACCGTCGTCGGAGCACATGTAAGCTTGGCAGTTTTCTACTACTGTACCGCTGCCTACGCCATAGAATGTGATGCCGTTGGCTTCTGTTTCAGTGTCGATGGGATAGCCGCCGTATTCGATGCGGACATATTTCAGCGAACCGGAGTTGTCGTTGTCGTCGTTGCCGCCGTAGGTGGCGCCGCCGATTTCGGAGTTACCTGTTCCGCCAGATACGTTGGTGTGGGCTCTGCCACAGATGTGTAGGCCGCCCCATGCGCCGGCTGCCTGGTGTTCGGTGGTCATGATGATGGGGTTGCTGGCTGTGCCCTCGGCAATGATTTTGGCGCCTTGTTCCACGAGGATGTAGTCCAAGATATCGTCGTCTTTGGCTGTGATGGTCACGCCGGCACCGATGGTCAGTGTGGCACCGGATTTCACGCGGCATACGCCGTCTAAGGTCCACTGTTCGCCTGCATTGATGGTCATGTCCTGCGAGATTTCGCCTGTGAGGGTGGTGTCGCCGCCGCCGTCGCCGCCGCCGTTGTTGTCATTGTCATCGCTGCAAGCCGAGAAGCATACCATGCCGGCCATCAGCATCATTGAGAATAGTTTTTTGTTCATAATGTTCAATAATTAAAGTGTTGTTGAATAGATTGTTTATTTAATTGTTTTTGTTTGGTTTATGTTTGGGTCAGAGTCGGTAGCTGAAGCCTACTTCGAAGTTGCTGCCGGTTTTGTATCGTTCCACTTCGACGGTTTGCCCGGCTTGGGGCAGTTCTTGCTTGAATACGACATCGCGGTTCAGCAGGTCGTTTACTTGCAGTTTTAGCGTGAAGTGGCTGTTCAGGGCGTAGCTGGCGTTGAAGTTGAGGGTGTGTACGGCTTGTTGTTCTACATCGCCCATGCCGGAGAGGCCTACGGCGTGGATGCGTTTGCCTTGGAGGTTGTAGAGCAAGGTGAGGTTCAGGGCGCGTTCTTCGCTGAAGCGGGGGGAGTAGGTGAGGTCGGCGTTCAGGAGGATGGGCGATGCGCCTTGCAGGGAGCGTTCTTTGTTGGTGTAGGCGCCGCTTTCGGGCAGTTTCACGTTGGTGTACATGTAGGATATGTTGGCTCCCAGTCGCAGGTCTTTGAACAGTTGCTTGCGTACTTCGGCTTCGATGCCGGTGGCCATGCCTTGGTCGGCGTTTTGGAAGGAGTGTGTGGTGCCTCCTCCTTGGTAGATTTGGGTTCGTTCGATGGGTTTGTCCAGGTGTTTGAAGTATCCGGTGATGGAGAACATGTCGCCGTTGTCGCCGAAGCGTTCGTAGCGCAGGTCGAGGTTGTAGTTGTAGCCGTTTTGCAGGTTTTCGTTACCTCGGATGCGGGCTGAGCCGTAGGATTCTTCGTAGAGGAAGGGTGCCATTTCGATGAACGAGGGGCGGGTGATGGTGCGCGAGATGGAGAGGCGCAGGTTGTTTTGGTTGTTGATGCTGTATTTCAGGTTGACGGTCGGGAAGAGGTCGTGTTTGTCCAGGTCGCGGCGGCGCTGGTAGGGGCGTTCGCCTTCGATGGCGTATTCGACCCATTGTTGGGCGTATTCGTAGCGCAGGCCTACGTTGACCAGCAGTGAGGCGAGGGGGTAGAAGTCGGTCTGTATGTAGCCGGCGTAGATGTTCATCCCGGCGCGGTAGCGGTCTTGGGGTTGCATGTTGCGGTTTACGATGATGGTGCCGTTGGCGATGTTTTCTTGGTTGAGGTAGTCGCTGGTGTGGTGGATGTCGTCGATTTCGGGGTTCAGGGCGTGCAGGTTGTAGTAGAAGCGTGTGGCCGAGTAGTCGCGGTTTTTGTCTTTGTAGTTGAAGCCGGCGGTCACGTGGTTGTTTTCGTTCCAGTTGTATTTCAGTGCGAGGCTGCCTACCCATTCGTCTTCTGTCAGGTCGCCGAAGTAGCGGTTGGTTTCTTGTTGGTTCAGTTTGAAGAGTTCGAGGGTGCCGTCGTTGTTTTGTTCGAACATCACTTGGCGTCGGTCGGGTTCTTGGCTGCTGGTTTTGCCGTATGAGCCTCCCCAGGTGAGGAGCCATTGTTGTCCGAAGTGGTGCAGGCCGTTGAGTTGGTGGTTCTGGAGGGTGTAGATGTGTGTGACGCTGTTGTTGCCCAGCAGGTGGTTGTCTTCGTAGTCGGTGCCTTGTCGGTCTTGGTAGCTGTTCTCGGCGTTGCGTGCGTAGAAGAAGCTGTAGCCGATGCGGTCTTCTTTGCGCAGGGTGATGCTGGCGGAGGCCAGTCCGGTGAGGTTGAGCCGGCTGGTGTATTTGTCGTAGCTGAAGTCGTTTTTGGTGTCGCCCGAGGTGTCCATGTCGCGGTAGAAGGCGTCTTGTATGATTTCGGTTCCGTTGCTCATGCTGAACGAGGCCAGGAGGCTGAGTGTCTGGTTGCCGATGGTCCAGTCGCGGCCTGCGCCGATGTTTCCGCTCAGTTCGGGCAGGGCTTTCTTGCGTTCTACGTCGAAGGTGGTGTCGAAGATGTTGTTCTGTTTCACGTAGTCGCGGAAGTCGGAGGTGGAGAGGTTGTAGACGGGGTCGGCCAGGGTGGAGGTGGTGAAGAGTGAGCCTCGGTCCATGTGGTAGAAGTCTTTGCCCAGGGCGTTGAAGTGTCCGCCTGCGTTGAGGCTGAGGTTGAAGAAGTTGCCCGTGGTGTTTTCTTTGGTGCTGATGTCGATGTGGGCGCCGGAGTAGTCGGCGAAGACGGCGGCGTCGTAGACTTTGCTGACGGTGATGTTCTGTACCGTGCTGGAGGGGAAGAGGTCGAGGGGTATCAGTTTGTTGTCGGGGTTGGGCGAGGCGATGGGCAGTCCGTTCAGGGTGGTGGTGCTGTATCGGTCGCCCAGGCCGCGGACGATGAGTTGTCCGGCGTCGGCAATGGAGATGCCGGTGATTTGTTTGACGCCTTCCTGCACGTTGCTGATGCCTTTGAGGCTCATCTCCTTGGCTCCCATGTTTTCGATGGCCAGGGTGGCTTTCTGGCGTTCCATCTGGAGGGCGCGTTCGCCTTCGAGGTTCTTGCGGGCGGTGACGGTGACTTCGCCCAGCACTTCGGTGTCGGGTCCCAGTTCGAAGTTCAGCACGAGGTTGGCCTGGGTGACGGCCACGTCGCGTGTTTCGGTGCGGTAGCCCACGTACGACACTTGCAGGGTGTAGTTGCCGGGCCTCAGGTTGAGCTGGTAGTTGCCGTCGATGTCGGCCACGGCTCCCAGGCTTGTCCCGGCCACTTGCACGGTGGCGCCGGTCAGTGGTTCGCGCGTTTCTTTGTCGCAGATGTTTCCTTTGATGTTTCCTGCCATCAGTGTCATGCAGGAGAGTGTGAAGAGTAAAATAAGGAAGAGGATTCTTCCCAAATCCAGTCTTGTGCTCATCTTGTTTGTTCTTTGATTCTTTTTCCGCTGCAAAGATGAGGCTTTCGTGTTACAGGGGTATTGCGCGGCCGGTACGTTTCTCTTGCGCCGGCGTTACAAAGGTGTGGCAGGGTGTGACAAAGGGGTTACAATGTGGGAGATTTCAAGACTGCGGATGTGGCCGGTTGCTACACTCGAGTGTAGCATCGACCTACACTGGTGTGTAGCAAAGAGCTACCCTTGAGTGTAGCGATGAGCTACCCTCGAGTGTAGCAACCGCCCGTCCTCTACCGTGTCCCGCGTCGGCCTCCGAGGGGCACGGAGGCTTGCCCTCTTCTGCCGCGGCCAGAAAAAAAAGTGCCGGGACGCTCACGCGCCCCGGCACACACCAAGGGATATTTTACCAATCGTTCGTCTTACAGACCGAACGAGAACTGGTCGATATGTTGGTAGACCACGCTCGCGATACTCAGCACGATGATGCCGGCCGTGCACACAAGCAGGCTGACACGCGTGTAGTTGTCGCTACGGAACGCGGCTATGGGCTCGTCGCTCTTGTTGATGTACATCGACTTCACCACCCTCAGGTAGTAGTAGAGCGACAGCACCGTGTTGACCAAGGCGATGAACACCAGCAGGTGGAACCCGCTCTCGAAAGCTGCGGCGAAGATGAAGAACTTCGAGAAGAACCCGGCAAACGGCGGGATACCGGCCAGCGAGAACAAGGCCAGCGTCATCAGGAAAGCCAGGCGCGGGTTGGTCGTATACAGGCCGTTATAGTCCGTCAACGTCACCTTGCCCGTGCGCTGCATCACGATGTTGATGACCGTGAACACGCCCAGGTTGGCAAACAGGTAAATCAGCACGTAGTAAATCAGCGAAGTCATACCCGTCGACGTCCCGGCAATGACACCCAGCATGATGTAACCCGCCTGCGAGATGCTCGAGAAAGCCATCAGTCGCATCAGGTTCTGCTGGCGCAGGGCAAACAAGTTGGCCAGCGTGATGGATAAGATGATAATCCAATACAAGATAGTCTGCCACTCCGTCACCATCGGCGCGAACACCTTCACCAGCACCACCATCAGCACAAAGGCAGCCGAACCCTTCGAGATGACACTCAGATAAGCCGTCACCGTGCTGGGCGAACCCTCGTACACGTCGGCCGTCCACAAGTGGAACGGCACCAGCGAAATCTTGAAGCCCATGCCCGAGAAGAAGAACACGAAGGCCATCACCTGCAACGCACTGCCATCCAGCGCGGCCGGAATATCCTCGAAATACAACGTCCCCGTCGAACCGTAAATCAGCGAAAGACCGAACAGCAGCAGGGCGCTCGAGAACATCGCCGTCAGAATATACTTCGCACCCGCCTCGGCCGACTGCTGGCGGTATTTGTCAAACGCAATCAGCGCCGCCATCGGGATGCTGGCCGTCTCCAACCCGATGAAGAACATCAGGAAATGTCCGGCCGAAATCATAAAGTACATGCCCAACAAGGTCGAAAGCGTCAACACATAAAACTCACCCTGCTTGATATGGTTCTCCTCGCGGCGCAACCACTCGTGCGCCATCAGAAACACCACCAGCGTGCCCACACTCAAGATAGACTTCACGATGCTCTGCACCGGAGTATTGACGTACATGCCGCCAAAGAGATTGACATCCCCGCCGGGCACCAGGGTGATGAGCGTATGTATCAGAAGCAAAGCTACCGGGAGGATGGTATTCAACATCGGCTTCCCGTCACGCTTGTGATTGTCAGGACTCATGAAGAGGTCTGCCACAAAAAGGATAACGATGACCGCAATCAGCGAGAGCTCTTCTTTCATCAGTAGAAATTGACTGTAATCCATGTTATTGTAACTATTAGTATTTACGGGTTAATGACTATTGAACTGCTGCCAGATGATTGATTATCGGCAATACGCTGTCGCCAATCATGTTGCTTATCCACCAAGGAGCCAGCCCCAGGGCAGCTACGCAAGCAATGAGCACGATAACCGCCGTGCGCTCGTCCCACGTCGCGTCAGTCAGAGCCAAGTGATGCTTGTTCGTGCACGTGCCGTACAGAATCTTGCCCACCAGGCGCAGGATGTAGACCGCCGTTATCACGATAGATGAGCAGGCAATGACCGTCCACACACGGTGGAACGTGTCAGCCTGTTGGAACGAACCCGTGAAAATCGTCATCTCGGCCACAAATCCGCTCAGACCCGGCAAACCCAAGTTGGCCAGACCGGCAATCACATAACATACAGACAAGAAAGGCATGATTTTCATCAGTCCGTTCAACTCACGGATATCACGCGTATGAGTCCGTCCGTAAATCATACCGATAAGGGCGAAGAACAAGGCCGTCATCAAACCGTGCGACAACATCTGGAGCACAGCACCCGTGCTGGCCGTCTGATTCATCATCAGGATAGCGAAGAGCACCAGGCCGCAGTGCGACACCGAAGAATAAGCATTGATATACTTCAAGTCCGTCTGTACGCAAGCCGAGAACGCACCATATACAACCGAAATACCAGTCAGGATAATAAATATCCAAGCCAATTCGTTGGCAGCCTCAGGCATCAGGTACATGGCAATGCGGAAGCAACCGTAACCTCCCAGCTTCATCAGCACACCGGCATGAAGCATGGACACAGCCGTCGGCGCCGAAGCATGACCGTCGGGGCTCCATGTGTGGAACGGGAACAAAGCACCCAATACGCCGAATCCGATGAAAGTCAAGGGGAACCAGATGCGTTGCTGTTCAATAGGAATATTGTGCAAATCTGCAATCTCCAGCAAGTTCATGGTCGTCGCACCCGAACCGAAATAGATACCCAGGATACCAATCAGCAGGAAAGCCGAGCCACCCATCAGCATCAATGTCAGTTTCATGGCCGAGTATTCCTTGTGACCGGAACCCCATACGCCAATCAGCAGATACATCGGAATCAAAGCCACCTCATAGAACATGAACATCGTGAACAAGTCTATCGAGATGAAGAATCCGAATACGCCCAGCGACAGGAAAGTAAACCAAAGGAAATATTCTTTTGTCAACGGCTGCAGACGCCAGGATGCAAATGTACCTGTAAATACAATCAACGACGAAAGCAGCAGCATGGCTACCGATATGCCGTCTACGCCTACCGAGTAATGTATATTAAGAGCCGGATACCAGGCTACGTCAGCGCAAAACAACATCTCGTCCGTTGCGCCTCCCTGACGTGCTTGGAGGTACATCACGGTCAGTGCGACAGAAAGTACCAGCAGAGCCGAGGCACCTGTCACCATCACCGCGCGTATCTGTGAGATGTTGCGGCTTAGCCAAAGTCCCAGCAACATCAGCAGGGGAATGAGAACAAATAATGATAAGAAGTTCATCTTATGTGGTATTTAATAATTATTGTTTCGATGTTAATTAATCACTTGAACCATGGCCTTACAGCAACAGAATCAGTATCAGTGCCAGCACACCCAGCAGGAACACAAGTGCATACTGCTGTACGCGGCCGCTTTGCAGTGTGCGGATAGAATCGCTGCCAGCATTGGAGCTCCAAGCCAGGAAGTTGAAGAAGCCGTCCACTACGTGGCGGTCCCACCAGGCGATAGGAGTAGAGATGCAGCGGAAGATGATCCGGTGCGTCACGAACTGATAAATCTCGTCAATGTAGAAGCGGTGGTATGCCGCTGTCCACAATCCACGGAAACGACGGGCCAAAGCATCTGCCACCGGTTGTTTTTCCTTGGCGTAGATGAATGTAGCCAGTGCGATGGCAACTACTGCCACCACAATGCTTGTAGCAGCTACGCTCCAGTCCAAATGGATTTCGTAAGCATGTCCGTTGGAGGAAACGAATTCACCGAAAGGAATGAATCCGCCTACAACGGTCACTAATGCCAAGAATATCAGCGGGAAGGACATCGATAAGGGGCTCTCATGAGGCGTGTGGGCTGCATGAAGTTCTTTATTCTCGGTTCCCCAGAAAATGCCGTAATACAAGCGGAACATATAGAAAGCCGTCATGCCGGCAATGATGGTCATAATCCAACCCATAGCCGGGCTGAACTGGAAGCAAGCCGTCAGAATCTCGTCCTTCGAGAAGAATCCGGAGAATGGCGGAATACCGGCGATGGCCAGGCAGGCAATCAGGAAAGTGATGTGCGTGATGGGCATATACTTGCGCAAGCCTCCCATAGCCGACATCTCGTTGCTGTGTACGGCGTGGATGATGCTACCGGCACCGAGGAAGAGCAGGGCCTTGAACATAGCGTGTGTAAACAAGTGGAACATGCCGGCCATGTATCCCAAACCACCGTCATGGGGATCAGCAGCGAAGCAAACACCCAAGGCAACCATCATGAAACCAATCTGAGAAATGGTAGAGAAGGCTAGTACGCGTTTGATATCAGTCTGCACACAAGCAATGCTGGCTGCGAAGAATGCAGTGAATGCACCCACATAAGCCACAATGTGCAAAGTTGAGGGGGCATATTCGATGAACAACGGGAACATGCGTGCAACCAAATATACACCGGCAACCACCATCGTAGCAGCATGGATCAAGGCGCTGACAGGCGTCGGACCTTCCATGGCATCGGGCAGCCAGATGTGCAACGGGAACATGGCACTCTTACCGGCACCACCGATGAACATCAAGCCAAGTGCCAACGGAATCATGGCAGCACCACCCTTTGCCAACATCAATGTATCGGGTTCGAATGTATAAGTTCCGGCGAAGTAACCGTAAATCAGGATACCAATCAGGAAGCCTAGGTCGGCAAAACGGGTTACGATAAATGCCTTCTTGGAAGCAGCGATGGCTGAAGGTTTGGTGTAATAGAATCCAATTAATAAATAGGAGGAAACACCCACCAGCTCCCAGAACAGATACATCTGGAAAATGTTGGTAGCTACCACCAGGCCTAACATGGACATAGTGAACAGCGACAGGAAAGCGTAGTAGCGTTGGAAACCTACCTCGCCCTTCATATAGCCGAACGAATAAATATGTACCATGAACGATACCGTGCTGATGACAATAAGCATCATTACGGAAATCGGATCAAGCAAGATACCCATGTCAATACTCAGTCTGTCAGTGAAAGGCAGCCAAGTAAAATTGTAAGGTATCAGCGTTTCAAAGGTACCGTCTGCCAGACGGGGACTGCTGAAATAAAGGGCAGCTGTCAGATAGGAAAGCACTGTTACCGCACCCAGCACCACCGTACCAATCATACCGGCTGTCCGGTGGGACATCCATTTACCTCCCAATCCGAGCGTCAGAAACGAGAGAAACGGAAGCAGTAGGATAAGAATTGTATATTCCATATTAATATTTCAGTTATTAGTTTTTCACTTCAATTGATATTACCACTTCAACTCCTCCAAGCGATTGGTTTGGATGCTGCGTATATTACGGTAGATGTTAATCATAATGGCGATTGCAATGGCTGTTTCTGCTGCCGCAATGGCAATGGCAAAAAGAGCGAAGAAATAGCCTTCTAACATGCCAGGAAACAAATAGCGGTTGAACACTGCGAAATTGATGTCTGTAGCATTCAGCACCAATTCAATCGAAATAAGCAGGTGCAGCGTGTTGCGCCGGGTAAAGAAACCATAGATACCTGCAAAAAGCATGATAGTTGAAACTATCAGATAATATTCTAGATGTACCATAGCTATGTTTATCTTTTACGTGCGATTAACAATCCACCGATGATGCACGCCAGCAACAGGATGCTGACTGCTTCAAACGGCAATAAATACCCGTATTTGTCACTGCTCAACATCAGCGTGCCGATTTCCTTGAATCCGGTTTCGGCATATTCGATGTCAGTCGGTGCCAGGAATTTGTGCTTCAGCAGTACGAACAATACAATGATGCCTCCTGCGAGTGTAGTTCCCAAGGCAGCCCAGAAACGGCTTTTTTTCAGTTTCTGGAACTTGGCACCTTCACCACTGGTCAGGAAAATGGAGAATACGTAGAGCACGACGACGCCCCCGGCATAGACCATGATTTGTACTGAACCAAGGAATGTATATCCCAGCAGGAAATAAAATCCTGCCGTGCCGAACAATACGAACAGCAAGTAAGTGGCCGCGCGCACAATGCGGTTGGTGGTCACCGTCAGGATGGAAAAAACGGCAATGAAAGCCGCAAGGAAGTAGAAAACTACTGTTTCGAGTGTTATTTCCATGTCTATAAGTGCTTATTGCTTATTAGTAATATCTTTTTTCTTTTCTTCAACGTGACTGCCCGGATGGTTCAGCGTGAGAATCAGTTTGGAGCGGTCGAATACGGCGTGCTCGAAGTTCTGGTCAAACGTGATGGCATTGTGCGGGCAGGCGTTGACGCACAACTGGCAGAAAATGCACGACCCCAAGTTGTATTCATATTTGGCCAATATTTTCTTTTTCTTGCCGTCTTCGGTTGTTATGGTCTCACTGGTCACCTTGATAGTGCCGTTGGGGCAGGCCATTTGGCACAAACCGCAGGCAATGCAGTGGTGCTCGTTGTTCTCGTTGTGAGGCATGGTCAACGTCCCGCGGAAACGGTCGAACATCTTCAGTTCTTTCCGGTTCTCAGGATATTGTTCCGTCACTTTTTTCGTGAAAAATTCACGCATGGTCGTCTTCAGGCCGATGCACAGGCTACGCACCCCCTTAGACAACCCACTGAAATATGTATCTTTTTCTTCCATAAATAGTCACAAACTTTGGGGGTTAAAAGTGTAATCCGAAGGTGGCTACCAGTGCCATGAGCAGCAGGTTGACCATCGAGATCGGTACTAAATATTTCCATTCCAGCTTCAGAATCTGGTCGATTCGCAAGCGGGGGAACGTCCAGCGCATCCACATCATCAGGAATACAACGAAGAACGCTTTGGCAAAGAACCAAATGACGCCGGGGATATAATCCATTACCATGTTGAAGCCATCTAATCCCGGAATGTGTAAAGGCATCCAACCACCCAAGAACACGGTAGCGGCGATGGCTGATACGATGAACAGGTTCAGATACTCGGCCAGGTAGAAGAAGCCGAAGTGCATACCGCTATATTCAGTGTGGTAACCGGCGGTCAGCTCACTTTCTGCTTCGGGCAAGTCAAACGGGCCACGGTTACATTCTGCATTGCTGGCAATCAGGTAGATGATGAAGGCAATGATGGCGGGAATATGTCCCTTGAAGATGAGCCATCCGTCTGCCTGCCCACCTACGATTTCAGAAATCTGCATGGTGCCAGTCAGGACAACCATTGTCAGGATGCTCAGGCCCGCGGAAAGTTCATAACTGATAATCTGGGCGCCGCTACGCATGGCTCCGATAAGGGAGTACTTGCTGTTCGAGCTCCAACCTGCCAGCAGGATACCTACTACGCCAATGCTGGAAGCAGCCATCACGAAGAATATGCCGACGTTGAAGTCCAGCACTTCCATACCCTTGTTTATGGGCAGGCAGGCAAAGGTCAGGAAAGAGGCCAGCAGCACCATGTAAGGCGCCAGGTTATAAAGCCATTTGTCTACGGTCTTCGGCGTGAAGATTTCTTTTGTCAACATCTTCAGTACGTCGCAGATTACTTGGATGGTTCCGTAAGGGCCCACACGCATCGGGCCCAGGCGGCACTGGAAGAAACCGCATATCTTGCGTTCCATGTAAATCAACAGGATGGCAAGGATGGCATACATCAGCACGATGCATACTCCTACTACTACACACTCGATGAAGATTGCCAGGCCTTCGGGCATGGCAGATGTCAGCATCTGGTGTATCCAGCTTGATACAATACTAAAATCGAACATCTTTTAACGTATTAATATGATTAAGTGCTAATGTATTCATTATCTGTCTATGTCAGGGATGATATAGTCCAATGTACCGCTGATGGCTATCAGGTCGGCAATCTTTGCTCCTCGGCAAAGCGTGTCCAATGTGCCTACGAGGGGCAAGCCTGTCGAACGATAGTGCAGACGGTAAGGAGTCTTGTCTCCCTTGCTCTCCAGGTAGACGCCAAACTCGCCACGGCTGCCTTCAACGGCTGCATAATATGAACCTTCAGGCACACGGATAATGGGCTTCATCTTCTCCTGGTAAGGACCTTCGGGGATGTTGTCTATCAGCTGCTCGATGATGTGCAGGCTTTCCAGGATTTCGTCCATACGTACCATGAGGCGAGCCATACAGTCGCCTTCTGTATAGGTGATTTCCTTGAAGTCCACCTTGTCATACACACCGTAGGGGATGCGCTTGCGTACATCGCAGGCCCAGCCGCTGGCACGTCCTGTACCGCCGGTGGCACCAAAAGAGATGGCATCTTCGCGGCTCAGCACGCCTACGCCTTTCAGACGCTGCTGCACTATGACATTGTTGATAAACACATCGAAATATTCCTGGAGGTTGTGGCGCATGTAGGGGATGAACTCCTTCACGCGATGTACGAAATTCGGATGAATATCGGCCTGTACGCCACCGATGGTATTGTAGTTCAGAATGAGGCGTCCGCCGCAGGTTTCTTCGAAAATGTCGAGCACTTTTTCACGGTCGCGGAAGCCGTACAAGAAAGCCGTTGTGGCACCCATGTCCTGACAAAGACAAGCAAAATACAGGATATGCGAGTCGATACGTTGCAGCTCGTCCATGATGGTACGGATGTATTGCACGCGCTCACTCACTTCCACACCCATGGCCTGTTCGATGCACATGCACAACGCATGGCGGCTCTGCATGGCACCTAAGTAATCCAGACGATCGGTCAGAGCCAAAGTCTGAGGGTAGGTGAGACTTTCGTTCATCTTCTCGATGCCACGGTGGATGTATCCGCAATTCGGGTCTACCTTCCGGATGATTTCACCGTCCAGCGACACGCGGAGGCGCAGCACGCCGTGCGTAGAAGGATGCTGGGGACCGATGTTCACCACATATTCCTCGTTGTTGAAGACTTCATTCTTTTTCTCTTTGGAAGTTCCGTCGGGAGTCAGGTCCACTTCGCTGGTTACGTCGATGGTTTCTTCGTTGTCCATACGCAAGGGGTTCTCCTTGGCGGGGTCATTGTCTTTGCGGAACGGATAACCTACCCAATCGTTGCGCAGGAACAGACGGCGCATGTCAGGGTGGCCAATGAACACGATGCCGAAGAAGTCATAAGCTTCACGTTCTGGCAAGTCAGCGCCTTTCCAAATATCGGTAACGGTGGGCACTTCGGGATGTTCGCGGTCCAAGGTGGATGTCTTTACCACCATTCTTTCCTGGGTTACAGTCGATTCCAAGTGGTAAACCACTCCCAAGCCGCGCAGGGTGCCTTCCGCATCTTTCTCATCGGGAGTTCCCCAGTCCATGCCGGTCAGGCTTCTCAGGAAGTCCATTTGCTTTTCCTTGCGCAAGCGCAGCATGGTGCTGTGCAGGTCTTCCGGTTTTACGTATATCGTATTTTCCATATCTTATTCTTCTGTTTCCTTTTCTTTTCTGTTAACTCCTCCGAAAAACTTTTCTATCTTGACCTTGCGCTGCAATTGCATCATGCCATATAGAAAAGCTTCGGGACGTGGCGGGCAACCAGGTACATAGACATCTACCGGAAGAATCTGATCCACGCCCTGCACAACATGGTAGGACTTTCTAAAAGGACCGCCGCTTACGGCGCATCCGCCTACGGCTACTACATACTTCGGGTCTGCCATCTGATCGTACAGACGCTTCAGTACGGGAGCCATTTTGTAGGTGATGGTACCGTTTACCAGGATGACGTCAGCCTGGCGGGGGCTGTTACGGGTTACCTCAAAACCGAAGCGTGCCATGTCATAACGGGCAGAGGCCACGGCCATGAATTCGATACCGCAACAGCTTGTGGCGAATGTCAACGGCCAGAGTGAGTTACTGCGTCCCCAATCGATGAGGTCATCTAAAGCTCCTACCATGACATTGACGCCACCGGCATTCAGCTCCTGGATTATTTTTTCCAAGGTTTCATTATCTTGGAACTCTTCGTAGGGGATAGACTTGATTTTGGGTCTTTTTGTTACTTCCATTCCAAAGCTCCTTTCTTCCAGGCGTATGCAAGACCCAGAACTAAGATAAACAAGAAAAACAATACACTACACAATCCGGCAACGCCCAATTCGGCGGTGACGACCGCCCACGGGAAGAGGAACACGGTCTCGACCTCGAACATCAGGAACAAGATGGCAAACAAGTAGTAACCCACGTGGAATTGCATCCAAGTCTTACCACGTGTAGGGATACCACACTCGTAAGGCTCCATCTTCTGCGGATTGTAGGAGCGCGGCGCTATCGCGTTGGCAATCACGACAACGAGTCCCACAAAGATGAGGGCCGTCAGCACGACGGTGACTAAAAAAATGAAGTTCATAAATCTATAAGATTTTGTGCATATATATTAATGTGTTATAAATATTAAATTACAACGCGCAAAGATACAACAACTATCTCTGCCATTTGCTATCTCTAGGTGACAAAAAATTAATATTTTACAATTTTTGGTTTTAATTAAAAAACCTTTCTACCTTTTTTATCATCATGCTCAGGCAGAAAACCACTACGTGGTCGCCGGGTTGTATTTGTGTGTTACCCATTACCACAACACCTTCGCCATTGCGTATCAATCCTCCGATGGTGACCCCTTTGGGAAAACCGAGGTCTTTTACCGGATGTTTCGTGATTAGAGAACCTTCTTTTACGGTAAACTCTGCCACGTCTGCATTGGCAAACGTCAGGCATTTCACGTTGCTCACATCGGCATCCAGCATCATTTGGTAGATGTGGCTGGCTGTTATCATCTTTTTGTTAATGACTGAACCGATGTCTAAACTCTCGGCCATGCCGATATAGTCTATATTTTCCACTTCGGCTACGGTCTTGCTGACCCCCATCCGTTTGGCGGCCAGACAGGCCAATATGTTGGTTTCAGAATTTCCGGTCAATGCAACGAAAGCTTCTGTATTTTTCAATCCTTCTTCCACCAGTAAATCCATGTCTCGCCCGTCGCCATTGATTATCATCGTTTTGTCGTCCAGCAACTCTGTCAGGTGGTTGCATCGGTTCAGGTCATTGTCCACGATTTTCACTTGCATGTAATCGGGTACATACTGTGCAGTGCGGACGGCAATGCGACTGCCTCCCATGATCATGACGTTGCGTACGTCCACATAATCTTCTTTGCCGGTGATTTTTCGCACGTAGGGCAAATATTTCCGTGTGGTTGTGAAATATACAATATCGTTCAGCCGGATGGCATCATCTCCTCGGGGAATCAAGGTCTCGTTTCCCCGTTTAATGGCCACCACATGATAAGGCAATGTAGGGCCTCCTAACTTGTATAGAGGCACATCCAGTATTTCGGCCTTTTCGCGCATTTTGGTCCCAATCAGAATCAAGGCACCGCCGTAAAATTCCCACCACTGACGGACCCAGCTCATCCGGATGGATGATACAATCTCTTTGGCGGCCAGCATTTCCGGGTAGATGAGCGAATCGACTCCCAGCTTGTGGAAAAAATCTTTGTTCCGTGGCAATAAATATTCGTAATTGTCTATACGGGCTACGGTCTTTTTGGCTCCCAAATTGCTGGCCAACATGCAGGCAGTCATGTTACGGCTCTCGTCTGGAGTAACGGCAATAAACAGGTCGGCATCTTTTGCCCCTACTTCTTCCAATCCTTTGATGGAAGTGGGAGAGGCGACGATGGTCATCAGGTCAAAGTTAGAGCTGAGAGCACTCAGCCGCTCTTCGCTATCATCCATCAAGGTTATGTTCTGTTTCTCGCGTGATAGCAGTTTAGCCAAATGTGTGCCTACTGCGCCGGCACCTGCAATGATGATTTTCACGTCTGTCTACTTATTCTAATTGTTTTACAATTTCATCTTCATCCATGTGGCAAAGGTGATACAACTCCTGGATGCTGCCGTGTTCTACAAACGTATCCGGCACCCCGATGCGCTTCACCTGTGGCGTGTAGCCATTGTCGGCCAGAAATTCCAAGATAGCACTTCCCATGCCTCCTTTGAGAACCCCGTCTTCTATGGTGACAATGCGGCGGAAGTTTCGTCCTATTTCGTGCAACATGTCTTCGTCCAACGGCTTCAGAAAGCGCAAGTCATAGTGAGCAATGGAAAGTCCTTTCTCTTTTTCTGCCCGCCCGATGGCTTTGGCTGCCAGATTGCCGATGGGCCCCAAGGTGATAACCGCTATGTCTTTGCCGTCTTTCAGTTTGCGTCCTTTGCCTACCGGGATTTCTTCCAACGGGCAGCGCCAATCCGTCAGTACACCTCTGCCTCGCGGGTAACGTATGACAAATGGGCCCTTGTCTGGCAGTTGTGCCGTGTACATCAACCGGCGCAACTCATGCTCGTTCATTGGTGAGGAAATGGTTAGATTGGGGATGGGACGAAAATAAGCCAAATCGAACACACCGTGGTGTGTGGGGCCATCTTCGCCTACCAGCCCGGCACGATCCAGGCAGAGTACAACGGGCAGGCGTAGCAGGGCGATGTCATGAATGACGTTGTCATACGCCCGCTGCATAAATGTAGAATAGATGTTGCAGAAAGGTTGTAAGCCTTCTTTAGCCATTCCGCCAGAGAATGTGGCCGCGTGACCTTCGGCAATGCCTACGTCAAAAGCCCGGTCGGGCATGACTTCCATCAGCTTGTTCATCGAGCATCCGGTGGGCATGGCGGGAGTTACACCCACGATGCGCGGGTTTTGCTGTGCCAACTCCACCAGGGTTTCACCGAACACGTCTTGAAAAAGTGGCGGAAGGTGGGTGTCATCGGTAACATAACGTTCTCCTGTCTCGGGATTGAAGCGTCCGGGCGCATGCCAGGTGCCCGGGTCTTTTTCTGCCGGTGCAAATCCTTTTCCTTTCACCGTGTGCAGATGTAGAATCTTAGGACCTTGCAAATCTTTGATGTCGCGCAATACCCTGGCCAGGTTTCTTACATCGTGTCCGTCTATGGGCCCGAAGTAGCGGATGTTCATCCCTTCGAAGATGTTTTGCTGCTGGGCAGCCATCGACTTCAGGCTGTTGGCGAAGCGGATGAGTGCCTTACGTCTTTCTTCATTAAGGATGCCCATCTTGAACAGTAGGCGCGAGGTTTTGAAACGTAGCTGATTATACCGGTTGCTGGTAGTCAGGTTGAACAGATATTGCTTCATGCCTCCTACACTTCGGTCAATGGCCATGTCATTGTCGTTGAGGATGATAAGCAAGTTGTTCGGGGTTGACGAAGCATTGTTCAGCCCTTCAAACGCCAGTCCGCCGCTCATGCTTCCGTCGCCTATTACGGCTACTACGTGCCGGTTTTTCTCTCCTTTTCGGGCAGCAGCCACGGCCATGCCCAATGCTGCCGATATGGAGTTGGAGGCATGTCCGCAGGCAAATGTGTCGTATTCGCTTTCGTTGGGTGAGGGAAAGGGACGGATGCCGCCCAGTTTCCGGTTCGTATAGAAAGTGTCTCGTCTGCCCGTTAGAATCTTGTGTCCGTATGCCTGATGCCCCACGTCCCATACAATGCGGTCATAGGGCGTATTGAGCACGTAGTGCAAAGCGACTGTCAGCTCTACGGTACCCAAGCTGGCGGCAAAGTGTCCCGGGTTTTGCGACACCTCTTGTATGATGTCTTCACGCAATTCCCGGCATACTTCCGGCAGTTGTTCCGGCCGGAGTCGTCGCAAATCTGCAGGCGAATCGATGGTATTCAGTAGGTTGTATTTTGTAGGTTCTGTTCCCATTTTTCAATTCTTAACAGAGCGCAAAAATAGCAAAAAGAAATCGGATGCGCTCGTCTTCTGTGGAAAAAATGCACATGAGCCTTACCCTTTTGTGGTGCAGGTGCCGTAAAATGCGGTTTCAGGCCTGTTGAAGCGTTTGCGTTTCAGGTCCGCTTCGGGACTTTCTAGGGATTTCGACCTACCTCCTCCCTACCTCGTCCTTGTCTTACACAAGGACGAGGTAGGGAGGAGATACGACTTTGGTATGTTGGAAAGGTTATAATAAAGAGGTGAAAGTAAAAAAGAATGTAGGTACTAAAAAATAAAAGAATGGCATGTGGGCTTTCTTGAGAAGAAATGGCTAATTTTGCAGTCGGAGTGCAAGCTATTGCTTTCATATCTTTTTTGAGATTAATAAAAATAAGAAGCGGTATGCTTCGTTTTTTGTTTTTAGGGGCTTGAAAGTTTTTTCGACAGCTAGCATATAGTTTCACGCTTTTGTGTAAAATGATTAAGTTGATGATTCCCATGTTGGTTGTGGTTGTTTTTTTCTATGTCATATAATATATTTCGTTCTTAATTGGGATGGTGAAATTATATACCTCAGTAGAGCGTCCTAAGGATTGCCCGTGCATTGATTACTCGCATCGCCTGATGCTGTTGGGTTCGTGCTTTGCAACGAATATCGGCACAAGACTGCAAGCTGCCAAGTTCTGTTGCGATGTCAACCCGTATGGGGTGTTGTACAATCCATTGTCTATATCTATGGCTTTGCGCGAGATGCTGTCGGGCAAGGTTTATGCCTCGGATGACTTGTTCCTGCACCAAGGACTTTGGCATAGCGCTATGCACCACGGAGATTTTTCACATGTTTTGCCGGAGGAGGCCTTGAGGCAGATCAACGACAGACTGGGGCAGGCAGCGGGTGAAATGGACAGGCTGAATTTCCTGTTGCTTACTTGGGGTACGGCTTGGGTGTATGAGGACAGGGAAACAGGGCGTGTGGTGGGGAATTGCCACAAATTGCCGGAGAAGTGTTTCCGGAGGCGTCGGCTGAGCGTGGCGGAAATAGTGAATGACAGCGTGTCGTTGTTTTCAGGACTGTTTGCACGTAACGAACGCTTGCAAGTGGTGCTGACGGTGAGTCCTATCCGGCATGTGCGTGACGGGTTGCATGACAATCAGCTCAGCAAGGCTACATTGCTGTTGGCTGCCGAGCAAATAGCGGAGGCTTTCCCACGGCGTGTCTTCTATTTCCCGGCTTATGAATTGTTGCTTGATGAGTTGCGGGATTATCGTTTTTATGCGGATGACTTGGTGCATCCTTCAGAAGTGGCTGTGCAGTATGTCTGGGAGCGTTTTACGGAGTGGTGCCTGGCACCGGAAACCGGTAAAGTGATGCAGGAATGTGAGCAAATACATAAAGACTTGTTGCATAAACCTCTGCGTCCTGATTCGGAAGATTATAAGCGTTTTTTAGGACAAATTTTGTTAAAAATAGAGCGACTTAATGGAAAATACCCGTACTTAGACTTTCAAAACGAAAGAAAATTATGTCTTACACGATTGAACAAATAAGTGAAATGACTGGTGGCAGGCTTGTCGGGAACATGCCTGCCACTGTCGATTGGTTGTTGACAGACAGCCGTTCATTAAGTTTTCCGGAAGCTACTTTGTTTTTTGCTTTAGCGACCAAACGCAATGACGGGATGCGTTACGTGCCGGAGTTGTATGTGCGGGGTGTGCGCAATTTTGTGGTCAGCGAAGAGGCTTTTGATAAGATGAAAAGCGGGGTTTTTGGCGGTATTTGTCAGGATGCCAATTACGTGGTGGTGGGCAATACGCTGAAGGCTTTGCAAAGGTTGGCAGAGCAGCACCGCTCACGTTTTCAGATTCCGGTCATCGGCATTACGGGTAGTAATGGGAAGACGGTTGTGAAAGAATGGTTGCATCAGTTGTTGGAGGCTGACCGGGCGATTGTGCGTTCTCCCCGCAGTTATAATTCGCAGATTGGTGTCCCTTTGTCGGTGTGGCGTATGGACGAGCAGGCGGAACTGGGCATCTTCGAAGCAGGAATATCCGAACCGGGGGAGATGGAATCTTTGAAAAGCATGATTCAGCCTACCATCGGTATATTGACAAACATCGGCAGTGCCCATCAGGAGAATTTCTTTTCTTTACAAGACAAGTGTGCTGAAAAGTTGGCGCTTTTCAAGGACTGTGATGTGTTGATATACAATGGCGATGATGAATTGATTAGCGGTTGTGTGTCCAAATACTTGTTTTCGGCACGGGAGATTGCGTGGAGCCGTCGCGACATGGAGCGGCCTTTATATATAAGTAAGGTGGAGAAGAAGGCGGATTGTACGGTCATCAATTACCGTTATCTGGATATGGACAATTCTTATACGTTGCCTTTTATTGACGACGCGTCTATTGAAAATTCGCTTCATTGCCTGGCTGCTTGTCTGTATCTAATGGTTCCTGCTGAACGTATTGCGGAGCGTATGGCGCATCTGGAGCCGGTGGCGATGCGTCTGGAGGTGAAGGAGGGAAAGAATGGATGTCTATTGATAAACGACAGTTATAACTCGGATTTGCTGTCGCTGGACATTGCGCTGGACTTTCTGTACCGGCGGTCGTTGTCCAATAACCTGAAGCGCACGCTCATCTTGTCTGACATCCTGGAGTCGGGGCAGAATGCTTCTATGCTTTATCGGCAGGTGGTTCAGTTGTTGGAGAGCCGTCATGTGGAGCGTATCATCGGAGTTGGGGATGATTTGTACAACCATGCGGAGTTGTTCGGGGGAGAGAAGGCTTTCTTCACGGATACGGATGCTTTGTTGCAGGCGTTGGCGAAGGGGGAGTTGCGCCTGGAGAATGAGATTGTCCTGATTAAAGGTGCCCGCCGCTTTGGTTTCGATGCGTTGACTGAGGAATTGGAGAAGAAGGTGCATGAAACTATCCTGGAGGTCAATCTGGGGGCGATGGTTGAGAACCTGAATTATTACCGTTCGTTGTTGCGGCCGGGAGTGAAGATGACGTGTATGGTGAAGGCTTCGGCCTACGGGGCTGGTTCGCATGAGATTGCCAAGACATTGCAGGAGCATCGGGTGGACTATCTGGCTGTGGCGGTGGCTGACGAGGGTTCGGAGTTGCGTAAGGCGGGCATCACGACCAACATCTTGATTATGAATCCGGAGATGACGGCTTTCAAGACGATGTTCGACAATCATCTGGAGCCGGAGGTTTACAGTTTCCACCTGCTGGATGCGTTGATTCGCGAGGCGGAGAAGTCGGGCATTACGAATTATCCCATTCACATCAAGATTGACACGGGGATGCACCGCCTGGGCTTTTTGCCGGAAGAGGTGCCTGCGCTGGTGGAGCGTCTGAAGGGGCAGGATGCAGTGATTGTGCGGTCGGTATTCTCACACCTGGTGGGCAGCGATGCTGCACAGTTTGATGATTTCACGCACGGGCAGATTGACACGTTTACGGCTGCTGCGGACCAGTTGCAGGCTGCTTTCCCGCATCGCATCCTGCGTCATATCTGCAATTCGGCTGGCATCGAGCGTTTCCCGGAGGCGCAGTTCGACATGGTGCGTTTGGGCATCGGGCTGTATGGTATCAATCCGGTGACCAATGCCGTGATGCACAATGTCAGTTCGCTGTACACCACCATCTTGCAGATTCACGATGTGCCCCGGCAAGACACGGTGGGTTATAGCCGCCGTGGGCATTTGGAGCGCCCTTCGTGCATCGCCGCCTTGCCCATTGGTTATGCGGACGGGCTGAACCGCCACTTGGGTAATGGCCGGGCCTATTGCCTGGTGAACGGGCAGCGCGCACCTTACGTGGGCAACATCTGCATGGACGTTTGCATGATAGATGTGACGGGTATCGATTGCAAGGAGGGCGACCGGGTGGAGATCTTCGGCGACCATCTGCCTGTGACGGCCTTGTCCGATGCCTTGGACACCATCCCTTATGAGGTGCTGACCAGCGTTTCCACACGAGTGAAGCGGGTCTATTACCAAGACTGAGGGTTTTATTTGAGGACGAGTAGCAGAAGCAGGAGCGTCAGGTATTCGCGTAGTTCGTTACGCAAGATTTCCATGGTCTTCTGTTTGTGGCGGTTGACGGCCCTTCGGAGATGAGTATAATACTCATCTCGGAACAGTATAATACTGTTCTCCGCCCTCTCCGTCCCTCGCCCGCCGGCACGAAAAACAGGCGCTTCACATTCTTTTGGGGCGATTTGTTTCCCGTTCCGTTTCTTTGTTATATCTTTGCACGGAAAAATAAAAAACGATAGAACTATGACGAATGTACAGTTTTTAAGCATCCTGCCCAGTGGCTCCGAGTGGATTATCATCCTGGTTGTTATCCTGCTGCTTTTCGGTGGCAAGAAAATCCCCGAACTGATGCGCGGTTTGGGCAAAGGCGTGAAAAGCTTCAAGGAAGGCGTGAACGAGGCTAAGGAGGAAATCAGCAAGGCCAAGGAAGAAATAGACGAACCCGTAGAAAAGAAGCAATAAGCGACAGACGTGGCAGATAAGGAACTATCATTCTGGGACCATCTGGACATCCTGCGCCGGGCGTTGATTCGTATCATCAGCGTGTGGTTCGTCTTGGCAATAGCCTATTTCGTAGCCATGCCCTATTTGTTCGACAACGTCATACTGGCCCCCTGCTCCAACGACTTCGCCTTCTACGACCTCCTGCGCTGGATAGGTGAGAAACTGGGGCTGCAAGGCGAATTCTTCACCCAAGAGTTTCATGTCAAGCTCGTGAACATCAACCTGGCCGCCCCCTTCTTCATCCACATGTCCACCGCTTTCTGGATGTCTGTCGTCACGGCCGCCCCTTACCTGTTCTACGAAATCTGGCAATTCATCCGCCCCGCGCTTTATCCCAACGAAGTGCAAGGCGTCAAGAAAGCCCTGGCCCTGGGCACCGTGATGTTCTTTCTCGGTGTCCTGCTGGGCTACTTCATGGTCTATCCTCTGACCCTGCGTTTCCTGTCCACCTACGAACTGAGCGCACTGATTGAGAACCAAATCTCACTCAATTCATACATCAACAACTTTATGATGCTGGTGCTCTGCATGGGCCTGGCCTTCGAACTCCCCCTGGTCACCTGGCTCCTCTCCTTGATGGGCCTGGTCCATAAGACCTTCTTGCGCAAATACCGCCGCCATGCAGTCGTCATCATTGTCGTGCTGGCAGCCGTCATCACCCCCACCGGCGACCCCTTCACCTTGTCCGTAGTAGCCATACCCCTCTACCTGCTCTACGAACTCAGCATCCTGATGGT
Organism: Bacteroides sp. ET71; assembly: GCF_023336905.1. Lineage (GTDB taxonomy): Bacteria > Bacteroidota > Bacteroidia > Bacteroidales > Bacteroidaceae > Bacteroides. The sequence continues at coordinate 30,947 of NZ_JAMBLS010000018.1, forward strand.
CAAAGACAAACCACAAGAAGAAGAGGACACAGCCGAAGAGCAGGAGCAACAGACGCCCGATGGAGAATAACGAAGCACTCGAAGCCAGCGAATACTACGACCTCCTCCGAAGCCTCTGCCGCCGCGAAGACACCTCCCTTCGCGATGCCTATCGGGAGATGCGCGAACTGTTGGAACACCTGTGCCGTTCACAGATGGAAGATGGCCACCTGCAAATGACCGACCTGGCCGCCCGCATCAACTACGTGGGCGCGAAAATGGGCCTTTCCATGGTCGAACAGAATCGCCTGCATACCTTCCGCCTGACCTCGAACGACATACTGAACCGACGGGCAGAACCGACCCGTGAACACCTCTTGCGCGATGCCAAAACGCTCGCCTTTTTCATCAAAAGGCTGACAGCCCAAGACATCCCCGATGCATTGTATCAGCTATTGCCACGGGCCGATGCCACTTACATCGTCTCTTCGCCGGCTAAAGGACGGATAAACCGCCTGCGCGTCAACTTCCTTCATGCCGATGAATCCTTCTTATATGTACGTCCCGTAGACCTGTTGACAGAAGAACCCTTGCGCGTGCGCTATCATGTGCCGCAGGTAAATGAAGAATTTGCAGAAACCTGCCGCTTGCTATGGCCCAATGCCCAACTGAATCTGCTGGACATATCGGTGGACGAATCCGGTATATTAACTCCTTCCTTTTTTGTCTTGGAACCCGACTATCTGATAGATATCAGCACATTGGCCGAATGTTTCAAAGATTACGGCAGTCATCCGGGCAATTATGTTTTGATGCGTTTGCAGCCGCAGGGCAATACCCGCCCTTTGCTGTTGGGTAATATCGTCAACCTTTTCCTGGATGAATGGATTTATGCCAAAGGAGAGCCCGATTATCTGGCTTGCATGAAAAAAGCTTTTCGTACCTATCCCATAGAATTGGCAGCTTGTGAAGATTTGCGTGATATGGAAAAAGAGGCCGTATTCTTTGCCGATTGCAAGTCGCATTTTGAACATATCCGTCAGGTTATAACAGAAACTTTTTCTGCGGCAGGTTATGAATTGGACCGGAAGGATGCCGTATTGGAACCTTCATATATCTGTGAATCGCTCGGATTGCAAGGACGGTTGGACTACATGCAGCGGGATATGTCTTCATTCATTGAAATGAAGTCGGGAAAAGCAGACGAATACACAGTCCGTCATAAGATAGTGCCTAAAGAAAACAATCGGGTGCAGATGTTGCTTTATCAAGCCGTGTTGGAGTATTCGATGAAACAGGACCATCATCAGGTAAAACCCTATTTGTTATATACCCGCTATCCTTTACTTTACCCTGCCCGTGCTTCCTGGGCCATGTTGCGTCGTGTTATGGATGTGCGTAATCGCATAGTAGCCAATGAATATGGCATACAGTTGCACAATGACCCTCTATTCACGGCAGAATTGCTGAAGAGTTTTACTCCAGATGCTTTGAATGAACGGAGGTTGCACAATGTGTTGTGGACGCGCTATCTTTGTCCGAATATTGATACTGTCAGAAAACAGTTGGAAGCCCTCTCGCCATTAGAATCGGATTATTTTTATTCGGTCTATAATTTCATCACAAAAGAACTTTACACCTCCAAATCGGGTGATGTTGCTCATGAAGGGCGTACAGGTGCTTCGTCTCTTTGGCTTTCCACCTTGTCTGAAAAGATAGAATCAGGAGAAATTCTTTATAACCTTTTTATTTGTGAAAATCATGCGACAGATGCCCATAAACCATATCTGGTGCTGAGATGCGAAATAAATGATGCAGAGGCCGAGGCTCCTCTTCCCAATTTTCGTCAAGGAGATGCTGTCGTATTGTATGAACGTAATTCTGATGCAGACAATGTGACCAATAAGCTTGTCTTTAAAGGCAATATTGAGGAAATAACGGAGGAGAAAGTACGTGTTCGTTTACGCGCATCCCAACAGAATATGGCTGTGCTGCCCGAGCATAGCTTGTATGCAGTAGAGCATGACTATATGGACACTTCTTTTCGTAGCATGTATCGTGGCTTGTCTGCTTTTTTATCTGCTACACAGCGAAGGCGTGATCTGCTGTTAGGGCAGCGTGAGCCAGAATTTGACTTGTCTTTTGATCAGGCCATTGCGGAAGCGCCGGATGGTTTTACGCGTATAGCCTGGAAGGCAAGAGCTGCTCAAGATTATTTCTTATTGGTAGGCCCGCCAGGAACGGGTAAAACCTCACGTGCTTTGCGTGCAATGGTTGAGACTTTCTACAAGGAGCGGAAGCAGATTTTGTTATTGTCATATACCAATCGGGCGGTAGATGAAATATGCAAGATGTTATTGTCTGTCACACCTGCTATTGATTTTATACGCATTGGCAGTGAACTTTCATGCGAAGAACGTTATAGGCCCTATCTGATAGAGAATGTGTTAGAGGATTGCCCGAACCGTCGTGCTGTACAGTTGCGCATTGCCTGTTGCCGTGTCTTTGTAGGAACAGTGGCAACGCTTTCATCCAAGACGGAGTTGTTCCGTCTGAAAACATTTGATGTCGCTTTGGTCGATGAGGCTACGCAAATATTGGAACCTCAATTATTGGGATTATTATGTTTGCGGGGAATGACAGGAACGGATGTTATCCGGAAATTTGTGTTGATAGGCGATCACAAACAATTACCGGCAGTGGTGTTGCAATCTTCTGCTCAGTCTGAAGTGCGTTCAGAGAGGTTGAGAGCCATAGGACTGCATAACCTGAAGGATTCTTTGTTTGAACGTCTTTATCGGGCTTCTTTGCAGGCAGAAGAAAAGAGCCGGGAGCGTGTCTGCGATATGCTGCACCGCCAGGGGCGAATGAATGTGGAAGTAGCAGATTTTCCCAACCGCGTGTTTTACGGAGGATTGTTGCTGCCTCTCGGCCTTCCTCATCAGACGGGGACATTGGCGTTGGCACCTGAGCTGACAGACTGTGAATTTGCTGATTTGTTGACAAAAAGAGTGGCTTTTTTGCCATCTGAAGCTGAGTCGGGAACAGCATCGGTTAAAATGAACCACTCAGAGGCTGTTCTGGTAGCCAGACTGGCGGCTGCTATTTATCGGCAATATTTGTATACGACGGGCTTTGATCCTTTGCAAACTTTGGGAATTATCACTCCTTATCGTAGTCAGATTGCTTTGATTAGAAAGGAAATTGCCAAATTGGAAATTGCTGATTTGAAACATGTCCTCATAGATACGGTCGAGCGCTTTCAGGGTAGCGAACGAGATGTCATTATTTATTCTTTCTGTTTAAACCGTTCTTATCAGCTTAAGTTTATGGCAAATTTAACTGACGATGCTGGCGTATGGGTAGATCGTAAGTTGAACGTTGCCTTGACCCGTGCCCGTAAGCAAATGTTTATCATAGGGGTGCCTCAGTTATTGAGCTTGAATCCGATTTATAAAGAGCTGTTGTGTGCTTGTGGAGAAGAAAGTAGAGAAACAAAACGCCAATTTAGCAAATATTAAGCATTTGTTTTATTCTTATAACATTTGAATAGCACCTCCTTTTGGAAGAAATGCGTACATTTGCATACGTTTTTTTCATAGAGATTTAGATTTAAGGTTAGAAGAATGGTGGAAGTCGTGAGACTTCCACTTTTTTTATGCTGGATATAGGAATAGCAGTTTGGCTTTTATGCATCCTTGTGTTTGGAGAAAACATGGATACAATAATAAGGTGTGTAAAAAGATTTAGGACTTTTGCGGTTTGTGAGTCTGAAGACTGATAATCGGGAAATCGTCTTTGATTATCTTCTTCTTCCAAAGAGATTTCTGATTTTTCTCATCATTTTCATTCCCATGATAATGCCGTCAAATACTATCATTCCTCGGTTGAAAGCATGCATGAAACTATTGCTTTTACGGGTCGCAGGAGCAAAAGGTGCTGCAAGGTTGTGGGCTGTTTGTGCCATGAGTTTTTTCTGCTCCCTGATTTCTTGCAAGAGAGAAGCTTTTTGTTGCATCAGCTGGTCTAACGATTCCGGCAGAACCGGTGATGCAGAAGCAGGGAGAGTATTTCGGCTTGAGGTTGTCATAAGAGAGTATCTGGCTTATCGGAATTTTTCATAAACAAGCGGGCGATGAATCTTACCATCGGGTTGATGATAAGTTTTTTGCGATAGCTCACTAAAAGGATAGCCAATAGTACGTATAAAGCTGCTACTAGGCTGAAACTGGTAGTTATTCCTCCTACTGCTGGCGCCAGTAGATAGGCTAAGGTGAAAGATAAGTAAAACAGAGCCATCATGCCCAAAATGACTGTCAGCAGGATGAGGATGAGCATGGAAAGCAGCACAGAAACTTTTTCTGTGATTTCCAGGCGTGTGTATTCTTTTTGCAGGCTCAAGTATTTCTTGAACTCGACAAAAAGCTGCCGTAAATTTTCGATGCTTTTGTCGTTGTTGAACATGATGGCTCTGATTTTTCTTGCTTTTAAGCGAAAATGAATTTATTCATTTCCTTCGCTTTTGATTTCTGCGGCGATTTCGTCTACCAGATCATCCATTTCATTCCGGTTCAGACGGATGCCTCTTTTGCGCAAGGCTTCTGCAATCTTGCTGCGTGTGTCTTCACCCTTTTCCGGGGCAAACAAAATGCCAAGGGCTGCACCTACTGCGGCGCCACCCAAGAAAGCTGCTACTACATTTAAACCTTTCATAATACTGTCTTTTTAAAGTTGATAGTACAAATATAGTGATTTCTTGTTTACGGTGTATCTTTTTTATCTGTTTTTTTACTAAATTCGTTTGGCCGTTCTTATTGGCCTGTTGCTTGTTTGCAGTAAAAAAAGCATATATAAAGTTCCTTCCAAATACCTTCCTGCTTCGTTTTTTGTTCGAGTCTAAGGACTCGAATTTGGAACGACTTTGGAACGAATTTGGTAGGACTTTGTCCGGAGGTGTTCCGGAAAAGGGAATAGGGGATTGACGATGTTGAAAATAATTTACATGCGAGCGGCTGGAGGAGCAGCGGACGGATGCTTGGCCCGATTTGTCGTGAGATGAGGAGGAGGTTGGAGCAAAAGGAGAAAAAACGGAGTGAGTGCCTTGCTTGAGATGTGTACCGGGTTGGGAGAAAGAGTATTCTTTGGTATGCTGTGGAACGGGGTGCGAAAATTTTTATTCATTATGTTTTGATAGCTGGGGGATTTTCTGTTATTTTGCTGCCTGAAACAAACGCGAGAAAGGCAATTTGCTTTGTTTGAAATGATTGTTAATAAAAAATAGAATAAGATGAAGAAACTGACATTTTTAGTAGGTATGGGAGTATGCGTGGTGCTGGCATTTTCTTCTTGCAAATCAAGCCAGAGCGCTTACAGCAAAGCGTATGAAAAGGCGAAGCAGCAGGAATTGGCCGAGCAGCAGACGGCTCCAGAACCTGTCGAGGTTACTCCTGTGGTAACGGCTCCTGTTACAGAGCCCAAAGTGGTGGAAAGCACTTCTGTGGAAGCTCCCAAAGAAGAAGTGCGTCATGAAAAGGTGACGGTCGTTTCCGGTGATAATGGTCTGTTGGATTACAGCGTTGTGTGTGGCAGTTTTGGTATCAAAGCCAATGCTGAGGGACTGAAAACTTTCTTGGAGCAGGAAGGTTATACACCTGTTGTCGTTTTCAATGCTGATGCTGCGATGTATCGCGTAGTGGTAAGCACTTTTGCAGACAAGGCATCGGCGGCTGCGGCTCGTGATGCATTTAAGGCTAAGTATCCTGAGCGGAAAGATTTTCAGGGCTCTTGGCTGTTATATCGTGTAAAATAAGTAAATGTTTAAATGCAAGATGCCCGTTCTTTTCCTTCTGCTGAGAAAGGGATATGCGGGCATTTTGATTCTTCAAGTATAAAAGGCTGGACGTTTTGTATGCTCTGTCCATGTGCATACGGCGTCCAGCCTTTTTTGGAAGGGGCGATTGTTGAACAGATTTTAAGAGCCTGTCGTTTAAAATTCCGAAGAAGCAACTAAAAAGGAAAAACGGGATAGGGCGACGTTAAAAGAAGTTATAAAACAAATGGTGAAAACTTTCTCCGTGGGAAAAGTTTCTATTTTTGCGACTTCATAGAACGGATATAGAATATGGAATTGCAGTATATATTGAAGGCGATTGATGCCGCTTTTCTGGCCGGTGAACAAATACGAAGAGTTTATGATGATCCGGATGCTGACTTTCAGGTAGAGCGGAAGGCAGACAACTCTCCTTTGACGATAGCAGACAAACGGGCTCATGCAGTTATTGCCGACGTTTTGTCTGCTACTCCTTTCCCGGTATTGAGTGAGGAAGGAAAACATATCTCTTACGCGGAAAGGGCTTCGTGGAAGGAACTGTGGGTGGTTGACCCGTTGGACGGTACCAAGGAGTTTATAAAGCGTAATGGTGAGTTTACTGTAAATATTGCATGGATTTGCCAAGGTGTTCCGGTGGTGGGAGTGATTTATGTCCCGGTAAAGAAAGAGCTGTATTTGGGCATTGAGAAGTTTGGCGCTTTTAAGTTGTCTGATGTCATCCGGCGTGAATTTTCTTCGTTGGAAGAACTGGCGGAGCAAGCTGTTCGTTTGCCGCTGTCGGAAAAACGTGACTCTTGGGTAGTGGTAGCTTCGCGTTCACATTCTACACCGGAAACGGAAGCTTTCATCGAACGCCTGAGACAACGTCATTCGAAAGTGGAGCTCTTGTCCAGTGGAAGTTCGTTGAAAATTTGCCTTGTTGCCGAGGGGAAAGCGGATGTTTATCCGCGTTTTGCTCCTACGATGGAGTGGGATACGGCAGCCGGGCATGCCATTGTACGGGCTGCAGGCGGAGAAATCTGGCAAACGGATTTGAAAAGACCTCTCTATTATAATAAAGAAGATTTGTTGAACCCGTGGTTCATTGTGCTTCCTAAGGATAGTCCGGAGTTGATGGTAAGTAACAATGACTAATACCGAAAATTATGAATTTTGAAATCATTTTTGTCTTACTTGGACTGATTGGCATGTTGGTGGCGCTCATCATGGACAAGATGCGCCCGGGCATTGTGTTGCTCAGTCTGGTGGTATTGTTCATGGTGGCGGGCATCATTACCCCTAAGCAGATGGTGGCCGGATTCAGCAACCGGGGAATGATAACCGTGGCTTTGTTGTTTCTGGTCAGCGAGGGAATCCGCCAAAGCGGTGCTTTGAGCACGGTGGTCAAGAAACTGTTGCCGGAGAAGGGAACTTCTGTCACCAAGGCGCAGATGCGCATATTGCCGGTGGTCAGTGCTTTCTCGGCTTTTTTGAACAATACGCCGGTGGTCGTAATCTTCGCGCCGATATTGAAGAATTGGGCCAAACGGGTAGGCTTGTCTTGTACCAAGTTTCTTATCCCTCTGTCCTATGCCACGATTTTAGGTGGTTTGTGTACGCTTATAGGTACGTCTACCAATCTGGTGGTGCACGGCATGATGATTGACAAGGGAATGGAAGGTTTGAAGATGTTCGACCTGGCCTACATCGGCATCCCTATCACGGTGGTGGGGTTGGCCTTCATCATCTTGACTTCCAAGAAACTGCTTCCGGCCGAGCGCCCGGATAATTTCGAGGAAGAAGAGACGGATGCCGCCGAGGACACGGGGCGTCACGTGGTGGAGGTCGTGTTGGCCTCCCGTTTCCCGGGATTGAAGCGCAAGCTGAAGAACTTTGATTTCAAGCGCCGTTATGGGGCGGAGGTGAAAGAAATCCGCCAGAACGGCCAGGTGATAACGGAAAACATAGGTGAAGTGCGTTTGCAGGAGGGGGATACGCTGGTGCTGCTGGCCGATGATGCCTTTACACGTACCTGGGGCGATTCGTCTGTCTTCCTGATGATGACCAACGGACAGGAAATTCCGGCCAATCCGGTGCCTGCATGGAAGAAGTGGACGGCCTTTGCACTGCTCATCGTGATGATTGTTGGAGCCACCATCGGTGAATTGCCCTATTTTCAGGAACAATTTCCCAAGGTGAAGATGGATATGTTCTTCTTTGCTTCGGTGACGGCAGTGGTGATGGCTTGGCTGAAGATGTTTCCGCCCAAGAAATACACCAAATATATCAGTTGGGACATCCTGATTACCATCGCGTGCGCTTTTGCCATCAGTGCGGCGATGGAAGAATCCGGGTTGGCAGCATTGATAGCCGACTTCATCAAGAGTGTTTCCGGCTCTTTGGGAGCCTGGGGCGCTTTGGGATTGCTGTACCTGGTGACGCTGCTCATTACGGAACTGATTACGAACAATGCCGCGGCTGCTTTGGCTTTCCCGTTGGCGCTGGAGACGGCAGCCAAGTTTGGGGTAGACCCCATGCCGTTCTTCATTGCCATCTGTATTGCCGCTTCTGCCGGATTTGCCACACCCATTGGCTACCAGACGAACCTGATTGTGCAGGGCGCGGGCAACTATAAGTTTACGGACTTTGTGAAAGTGGGCCTTCCGATGGATTTGATAGTGATGATTATTTCCGTGGGACTGATTCCGTTGATTTGGCCGTTTACGAGTGTGGCGTAAATAGAAATTTAGTTAACAAAGGGACGAGTTAACAAGGCTACGAGGACAGAGCTTATTCCTTGTCAATTCGTCATTATTACAAGACCTTGTAGCCTTGTTAACTTGTCAACTATTAAATTATTATTTTATGGAACAACATATTTATCCGATATTTGATAAGATGCTGGCGCGGGCAGATAAGGAGAAGTTGCTGGGCCAGCGGGGCCTGATGATTTGGTTCACCGGCCTGAGCGGTTCGGGCAAGAGCACCATTGCCATAGCCTTGGAGCGCGAATTGCACCGGCGGGGTATCCTCTGCCGCATCCTGGACGGGGACAACATCCGGAGCGGCATCAACAACAACCTGGGCTTCACAGAGGCCGACCGCGTGGAGAATATCCGTCGCATCGCCGAGGTGGCCAAGCTGTTCGTGGATACGGGCATCGTCACGCTGGCGGCGTTCATCAGTCCCAACAATGACATTCGCGAGATGGCGGCCCGTATCATTGGGAAGGACGATTTCCTGGAGGTGTATGTCAGCACGCCGCTGGAGGAGTGTGAACGCCGCGATGTGAAGGGGCTGTATGCCAAGGCACGGCGTGGAGAGATAAAGAACTTTACGGGCATAACCGCTCCGTTTGAGGCACCTGCCCATCCGGCTTTGACCTTGGATACGTCCGTGCTCAGCCTGGAGGAGTCGGTCAATCGTTTGCTGGAACTTGTATTGCCAAAGATAGGTAGATGAGTTTGTTAGTTTGTTAGTTCTTGAGTTTATGAGTTTGTTGTTTCTAATTTGGAGGACTTTTAGATGAAGGTAAAACTGTAACTTATAAACTTAAAAACTCAAGAACTTAAAAACTTAAAAGAATAAAAATGGAAGAATATAAACTGAGCCACCTGAAGGAACTCGAAGCCGAGTCCATACACATTATCCGCGAGGTGGCCGCGGAGTTTGAGAATCCTGTGATGTTGTACAGCATCGGCAAAGACTCGTCCGTCATGGTACGCCTGGCCGAGAAGGCTTTCTATCCCGGCAAGGTGCCTTTCCCCTTGATGCACATCGACTCGAAGTGGAAGTTCAAGGAGATGATACAGTTCCGCGACGAGTATGCCAAAAAGTATGGTTGGAACCTCATTGTGGAGAGCAACATGGAGGCTTTCAAGGCAGGTGTGGGGCCTTTCACTCACGGCAGCAAGGTGCACACCGACCTGATGAAGACGCAGGCCCTGCTGCATGCGCTGGACAAGTACAAGTTTGATGCGGCTTTTGGCGGGGCACGCCGTGACGAGGAGAAATCCCGCGCCAAGGAGCGTATCTTCTCCTTCCGCGACCGTTTCCACCAGTGGGATCCCAAGAACCAGCGGCCGGAGCTGTGGGACATCTACAATGCTCGCGTGCACAAGGGCGAGAGCATCCGCGTCTTTCCCCTGAGTAACTGGACGGAGTTGGACATCTGGCAATACATCCGTCTGGAGAATATCCCCATCGTCCCTCTTTACTTCGCCAAAGAGCGTCCGGTGGTGGAGATTGACGGCAACCTCATCATGCCGGACGATGACCGCCTGCCCGAACAGTACCGCGACAAAATCCAGATGAAGAAAATCCGTTTCCGCACCTTGGGTTGCTGGCCTTTGACGGGTGCCATCGAGAGCGAGGCGGATACCATCGAGAAGATTGTGGAGGAGATGATGACCACCACCAAGAGCGAGCGCACCACGCGTGTCATCGATTTCGACCAGGAGGCCAGCATGGAGCAGAAGAAGCGCGAGGGATACTTCTAATTACATGAAGAATGAAGAATTAAGCATTAAGAATGAAGAATTATGGGAAGCGATAAAGATAAATTAGATATAAAGACCTTCTTGGATAATGACGAAAAGAAGGATTTATTGCGTTTCTTGACTGCGGGAAGCGTGGATGACGGCAAGTCTACGTTGATAGGGCGCTTGTTGTTCGATAGCAAGAAGATATACGAGGACCAGCTGGATGCCCTTGAGCGGGATAGCAAGCGCGTGGGCAATGCGGGCGACCATATAGACTATGCCCTCCTGTTGGACGGGTTGAAGGCCGAGCGTGAGCAGGGCATTACCATTGATGTGGCCTATCGCTATTTCTCGACCAACAAGCGCAAGTTCATCATTGCCGACACGCCGGGACATGAGCAATATACACGCAACATGATAACCGGTGGCTCCACGGCCAATTTGGCTATCATCCTGGTGGATGCAAGATTGGGTGTCATCACGCAGACGCGGCGACATACGTTCCTGGTCTCCTTGCTGGGCATCAAGCACGTGGTGCTGGCCGTGAACAAAATGGACTTGGTGGATTTCTCCGAAGAGCGTTTCAGTGAGATTGTAGGCGAGTATAAGAAGTTTATTGAGCCGTTGGGCATCCCCGACGTCACCTGCATCCCGCTGTCTGCCCTCGATGGCGACAATGTGGTGGAGAAGTCCGCCCGCACGCCGTGGTATGCAGGGCCGGCTTTGCTGGACTTCCTGGAGACGGTGCATATCGGCAATGACCATAACTTGCAGGATTTCCGTTTCCCCGTGCAATATGTACTGCGTCCCAACTTGAATTTCCGTGGCTTCTGCGGCAAAGTCGCTTCGGGCGTGGTGCGCAAAGGCGATGAGGTGGTGGCCCTGCCATCCGGCAAAAAGTCGCATATCAAGAGCATCGTCACCTATGATGGGGAGTTGGATTATGCTTTCCCTCCTCAATCCGTTACCTTGACCTTGGAGGACGAGATAGACGTGTCGCGTGGAGAGATGCTGGTGCATCCGGATAATCAGCCCACGATAGGCCGCAACTTCGAGGCGATGCTGGTATGGATGGACGAGGAGCCGATGGACTTCCGCAAGTCGTTCTTCATCAAGCAGACTACTCACACCAGCCGTTCACACGTGGACAGCATCAAGTATAAGGTTGATGTCAATACGATGGAGCATCTTTCGCTGGAAAACGGCAAGCTGACCCGGGAAACCCTGCCCATGCAGCTCAACCAGATTGCCCGTGTGGTGATGACCACTGCGCAGGAAATGTTCTTCGACTCCTACCGGCAGAACAAGGCCACGGGTGCCTTTATCCTGATAGACCCCATTACCAACAATACCAGTGCCGTGGGCATGATTATCGGTCCGGTGCCTGAAGAGGAGATGCATGCCGATGCGGGATTGCCCGTGCTCGACCTGCAAAAATTGGGCATCGCCCCCGAACACTACGAAGCCATTGACCGCGCGGTAAAGGAACTGAGCCGTCAAGGGCTGGAGATTGTGGTGAAGCGATAAATAATTTATTTTTGAGGAGTTAGAGGGAGTTATAAGGAGTCATAGGAAGTTATAGGCCGATAGTTGGTCCGTCGATAATGGCAAAGGTATTGGCCTTTAACTCCCCCAAGCGAAGCGATAACTCCGTCTAACTCCTTTTAACTCCTGCGGGCAAAGCCCGCTAAATTCCTATTTGTATAACGAACTATACCTGAAGCTATGGGCTTATTAGAATTCAATAAACTCCCCATCAACACCTTGGTGGGGGCCGACTGGAAAACCTTCAAGGCGGTGACCGCCGGGCGACAGATTGACCCGGCCTACCGCAACAAGTATCGGTTGACCAAGGCTGTCTGCCGTTTGCTTTCTACGCTGACTTCCCTGCAGGACAAGCGCTACGAAAAACTCCTGGCCGACCAACCCTTGGAGCACGACCCGCTCTTCATTCTCGGTCATTGGCGCAGCGGTACGACTTTTGTGCACAATGTCTTCTCGTGTGACAGCCATTTCGGCTACAACACCACTTATCAGACCGTCTTCCCGCATCTGATGATGTGGGGACAACCGTTCTTCAAGAAAAACATGAGCTGGCTGATGCCCGACAAGCGTCCGACGGACAACATGGAACTGGCCGTAGACCTGCCGCAGGAAGAGGAGTTCGCCTTGGCCAACATGATGCCCTACACCTATTACAACTTCTGGTTCTTCCCCAAGTACCAGCAGGAGTATGCCGACAAGTACCTCTTGTTCAACGACATCACGCCGGAAGAACTGAAGGCGTTTGAGGACACGTTCATCAAGCTCATCAAGATTTCCCTGTGGAACACGCATGGCACGCAGTTCCTCAGCAAGAACCCGCCGCACACCGGGCGCGTCCGCGAACTGGTCAAGATGTTCCCCAACGCCAAGTTCATCTACCTGATGCGCAATCCCTACACCGTCTTCGAGAGCACCCGCAGCTTCTTCACCAACACCATCCAGCCCCTGAAGCTGGAGGACATCACGCCCGCGGAGCTGGAGCAGAACATCCTGTCCGTCTATGCCAAGCTCTACCACAAGTACGAGGCCGACAAGGCGTGCATCCCCGCAGGCAACCTCATCGAAGTGAAGTTCGAGGACTTCGAGGCCGATGCCATGGGCATGACCGATCACATCTACCAGGCGCTCAGTCTGCCCGGATTCCCCGAAGCCCGCGCCGCCATCGAGAAATATGTGGGCGCGAAGAAAGGATATAAAAAGAACAAATACAAGTATGACGACCGCACCGTGCAGCTCGTGCAGGACAACTGGGGCTTCGCGCTGGAGCAGTGGAAGTACGAAATATAATGGTAAAACTGAGAAATTAAACCACAGATAACACGGATTAAATGAGATGAGCACAGAAGCATCTGTCACCCCGAGCGTAGTCGAGGGGACTTACATCATGCGTTACGTGAGATGTCTCGACAAGCTCGATATGACAGATACATATTAAAAAATCTGTTTAATAAATCTGTGTAAATCTGTATTATCTGTGCCATCAGTGGTCACTCCCGATAAATTATCATTTAATTATGCAACCAAAATCTTATTTATTAAGCCTTCTCCTCGTCTTCCTGGCCTGCGGCCGCTTGGCTGCTCAAGACGCTGAAGTGGTGGAAGAAATCCCCTTCGGCAACATGGACCAGTGGATTGACCGGCAGATTGAAGAATCCGGCATCATCGGCGGCGACACCAAGCATGTCTATGCCATCGGCCCTACGCAAACCATCACCAACAATGAAGCCTACCGAAATATGGGCGGCTCGCCTTGGGCATCGTCCAACGTCATGGCTCGTGTGGCCGGTGTCACGAAGACTAACACCTCGGTTTTCCCAGAGAAGCGGGGTAACGGCTACTGTGCCCGTATGGATACCCGTATGGAGAGCGTGAAGGTGCTGGGGCTGGTCAATATCACCGTGCTGGCCGCTGGTTCCGTTTTCCTGGGCGAGATGCACGAACCCATCACCAGCACCAAGGATCCGATGCGTAAACTGGACACCGGCATCCCCTTCACCAAGAAGCCCAAGGCCATCCGTTTCGACTATAAGGTCAAGATGGCCGACAGCCCTCATCGCATCCGAGCTACCGGCTTCAGCCGTATCAAAGATGTGGAAGGGCGCGACTTCCCCGAAATTAACTTGTATCTGCAAAAGCGTTGGGAAGATGAAGATGGCAATATTTACGCCAAACGCATCGGAACGTTGGTTGTACGTTATGACCAGACTACTCCTGATTGGCAGAACAACGTGACGTACACCATTCTCTATGGTGACATCACGAATCATCCTGATTATAATCCCGATATGATGCGCCTTCAGGTGCAAGAACGATATGCCGTCAACAGTAAAGGTAAGAGTGTGCCTATTCAGGAAGTAGGTTGGGGGACAGCAGACGATGTACCCACCCACCTGCAACTTCAGTTCACGTCCAGTCATGGAGGCGCCTATATCGGTTCGCCCGGTAATTCATTTTGGGTGGATAATGTCCGTTTGGTTTATTGACTGTTTGCACGGGATTATCGATAAAAATTTTGTAAAGAATGTGCTTTCCCGTCGTTTGTTCAGTCATTGCACAAAATGGCGGGAAATGTGTTAAATAGGTGACATCATTTCAGAGAGCGGGGAAAAAACTTTTATTTTTCCCTGTTATTTCTTTGGTGTAATGAAAAAAGTGTCTATTTTTGCACCGAGTTTTGTGTCGTAATAGATACAAATAGAGATTGAAAAATGAGGTTAAACAAAAGCGCTGACATGAGAAAGTGCCTGACTACAAAAACAATAGCACTACTGTTTGGATTTTGCCTGTGTTGCCTGTGGATACAGAAAGGATTGGCTCAGACGGGAGAGGAAACGGTAGATGCGTTGGTGGAAATGGGATTTGAGAATGTCGGCTGGACGGAAGATGCCGAAGAACGCGTGTATGTGTTGCAAAACACTGCATATCGCCTGCATGGTATCGGAATCGGTAAAGCCGTCGACGTGATTCAGGAAATAGGGCTGCCCGAAAACAAATCGTGTCGCATTATTGTTCTGGATAATAACGTACCTCAGATTTCTCTTTGCTACCATCCCATTATTGGGGACAGCGTGCCGGAAGCCGAACGCCGCGACTGGAATGTCAGTTATGATTTAGACGGGGCTTGGAAGAAAGTGCGCAAGGTGAAGAAGAAAAATAGTTCTTTGTTCAAGGTTGATATAGTGGTGTATCCTGAGTTATCTATGCAGAATCTGGTTATAAATAAGATGTACACTTTCTTGTTCAACTTAGATCCCACCATAGAGGTTTCTTTGTGGAAAGGGGGAAAGGCTACTGCACAAGTCATTATTCCTGTTTATAATGAATATGGTTCTGCATACGGGCAAGTCCGGCAAGGATATATCGGACTAAGCCAGCAAGTGCGGTTGCCGTGGAATACATTCCTGACGGCAGCCGTAGGTTCGTTTACCAACAACCGTTGGGGAGGCGACTTGAGCGCGATACACTATTTTAAGGACGAACGCTTTTCCGTGGAGGGGCGAATCGGGTATACCGGTGCATCGCGTTTTCATAATTGGCGTTGGAAGGTAAGTCCGTTGAAACGGTTAACGTGGACATTGGGAGGCGGTTTCTATTGGCCTCAATACAATACGCAGTTCAAACTGAAAGTGGAACAGTATTTGTTGGGGGAAAAGGGAGTCCGGTTTGAAATGACGCGTAACTTTCGCTATACTTCCATCGGTTTCTATGGCATGAAAGTGCAATATGCCGGAAACAATGGTTATAATGCAGGTTTCCGTTTTCAGATAAACTTGCCTCCGTATAAGTATAAGAGAAGAGGCTATATCCCGCGTGTGTTGCCTTCCCGGTCATTCGGAATGTCATACAACGCAGGGAACGAACGCTACTATGGCAAGTCCTACACCCCGGTGTTGGGCAATACCATAGCGCAAGAGAATAGTCTGAACCCATATTTTATAAAGAGTGAATTGTTAAATTTTTAATTTTATTGAGATGAAAATGAAAAGTAAATTTTTCGGGCTGAATGCCAAGTTGGCATTAGCTGTGTTGGCAGTGGGTGCGATGTTTACTGGCTGCTATGATTCTGAAAACGGTGATGTTACGAAGCCGTATGTTGCACCGGATCCAGTGTATACTGTGTCAGGTACCGTAACGGATGCTTTGACAGGTGATGTAATTGAGACTGCTAGGGTTACGGTATCGGATAGCAAAGGCGACCTGGAATGGAAGGCAGGAACTTATTCTGTGCAAGTAAATAGTTCCGGCAGTAAAACTGTTACAGTTGAAGCTGAGGGTTATGATAAAGTGACTCGTGACATCACTATTGCACCTTTGGAGAAGGGGCAAGCTTCTACTACCGTAGTGAATGTGGCTTTAACTAAAACTGGCGCTATTAATATTAATAATGTTAAGGTTTCTGTCGGTGATTCAAAGGCTGCAGCTATACCTAAAGTTTTGAAGCCTGAAGGGGAGGAATTTAAAGGATTGGATCTGACTGCGGATGAAAATGAAGCTGTTTTTGTGCGTAATTTCAAGGTTGTAGTCGGCGCTGTTACTGATCCTGAGGATATCGAAGAAGCCTTTGCCGGTGCTCCTTCTGGTTTGATTGATTATGCCAAAAGTTATTTGGGCGCTTTAATTGGAATGTTCGGTAAAGCGCAACAGATAGAAGTTCCTTATACGATTTCTATTCCTCCTTACCAATGCGTTGAGGATGTCACTATTACTTATAATATTGTAGAAACACTTTATACGTTTGAATATAAAGGTGACATTTATAATGTTTCGGTTAAAGGTGTAAGGACATATACTTTCAGTACGAATTTTGTACCTAACCATAATTTTAGCCATACTCATGGACACGGGCATGGAGAAAATGGTGCACTGAATGCTGGTGGCGGTATCTTAACTTCCGAAATGTAAATTGAAAGGAACTAAGTAGAAAGTAAAGTTAGGAAGAATAATGATGTTAAAGAAAATATTATTATTTGGTGTAGTTTTATGCTTTCCTCTCTTGCTTTCTGCTCAATTGACGTATGGCACCACCGGTCTTCTCCATGCCCCCTCGGCAGAGATGCAGCGGGATAAGACGGTGATGATCGGTGGTAACTTTCTGAACAAGGAGATTACTCCTCCTACGTGGTATTACCATACGTACAATTACTTTCTGAATGTAACCATCTTTCCGTGGTTGGAGGTTGCCTATACGTGTACCCTCTTTAAAGCGGAAGCATTGGGTCTGAAGCCCTATGGTTATTCCGGTTTTACCAACCAAGACCGATACTTCTCTTTCCGGCTTCGGTTGCTGAAGGAAGGCCAGTTTTGGAAGTATATGCCGGCAGTGGTAGTGGGAACCTCGGACCCCTATACAGAGTCAGGAGACGGACAGATTTCGTCGACGGAAGGAAACGGGTATTTTTGCCGCTTTTACGTGGCTGCTACCAAGTTCATCCCGGTAGGCAAGAAAGAACAGATAGGTGTGCACCTGTCTTGGCTTTTCAACCACCGCAAAGACTATCCGCTCAATGGACCGGCTGTAGGGTTGACGTGGAATCCGTCGTTCCACCCTCAGTTGAGAGTGATTGCAGAATACGACGCGAAAGATGTCGCAGTGGGTGCCACCTATTTGCTTTTCAACCATTTGCACGCGCAGGTAGAATTGCAAAAAATGAAGTACTTTACCGGCGGTCTTACTTATAAGATTTATTTGAAGTAAGAAAATGGTCGGAGCAAATATGAATAAAAAGAGTTGAAATATTAAAAACAAAAAACAATGAAAAGTAAATTAGTAATATTATCTTTGATGTTGGCAGGTGCAGTAATGACTGTAAATGCACAAACAAAAGAGAAATACGTCAACGAAAAAGCTTCGGATAATATATTCGTGAGTGTTACGGGCGGTATTTCTATGACGAACTCGGGTAAGAGTGAGGGCAAGTTTGGTAGCCCGGCTCCCCACATTACAGTGTCGGTTGGTAAATGGATTACTCCCGTTTGGGCTGTTCGTGCTCAGGGAGGTCTGTGGAGAACTAATTTCGATACATTCTGGTCGAAAGGCACATATGCAGAAAATGGTGATATGCTTGGCTCTGACAATAGCTATCACAAGAATGTGGGACAGTTGCGCTTGGATGCTATGTTCAATATTTCTAATGCTATTTGGGGCTATAATCCTGATCGTCTGTTTAACTTGTCGGTTTTCGCAGGCCCAGGCTTAACGATTGCTAAAGGTAATGGCTCATTTGACGTAGTGAATAATTCCACTAATACAGCTTGGTCTAAAGTTCAAAGTGGAGATAACAATGTGGGTGCTTATGTGAACGGTTCTGTTGGTTTGCAGGGTAAGTTCAATGTTAATAAGTATTGGGATATTGATGTAGAAGCTCGCGGTGAGTTGGCTTCTTCTTACTTGGGTTATTTGTCTTCTTCTCGTACGGTAGGTGGTCTCTACTTTGGCGTAGGTGCTACTTATACTTTTGGTGGCAAGAAGTTTGTGCCTTATACATCTAAGGTTGATATAGACGCATTGAATGCAGAAATCAACAAGTATAGAAGTGAACTTGAGCAGGCACAGACAGACTTGGCAAGTGCTAAGAATGCTGCTGCAAATGTAGAGCCGGAGGTTCGCGAAGTAGTGAAGGAAGTACAGGTTGCAGGTCCGCGTGCTATCTTCTTCAAGATTGGTAGTGCCCGTCTGGATGATTATGGCAAGGTGAATATCAAGTTGGCTGCCAAGATTCTGAAAGAAAATCCGGACAAGAAGTACAAAGTTGCCGGTTATGCTGATAAGGCTACAGGTAGCGCTTCTTGGAACCAGAAGTTGTCTGAAAAACGTGCTCAGGTGGTTTACGATGCTCTGATTGCTGAGGGCGTTGATAAAGACCAACTCGAACTCGTAGGCTTCGGCGGTACTGAGAATATGTTCGGTAAGAACTTCTTGAACCGTGTGGTTATTCTTGAGTAATACTATCCGATAAGTAGTATAATAGGTAGAAGGGGCATCCGCAGAGGATGTCCCTTTTTCGTTGTCTAAAGTGTTACTTTACGATGCTAAAGTAGGTGTTTACGACGCTAAAGTAGATGTTTACAATGCTGAAGTGGATGTTTGCAGGTATAAGTTGATGTTGGGTATACTATAAGGAGGGGGAGTATCTGTCATTCTGAGCGAAGTCCGCAGGACGTAGTCGAAGAATCTCACTACGTGCGCTGCTCAGGGAACCCGTGTCTTTCGGAAGGTGTATCGATTTCATTTTGCATCCTCTCTTACTTCTCCCGTTTGCAGAGGGGCAATATTCAATATGACAGCAAGCGATTTTTGAACGACAAGCTCTGAAGCGGTGATTATTTTCTTGTTTGCATGGAGAAGTCGCCATAATATTTTATATTTGCAGTTGTAATTCATATTAGAAGTGTATGACTATCATTGCCAATCCGATTTACGATTCAGTATTCAAGTTCCTGATGGAAGATGAGCGTGCAGCCAAGGTGCTGCTTTCCGCATTGTTGAAGCAGGAGGTCCGTGAACTGAAAATGCGGAGAAATGAATATACGAATATCCGTCAGACACGCATTTCGTTGTTTCGCATTGACTTTTCTGCCAAGATACATGATTCGGCGGGAAAGGAGCAGTTGGTGCTGATTGAGTTGCAGAAAACTTGGTTGGCCACGGAGACGTTAAGGTTCCGTCAGTATCTTGGTGCGCAATACCTGAACAATGAGAATGTGCCTTCGGGTGAGAATGTCGGCGGCTATGGCTTGCCCATCATTTCGATTTATATCTTGGGTCATAAGTTAGGTGATTTGCAGGAACCGGTGGTTTATGTCCGCCGCCGTTATTTGGATTATGACAGTAATGTGATAGAAGAAGGTGTTCCGGACCCTTTTATTGAGAGCTTGACACATGACAGTGTGATTGTGCAGCTTCCTTATTTGCGTGGTCGTGCCCGTAATCATTTGGAGAGATTGTTGAGCGTGTTCGATCAGGAATATCGTGTGGCTGCGGACGAGCATTTGCTCCAAATAGATGATGAGAGAATGGACAGTGAGGGACGTCTGTTGGTGAATCGCCTGGTAATGGCTGCAGCTTCTCCAGAGATCAGGCGTGATATGCAAGTGGAGGATGAAATCTTGTCTGAAATCGAGGCTCGTGATACGACCATTATGATGAAAGACAAGGAGATAGAACAGAAATCTCAGGAGATAGAACAGAAGTCCCAAGAGATAAAGCAGAAAACTCAGGAGATAGAACAGAAATCCCAAGAGATAAAGCAGAAGTCCCAAGAGATAAAGCAGAAAACTCAGGAGATAGAACAGAAATCTCAGGAGATAGAACGGAAGTCCCAAGAGATAGAGCACCAAAGGACTATTTTGCGTGTAACAGTGCGGAATCTTTCTTCGCGTGGTATGACTGTTGCTGAGATTGCCAAAATTTTGTCTGTCCCGAAAGAACTGGTGGATTCTTTATTAGATGGACGGTAATAGAATGCGACACACGTTTCCTCTCTTTCCAAAATTTTGTTGTATTTTTGTGCCCGAATATGAGTAGAATAATGGCCATAGATTACGGACGTAAACGTACGGGCATTGCGGTGACTGATACGTTGCAATTGATTGCAAATGGTTTGACTACTGTGCCGACGCACCAGTTGTTGCAGTTTGTCGTAGACTATGCGGCTCATGAATCAGTGGAGCGTATATTGGTGGGATTGCCTAAGCAAATGAACAACGAGCCTTCGGAAAACATGAAGTATATCGAGCCTTTTGTGCGTTCTTTGCAGAAACGTTTACCAGATATCCCCGTGGAATATGTAGACGAACGTTTCACTTCTGTTTTGGCACATCGAGCAATGATAGATGGCGGATTGAAAAAGAAAGATCGTCAGGATAAGGCGTTGGTGGATGAAATTAGTGCTACTATTATTTTACAGACATACTTGGAGTATAAGCGACAATGATCACGAATAAAATAAAGAAAACTATAGAAATATGATTTTACCTATCTACGTGTACGGACAACCCGTATTGAGAAAAGTTGCAGAAGACATTGAACTAGATTACCCGAATCTGAAGGAATTGATAGATAATATGTTTGAAACGATGGACAAGGCCGATGGAGTGGGGCTGGCAGCTCCGCAAATCGGATTGCCTATTCGTGTGGTGGTTATCAATTTGGACGTTCTGGCGGAAGATTTTCCTGAGTATAAAGGCTTTCGTAAAGCATATGTTAATGCCCATATTCTGGAAGTGGGCGGTGAAGAAGTGCCTATGGATGAGGGCTGCTTAAGCTTGCCGGGTATTCATGAGACGGTAAAACGTGGTAATAAGATTCGTGTGCAATATTTGGATGAGAATCTGGAGGCGCATGATGAGATCGTTGAAGGTTATTTGGCGCGTGTGATGCAACATGAATTTGACCATCTGGAAGGAAAAATGTTCATCGATCATTTGTCTCCTCTTCGTCGGCAAATGCTGAAAGGCAAGTTGAATGCTATGCTGAAGGGCAAAGTATCTTGTACGTATAAAGTGAAGACTGTACATAAATAGACGGGCTTATATAAGAAGGTGTAAAAGGCTCAAAAAATATAAAAAGTATTTTGTTTATCCTGCCAAATAAATGAAAAGCATTATTTTTGTCCTCGTTTACAAGCATTCATGACACGAGATGATTAGAAAAATATTGACGGCTATCTTGCTGTTGCCCACTTTGCTATATGCGCAAATCAATACGGAACGAGTGATGACCATTGCCCGGAATGCTTTGTATTTTGAGGATTATGTGCTTTCCATCCAGTATTTCAATCAGGTCATAAATGCCAAGCCCTATCTGTTTGAACCTTATTTTTTTCGTGGTTTAGCCAAAATAAATCTTGATGATTATCAGGGAGCAGAGGCTGACTGTAACGAAGCCATTCGTCGGAATCCGTTTGTCGTAGGAGCTTATCAGATAAGGGGATTGGCGCGTATCCGGCAGAACAATTTTGATGGAGCTATTGATGATTATCGGATTGCTTTGAAATATGATCCGGAGAATCTGGTGTTATGGCATAATTTATCTTTGTGCCATATACAGAAGAAGGATTATGTGGCGGCCAAGGAGGATTTGGGTAATTTGCTGAAAATCTCTCCTCGTTATATGCCTGCTTATCTGATGCGGGGAGAAGTGAACTTGCGGCAGAATGACACGATACAGGCATTGGCGGATTTTAATCAAGCCATTGACTTGGAAAAATACGAACCTGACGGTTGGGGGGCAAGGGCAATTGTCTATTTGTCTCAGGGTAAATACAAGGAAGCTGAGGATGACTTGGACCAGGCAATCCATTTGAGTGCCCGCAACGCAGGGTATTATATAAACCGGGCATTGGCGCGTTTTCATCAGAATAATTTGAGGGGAGCTATGCGCGATTATGATCTGGCTCTTGATATAGATCCTAATAATTTTTTGGGGCATTATAACCGTGGCTTGTTACGTGCACAAGTGGGAGATGATAACCGGGCGATTGAGGATTTTGATTTTGTTTTGGAGATGGAGCCTGATAATATGATGGCAGCTTTCAACAGAGGTCTGCTTCGTGCGCAAACAGGTGATTATCGGGGAGCTATCAGTGATTATTCAAAGGTTATAGAAGAATATCCCAATTTCGCAACCGGTTATTATTATCGGGCAGAGGCCCGTCGGAAAATGGGCGATATACAAGGGGCTGAGCAGGATGAGCTTAAATTGATGCAGATGGAGATAGATCGGCGCAATGGGGCTCTTACGGCTCAGAACACCGGTGACAAGAACGCAGAAGATGGTGCTGATGAAGAATCGAGTGAAGGGAAGACGCGCAAAAAATCGGATAAGAATATACGTAATTACCGCAAGGTGGTTGTGGCAGACGATTCTGAGATGGGACAACGTTACACCAGCGATTATCGTGGCCGAGTGCAAAATAGGAATGTGACGATAAAATTGGAGCCGTTGTATGCATTGACTTATTATGAAAAGGTGAGCGACGTGAAGCATACGGTGCATTTTTATAGTTTCATTGATTCGCTGAACCAAGAAAAGGTATTCCCGAGGCCGTTGCGCATTACGAACATGGAAGCTCCTTTGACCGAGGAACAAGTGCGCTTTCACTTCGACCTGATCAATTCACATACGACGGAGATTGTGGAAAGTCCTCAAGATGCAGTGAAGCGCTTTATGCGTGGATTGGATTTTTATCTGGTGCAAGATTTTGCCAGTTCGATAGACGACTTTACCCAAAGTATTTTGTTAGACGATCATTTTTTCCCTGCTTACTTTATGCGTGCATTGGTGCGCTATAAAGAATTGGAATACAAAAAAGCAGAAACAGCTTTGCGGGAAGATGCAGGACAACAGGTAAAAGCAGCCGACCAAAACCCAGAAGTGAAAGCTGTGGATTACGAAATTGTGCGTAGTGACCTGGATAATGTCATACGTTTGGCGCCGGATTTTGTATATGGGTATTATAACAGGGGGAATGTCCTTTCGATGCTGAAGGATTATCGTGCGGCGTTGGCCGATTATGACAAAGCCATAGAATTAAATCCTAATTTTGCGGAAGCTTATTTCAATCGTGGTTTGACACGCATTTTCTTAGGCAATAATAAGCAAGGCATTGCCGACTTAAGTAAAGCCGGTGAGTTGGGTATTGTTTCTGCTTATAATGTCATAAAGCGTTTTACTGACGTTTCGGAGTGACAAATTTCAAATAAAAAATAGAAAATCAGCGAATAATTAGTTATTTTTGCGAGCTGAAAAAGACGAAAAAGATTGATTATGATAAAAATTACATTTCCTGACGGCTCTGTTCGCGAGTATAACGAAGGAGTAACGGGTTTGCAGATAGCAGAAAGCATCAGCACCCGGTTGGCACAAGAGGTATTGGCTTGTGGCGTAAACGGTGAAACTTATGATTTGGGGCGTCCTATTATGTCGGATGCTAATGTAGTCTTGTACAAATGGGAAGACGAACAAGGTAAACATACATTCTGGCACACCAGTGCCCACTTGTTGGCTGAGGCGTTGCAGGAATTGTATCCGGGCATACAGTTCGGCATAGGGCCTGCCATCGAAAACGGCTTCTATTATGATGTCGACCCGGGCGAAACGCCTATCAAGGAAGCAGACCTGCCTGCTATTGAGAAGAAAATGGCGGAACTGGCTGCCAAGAAAGAATCTGTGGTGCGTCAAGACATTACAAAAGCCGATGCTTTGAAGATGTTTGGCGAACGTGGAGAAACTTATAAATGTGAACTGATTTCCGAATTGGAAGACGGTCATATTACGACTTATACGCAAGGCTCTTTTACAGACTTATGCCGTGGGCCGCACTTGATGACAACGGCTCCTATCAAGGCTATTAAACTGACTTCTGTTGCCGGAGCCTATTGGCGTGGACAGGAAGATCGTAAGATGATGACTCGTATCTACGGCATTACTTTCCCGAAGAAAAAAATGCTGGATGAGTATCTGGTCCTTTTGGAGGAAGCTAAGAAACGCGACCATCGCAAGATTGGTAAGGAGATGGATTTGTTCATGTTCTCGGATACAGTGGGCAAAGGTTTGCCGATGTGGCTTCCGAAAGGAGCGGCTGTCCGTTTGCGTTTGCAAGAGTTCTTGCGTCGTATTCAGGCTCGCTATGACTATCAGGAAGTGATCTGCCCGCCTATTGGCAATAAATTATTGTATATCACTTCCGGGCACTATGCCAAATATGGGAAAGATTCATTCCAACCTATCCATACGCCGGAAGAGGGAGAAGAATATTTCCTGAAGCCAATGAACTGTCCGCACCACTGCATGATATATAAGAATTCTCCCCGTTCGTACAAAGACTTGCCTTTACGCATAGCAGAGTTTGGTACAGTATGCCGTTACGAACAGAGCGGTGAGTTGCACGGCTTGACACGTGTGCGCAGTTTTACGCAAGACGATGCCCATATCTTCTGCCGTCCCGATCAGGTGAAAGAAGAGTTTTTGCGAGTGATGGACATTATTTCCATCGTCTTCCGCTCTATGAATTTTGAAAACTTTGAGGCTCAAATCTCTTTGCGTGATAAGGAAAATCGCGAGAAATACATCGGTAGCGACGAAAATTGGGAGAAAGCCGAGCAAGCTATCGTGGAAGCTTGTGCAGAAAAAGGCCTAAAGGCTAAGATTGAATATGGCGAGGCTGCTTTCTATGGGCCTAAATTGGACTTTATGGTGAAAGATGCCATTGGCCGTCGTTGGCAGTTGGGTACTATTCAGGTTGATTACAATTTGCCTGAGCGTTTTGAATTGGAATATACAGGAGCAGATAATCAGAAACACCGTCCTGTGATGATTCACCGTGCACCTTTCGGTTCGATGGAACGCTTTGTGGCTGTGCTTATTGAACATACGGCCGGTAAGTTCCCCTTGTGGCTGACCCCCGATCAGGTAGCTATCTTGCCTATCAGTGAGAAGTTCAATGATTATGCCAATGAGGTGAAACAAGTATTGAAGAAATACGATATTCGTGCCATCGTGGATGAGCGCAATGAGAAAATCGGTCGCAAAATCCGTGACAATGAGCTGAAACGAATACCTTATATGTTGGTTGTTGGCGAAAAAGAAGCAGAGAATGGTGAAATAGCTGTTCGTAAGCAAGGCGAGGGTGACCAGGGAACGGTAAAAATCGAAGATTTTGCTAAAAAAATAAGTGAAGAAGTTCAGAATATGATAAATAAATGGTAACTTTGCGCCCAATTGTAAAGGCATGGCCCTGCATAAAGATATAAAAATGTCAGGGACTGCCTTTGCATTAAAAAAAGTAACCTCAAAGAGTAATTAAAAAAAGGAAAAACGGAAGTAAACGTATTAATGAAGAATGACAATTTAAAAGGGCAACATCGGATTAATGAACAAATCCGTGCCAAAGAAGTCCGCATTGTGGGCGATGAAGTGGAATCGAAGGTATATCCGATTGCACAAGCGTTAAAACTGGCCGAAGAACATGAAGCGGATCTCGTAGAAATTTCTCCTAATGCACAACCTCCTGTGTGCCGAATTATTGATTACTCTAAATTTCTTTACCAGCTGAAGAAACGTCAGAAAGAACAGAAGGCAAAACAGGTAAAGGTCAACGTGAAAGAGATACGTTTTGGTCCTCAAACAGATGACCATGACTATAATTTTAAACTGAAGCATGCCAAAGGCTTTTTGGAGGATGGCGATAAGGTAAGAGCTTACGTATTCTTTAAAGGTCGTTCCATATTGTTTAAGGAACAAGGTGAAGTGCTGCTGTTGCGTTTTGCTAATGATTTGGAGGAATATGCAAAGGTTGATCAGATGCCGTTGCTGGAAGGTAAACGGATGACGATTCAGTTGTCGCCTAAGAAGGGTGTTGCTAAAAAGTCTTCTAAACCTGTAACTCAGAAAGCCGAGCTTTCCAAGGTAGAAGAAGATGAATGATAAGTTTGAAAGATAAATGTGTAACGCCTCGGGTATAGTGCGTTGCCATATAGTTTAATAATTAAAAAACAAGTAAAATGCCAAAGATCAAGACTAACTCCGGTGCCAAAAAAAGATTCACTCTTACCGGAACGGGTAAAATCAAGAGAAAGCACGCTTTTCATAGTCATATTCTGACTAAGAAAACTAAGAAGCAGAAAAGAAATCTGTGTTATTCTACGTTGGTTGATGCAGCAAACGTTCGCCAAGTGAAAGAACTCTTAGTGCTGAAATAAAGCGTTTTTCGAAGTATTTAAAGTTATTAACCGAATGTATTAGCTTTAAGTCCGCTGCGTGAAGCAACGGCGCTAACATTCAAAAAACAAGTAAAACTATGCCAAGATCAGTAAATCATGTTGCTTCAAGAGCAAGAAGAAAAAAAATTCTGAAATTAACCAGAGGTTATTTTGGTGCAAGAAAGAATGTGTGGACCGTTGCCAAAAATACTTGGGAAAAGGGTCTGACATATGCTTTCCGTGATCGTAAAAACAAAAAGAGAAATTTCCGTGCTCTGTGGATTCAGCGAATCAATGCAGCTGCTCGTCTGGAGGGAATGTCTTATTCTAAGTTGATGGGAGCGTTGCACAAGTCAGGGATCGAAATCAATCGTAAGGTTTTGGCCGATTTGGCTATGAATCATCCGGAAGCATTTAAAGCTATTGTGGCTAAAGTGAAGGTTGCATAAATGGTTATTGGTTAATAAATTTCTGTAAGAAGGTGCTGACTGCTATTGCTGTCAGCACCTTCTTTTTGGATGAGAACGGGGGAAATGTGAATAAAAGCTGAAATATTGCAAAGATATTTCGATTTTTCTTGTTTCTTTCAAATAAACTCATTACTTTTGTTGTAGAAAAAATAGCCGCATTGATTGGATCGGGAAACTCATCAATTTATATGAAATACCGAGACAAGCTTCGCTTCTCAATGGCGGGCCACGCCCTTCGGGGTAACCTTTGAGTCGGTGGATTACAAAGAGGACGAGCACTCAAACCATGTCATTCGGAGTTTCATCACATCATCGGTGCGGCTTTCTATAAAAAGGGCGGCTCTTCTAATTGAGAGCCGCCCCTTTTCTTTGTCTTATTTTTCTCGCAAATCTTTTACCCTTATGGCTTTCCCTTCGTTTTGAGGCAACGAGCCCTTGTTGACGAGTTTCAGTTTGGGTGTTAGCAGGATTTCATCTTTAAGTTGTCTCGTAATGTCTTTGCGGATTTTTTCCAATTCGAGGTAGTTGTCTGATATTAAATCACTGAGTTCGACTTCAATTATCATCTCATCTTGATTGTGGATGGTGTCGAGGGTAATTAAATAATTACTGCCCAATTGTGGAAATTGTACCAGAATTTTCTCTACCTGCATGGGGAAGATGTTAACCCCTTTGATAATGAACATATCGTCGGTACGTCCTTTGATTCGGTCTAAGCGACGATGAGTGCGTCCACAAGGGCATTTGCCTGGTAGGATGCGGGTTAAGTCACGTGTGCGGTATCGTATCAAAGGCATCATTTCCCTGTCGAGTGTAGTGAGTACCAGTTCACCAATTTCTCCGTCAGGCATGGGTTCTCCGCTTTCCGGGTCAACGATTTCGGCCAGGTAGCAGTCTTCCCAGATATGCATTCCGTTCTGCTCCAGACATTCGAATCCAACTCCGGGGCCATTCATCTCGGTCATTCCGAAACTGTTGTAGGCTTTGACACCTAATAGGCGTTCTATTTTTCTGCGTTGTTCTTCGGTGTGCGGTTCTGCACCAATGATTAAGGTCCGCAGTGTGGTGGAAGTGGGGTTTATGCCTTCGTCTTGAAATACTTCAGCCAAGCGTATGGCATAGCTTGGGATGGCATGCAGGGCGGTTGTGCCAAAGTCTGTGATGAATTTTATCTGTCGTTTGCTGTTGCCTGCTGCTGCCGGTACTGTCAATGCACCCAGGCGTTCTGCTCCATATTGAAATCCTAATCCGCCCGTGAACATGCCGTAACCTGAGCTGTTTTGGAAGACATCTGTCTTGCGGATGCCTACCATATATAAACAACGTGCTACGAGGTTGGCCCAAGAATCCAAATCATGCTGTGAATGTACGATGACGGTGGGAGTTCCGGTAGTACCGCTGGAGGAATGGATGCGTACGCCGTCTTCTCGCATGTTGCCTGCCACTAAGCCAAAGGGATAGTTGGCACGCATATCTGCTTTGGTAGTGAAGGGTAGTTTGCGTATATCTGCTACCGAATGTAGGGCATCGGCGGTGATGCCTAATTCTTTGAAAACTTTTCCGTAGTAAGGAGAGTGGGAGGCGATGTGCATGGTTTTCTTAAGGCGTTGCAGTTGGAGATTCTGCAACGCTTCTCTTGGCATGGTCTCTATGTCTTCTTCCCAATATTTACTATTCATGGTTGTGTTCTGGCTGTTTAGTTGTTGTTGGTTATAACATTTTCTCGGCGATGGCTTTTCCGGCTTCCAGTGCTTGCAGGTTCATGGCTACAATGCTTTCTCCTTTGCGTTGGAAGATGTGGCGGATGCTGTCTTGTATTTTTTCGTAACTGATGCCCAAGAAAGGGACTGTTGCTCCCAATAATACGATGTTGGCAGTGCGTGAATTTCCGATTTCTTTGGCTGTTTGGTTCACATCCAGCATGATGTGATGAGGCAAATTGTCTATCTCTGCTTGTATCGCTTCTTCTGCTGGATAATTGGGGATGTTGACAAATGGAGCGGCATTGGTTACCAGCCATCCGTCTTTGCTTAAGTAGGGTAGATAGCGCAACGCTTCCATGGGTTCCAAGGAAATGATTAGATCACACTTGCCTGTTGGAATAAGGTCGGAAGCTATGGGACGGTCACTGATGCGTAAGTTGGATTGTACGTCACCACCCCGTTGGCTCATCCCGTGAACTTCGGCTTGCTTCATATATAAACCATCTTTTAAAGCGGCTTGGCCAATGACGGCAGCGATGGAAAGGATTCCTTGTCCTCCTACGCCCGATAATATAATGTCTTTTTTCATGGCGTTGTTATTTGTTGTTTCTTTTTTTGCGGACTAACGTCTGGATGCACTCGCGTCTTGGAATGATGACTGATACGCCGTGGTAGTTCAGTTCTTCTCGTAGTATGTTCTCCATTTCTTCGTAATTCTTTTTCAGTGGGACAACAACACGTATGTGTTCTGGGGCTACTCCGATGCCGGCGCAGATACTTTCCAAACGTCCAGTGCCAGCCGAATCTTGCCCGCCGGTCATGGCGGTGGTTTCATTGTCTGATATGATGACTGTCACGTCGGCTTGTTCATTGACACAATCCAAAAGGCCTGTCATACCGGAATGCGTGAAAGTTGAATCTCCGATAACTGCTACGGCCGGGTAAATACCAGCATCCGAAGCACCTTTGGCCATGGTGATGGAAGCGCCCATATCTACACAAGAGTGAATGGCATGGAAGGGGGCGCCGGCTCCGAGTGTATAGCAGCCAATGTCACCGAACACACGGTGCTCCGGATATTCTTCTCGCAGGACTTTGGTCAGTATGGTGTACATGTCACGGTGTCCGCAACCTTCACATAAAGCGGGGGGACGCATCTCTACCAATGGAGAGGCGTCGAACACGCTCTGATTGTCCATGCCTAACGCATGTGCCACAATGTCCGGGTTTAGTTCCCCGTCAGGAGGCAAAGTACCATCCATGCGGCCCTTTATACGGAGGGCGTTGCCCAGATAACCTTTCAGTTGCTTTTCCACGAAAGGTTGACCGTCTTCAATGACCAGTAGCGAGTCACATTCTGCTGCTATCTTTGTCAGTTGTCTGCGGGGGAGGGGATATTGTCCGATTTTCAATACCGGATAAGGGCAGCCGTCGGGATAGTTTTCCATCAGGTAATTATAACCGATGCCACAGGCAATGATGCCCAGGCTTTTGTCCAGACCGTCTGTGTACAAGTTATAAGGCGATTCTTCGGATGCTTTGAGCAATTCGGTTTGTTTTTCCAGCAGTGCACGGTAACGACGGCGTGCAATCCCCGGTAGTAGGACAAATTGGCTGGCATCGCTTACGGCAGGCAAGGCGGGAACTGTTTGAGGCTCATGGCGAATGACGCCTGACCGCGAATGGGCTAAACGTGTGACGAGACGCATCAGCACCGGCTCGCCCGTCTGCTCTGAGAAGTCGAATCCTCTGTATGCCATTTCGTATGCTTCTTGCTGATTGCTGGGTTCATACATCGGTATAAGGGCAAAGTCACCGTAAAAACGGCTGTCTTGTTCGTTTTGTGAAGAATGCATGCCCGGGTCATCGGCTGCGACTACAATCAGGCCACCGCGTACGCCGGTAATGGCAGCATTGACAAAACAGTCGGCTGCGACGTTCATGCCTACATGTTTCATGCACACCAGCGCGCGTTTTCCGGCAAAAGACATGCCCAATGCGGCTTCCATCGCAGTCTTTTCGTTGGCAGACCAGCGGTTGTGTACTTTGCGTTCGCGTGCTTCGGGAGCAGCCTGTATGTATTCGGTGATTTCGGTAGAGGGAGTACCCGGATAGGCATAAACGCCGGACAGTCCGGCATCCAAAGCTCCTTGTGCCAAGGCTTCGTCTCCCAATAGAAGCTGTTTATTCATCTTTTTAGTTGTTTGTCATGGTTGGAAATTATCGATATCTTCGCAAAGATACGCTTTTTGCTGATGTTTCGTAACTTTTTCAGCGAAAAATCTTTCTTTCGTTCAATGCTTGTTGGTAGCGGCGTGCGTTACGTAAATGTTCCGAATAGTTGGAGGCAAAGTTATGGCGACCCGAGAAATCTTCTTTGGCACACATGTACAGGTAGTTGTGGTGTGCATAGTTTAATACGGCGTCCAAACCCTCAGGCGTGGCAATGCGGATGGGGCCGGGAGGCAATCCGGTGTGCAGGTAAGTGTTGTAAGGTGAATTGATGGACAAGTCTGCATGGGTAACCCGTTGCCGTTCAAAGTCTCCCACGGCAAAGCGTACGGTGGGGTCGGCTTGTAGCGCCATTCCCCGGTGCAGCCGATTGATGTATAGTCCGGCCACGATTGGTTTCTCCTGACTGTCGTTGGTTTCCTCTTCCACAATAGAAGCCAGTGTCGCCACTTCGACGGGCGTCATTCCCAGCGCTTGCGCCTTGTCGCGGCGGTCTTTGTTCCAGAACCGTTCGTACTCTTTCTCCATGCGTTGTAGAAATTCTTCGGCGCTTATGTCCCAATATACTTCATACGTGTTGGGGATGAACAGAGCCGGTAAAGTCTGCCGGTTGTATCCCAAGACGGTTATGTGAGCGCTATCGACGAGGAGATTTGCCACATCGGCCGAATCTAGCATCAGTTGTCGACCGATGTTGCGTGACAGCCTGTCCAGTTGACGTACACTTCCTACGACAAGGTTCATGGGCTCCTGGTAGCCCCGTAGCAGGCGGCTGAGAACGTGATAAATGCTTTCGCCCGTGCGTATGGCATAGCGGCCGGTATGTACGGATGTGTCATAGTGCCGGTAGCGTGCCATCCATCGAAGGCTGCCAATTACGGTGTGGCTGCATCCGGTTGTTGTCTCTATCTTGTTATATACGGAGTCTGCTGTGTCATCATTGTCAACATAAATGTAAGTTGTGTGCTGGGGGAAAAACTGTGGGGCAAACCACAAATAACCAACAGAGGCTGCCGCGATGCCTGCTGCCAGCAGCAAAGCGGCAATGAATAGGAGGAGTAATCGTTTCTTTTTCTTTTCCATGAGGCAAAGGTAAGAAGAATCACTGATATATCGTTTCTTTCTTGGAAATATCAGCAGGAAGAGTGAAGCGTGCCTGCCTTCGCAGTAGCCGGGGCTCTTCCGTGCGATAGCTTTGCTCCTACCGAATCCAAGTCAGATAAGCCATACGCCCCGTCCAAATAGAAAAGGAGGCATGTTTCCATGCCTCCTTTCAGAGCCGTTAGCCAGACTTGAACTGGCGACCTACGCGTTACGAATGCGTTGCTCTACCAACTGAGCTATAACGGCATTTGCTATCGTTTCGCTTACGGGGTGCAAAGGTACGGCTTTATTTGGAACTACCAAACAAAAGTGCGTTTTTTTTCTGCGTTCAGTGAACTTTCTTTTTGTTCATTGTGCTTTTCTTTGGGTAGAAACCTTGTTACTGTTGCCTTAGCAGCTTGATTTTCTTGTAACGGCAAACAAAAAATCTGCCATACCCGGCAGGTTTGACAATGGCTTCTTTCCTGAAGGTCTGTCCTGTCCGGTATGGCAGATGCAAGATGTGTATGTACACCAATAAAAGAGACTACTACAAGAGATTATTCGAACAAGGTCTTGAACTTTCGGAAGATTTTTTCTTTGATGGAAGTGTTCGGCTTGAAGTTGTCCGACTTGTCCATTTCTTCCAAAGCTTTTTTCTCGTCTTTGTTCAGGGTTTCGGGCACGTAGATGCTGACATTTACCAACAGGTCGCCTGTGCCGTATCCGTTAACGCTGGGCAGGCCTTTGTTGCGCAGGCGGAGGACTTTGCCCGGCTGGGTGCCCGGTTCGATTTTTACTTTCACTCGTCCGTCGATGGTCGGGATTTCCACTGTCCCGCCCAAGGCTGCCGTGGGGAAGCTGAGCAGTAAGTTATATATCAGGTCATTCTCATCGCGGATAAGCTCTTTGTCGGCCTCCTCTTCTATGAGGATGAGCAAATCGCCTGGCACGCCGTTATGTTTTCCGGCATTTCCTTTGCCGCTCATGGAGAGCTGCATGCCTTCGGATACGCCTTGGGGGATTTTGACGGTTACAACTTCTTCGCCGTACACGATGCCTTCGCCTCCACATTCCTTACATTTGTTCTTTATGATATGGCCTTCGCCTCCGCAGGTGGGGCATGTGGTGCGGGTCTGCATCGTGCCTAAGATGGTCTGCTGGTTGCGGATAACTGAACCGGAACCTTTACATGTGGGACACGTCTCTACGCCGCTGTTCCCTTCTGCTCCCGAGCCGTGGCAATGGGGACACGGAACGTATTTTTTCAGCTTGAATTTTTTTTCTACTCCCGTAGAGATTTCTTTCAGGGTCAGTTTTACTTTTACGCGGAGGTCTGAGCCTCGGAAACGGCGTTGTTGCGTGCCGCCTCCGCCGCCAAATCCTCCGAAACCTCCGAAGCCACCATGCCCTCCGAATATATCGCCGAACATCGAGAATATGTCATCCATTGACATGCCGCCACTGAATCCGCCGAACGGACCTCCGTTGCCTGCGGCTCCACTCATGCCGGCATGGCCGAATTGGTCATAGCGTGCACGTTTGTCCGGATTGCTTAATACGTCGTAGGCTTCGGCGGCTTCTTTGAATTTCTCTTCCGCTTCTTTGTCCCCCGGATTGCGGTCCGGGTGGTATTGGATGGCTTTTTTGCGGTAGGCTTTTTTAATTTCATCTGCCGATGCGTTTTTCGCAACGCCCAGGACTTCGTAGTAATCTCTTTTTTCCATATTTCCTTATGTCATTATTCTTATTCTCCCACCACTACTTTGGCATGACGTATCACTTTGTCGTTCAGCGTATATCCTGTCTGTACGCAGTCCAGAATCTTGCCTTTCTTCTCTTCTTCCGGAGCCGGGATGACGGCGATGGCCTCGTGATAGTCTGTGTTCAGCGGTTGCTCTTGGGTTTCGATGACTTTCACGCCATTTTGTCCCAGCACGTTCATGAATTTGTTATAAATCAACTGCACTCCTTCTTTGACGGCTTCGACGTCTGTGGCTGTTTCCATATTCTTCAGGGCACGTTCCAAATCGTCGACAACCGGCAGGATGCTCGTGATGCTCTTTTCTCCTCCGTTCAGAATCAACTCCGCTTTTTCTTTCATCGTGCGTTTGCGGTAGTTGTCAAATTCGGCAGACAAGCGTAGGAATTTGTCTTTTTGCTCTGCCAGTTCCTGTTGGATTTTTTGCAGTTCGGATTCTTCTTCTTTTTCTTCGTGTTTGGGAGTCTCTTGTCCTTTAGGTTGTTCTTCCGAAGCTGCTTTTTCTTCGCTCCGGCCTTCTACCTTTATTTCTTCCTCTTCTTTGATAGTTTTTTCTTTTTTGTCCATATTGTTGTGATTTTGTTATTTCGCGATTAGAATATTCAGAGCCTGTCGTTTAAATTTTCATTTGCTCTGTCACCCCGAGCACAGTCGAGGGGTCTCACTACGCACCTGAAAAGTATTAGGGAGATGTTTCGACTACGCTGCGCTTGCTCAACATGACAGAGAGAGCGATTTTTAAACAGACTCTCATCCTTCTACAAAAAGTTTGCCAAAATGGCGGGATTTTGCAAAACGGCGCAAAGATACTGCTTTTATGTCACATTGGCAGGGCTTCTCGTGGTTTGTTTGCTGAATTTTCGTAACTTTGCGGCCCGAAACGAGATATACCCAAGTCGTTTCTCCTCCCTACCTTCTCCCTACCTCGTCCTTGTGTATAGACAGGGAGGAGGTAGGGAGAAGGTAGGAACCGGAAGAGGGGAGGGTGGCAGGCTGGAGTTTTCAAGGGCGACCGGAGGTTGCCTTAACCATTATATATAATAGCGCATGATTACAGTTTCTAACGTATCGGTACAGTTTGGTAAAAGAGTATTGTTTAAGGATGTCAATCTGAAATTTACGAGTGGTAATTGCTACGGCATCATCGGTGCCAACGGGGCTGGGAAGTCTACGTTCCTGCGGACTATCTCCGGAGAATTGGAGCCTACAACGGGCAGCATCACGCTGGGGCCGGGTGAGCGTCTGTCGGTCTTGAGCCAGGACCACTTCAAGTGGGATGCCTTCACGGTGATGGACACGGTGCTGATGGGGCATACCATCTTGTGGGACATCATGAAGCAGCGTGAGGCTTTGTATGCCAAGGAGGATTTCACGGACGAAGATGGGCTGAAGGTGTCTGAATTGGAGGAGAAGTTTGCCGAACTGGACGGCTGGAACGCCGAGAGCGATGCGGCTGCCTTGTTGAGCGGACTGGGCATCAAGGAGGACAAGCATTACTTGTTGATGGGTGATTTGAATAACAAGGAGAAGGTGCGCGTCATGTTGGCACAGGCGCTCTTCGGTAATCCGGACAACTTGTTGCTGGACGAGCCTACCAATGACTTGGACATGGAGACAGTGACGTGGCTGGAGGAGTATCTGGCCAATTTTGAACATACGGTGCTGGTGGTCAGCCACGACCGCCATTTCCTCGATTCGGTCTGCACGCATACGGTGGATATTGACTACGGCAAAATCAATCTGTTTGCCGGCAATTACAGTTTCTGGTACGAGTCGAGCCAGTTGGCATTGCGCCAGCAGCAGAACCAGAAGGCGAAGGTGGAGGAGAAGCGCAAGGAGCTGGAGGAGTTTATCCGCCGGTTCAGCGCCAATGTGGCCAAGAGCAAGCAGACCACCAGCCGTAAGAAGATGCTGGAGAAGCTGACGGTGGACGAAATCAAGCCTTCGTCGCGCAAGTATCCCGGCATCATCTTTACTCCCGAGCGTGAGCCGGGCAACCAAATATTGGAAGTGTCCGGGTTGACGAAGACGCTGGACGACGGCACGGTGCTGTTCCGCGATGTCAATTTCAATGTGGAGAAGGGCGACAAGATTGTCTTCCTCTCGCATGACCCCCGTGCCATGACTGATTTGTTTGAAATTATCAACGGGAACATGAAGCCGGACGCCGGGCATTACAATTGGGGGGTGACCATCACCACGGCTTACCTGCCGCTGGACAATACGTCGTTCTTCAACACCGACTTGAACCTGGTGGAGTGGCTCAGCCAGTTTGGCGAGGGCAACGAGGTCTACATGAAGAGTTTCCTGGGCCGCATGTTGTTTTCCGGCGAAGAGGTGCTGAAGAAGGCCAGTGTCTTGTCAGGAGGCGAGAAGATGCGTTGCATGATAGCCCGTATGCAGTTGCGCAATGCCAACTGCCTCATCTTGGATACGCCTACCAATCACCTGGATTTGGAGTCCATTCAGGCTTTCAACAACAATTTGAAGATTTATAAGGGGAACATCCTTTTTGCCTCGCACGACCACGAGTTCATCCAGACGGTGGCCAACCGCATCATCGAACTGACGCCCAACGGCATCATTGACAAGATGATGGAGTATGACGATTACATCACGTCCGACCACATCAAGGCCATGCGCGCGAAGATGTACCAGTCGAAGGATTGAGGCGGGGGAAACGCGCGGAAACATGGAATATGGCACGCAGATGACACAGATATGACAGATGACCACAGATTATATAT